>CAYXWQ010000077.1:0-1518 GCA_964468865.1 uncultured Sulfuricurvum sp. | reverse complement strand
CTGATCCGCTCGCACCCTCCCCACAGGTAATGGTCGATCATCAGATCCCCGATGACGAGGATGCGGGGGGTGGCGTTCTGGAGTCGTTTCATGAAAGCTCCTGCTCGAACAGCCGCTTGATTTCGGGAACGTACGCCGCAATCCCCTCTTCGAATTCAAACCGGGGCGCATACCCCAGCACGCTTTTGGTCGATTCGATATCGGCTTCGGTGTGAAACTGGTAGCGTCCCACATAGGGGTTGGGGATGTATTCGCACGCAAACGACGTCCCCAGCTCACGCTGGAGAATATCGACCATCGACTGGAACGATCGCGCTTTCCCCGTTCCGACGTTGAACACCCCCGACTCGCGCGGGTGCATCGCGAGGATGTTCGCCTGGATGATGTCCTCGATGTAGATGAAGTCTCGGAGAATCTTGTCGGAGTCTTCGAAGAGTTTCGGGTTTTTCCCCGACAGAAGCTGATGCCCGAACTGCACGACCATCGATGCCGTTTTATTTTTGAAAAACTCCCGCGGACCGTAGACGTTGAAATAGCGTAATCCGACAATGGAAATATTCTCAAATTTTTGAGAATACTGGCGGGCGAGGTGGTCCATCATCAGTTTCGAGAACCCGTACACGTTCTGCGGCGCTTCGCGCCCGACCCGCTGCGGAGAGGGGGCATCGCCGTACGTGGCGCCGGAGGAGGCGTAGATCATGGCAGCCCCGTGGGCCACGGCGATGTCGAGGAGGTCTTTGAACGCGTTGACGTTCGTCCGGATCATCAGATCCTGCTCCAGCGCCGTCGTGTCGGAAATGGCCGCTTCGTGGAAGATGTAGTCGAACTTGTAATTCTGCGCCAGCGAGGCGAGGAGCAACTGGTCGTTGATGTCACCGCTGATCACTTCACCCTGAAAGCCGAGGAGGTTTTTGAAGTGGCCGAAACTCTTGAGGTTGCCGTTGGAGAGGGTTAGGTTGGAGCGGAAAAGGTCCAGAACGACGACATGCGCCTCAGGATAGTGTTCCTGAAAATAAAACGCGAGGTTGGAGCCGATAAAGCCCGCGCCCCCAGTGATCAGGATTGTTTTTTGATTCAGATTGACGTCGCTGTAACGCATTCTCGCTCCTTGGCAGATTATAGTGCATTATTGTAACAGAGCTATGATTAAGCACAGCAAAGTTAGAGTGCTTTAAGAATGATAGGAATATAATTACAGCTAAATTTTTTATGGAGAATAGAATGAAAAAAATTGCTCTTGCAATGTTGTTCGCTGGTGTGTCTTTGATGGCTGCTGATGGTAAAGCTTTGGCTGCTAAATGTGCTGCTTGCCACGGTGCTTCTTTCGAAAAAGCGGCTCTTGGTAAATCTGCTGTTGTTAAAGGACAGTCTGCTGCTACTATCGAAAAATCTTTGAAAGGGTACAAAGCTGGTACTCTGAACAAAAACGGTATGGGTGCATTGATGAAAGGTCAAGTTGCTGCAATGTCAGATGCTGACATCAAAGCTCTTGCTTCTTACATCGCAGGAATCAAGTAA
>CAYXWQ010000076.1:0-1701 GCA_964468865.1 uncultured Sulfuricurvum sp. | reverse complement strand
GAATCTCAGTCTGCCCGCCACTTACTTCAAAACTCCCCTATTTACGATACCAATAGAGTTCAAAAATTTTACTGTTCCCAGCCAAAAATATCGGCCGGACAGATTCTCAATCGAACAATTCACCCCAGAACGACTCTCTTTTTTTGTAATGGTGTTTTTGCTCGTATCCTCCACGGTCGTAGCCGTGATCACGTTTTTCATAACGCGGTTCTTCCCTCTGTGCACCACGGTAGGCGGTTTCAGCCCGTTCGATGATCTTGTCGAGTTCGCCGCGGTCCAGCCATACTCCGCGGCATTTTGGGCAATAATCGATTTCAATGCCATTTCTTTCGCTAATGACGAGCTTTTCGCTGACGCATACAGGACAATTCATACTTTATGTCTCCTTGAGAAATGAGAAGTGTTATACAAGCGGTATTGTAGAGATTAATGGTAAACAACAACAGCACAATTTACCATTCAAATAAAGACGGCAACACATGATCATGCTGCCGAACCCGATTTGGCTTATTTCGCCAAAATCCCCTCGAGCTGGATATCGAGCTTGACCACCTCTGCGACGGCGACACCTCCCGCTTCGAGCGCTTTGTTCCACGTGATTCCGTAATCTTTGCGGTTGATTTTGCCGCTGAGTCCTAGACCGACGCGCTGATTTCCCCAGGGATCTTTCACGAGGCCGTTGTTTTCATAATCGAGGACGACGTTTTTACTCACGCCATGCATCGTCAGTTTTCCGTAGGCTTTGTCCCCTTTGACCTTGTCGAGCACGAAGGTAATCACGGGATACTTTTGGGCATCAAACATATCGGGTGCTTTGAGGTGGGCATCGCGTTTTTCGTTGGCCGTGTTGATCGACGCAACGTCGATTTTTCCGTTCAGCTCTTGGAGCGTTTTCGTTTTTTCATCGTAATTGATCACACCGCTGAAGGTGTCAAATTTTCCGCTGACCTCTGAGATCATCATGTGTTTGACTTTGAAACCGATAGTAGAGTGTTCGGTATCGACGTTGTAGGTTCCTGCAAGTAACGATGCGGAACCAAGAATGGTAAATGCCAAAAGCGAAGAGAGTGTTTTTTTCATGGTATATCCTTATATCGGTTATTTCTCCCGCATCCAGTAGATGCGGGAAGCATCAATTCTGTCTGTGCATCGGCACGTCAAACAACAAGACCTTCGATTCGCTCAGTGCTTCAAGGGCGTATTCCTCCTTATCTGTGATTTGTATCTCATCGCATGCATTCAGAATATGCCCCGCGATCTCAACGGAGCCTTCCATGACAAACACGAGTCGTCCGTGCGAAGGTTTGACAGGAGCGACTGTTATTCGTGCATCTTTATTTAGATGGGTGGAATAAATCGTCGCATCCTGCCGGATCGTAATCGAATGCTCTCTCCCCTCACCCGATACGAGTGGCGCCCAACGGTTGTTTTGGTCAACAAGGGCAAAATCACGCTTGTCGTAGAGGGGAACACCCCCTTGTCGGTCAGGATGAATCCAGATTTGAAAGAGGGCCGCATCGCCCTCATCGGTCGCGTATTCCGAATGCATCACCCCGCTTCCGGCGCTCATGTATTGGATCTGTCCGGCGTTTATAATACCGTGGTTGCCTTCGGAGTCTTTGTGCTCGAGCACACCCTGGGTGACGATCGAGACGATCTCCATGTCGCGATGAGGATGCATCCCAAACCCCATCCCCGCTT
>CAYXWQ010000075.1:0-2056 GCA_964468865.1 uncultured Sulfuricurvum sp. | reverse complement strand
AGGTGGTTCATCTCCAGCGACTTGCTCGCTACCAGCGGGGCTATGACGTATCTCGCCTCCTCGTCTATTGCGTATTTTTTGAGATAATGCTCTATTTCAGAGCGCATCGCATCATGCTCAGACATCACATTCTCCTTAGAGTATATAAAGAACCATTGCAATTTTTAGTCTAGAGTTCCATCTCAATCGTTTTTTCCGCCCATATGTTGCAAAACAGGGTAAAAATGAATAACCTGTAATCCAAGCTATAATTCGCATAATAAAAGAGAATACGCTTAGTAACCGAGGAAGAGAACCATTGCATACGGAAGAACTGATTGTAAGAACACATGAATACCTGAAAACTCTTCTGCGAGAAGCATTTCATCACAGCGATCAAGAGAATGCCGTCGTGGTGTATGACACACGGTGTCTGATAGCGACAATTTTGGTGGAGGGATACAAACGCGCCCTCCCCCATGCACGGCTGATCGATTTTGATGCGCACCGGCCGCAGGAGGTTCGGGCTCTGCTAGAGGCTCTGAAGCCCTCCGATCTGGTGGTATTGATCCAGTCGACCAATTTCCGCCTCGATGCGTTTCGGCTGCGCGTCGAGCTGTTTAAACTCCGCCTCAAAGTGATCGAGCACCCCCATCTCAGCCGTATGTCGGACGATGAAGCGTCGTATTTCATCGATTCGCTGGAATACGACAAGGACTATTACCGCCATGTCGGTCGTGCCCTCCAGTCTAAAATAGACAGCGCGCCGATAGGGGTGCTCGACAGCGGAGGAGAGCTGTTGATCTACGGTTCGGCTTTCGAACCCTCCAGAGTCAATATCGGAGATTACACGGGGTTGCCAAACTGGGGCGGTCAGCTCCCGCTGGGGGAAGTTTTTACCGAAGCGCAAGACCTCAGAGCGGTTCACGGACGGGTGAAGATCTATTGTTTCGGTGACGTAACGTACAAAATCAACACCCCCGAAACCCCCATCACTCTCATCATCGAAGAGGGGCAAGTCGTGGCGTGTGAAAACTCCATCCCCGCCTTTGATCTCATCCTCTCCAACATACGCCGGGATGAGGGGACGGTTTGGATACGCGAACTCGGTTTCGGCCTCAACAGAGCCTTCAGCAAAACACGCACGGTTGCCGACACGGGAACCTATGAACGGATGTGCGGGGTTCACATATCACTGGGAGCGAAACACGGCACGTACGGCAAACCGGGTTTTAAACGCAGAGACGGTCTGTACCACGTCGATGTCTTTGCCGATACCCGTACGTTTTCGCTTGGGGATGAAGTGGTCTATAGAGACGGGACTTTTGTGGTTTAGGTCGTAAATATCTCTGTATCGTTTTATACCCCCATCCAGCTTTCGTGGTCGTGCCCTTTTTTCCGGAAACCGGCCGCTTTCTCCGCGGCTTCGATGCATTTGTCGTAATCCACTTCGTCGGTGATTTCTGCAACGACCTCGCGGTAGCTGATGAGCCCCTCCTGGTCGATGACGAAGACCGCACGTGCCAGACGGTCTTTGAGTTTCCCCTCAGCTATCAGCAGCCCGTATTTTTTCCCGAAATCACGCGTCGAATCGATGACGACATCAGCGCCATCGATCCCTTCGCGCTCCACGAACTCCCGGACGAATTCGGGTTCGTCGGTCGTGACCATCACCGTTTTGAGCTTTTTGAACTCTTTGATCAGGTCATTGAACTTTCTGGCCCCCAGCGAACATACTTCGGTTTTCAGCGAGGGGATGGAAATGAGCAGCTGTGCAGTGGGGGCGATCATCCCGATGACGTTTTGACTTCCGTCGAGATTGGTGACGCGGGCGGCGGGCGCTTCGCGCCAGATTCCCATCTCTTTTCCCTCCAGAGGGATTTGCGTTCCATGGACTGTAATAAACATGCTCTCTCCTGTTGCAAATGATATTTGGATCGGTTATTGCAAAAACCGTTCTTAAAATTGCCTATTTTTTAGTCATATAGATGATTCTTTTATGATTGGCTTAGACTACAATGTCACCTATCATTACAAAAAAGACAAATAAAACGATGAATTACGACGCCAAAATACC
>CAYXWQ010000074.1:0-2133 GCA_964468865.1 uncultured Sulfuricurvum sp. | reverse complement strand
TGTACTCGTCGCGGTAGAGGGCCTTGACCTCTTCGGGGACATACAGAAGATACTGGCGGAATTTTTCGATGGATTTGATCAGCGCGGTGTGGATCCCCCGCAGCGTCCCGCGCAGGATCGTTTCCGCCTGGTTAGGGGTCGCTTCGGCGACGTTGAGGGCGCTTTGGAGGATGCTGGCGAGAATGCGGCGGATCCGTACGGCGTTGAGGACGTTGGCGTTGAGTGACTCGAAGGTGATCTCCTTGATGATTTCGGCCAGAGTCTCTTCGATGTCGGACCCTTTTTCCAGTGTCGTGATGACGGCGCTTTCGGTGATCTCTTCGAGGATTTCGAGCAGGTCGATCGACTGGAGTTTGACCTGGTGGAGTTTTTCGAGGATTTCGTCGTCGGTGCCGATCTGTTTTTCGACGGCATTGAACAGGTTGTATTTGAGGTGCTGAAGCTCTTCGCTTTTGCGGGAAATCTGCCGCTCGATCCGCTCTTTCTGGGCGATGAGTTCTTCAAGCTCTCCGTAGAGGGTATGCCCCTCTTCCTCGATTATGGCGCCGGTGAACGTTTTGAGTTCCTGCAGCGACAGGGACTGAGGGGTAACGGACCACTCGTTTTCGAAAGAGGCGATGAGGGATGAGACTTTGGCGTCGATGTCGTTCGGTGCGAGCGTACGGTAGCGGGTTTTGATGTCCCGTTTAAAGGTTTCGAGATTCATATTATTCCTTTCTGATGTGCCATCGGAACAGTGTCCCGATCGCTACGCTGACGTTCGTTTGAATACTTTAGAGCACCATCTTGATGTGGGGATGGGCTTTGAGCGTTTCGTAGAAATATGTGCGTTCGTCCTCATTATGGACCAACAATTCTAAGTTCATGCTGATGTACTTTCCGCCCCGGCTCGTGTTGGAAGGGTTCAGTGAATATTTCCGTTCCCCCAAAATCTCCAAAGCGGCGATTTCGATTCCCGCCCGTTCGTGCGCGACGACTTTGTAGCACCAGCTGCACGGGTATTCAAGCTCAAGCTTCTGGGTTGATTCGTTGATAATGACCACTTTTGCCTCCTGTTTTGGTTTCAAGCTGTACGGGACCGATCACCATCCCTTTGTCAATCGCTTTGAGCATGTCGTAGATCGTCAGCAGCCCGATGCTGGTTCCGGTCAGCGCTTCCATCTCGACCCCTGTCTGGCCGCTGAGTTTGGCGGTGACGGTGAGACGGAATCCGGGGAGCTCCGGGAGCTCCTCGATGTCGCAGTGGACCCCGCTGAGGTTGAGGGGGTGGCACATCGGGATGAGGTCGGAGGTTTTTTTCGTCCCCATGATCGCGGCGATGACGGCGGTCTGGAGGACGGGCCCTTTTTTGGCCGTCTGGTTGACGACGGCGTCATAGGCGTCCTGGCTCATCGTGATAAGGCCGCTGGCGACGGCGACCCGTGCGGTCGTGTTTTTGTCCGAGACGTCGACCATTTTGGGGCGGTCTCGCTCGTCGAGATGGGTTAGTTGCATAGGTACTCTTTGAAACGGATATTCTTATTCTAATTATAGCCTAGAGTGGTAAATCGCAGATTGATTAAAAAATAATCATGATGGTGATTAGGATTTGGCTATAGTTTTCTCATGAGATTTCGGTTGCTCTTGTGGATGGCGCGTCATTCCGAAAGCCTCATAACTCCTTCTTTTAGATTCAACGTTTTGCCTGAGCCGGTGCGGCCGGGCACTCTAATAGCCTACAACAAATCACACACAGGGGGATACGATGCAGGATCTGGTACGAAGCTATGCCGCCAATGCCCCGTTGTTCGAAAAATTCATTCTGACGACGCTGGGAAAGGTGAGCCTAAAAAAATTCGATGTGCAGCTGGCCCAGCGGCTATTCAAGACCTTTCCGAGTCTGGAACTGATCTACAAATGCGACGAGGGGTTTGTGCAGAACTCCCCGAACATCTACGCCGACCGCGAAGACCATGCCGAAATCGGGGCGGACCGCGGCTATCTGGTCGATGAGGTCGCCATCCAGAAAGGGTACTATATCAGTGAACCCTATATCTCGACGGCGACGGGATTTCTGTGCGTTACGGCCGTGTATGCGGTGGGGGACGGATACCTGTTTCTCGATTTCCGGGTCCGAAAGCTGTTGGAGCGGTT
>CAYXWQ010000073.1:0-2168 GCA_964468865.1 uncultured Sulfuricurvum sp. | reverse complement strand
TTCGTCGACCGTCCGACGTTCGGGGCGGCGCAGATCGTGTATGAAAACATCGATATGAAGCCGGCAACGATGAATGTGGGGGATAACGAAGTCGTTTCGATGCCGATAATTTAGTTTTGTCATTCCCGCGAAGGCGGGAATCCAGCTGGATCCCCGGGTCAAGCCCGAGGATGACGGAGAGGAAATTTTATGTCTAAACTCGAGCGTGTCGACCTCTTTGACCTCAAAAGCGGCGCACTCTTCGTCTTTTTTCTCCTCATCATCGCCTTCCTCTCCCTCTCAAGGGAATATTATCACTACAAAGAGCTGACCCGATTCGACGATCCTCTCGTCCGCGCGTCGGTGATCGATCAGGAGGTACGCCTGATCGGAGACAAACCCAGAACCTCCATCAAATTCCGTCTCGAGAACGGCACGAATGTCCGGTGCGCCATGAGCCCCTACCTACGCGATCTGCGCGGTCGTGAGGTGCTGGTCGAACTGCGGGTGGGCAAAGTCACCTTTTTGGACTATCTCAAAGGGTTCCGGACGTGGGGGGTGATCACGGAGGTATATCCCGAGCTCAGCCTGAAGGAGCGGTGGTACCGGCGCATCGCGCTGCAGCATGAGGATCAATGGATGCAGGAGCTCTACGGTGCCCTGTTCGTTGCGACCCCCATGAGTCAGGAGTTGCAGACGCTGGTGGGGGCGATGGGGCTGAGCCACATCCTATCGATCAGCGGGTACCATTACGGCATCATCAGCCTGATCGCCTATTTTCTCCTTCGCCGTCCTTACCGGTGGCTGCAGGGGCGCTATTTTCCCTACCGCCACGGCAACCGCGATCTCTTTCTCGTTGTGGCGGGGATCCTCTTTTTGTATCTGTGGGCACTGGAATTTATCCCGCCGATGGTGAGGGCGTTCGGGATGCTGACGGTGGGGTATTGGCTCTATGACCGGGGGATCAAAATCGTCTCGTTTCAGACGCTGCTGATCGCGGTGGGGGTGTTGCTCGCCTTTTTTCCGAAGCTGTTTTTCGCGCTGGGATTCTGGTTTTCCGCGTTCGGGGTCCTCTCGATTTTTATTTTCATCCGTTATTATGAGCACTGGAAGGCATGGCAGATCTTTCTGGCGCTGCACATCTGGTGCTATCTCGTCCTTCTCCCCATCTCGCTGGCCATATTCGGAACGTTCGGGTGGTGGCATATCGGCTCGATCCCGCTGGCGCTGGCGTTCAACCTCTACTATCCCAGCGTCCTTGCACTCCATTTTACCCCGTGGGGGGAGTGGTATGATCCCTATCTGATCGGACTGTTCGAGATGGGGGATGTGCATGCGGTGAGTGTGCCGATGTGGGCGGGGTGGCTCAGTATCGTCCTCTCTGTCGCGGCGATGTGGAGAAAAGAGGCGTTCTGGGCGTTAGGGATTGTGGGGTTTGCCACTTTGGGCAGCGCGGCTTATCAGATAGCATAGTTTCATCCCGTAGATGACGATGATCCACGAAACGTAGATCCACAGAAAGAAAAAGATGAGGGATGAAAACGAACCGTACATCGTCGAGTAGGTCTGGTTCAGAAAGACGTACTGTACAAAGCTGTTTTTGGCGATTCCCCATACGACGGCGACGATGAAGGAGCTCAGCGCCGCCGCTTTGGTCGGAACCTCGGCGTTGATGGCGATTTTGTAGATAATAAAAAAAATCCCCCACAGGAGTAAAAACGGGAAAACCGAGAGGGCGGCGACGATCCATGGGCTATCGAACGAGGACTGGATATAGGCCCGCAGGCTCATCGAGACGATCAGCACGAGGGGGGTGAGGGTGATGAGGGTCCAGTAGGTCGTTACGGCGTCCCAGAAGTGCCGCTGGGGAGCTTTGTAGATCTTTTCGGCGATGTGTTCGAAATTCTGAAAAAAGAGCATGGACGAGACGACCATCGTCGTAAATCCGATCACTCCGAGCTGGACGGAGTTCTGAAAAAAAGACTCGAGATAGTGCGCGATCGCTTCGGTATGGACCGGCATGATGTTCTCGAAAATGAAGAGCTGGATTTTCGCGTACTGTTCCTCGAATACGGGGACGTTGGCGATGAGGCTCAGCGAGATGATCAGCAGAGGGACGACGGTGAAGATCGTGTAGAAGCTGAGGCTGGAGGCGTAGACCGTGATATCGGGGTCAAACAGCGCTTTGA
>CAYXWQ010000072.1:0-2541 GCA_964468865.1 uncultured Sulfuricurvum sp. | reverse complement strand
AGTTCGTTATGGGCATACGAAGCGGTTTGGAAGCGAATTTCGACTTCGAAATCATTGACGAATTTTTGGATCATTATGCCATGATGTCCGAAATCATGGAGTCGCTCATTATCGATCTGGGCAATCCGGAGCGCTACGGGCGCAGCATCGAAGAGCTGTTCCGTATTTTCCACAATATCAAATCGGCGTCGGGCTATCTGCAGATCGAGCCTATGACCCGCCTCGCGGCGTTTGTGGAGGATGCACTCGAGCAGCTCCGAAGCCGAGGCATGCCGGCGAATGAAGAGACGATCAGCTGGCTGATCCGCGTCGCCGATATGTTCCTGCAGTGGCAGGAAGACCTGAAGATGGACAACGAACTCTCAAAAGTCCATTTTTCCCTTTTAATTTTACCCGATATGGAGAAAGCGTGAAGCAACTCGTCACCTACATTACCGCAGGATATCCTGACAACGACTTTACGGTCGATCTGGCATTGGCATTGGCCCAAAACGGTGTCGACACTCTGGAACTGGGGGTCCCTTTTTCCGACCCAGTTGCCGACGGTCCCGTGATCGAAGAGGCCAACGGCCGCTCTTTGGCGCACGGATTCCGGTTCGCCGATGTTTTGAGCATCTCCGAAAAAATCGCCCCTTCCGTCGATACGCTGTGGATGGGGTATTTCAATCCGTTCTACCAATACGGCATCGGGCGCCTTTTGGAACGTGCCGAAGCGATCGGGGTCAACGGGCTGATCATCCCCGACCTCCCCTATGAAGAAGCCGTTGCCTATCACGAACTGTTCGAAGCGCGCGGGTTGGCCAACATCTCCTTCGTCGCACCGACCGACAGTGACGAGCGGATCGCGACGATCACTGCTGCCTCCCGCAAATTCATCTATCTCGTAGCCTATGCCGGTATCACCGGAAGTGGCAAAAGCGAGGACCTGGGCGAGGTGCTGGCGTCGATCAAACGCCACACGCAGACTCCCGTCTATGTCGGTTTCGGGGTCAACGAGAAAACGGCGCGCGAAAAAGCGCAGGGGGCCGATGGGGTTATTGTCGGTTCGGCGATTGTCAGCGTCCTGCTCGACGATACCCTCAGCCACACCCAGAAAATTGCCAAATGCTGCGAGATAACCCGCACGATTAAATCCCTGATTAACGAATAACGGGGCTGACCGAAGGGAGAGGGGATGAGAAAATGGGCGGTAGGGTTGCTCATGGTTTGCTCTGCCGTGTCCGCAGACGAGACGCTTTATGAGCATCTGAAGAGAGCTTCCCCCCAGCCTGAGCGCCCGGCGTTTTCCGACTCTTTTGCCACAGAGCTGTCCCCTTCTTTCCCGAGACTGGAAAGCGGCGACTACCTTCCCTCAGCCATCAACGTTAACGAAGAGCTCCCCTACCGCGGGAGGGTGCTGATCGAGGACACCCTCTACCTCCAGCTCCTCATGCTCTCATCGATCGGGGTACTGACCCTGATGCCCGAGAGCATCACGAGCTGGGACAAAGAGGAGCTCGGCGCGAAATCGCTCGAATCCCGCTGGAAAGAGAACGTCTCCAAACGCCCGGTCTGGGACAAGGACGACTGGGCGATCAACTACATCGGCCATCCCGTATCAGGCGCGTGGTATTACACGATGGCGCGCAACGACGGCATGTCGATCACCGAATCGGCCCTCTTTTCGGCCATGATGTCGACCTTGTTCTGGGAGTACGGCTACGAAGCGTTCGCCGAGGTCCCCTCGATCCAGGATCTCATCTTCACCCCTTTGGGCGGCGCGCTGCTGGGGGAGTGGATGTACCGTCTCGAACGCAGACTCGATGCCAACGGAGGGGTCGTCCTCGGCTCCCAAGCGATCGGGAGCATCAGCTACTTTTTCCTCGACCCCCTGGGAAGAATCGCCGACGGGCTCAAAGAGCTTCTCCGGCTGGGGGGAATGGCGCCGGAGGTGACGATGAGCGTACGGACCTATCCGCGGGCGCACACGGCGTTTCCGATCCATTTGTCGCCGCAGGATCCGGCATACCCCGGGATGGGGGATTACGGCTTCGTCATCACGTTCCAGTAACCCTTTGTTTCCAAATTAGCCCCGAAACCAAATCCCCGATTAAACGCTAAAAATGGTATAATTGCGCATTCTCTTCTAGAGGGGCTGACATGGCTTCGACGGGAGCGGGATGCTTTAGGTTGCATGCCGGACTGGGCACCTCCGTTACACGGCCCAAATTGCTTAAACGCAAACAACACTAACTATCGTCCTGCTTACGCTGTAGCGTAAGTTTTAACTTAATTTAGGACTGCTCTACCCTCCTATGCTATCACCGGAGGGGTTTGGGGTATAACCACCGCGATAGCTATACTCCCGGAGCGCCTCGGACGGGAACGAATTTAGAGGATTGGGCGCTGTAGCTTTGCACGGTGTGTGAAAGCGCCTGAAACACAAACAACGTCTCTAAGCATGTAGACGCCTTTGGTGGCCCGTTTTCGGACTGCGGTTCGATTCCGCACAGCTCCACCATTTACCTCATTTATCCCCCAGTAATTTCCATCAATAACCTT
>CAYXWQ010000071.1:0-2675 GCA_964468865.1 uncultured Sulfuricurvum sp. | reverse complement strand
CCGACAGTGCCCAGTGGCTCGTCGCCGTCCTGGCCGTCCTGGGGCACTGCTTCAGTCCGTACCTGTGGTTCGAAGGGGGCAAAGGAGTCGCTACGGGGATGGGCGTTATGGCGGTCATGCTTCCGATCGAGACGGCGATTGCCCTCGTCCTATGGTTCGTTGCTGCCAAAACGATCCGTATTTCGTCGCTCTCCTCGATGCTGGGACTCCTCGGGCTTGTCATTGCCTCGTTCATCGTCCATCCGGAAATGTTCCATGCCCCGGTTCTCTTCATCGCATTTATCCTCTTTTACAAACACATCCCCAATTTCGTCCGCCTGATCAAAGGGGAAGAGAAGCGGGTTGTATGAGAATTCTGATCGAGGATCTGAGCTTTGAGACGATTCTCGGCATCCTCCCCGAAGAGCGGACGACCCCGCAGAGTGTGCGGATCGACGTTACCCTCGACTACCTTTATGACGACGGAGTTTTTATCAACTACGCCGACGTCGCGGAACGGATTATCCAGACCATGCATGAGCGGCAGTTTGAACTGATTGAAACCGCTCTGAACACGCTGGCAGAAACGCTAAAGACAGACTTTCCCCAAACTCGAACCCTCACCCTCACCATCCGTAAACCCACCATCCTCTCCCACTGCACCGTAGGGGTTCAAGAAACCTTTGTTTTTTAATCTTCACGTACGATTCAATCATTTGTTTATTTTCGGTTGCTATAATGATCCATTATTCAATTTTCCAAGGAGTGTAGTATGATGTACAAAATGACATTTTCCGCCGTGTTAGCCGGCTTTTTACTGATCGGCTGTGCCGGTACCGAAACAGGTACGGGCACCGGTCTTTCCAAAACCCAGACCGGTGCCCTCATCGGCGGTCTCGCCGGTGCGGTTGCCGGAGGGGCGACAGGGGATCATAGTGCCAAGCGGATCCTCATCGGCGGTGCACTCGGGGCAGCGGCCGGAGGGGGAATCGGCTATTATATGGACAAACAGCAAGAAGAGCTGAACAAAGAACTCGCCGGAAGCGGCGTCGAGGTAGAGCGCCAGGGAGATACGATCAACCTGAACATGCCCGGCGGAATTACGTTTGATACGGGCAAAGCCAACATCAAACCCAACTTCACTCCAGTTCTGGACGATATCGCCAATGTCATGGTCAAATACCCCGAAACCAAAATCGAAGTACAGGGTCACACGGACAGCGTCGGAAGCGACGCATCGAATCTTACCCTCTCGCAGCTGCGTGCCCAGAGTGTGAGCTCGGCGCTGATGCAACGCGGTGTCGCTTCGGATCGCATTCGCTCCGTCGGATACGGTGAAACGATGCCGGTCGCGTCCAACGATACCGCCGCCGGACGCGAAGCGAACCGCCGCGTTGAAATCAAAATCATCCCCAACCCGTCTAAATAACGATAGTGATGCGCTTTTTGGGCAAAGCCCAGAAAGCGGCGGGGACAGATTTGTCCCCTGCACCCCCCTGAAGCTACCCGCATCTGTCGGATGCGGGAGAGGCTCCTCGCTGGTCACCATTCGTTTCACCACACTCAACCCCTCATAAATCCCTTTCTTCACGTGGTACAAAAAAGTTTTTTTAAAAAAAATTGAAAAAAAGTTTAAAAATTTCTAAAAGTGTGTTATCATTGCGGGAAAATTTCGCAACGAGGAACGTGAATGCGTATTCTGATCATTGAAGATGAAGTAACCCTCAACAAAACTCTTGCCGAAGGGCTTAAAGAGTTCGGTTACCAAAGCGATGTCGTCGAGACCCTGAAAGACGGTGAGTATTATCTTGACATCCGTAACTATGACCTGATTTTGATGGACTGGATGCTCCCCGATGGCAACAGCGTCGACATCATCCCCGACATCAAAACCAACACCCCAAAAACCGTTATCGTCGTCCTCTCGGCACGCGATGACAACGAAAGCGAAATCGAAGCGCTCCGCGCCGGTGCCGATGACTACATCCGCAAACCGTTTGATTTTGACGTTCTCGTAGCCCGCATCGAAGCGCGCCTCCGTTTCGGCGGAAGCAACATCATCGAAATCGACGATCTGACGATCAACCCCGAAGAAGAAAAGATCATCTACAAAGAAAAAGAGATCGAACTCAAGGGTAAACCGTTCGAAGTATTGACGCACCTGGCACGCCACCGCGACCAGATCGTCTCCAAAGAGCAGCTGCTCGATGCCATCTGGGAAGAGCCTGAGCTCGTTACCCCCAACGTCATCGAGGTAGCGATCAACCAAATCCGCCAAAAGATGGACAAACCGCTCGGCATCACGACGATCGAGACGGTCCGCCGCAGAGGATACCGCTTTTGTTTTCCAAAAGAAGCATAAGACGCCGTTTCCTTTTCCAGCTCATTGTCGCTTCGGCGGCACTGGTAGTTCTCTTCTCCTCATTTCTGTACCTTTTTATCAAACAATCCATTCTTGACGAAAAACAAGCCGAGCTCATCAGCTTCGCCGAAAACATCTCCTCGTACCGTTCCCTTCTCTCATCGCAGCAGGCCAATGCCGATGCCCTGATGGGGCTGGATGTGGAGCTCATCACCCTTCCCCCGGAGGAAGAGTATCTTGAATTTTACGAAACGCTCCGCGAGGACAAAACGACGACCCTGACCCTGATCTACCCGTTTGATTTTGCCAAATCCTCCTACCTCAAAATCAGCCG
>CAYXWQ010000070.1:0-2863 GCA_964468865.1 uncultured Sulfuricurvum sp. | reverse complement strand
TCATAAGCACAATCATAACATAAGGGCATCTTCGCTATAATAAAAAACTTATTTTGTAAAGGGTCAATTTGAAAAAATTAGCCATTATCGGCCGTCCTAATGTCGGCAAAAGCTCTCTTTTTAACCGTCTGCTCAAGCAGCGCGATGCGATTACTTCCGAACAGGCCGGTACAACCCGTGACGTGAAAAAAAGGGTCGCCGTCGTGTTGGACAAAGAGGTCGAAATTCTCGATACTGGGGGGCTCGACGAAGGGTGCGAGCTGTTCGACCGCATCAAGGAAAAGTCTCTCAAAGCGGCGCATGAAGCGGATATCATTCTGTTCATGGTGGACGGAAAAAGTCTCCCGGAAGAGGATGACAAAAAACTTTTTTATGAACTCGAATCGATGGGGAAAGCGATCGCTTTGGTCGTTAACAAAATCGACAACGACAAAATGCAGGAGAAACTGTGGGAGTATTACGAATTCGGAACCGATCGGATTTTCGGCATCTCGGTTTCGCATAATCGCTCTATTCTGCCGCTTCTGAACTGGATCGCTTCGGAGCTTCCCGAATCGTCTATTGTCGCTCCCGAACCTGATGTTTCGGAAACAGAGGATGAGATGGACGGCTTTGATGCGGCCATGGAAGCTTCTTCAGACGATGAAGAGTTTGACGATGAAGAGTTTAACGAGGATGATGACGAAGAAGAGGGTGATGAAGAGTCGATTGAGGCGCTGGAAGAGGCCTACCGGGGAATCGTCAAAGAATACGAGCCCGGCGATACTGACAAGATGAAAGTGGCAATCATCGGGCGTGTCAATGTCGGTAAAAGCTCTCTTCTGAATGCACTCCTCGGAGAAGACCGTTCTGTTGTCAGTTCGGTTGCCGGAACCACGATCGATCCGATCGATGAGACGGTCGAATATCAGGACAAACAGATTACCTTTATCGATACGGCGGGAATCCGTAAGCGGGGAAAAATCCTCGGGATTGAAAAATACGCCCTCATGCGTACCGAAGAGATGTTGGAGAATGCAGACATTGCGTTGTTGGTTCTCGATGCGTCACAGCCGTTTATGGATTTGGACGAGAAAATCGCAGGGTTTGTCGATAAAAACCGTCTTGCGTGTCTGATCGTCCTCAACAAATGGGATATGGCACCGAAAGAGGATTATGACAAGATCATTGCCGAAGTGCGTGACCGGTTCAAATTTTTGAGCTACGCTCCGATCATCACGATCTCAGCGCAGAGCAAGCAGCGTGTCCATAAAATTTACGATATGCTCCTCAAGATCAACGAAGCGTATTCCCAGCGTATCCCTACGGGACGGCTGAACGAAGTGATCCAGGCGGCAATACGCAAACATATTTTGCCGAGTATCAACGGGATGAATATCCGTCTCTATTTTGCGACGCAGTACGATATCCGTCCTCCGCGTATCGCTTTGATTATGAACCGGCCGCAAGGATTGCATTTCAGCTATCGCCGCTATTTGACGAATCAGTTACGTGAGCAGTTTGATTTTGAAGGGACGCCGGTACTCTTTAAAGCAAAAAGTAAAAATACAAATAGAAGACCGCAGCCGCATAAGAAAAGAGCGATGTGGTAATTCGCCGTTTATATTGAATACTCCCGTTCGTGGTGAGCTTGTCGAACCATGAACTCTATTCGTTTACCCTTCGACGGGCTCAGGGCGAACGGAGACATCTAAACCGACTTTGCCAGCCTCGACACTTCATCCCAATCCCCTCGTATCATCGCCTCTTTCTTTTTACGACTCCACCCTTTTATCTGCTGTTCCGAAGCTAAAGCTTCCTCTCTCGTTGGAAATTCTTGCGAGAAAACTAAAGTGAGAGGGTGGCGTTTAAACGTGTAACAGCTCGGTATCGCTCCACCCATATGCTCAGCGAGGCGTTTTTCAAGATTATCTGTGTGACCTGTGTAGTAACTGTTATCAGAGCAATGGAGGATATAGACGTGAAAAGGCATGATTATCCTTTATTATTCCGTTCGCCCTGAGCTTGTCGAAGGGTGTTCATGGTTCGACAAGCTCACCACGAACGAGGGGGAATTAAAACGGTTTGACGATAACGAGGGCGACGATCAGGACCAGCAGGATTGTCGGCACTTCGTTGTAGAAGCGGAAAAACTTGCCGCTTTTGCAGGCAGTGTTCTCTTTGAGTTTGAGACGATAATGTCCGAGTGAATAGAAATAGGCGATCAAAATTGCCACCAGCGTCAGTTTGGCGTGCATCCATCCCCCCATCTGAAATACATTTACCCCATTGTAATGACTTGTCGACATTACGATCAAAGCTATACCCGAGAGCAATGTCGCCCAAAATGCCGGAACGCCGATGTATTTGTAAATCTTCATCTCCATCACCTCGACCACTTCGATAAATCCGTGATTGGTGCCGTTCTCGACATGGTAAACGAACAGCCGCGGCAGATAGAACAGCACGGCGAACCATGAGACCATCGAGATGATATGAAACCACAGAACCCAGTTGTACATGTATTTTCCTCGTAAATAAAGTGGGGAAGAATAGCCAAAAATGGTTAACGGCGTATCCCCCTAGAGGTGGCGCCGTACCCATTTGGCGATTTCGGAGGCCGGGAGAGCGCCGCTGAACTGATCGATGATGCGGTTGTTTCGAAACGCGATGACGGTCGGGATCGAGCGGATGCCGAAACGTCCGGCCAGAGCCTGATGCTCTTCGGTATTGATTTTGATGAACTGGGCTTTCAGAGGGAAAAAACGGGCCGCCTCTTCGAAAGCGGGGGCCATGCTGCGGCACGGTCCGCACCAGGGGGCCCAGAAGTCGGCGATGATGAGCCGTTCGTCGTTGACCATCAGCCGGTCAAACGTTTCGGCGT
>CAYXWQ010000069.1:0-2913 GCA_964468865.1 uncultured Sulfuricurvum sp. | reverse complement strand
GCTTCCGCCTGCACCTGATTCACCGCACTCTTGAAACTGGCATACGCACTCGTCCCCGCCGCATCTTCGCGTGTCGCAAACAAGCGGGGAATCGCCACCGCCGCCAGAATACCGAGGATGACGATCACGAAGATCAGCTCGACCATCGTAAACGCTGTTCTATTACTTTGCATAGCTGGCCTTTTTTTTCTTCTTCTGAAATAAAAGAACATAATTCTCTTATTTTAGAGGAATCCCGCATATCAGGAAGAAAATCCTTCCTGATAACGGCAAAGGTTTAGCGGGTAACCGCTGCTCCAAGCAGAGGAATATTTTGAGCAGCTGGCATGTCTGCAAACAATATACACGCATTATCTGTTTTAACTACATCAATCGTCATGTTCTGATCACTAAGTGCGATATTTGCGCACGCAGTTTTAGCGCCATCTTCCGTCACAAGAACATCGACTGTAGCTTCAGCAACATTAAGATTGTCACTTCCTTCAACAACATCCGTCCAGTCTCGGATTTCACCTCTTGCAGTCGCATCCGCCTGAATTTGACTTATAGCATTTTTATAAGATGCCATTGCTGCCGATGCTTCCGCATCCTGACGCGTTGCCGCCAAACGGGGAATCGCTACAGCCGCGAGAATACCAAGGATAACGATCACGAAGATCAACTCAATCATAGTAAAACCTGAACGTTTCATGGTTTACTCCTTAAGTATAGTATAGTGATTACACTTGTAACCCTATCATCATTATGAACCGGTTTATCTTATGTTTTGTTTAAATACAACAAAAAGCGACAAAAACAGCATTGTCGCCTCATTTAAGGACACTGTGGCATAATTATCCAAAAATCTCCGGAGAACCATCATGAAAATCGCCGTACCCGTCATGGGTGAAAACCTGAAAATCGCCGGCAACGCCGGCCATACCCCCTATTTCGCCGTCTATGCGATGAGCGGAGGGATGTTCCGGAGTTTCGTCTTCGAAGGGCTGCGCGCCAACCCAAAAGTCGCGGGGGAAGAGCACCACGACCACGACGAGCACCACACATGCGACCATGACGAGGGAGACGTCGAGCACATCAAGGCCCACGACACGATGGCCGAAGCGATCGAGGACTGTGACTACCTCGTCGTCAAATCGGCGTGCAAGAACACCGCCAAGAGCATGGGGAACCTCGGGGTGAAGCTGCAAAAATACAACGGGCACGAAATCCTCGCTCCCAAAATCCTGACCGAGCTGGCGGCACAGTTTAAATAAATCCCTTGTTTAATTCTCGTTTATAAATTGAAGGCGTATAATTCGCACCGTAAACGGAGCCATGCTCCCAATTTTCGCCTTCGTACAGTACGCCGGCGAACCCAAAAAGGTAAAAACACCATGATTTCCGCAGAGATTGAGACGTTAGGGATAAAAAATTCAGGGAAACTTTTCCACAACCTGAGCTTTGATGAGTTGATCGAACACGAACTGGCAAACGGCGAGTGCAAGCTGGCGAGCAACGGCGCGACGATGGTCGATACGGGAATCTTCACCGGGCGCAGCCCGAAGGACAAATATTTCGTCGACCGCGACCCCTCCAACCGCTACATCGCGTGGGGCGACGTCAACAAAAAAATCGATCAGGCGGTGTTTGACGAGCTCCTCGTCGTCGCCCGCGAACAGCTTTCGGGCAAAGACCTCTACATCACCGACGTCTTCTGCGGTTCCAGCGCGTCGAGCAAACGCTCAGTCCGCTTCGTCTCCGAGATCGCCTGGCAGTCCCATTTCGTCAAAAACATGTTCATCCGTCCGAGCGCTGCGGAACTCTCCGAATTCAAACCCCAGTTCACCGTCCTCAATGCCTGCAAGGCGGTCAACGAAAAATGGGCTCACCACGGCCTGAACTCCGAAGTGTTCGTCCTCTTCGACGTCGAAGAGAACCTCTGCATCATCGGCGGCACCTGGTACGGCGGCGAGATGAAAAAAGGGATCTTCTCGATGATGAACTACTGGCTGCCGCTGGAGGGGAAACTCTCGATGCACTGCTCGGCCAACGTGGGACCCTCTGGAGACACCTGCCTCTTCTTCGGTCTCAGCGGAACGGGGAAAACGACCCTCTCAACCGATCCCAACCGCGCCCTCATCGGCGACGACGAGCACGGATGGGATGACGAAGGGGTTTTCAACTTCGAGGGGGGATGCTACGCCAAGGTCATCAACCTAGACCCCAAAAGCGAGCCTGAAATCTATCAGGCGATCCGCCGCAACGCCCTGCTCGAAAACGTCGTCTTTGATGAAGACGGAAACGTCCATTACGATGACGGTAGCAAAACGGAAAACACCCGCGTCTCCTACCCGATCGAGCACATCGAGAACCATGAGCCGAGCCTCAAAGCGCCCCATCCCAAAAACATCATCTTCCTGACGGCCGATGCGTTCGGCGTATTGCCTCCGGTGAGCAAACTCTCCAAAGAGCAGGCGATGTATTACTTCCTCAGCGGCTACACCGCCAAGGTCGCCGGAACCGAGCGGGGGATCACCGAGCCGGTCGCAACATTCAGCTCGTGCTTCGGAGAAGCGTTCCTCCCTCTCCACCCGACCGTCTACGCCAAACTCCTCGGCGAAAAAATCGATGAGCACGGCGTCAACGTCTACCTCGTCAACACCGGATGGACCGGTGGCGGATACGGCGTCGGCAAACGGATGAGCATCAAGGATACCCGCGCGTGCATCAACGCGATCCTCGACGGTTCCATCAACAACAGCGAGTTCGACACCACGATCACCTTCCGCTTCCAGGTTCCCAAAACCCTGAGCGGCGTCGATTCCAAAGTCCTCAATCCCCGCAATGCGTGGGAAGACAAAGAAGCGTTCGACACAACACGCGACCGCCTCGCGGCGATGTTCATCGAAAACTTCAACAAATACATCGACGGAG
>CAYXWQ010000068.1:0-2937 GCA_964468865.1 uncultured Sulfuricurvum sp. | reverse complement strand
TCAGCGTTTGTGGACGGGAATTATAGGGGAAAAGATAAGAGATGTCAAGAGGTTTTCGAGGAAAGGTGCAAAATATGGCAAAAAAATTTGTTTTTCTGTTTTCCTCCCTATAAAATGTTACTTTTGTACTCAAATCTACTCCGGCAATGACTACAACCCCCTCTTTTTACCCCTTTTGCCAAATGAACGGTTAATCAAAATTCTGTATAATCCCTTTTATAAAAACCCTTATAAGGAAAAAGCAATGGCTTTATATGATCGCGAATACGCACGTGAAGGTGCTTTTGGCTACGAGAGCGCTCAGAGAAGTGAAGCGCAGATCGTTTCTTTTGTCAAAGACACCTACAAACTCTTCGCCGCATCGATGCTGGCGGGGGGTGTAGGTGCCTATGTCGGTATCCCGTATGCGGGAATTGTTGCGGCCAACTACTGGTGGATCGCCATCCCCTGGATGCTGTTTGGGATGTTCGGGCTTCAGTTCATCAAGAACAAACCCGGAATCAATATGATCGGACTGTTCGCCTTTACGTTTGCCAGCGGTGTTATCATCACTCCGCTGCTCAGCCACATCCTCGGGATGGCCGGCGGCGCGACGATCGTCGGTAACGCCTTTTTCATGACGGCGGCACTGTTCGGCGGGCTCAGTTTCTTCGCTATCAAGAGTACGAAAGACTTTACGACATGGTCCAAACCGATCATGATCGCTTTCTTTATTATATTGGCGGTTTCACTGATCAACGTCTTTTTCCTGAAAAGCCCGATCCTGTACGTGGCGATTCAGGCGATTTTCCTCCTCGTCATCAGCGTGATGGTTCTCATCGATACCCAAAACGTGATCCGCGGGGCGTATGAAACACCGATGGACGGTGCCGTGGCACTCTACCTCGATTTCTTCAACCTCTTCGTAACATTGCTCCAGCTCTTCGGAATTTTCGGAAACAATGACGAATAACACTCTCCCCCCCGAACTCCTTCGGGTGGTGGATGCCAATCTGAACCGCCTCAAAGAGGGAATCCGTGTCATTGAGGACATAGCGCGCTATGTTCACAATGACAAGGAACTCTCGACCGCTCTCAAAAATCTCCGTCATCAATGCCGCATCGAACCACTCGAACCGCTGCTCGAATCGCGAGACAGCATCAATGACGTCCTGCGTCCCACACTCCAAAGTGAAATGAACCGCACCGACCTGCGTTCCATATTAATAGCAAATTACAAACGGGGACAGGAATCGTCTCGGGTTTTGGAAGAATTGTATAAAATAGTAGATCCTTCCTTGAGCGAACGTTTTAAAAACATCCGCTACGAGCTTTATACGCTGGAGAAGAAGAATCTGATCGCTTAATGGCGGCTGTCGTCATCGTTCGAAAAGCGTTTCTGTTCGATATACTCCCCAGAGAGGTGAAGGTTGCTGCAGGCGCCTACCAGTCCATAAAGTTCCATTTCTGCACCCGTAATGTAACGGACGATATTTCCCTCCCCGTCTATAAAGACAAACATCTCGTATTTGTGCTCATTTTTTTTGATGTGCTGGGAAAAAATGACGTATTCGGCTTTTTGAATTTCGGGAAACTGCGTAGACGTTTTGGTGAACTTTTCGCACTCCTTGTCGATTTTTTTAATTTCCAAAAATTCGGACTGGATCGCTTCGACGAGGACAGGCATCAATTTGGGGATTGCTTCTTTTAGATTCTCATATTTTTCAATTCCACGCATAACCTCTCCTTCGAAAGTCTCATTCGCCTATAGTATAACTTTTTTCATCAAAAAAAACCGCTTGAACCGGGTTAACGCTACACTATAAATAAGACTTCAAATTTAAAAGCTTAAATTTGTTAGAATTCCCGAAATAAGCGTCAAAAAGGGTTTTATGCATACCTTGGCACAACTCCGTTCCGGCAGCCTCAAAGGGATCAAACGGCTGACCCTCTCCGAAAACCTGACTGCGTTTCCCGAAGAGATATTCGACCTCGCGGAGACCCTTGAGATACTGGATCTGAGCAACAACGCCCTCTCCTCGCTCCCCGAAGACATGAGCCGGCTCACAAAACTCAAAATCGCTTTTTTCTCCAACAACCGGTTCACCAAAGTCCCTTCCTTCAAAGGGTGTGAGAATCTTTATATGGTCGGCTTTAAGTCCAACCTCATCGATACGTTCGGCGAAGACGTCCTCCCCCAAAGCATCAGCTGGCTGATCCTGACCGACAACCGCCTCACGAACCTCCCCCGCTCGATCGGCAAGCTCACACGACTGCAAAAATGTGCCCTTGCGGGGAACCGTCTCGAGAGCCTCCCCGATGAGATGGCTGCGTGCCGCAACCTCGAGCTCCTCCGCCTCTCGGCGAACCGTCTCGAATCGATCCCCTCGTGGCTGTGGAATCTCCCCAAGCTCTCGTGGCTCGCTTTTTCGGGAAACCCGTGCAGCGGAATCCAGACGTTTGAGCTTCAAGAGGTTGCCTACAGCTCGTTAGAGATAAAAGAGAAATTGGGATCAGGTGCTTCGGGGGATATTTTCAAAGCCTATTCGACACTGCACGAAGCGGAAGTGGCGCTGAAACTTTTCAAAGGCTCGATCACAAGCGACGGGTATGCGCACGACGAGATGAACGCCTACATGGGCGTCGGGGAGCATCCGAACCTCATCAAAGTCCTCTCGAAACTGAGAGGAGACGAGCGTCCGGGATTGGTCTTGGAGTATATCCCGAATGTTTACCGTAATCTGGGGTTCCCCCCCGATTTTGAGACCTGCACCCGCGATACGTTCAAATCAGGAACAGCCTTCACCCCCGAGAGTATCCTCAAAGTGGCTCGTGCGATCGCCTCCGCCGCGGCGCACCTGCACGAACGCGGGTTGATGCACGGCGATCTGTACGCCCACAACATCCTGATCAACGACGAGGATCACTGCTATCTGGGAGATTTCGGGGCGGCAACCT
>CAYXWQ010000067.1:0-3472 GCA_964468865.1 uncultured Sulfuricurvum sp. | reverse complement strand
ATCCTGATCAACGACGAGGATCACTGCTATCTGGGAGATTTCGGGGCGGCAACCTTCTACGAACCGCACCGCAAAGAGTTCGAGAGGATCGAAGTGCGGGCGTTCGGATGCCTGCTGGAGGATATGCTCTCGCTGTGCCCTACCAAAGAGGGAAAAACCTTTAAAGCGCTGGAGCGGCTGAGAGCACAGTGCATGAATGAAAAAGCAGAGGAAAGACCGCTTTTTTCGGAGATCACATTTTAGTCGTTTACGACGTAATAAACACCACTTCAAATTCCAGATGGTTCAGCGGGTACTCCCGCATCAGCGCTTTGGTCTGCGTGACATCCAAGACGCGCCGTCCGCCGCTCACCCCGCTGCGCTTGATGTAGCGGAGCATGTCCCGCACCGACTCGAATTCCAGCGCGTAATGGACGATCTCGAATTGTGCATCACAATAGTGCCCGGCGATGGCCATCACCTCATCGGCGGATTTGAGGATCGGCTCCAATCCCGCCGTCTCATAAAGGCTCTTAAAGGTACCAGAGGTAAAGATCGCCAGCGACAAGGGGGAGTGCAAGGCGGCTAGGGAAGCAAACACGCCGTCCAGATCATGTGCCCACTGAAGCGCCGAAGCCGAATAGATCCGATCAAACGGCTCTTGTTTCAGCGTCTCGAACAAAGCCGGATCGTTGAAATCGCCGCAGATCAGCTCCGTTTGAGGGGTGCTGGGGTGATGCGAGAGCATCGACTCGGAAAAATCGACCCCGACAAAACGCTCGATCGGCCATGTCAGCTTCGAGAACAGGGTGCCGTTTCCGCATCCGAGATCCAGAATCCTCCGGGGAGTATCCGGCGTATCGGCGATCAGCTTCTGCGCCACTCTGGCCTGAACGACGTTATGGGTGCCGTATTCGGCCGCAAACCTCGAAAACTCTTCGCGTACTCTCATCGGCGGTTAATGACCAATGCCGCAATAAAGAAGAGGAGCAAGAACAGCACGATGGCCGCACCGCTGGGGAGCGAAAAAAGATAGGAGGCGCCCAGACCCGCGATGACCGACACCAGTGCGATCGCGATTGACAGGAGCGTCGTCGGATAGAATCCCATCCCGAAACGGATCGCCGCTACCGGAGGGATCACCATCAGTGCTCCGATCAGAAGAGTACCGACAACCCGGATCGAGAGGGCGATGACCAGCGCGATCACGCTCACCAGCATAAAGTTGAGCAGCGTTACCGGCAGGCCGCTGGCCCGAGCCACCTCTTCATCAAAAGCGATAAAATAGAGTTCTTTGAAAAAAGCCAGAAGCAGCCCCATCGCCACGGTGCCGAATATCCCCATGATCCACAGATCCTCGTTCGTCACCGAAAGGATCGAGCCGAAAAGATAACTGAACAGCGAGGCGTTGAACGATCCCGCCAACGACACGATGACGATCGCCAAAGCCAGTGAACCCGAGAGAAAAATCGCCAATACCGAATCGGAATAGAGGCCGTGGACGCTGCGGAGGTACTCGATCAGCCATGCGGCGACCAGTGACGCCAGCACCGCCATCCACAAAGGGCTGTACCCCAGCAGCAATCCGATCGCAACCCCTACCAGCGACACATGCGCCAATGTTTCGCTGAGGAGCGAATAGCGGCGCAGGACGATGAACGAACCGCCGATCGATGCCAGAACGGCAATCATAAGGCCGGCGATAAAAGCGCGCTGCATAAACGGATAATCGAACATTTCGAGCATCAGGTACCCCTAGTGGTTATGGCACACGAGATGTGCCGGAGTGCCGTAGAGCCGGCTGATTTCATCGCATCGGAGCATGTCGGAGGGGTGCTGGGAGACGAGAAGCGTCTGATTGACAAACAGCACCCGGCTGATATCCTCGGCAATCACGCCGACGTCATGGGTTATGAAAAGGATACTGACGTTTTTGACCCGGTTGAGATGGCGGAGAAGTTCGTAAAACCGGTGCTGAGATTCGACGTCAACCCCCGTGTTGGGTTCATCGACAATCAGCACTTCGGGCTTGGAGGCCAGCGCCCGGGCGATCATCACCCGCTGACGCTGTCCCCCGGAGAGGTTTCCGATCAGACGATCCGCCAAATCGCCCACCCCCATGAGTCCCATCGATTCTTCAATCGCATTTTTGTCTTCGGATGATTCGAAACCGAAGATTCCTCTGCGCGAGTAGCGCCCCATCCCGACTACTTCACGTACCGTGGCGGGAAAAGAGGTGTCCACCAACGCGGAACGCTGGGGGACGTAGCCGATCCGGTTCCACTCTTTGAAACGGTTCTGGGAGAGACCGAAAAGTTTGATCGACCCAGACGTCGGTTGTTCAAGCCCGAGAAGGAGGCGAACGAGGGTCGTTTTTCCCCCTCCGTTTGGGCCGATAATGGCGCAGTATTCCCCCGGCAAAACGGTAAACGAAGCCGATTTGAGGATAAGGTTGCCCTGTCGCTCAAAGTTCAGGTTTTCAACCTCGAAAAGGGGAGGGGAAAATTTCAACGACACTCCATCGCTTCTCTCAATTTGGCCAGATTGGACCGCATGATCGAGAGATAAGTTTCGTGTGATTTTAGCTCATCTTCGCTGATATTCGCCAGGGGCTGCAGCGATTGGGCCCGGGCACCCGTTTCGCGGGCAAGCGTCTGCGCGACGCTACCGTTGACCAGCGCTTCGAAAAAAACCGTTTTGACGTCATGTTCCCGGATAACCGCGATGATGTCGGAAATATTTTTCGCGCTGGGCTGCTCGTCTGTCGAGAGGCCGATGACCGATACCGTCTCAAGTCCATTGGCGCGGGCGAGATAGCCGAACGCATCATGGTTGGAAACCAAAATACGGTTTTTGCACTCGCGCAGCCCCTCTTCGTATTCGGTTTTCAGCTGCTGAAGTTCGGCGATGTAGGCTGCCCCATTTTGTCGATAGAGCGCGGCGTTTTCCGGGCGGATTCGGGAAAACTCCGATTCCATCGTCCGGGTCATGCGGATCATATTGTCGATGTCGAGCCAGTAGTGGGGATCAAACGCCCCGTGATCGTGATGGGCTTCTTCTTCGTCCGTATGGTCGGCAGCGTGGTCTTCATGCGCGTCCTCGTGATGTTCCTCTTCATGCTTCAGAAGCGTGACATGCCGGCTCATATCGATCACTCCGACCTCCGGCGGGAGGGTGTGTTTCAGATTTTCGGCCCAGCTCTCAAAGCCTGCCCCGTTGTAGATGAACAAAACCGATTTCGACATATCGGCCACCTGTTTGGGATTGGGGGAAAAGATATGCGCATCGGCCCCAAGGGGGATGATCGGCTGGATCTGCAGTGTCTCTCCGGCAACCGTACGCGCGATCTCGAACAGAGGGAAAATACTGACCGAAACGACCGGCACCTCCGTTTTTCCCCGAATCTCTTTCTGCGAATCGGGAGCATAAAACACCATCGAAAGGATCATCGCCATGATCACCCCGCCGAAAATACCCAACCGTCTTTTATCCA
>CAYXWQ010000066.1:0-3540 GCA_964468865.1 uncultured Sulfuricurvum sp. | reverse complement strand
GCTACGGCAAACACTTCAACCCCTGCATCGACTGCCATGCCAAAATGTTCGAAGTAGCCAAACGGCTGATGGAGGAGTGGGGGGCCAGCTTTCTGATCAGCGGCGAAGTGCTGGGGCAGCGTCCGATGAGTCAGAACCGCGAATCGCTCGACAAAGTCCTGAACCTCAGCAACTGCGACGGCCTCCTGTTGCGCCCTCTGAGCGCCAAAGCTCTGGAGCCGACGATCGCCGAAACCCAGGGATGGGTCGACCGGGAAAAACTCGAGGGAATCGTCGGGCGCAACCGCGACCGCCAGATGGAACTGGCCGAACAGTTCGGTCTCAAAGACTATGAAGCTCCGGGAGGGGGATGTCTCCTCACCGACGAGCACTTTTCACGGAAAATCCGTGATTTCATTTCCCACGACACCTTCACGATAGAAGACATCCCGACCCTCAAATACGGGCGGCAGCTCCGGCTACCGGAAGGGGCGAAACTCATCATCGGACGCAACGCCGAAGAAAACGAACAGCTCGAAGCGATCGAAAATCCCAAATATCTCCACGTCACGACGGAGCTGATCGGGCCCCATTCGCTGCTTTCGTCGAATGCATCCGAAAACGACAAAGCACTGGCGGCCAAACTGATTCTGGCCTACTGCAAAGCGGGATTCGAGGGAGAGCAGACGCTCGATGTCGGAGGTGTGCCGCTAACGACCCTCAGCGACCTCGGGCGCAACGACGCCCATAAGTATTTTATTTAAACGGCTGAGGGTTCGCCGTATTCGTTCACTGTCTGAGCCGAAGGCTGGACAAACCAGTACAGCAGTACGACCGCACCGATAAGCGGAATAAAAACGATCAGGTACCACCATCCGCTTTTTCCGATGTCATGCAGCCGTCTCACCGCCACAGAGAGTGAAGGGAGGAAAAACGCCACGATGGCGATCCAGTAGAGGGTCTCACTCACGAGAACCGCCACCACATAGATCAGAAACAGGGCCAGTGTAAACCACCAGTATTCTGAGCGTACCGCTCTTCCGTTAAAGTCGGCATACTTTTTCATACATGTCGCAAATGCATCCTGAAATGTCATGCTTTCTACTCCTTTTGTGTTGCAAATATTGTAATCGCGCCACCATCATACTGAAAATATTTTTTTTAAACAACTTTTGTTTAAATACGCAGACGCAAAAGAAGAGATTCCGAAGAGGGTGCTGCGTGTTTGAACCCAACACGGCAGCAATAGAGAGATTATTTAGCGACTTTGCAGCCGTAGCCCGCCTGTTTGATCGCATCGCACATCGCTTCGGGCTTGACGGAATCGTCCGCTTTTACTTCGGCGCGGCCGTCTTTGAGATAAACATCCGCATCTTTTACCCCTTTGACATCGCCGAGCGAGCCTTTGACGTTTTTCACACACGCCGGGCACATCATCCCCTCGATTTTCAGTTTTACGAGTTGGTCCGCACCAGCAACGGCCACGAGAGCGGCAAGAGAGAGAATCACTTTTTTCATCATTTATCCTTTTAGTCTTTTCATGCTATTGTTTCATATATCTGTTAAATTTGTGTTAAGGCTTAACACTGTTGTAACGAAAATTATTTAAACTATTGATAATTTTTAAAAGGTATGCTAATGATTTATAGCACGCAAGCGTGCGTTGGCTTCCCGCCGAGGGAAACTCAGCGTTAGCGTAGTGATCGGGACGCGTTCCGATCACGTATGTAAAACGACGAAGGAGTTTTATGAATACAATAGAATGGTGGGTGATTATTTCCATTGCATTCGCCGGAAGTTTCGGCCACTGCATCGGGATGTGCGGGGGGTTCATCGTCGCCTACAGCTCAACCAAAATCGACGCTTCCATGACCCGCACCGCTCAGCTCATCCGCCACGGCGCTTACAATATCGGACGGGTCAGCTCCTACGTCATTTTAGGGATGATTTTCGGGGCGATCGGATCGCTGTTCGCTCTGAGCATGGAGATGCACGGAGCCCTCTTTATCTTCGCCGGAATCGTCATGATCATCACGGCACTGGGAATGGCGGGCCTCTCGTCGCTGATCCATGCGCTGGAAAGAGGGTTTTCGTCGAATTCGCTTTTCAAGACCCTTTTCTCCCGCCTGATCAAGAGCAAAAGCATCGGCAGCTTTTTCGCGCTGGGGGTGATGAACGGCTTTTTCCCCTGCGGCTTCGTCTTTTTCTTCGCCGCCAAAGCGGCCGCTTCGGCCTCGATTATCGACGGGGGGCTCATCATGGCGGCGTTCGGCCTGGCTACCGTCCCCACGCTCCTCGCCCTGGGGCAGTCGGTCAGTTTTTTCAAAGAGATCGCCTTCCGCCAGACGATGAACCGGATCGCTGCGCTAGCCATTTTTATCTACGGCCTCTACAGCATCTACTACGGATTGGCCTACTTTTTTGACCTCCCCATCTGAGGAAACTTTGCGTTATACTGTTTGAAGATTTTCATTCAGGAGAAATAATGGCAGGGGTTATATTTTCGTTTTACAATTTCGCGGCGCTGGTCGATCTGAACATCGGGATCGCCAATCGGCTCGACGAAAACCGTTCCGAGAGTTTTTCCATCATGTTTTGCGATTTTTCCGGCCATTCAGCCGACATTGTGGAAGCGAATCTATCGGCATTGTTCCGGACGTCCGATGCGATTGTCCATTACGACCGCTACTATTTCTTCGTGATGCCCTATACCGACCGCTACGGAACAGGGATGGTCAAACGGATGATCGACGAAATCTTCAGCACTCCGGTCCCTTCTGCGACGGTCTGTTATCCGGCCGACGGGGAAAATCCGGCCGAACTTTTCGAAGCGCTCCACGCGGAAGTGAAAAAAATCCACCGCATCGATCTCGAATGCCTCGATGAGGCGGCGACCCGGGAGCTCTGAGCCCCTATTTTTGCATCGCTACGGGTTTGAAGGTGTGGTAGGGAGAGTTTTTGTAGTATTCGATGGCATCGTGGATATCGCTTTTACGCGCCAGATTGCGGTCATAGATAAAAATGGCAGCGGAATTCATCTGATCCGAAACGTCCTTTTGCTTCTCTATTCTAGCGGCGGTTTGCGGTTCGGAAACAACCGCAACTGAGGGCTTGGCGCCCGATTCTGCAGGTAATACGGAAGCTTCAGCCGCCTTCACGACCTCGTTGGTTTTTCCGGCAGCAGCCGGGGCGGAAGCCGATGCGACGGCAGAGTGTGGCGACGGAGCTTTTGTTGCTTTTTGCTCGGCAACAGCCGGGGTACAGGCCTTGGGAACCGTGCGGTTCAGGGGACGGACAAAGGCATCTTTGGCAACCGCTTTGGCCTTGGCCAAATCCGCCCGCGCTTTTTTGGGGCTGTCATAATGGCCTACCGTGACCACATTGCATGCCCCCTCTTTTTTCTTCGTTACGGGGAGGGCGCTTTTTTGCACCTTTTTCTCAAAAGCGGGAGTGATCGAGCTCTCTTTCAGGGCACTGATCGTCTGAATCGTATATTCTTCCGCGCTCAACGCTACGCCGGCAATACTCATAATCATCATAAGGGCTAAGTTTTTCATGTCC
>CAYXWQ010000065.1:0-3665 GCA_964468865.1 uncultured Sulfuricurvum sp. | reverse complement strand
CAGGGCCTCCGGCAAAATTCCAGCGTTTCATAACACCGGTAAAACCGCGACCTTTGGTGTTGAATACCGATTTAACGATTTTTGCATCGCTCAAAGGAGCAACGTCAAGATCACCGGCTTCAGTGTTGGCAACTTCAATCGTTGCGAATTTGTTGAACTCAGCAGTGAGGTTGTACTTCTTTTGCTGACCTTCAACGGCTTTGTTTGTGGCTTTCCCTGCGCTATACGCAACAAGGGCTGTACCGTCGTTAACTTCGCAAACTTTTACTTCTTTTACTTTCAAAAGAGTAACTACTTTGCTTGGTACGCCAATCGTTCGGCTCATGCCGATTTTTTCTACAATGTATTCCACACCCTACTCCTTACTTGTCCATAGAGCGAACTTCTACGTCCACTTCCGGAGCCAAGTCAAGCTTCATCAATGAATCAACAGTGTCCGGCGTAGCCGATACGATGTCGATCAAACGTGCGTGCATGCGGATCTCAAATTGCTCACGTGAGTCTTTGTTGACGTGCGGAGATTTAAGAACCGTATACTTACGAATCTTGGTTGGCAAAGGGATTGGGCCGCGAATTTCCGCACCCGTTCGCTTTACAGCTTCAACAATAGAGGCAACTGAACGATCAAGTACACGATGATCGTACGCTCTAAGTTTCAAACGAATCTTTTCCATAATGTTTTCCTTAGTATAAAGAACTCGTCAGGTCTTCCCTGACTATATAAGGCAGCGAAATTATACCGACATGCCCTTTTCTGGTCAAGGATTTTAGGGGTAAAAAATGGCTGTACGCATGAATTTGTTTCCTTTTAAGAAGGAAGCTATTGTTTTTTCGTTATTATTTTAGGCAAGGAGAAGACATGAACGCATTGCTGGACGAATATTATCGGTACGATTTGCACAACCCACTCTTCATCGAACGGAAGGTTTCTATCGGCGAGGAGAGCATCGCCCTGATCGGGATCGCCCAATCGGGGAAAACTTCCCTGATCAAGCATTATCTCCTCTCGAAAAAAAAGTCGAGCTATCTCTATCTCGACTGCCGCGATCTTCGCCTGGACCCGGGCGAACTGAACGATTCGCTGGAATCTTTCTGCCGTGAGCACAAAATCACTATTTTGGCTCTTGACAACTACCGGCCTGATATCCGCCTCTTTGAGATCGATCAGCTCATCCTCTCCTCCGAAGCCCCGCTGGAGCTTGGTATAGAATCTCTGCAGATCAATCTCCTCGATTATGAGGAGTTTTTGGCGTTCGAACCCAAATTCGATTCCACTTCATTGAACCATTTTTTCCAGCTTGGCGGATTTCCGGCCATGCATGCTGTCCACAGCGAGGAACGTCCCCTCTATGTACAAAGCCTCCTTTTGCGTGCGCTGGATCCCGTCGAATTTGACATCCTGGCCCAAACCACGCGTATGGTTACCCAAAAAGTCTCGGCGTTCAATCTCTACGAGCGGCTCAAAAGCGAACGGAAAATATCCAAAGACAAGCTCTACCATCATTTCCAGTCTCTGCTGGAAAAACGCTACCTGTACGGACTGGAAAAATTCAACCATCCCAACGCCGTCAAAAAACTCTATCTGTGCGATATCGCGATCAAGCATGCGCTCAACCTTCAAAAACATTTCGGACGTGTTTTTGAAAACCTGATCTTTCTCGAACTGGCCAAACACACCATCGAGTGCTATTACGATGAGGGGATCGACTTTTACCTTCCCGAACGCTCTCGCATCGTTCTGGCGCTCCCATTTGCCAACGAACACGCGTTGTTTAAAAAAGTGGAGGCCCTGGAGGGATTTATCATTACGAACGGAGTACAGGAAGTCATCGCCGTTACGATGAACCTGGAGGGGAGCCTCTCGCATCCGATTTCCAGGATTGAGATGGTCCCGTTTGCCCAGTGGACACTGGGAGAAGAAGAGAATTAAAACGTGAAACCAAGTCCGATAAACGGTCCCTTGAAGGTGACGTCGGTATTCATATCGAAACGGTCATCGATTTTCAGCGATTCATATCGGTAACCTGCCTGCGCGTGAACGCCCGCAGCAATATCCCAGACGGCCTTGATCCGCGCATCGGTGAACGAATCGCCGTCATAGCCGATATATTTGACGTTACCCGCCAACGAAAGGGGTAATCCCGGAAAACTCACCGCTGCTCCCAGATATCCCATCGGAATCACTTCGCTGAAGCTCTCGTTGATCGCTCCTTCGACCTTTCCGTCCAGAACCTTGAACGTCACCCCGACATCGATGTCGACGACATTGTCGAGGATTTCATAGTAGGGGGTAATGTCGATCTGCTGGAACGAGACCTTGTTCACCCCTCCGAGTACGGGATCGGTACCGCTGAACGAACTCTCCGACGTCAGATCGATTCTTAGATTGGGCAGAACCGGCACGCCGTGTTCTAAATAGGCGCCGATCTGATACCCCGACTCGTCGTCATTGCCAAAATAGGTCCGGGTGTTTTTATAGTCAAAGTGACCGTCTGCCTTGGGGGCATAATAATCCGCCTCGGCACCGAATCCCAAAACCATCGCAGCCGACGCGTTGGCACAGAGCAGCCCTACGGCCAGAATCATTGATCGTACCATTGTTTAATCCTTTTTTATCGAATGATACCCTACAATGATGAAAATTTAAAAACGGGCGTACAGATGGTGTTTTGCGGTATCGACGAAGCGGGGCGCGGGCCATTGGCCGGACCGCTCTACATCGCGGGGGTTATTTTTCATCACCCGATTGACGGGCTGGCCGATTCGAAAAAACTGACCGAAAAAAAACGCGAAGCTCTTTTTGAGACGATTGTCGCCAACACTACCCACCATATCGCCCGTTTTGACGCGGCTCAGATTGACACTATTGGGCTCTCGGCCTGCCTGGCACAGGGGCTTCGCGAGATCATGGAGGCGCTTGGGGAGGCCGATTATCTCTATGATGGCAACTCCACCTTCGGCGTCAGCGGCCTGCGAACCCTTGTCAAGGCAGACACGACCGTCCCCGAGGTAAGCGCCGCCTCGATCCTGGCAAAAGTATCCCGCGACCGGGAGATGGTGGAGCTCAGCGCCCTCTACCCCGAATACGGGTTCGAAGGGCACAAGGGGTACGGTAGCGCGGCCCATATCGAAGCGATCCGACAATACGGACAATGTGAAATTCATCGTAAAAGTTTCAAATTAAAAGCACTTCAACCCAGTTTGTTTTGAACGCCAAAGGGGAAGAGATTTATTGTATAGTGCTATAATCACCCTAAAAAGAGGTTTTATGGTTTCAATTACCCATCTCGAAACGGCAATGGAAGCGATCGACAAAGAGGTCAAAGCGTTGTTGTACGACCAGTCACTCTCCCTAAGTGAAAAAGACGAAAAAATGTTGCCTCTACTGCGAGAGAGCAAGGTGATCAAACAGGCGTACGAAGACCTGTGCTATCTCAAAGAGAACCCGCCGAGCGCACCCGGCGGATGCAAAGCCGGACAGTACAGAGAAGACGAAAAAAAATAATCGGCGTCTTTCGCCGGTTTAAAAAAGAGGGTAGGCCTAAGTATTTAGTGAGGAGAGTATAGCTTTAAGTATTAAGAGTCAAGAATAATTTGCTTGTAGGATTGGTTGATACGTTTTTAGATTGGTTAATTGATTAGTATAAGAAGGGGGAGTAACCTTG
>CAYXWQ010000064.1:0-3708 GCA_964468865.1 uncultured Sulfuricurvum sp. | reverse complement strand
TTCGACATCGTCTGGAGCGAGAACCAATACGGCAAAACCCTCTACCGCGACATCCACAAGGAAGGGGAGATCGAGTTTAGCAAATACAACTTCGAGATCGCCGATACGGCGATGCTGTTCGCCGAGTTCGAGGCCAAAGCGGCCGAATGCAAACGCTGCCTCGAGGCCGCGCTCCCCCTCCCCGCGTACGATCTGTGCATGATGGCGTCGCACACCTTCAACACCCTCGATGCGCGCAAGGCGATCTCGGTGACCGAGCGTGCCAACTACATCCTCAAAATCCGTGAACTCGCCCGCGGATGCGCGGAGCTGTACAAAGAGCAGGAAGAAGAACGGATTAAACGGGTCAAAGCCTGATCTTCCTCCTCGGGCATTTCACTGTGCCCCAAAAATCTCTCTACTGCTGAATTTTCGCTACAATCGCACATGCAAACCCTGATCGGCCAAATCGACAAAATCATCTACGAGAACAACGGCTTCTTCATCGCCGTGCTGCGCAGCGGGGAGAAGATCAGCGCCCACTATTACGAGAGCGACGTCGCGCACCTCGTCGGAGCCGCCGTTACCCTGAAGGGGTCATGGGAAGAGCACCGGCAGTATGGCCGGAGTTTCAAGGCCGAATCGCTCCTGGTGAACCAGCATGAGCTCTTCTTTTTCCTCAACCGCGTCGTCAAGGGGTTCACCAAAAAACTGACGGCCGAACTGATAGAGCGCTACACCACCGAGGGGCTCATCGAAATCCTCGACAACGATATCGGACAGCTGATGGAGATCAAAGGGATGAGCGCCAAGCGGCTCGCCAGACTCTCGTCGGGATGGAAACAGTTTCGCTCGATGCGGCTGCTGGGGGAATACCTCGCCCCCTACGGCGTCACCCCCTCCCTGCTCCGCCTCATCGCCGAAACGATGCGCGATGTCAGCGACCCGATCGAAGCGATCCGTTCCAACCCCTACGGCCTGATGCGGATCCCCGGGATCGGATTCAAAAAAGCCGACGAAATCGCGCGCAACATGGGGGTCGGAGCGCATGATCCGCGCCGCATCCGCTCGGCGATGGAATACACCCTCGGCGAACACTGCGATCAGGAGGGGAACAGCTGCATCGAACGCAGCACCCTCTACGACAAACTCGACCTGCTGCTGGAGCTTGGGGACCATGAACCCTACGACGAAGCGCTCGAAGACCGCGTCCGCGAGGGGAGCATCGTCCGGCTTCCCAGCGGCAAACTCTCTCCGACCCGTATCTATGAAGCGGAAAAGTTTCTGCTGCAGCAGTTTGAAAAACGGGGAAAAATGTCCCATCCCCCCCTCACCGACGATCTGGAGACATTTTTAAAAGAGCACAGCCTAAACCTCGGAGAACAGCAATACGAAGCGCTTTGCCTGATCAACAGCGGCGCGGGGCTGATACTCCTCGTCGGATATGCGGGGACAGGAAAGAGCACCACGGCCAAGGCGCTTCTCGATCTGCTGGCGACCCGACATGAGGCTGCTCTGATCATGACCTGCGCCCTCAGCGGGATCGCGTCACAGCGGATCCGGGAGCGAAGCGGATATCAAAGCTCGACGATCCAGAGCCTGCTGGTCCGGTTCGAATCGCACGATACCTTCCCCTACAAAGTGATTTTGATCGATGAAGCATCGATGATCAATTCGACCCTTTTCGCCCGGCTGATGGCCAAAGTCGACTCGGACGCGACCGTGATCATCGTGGGCGACGATGCGCAGCTCCCCCCGATCGGAGCCGGCAATCCCCTCGGCGACGCGATTGCGCTGGAACTGGCTCCGACCGTCATGCTGACGCAGATTTACCGCCAGCGCGACGATCAGGCCATCGCTCTGATCGCGAACGACATCCGCCGCGGCGTCATCCCCCCCTACCAGGAGGACTACGACGATTTTACCTTCATCCCCATCGACCTCCCCAACCGCTATGGGCTCAAAAACTCCCTCAGCGCCGATGCGTTCGGCGAAGCGCTCCAGACCCACGCCCACAACATCCTGGCCCGTATCGCCGAAGTGACCCTGGAACATCTGGAAGAATCGCGGGAAAAACTCCGCTCCAAGCAGATCCGCGAATATCTGAGCGCCTTTCAGGTCCTCTCGCCGATGCGGGCCCATACGCTGGGAGTCGACAATCTCAACACCGTGTTGCAGGAGTATTTCAATCCCAACCCGAAAAAAAAGATTTCGACCCGCAAGGGGGAACTTCGCCTCATGGACAAGGTCGTCCACATCAAAAACGAAAACATCCTCTCCTACACCCCCGAGGAATACAAGGAAGGGATCGAGGCGAGCGAGCGGCGGATCTTCAACGGGATGTGCGGGTTGGTGTTCCGGATCGATGAGGAGGAGGAACTCGCGTACGTCTACTATCCCAACGAAGAGCTGATCGTCCAGTATAAATTCGAAGGGATCGGCGAGCTTCTAAACCTATCGTATGCCCTGAGCGTCCACAAGGTACAGGGGATGGAATACGATACCGTCGTCATCGTCATGAGTTTTTCCCATCACATCATGCTCAACACCAAACTCCTCTATACCGCCCTCACCCGGGCCAAGGGACACTGCATCCTCGTCGGGGAGAGCGGCGCATTCGAATCGGCGTGCCGGCGCCTGGAACATACGAAACGGACGACCGTGATCCGCGAACTAACCAAAGGATAAAGTTTTTCCTTTGTAATATTGTGCTACAATACCTCATCCTATATCCACAACAAGGACTCACATGAAAGCATTGATGTTATCCGCTATTGTTGCCACCTCCGTCATGGGTGCTTCGCTCATCGACGAAGCCAAAACAGCCGGTCTCAAACCGATCCCTGCCAATAAAAAAGCGCTGGAAAAGCTCACTTCCAATCCTAAAAATCCGACAACTTCCGCCAAAGTCGAACTGGGGAAAATGCTCTATTTCGAACCGCGCCTCTCCAAAAGCGGTCTGATCAGCTGTAACACCTGCCATAACCTCGGCCTCGGTGGGGTTGACGGCATGACGGCCGCTATCGGGCATAAATGGAGTGCCAATCCCCACCATCTGAGCTCACCGACGGTCTATAACGCCGTATTCTACAGCCAGCAGTTCTGGGACGGCCGCAGCCCGCACCTCGAAGACCAGGCCCAGGGACCGATGCAAGCCGCCCCTGAGATGGCTGCTCCAAAAGACCATGTTACAAACGTTGTCAACTCGATCCCTACGTACGTCACAATGTTCCAAAAAGCATACGGCAAAAACGTCAACATCACGTTTGAAAAAATCGCCGACACGATCGCCGTATTCGAGCGGACCCTCGTTACCCCGTCGCGCTACGACGATTTCCTGAACGGCAACAAAAAAGCGCTCACCGCTGCGGAGCAAAAAGGGCTTAAAACCTTCATCGACAAAGGGTGCGCAACCTGTCACAACGACATCGCCCTGGGCGGAACGATGCAGGCGTTCAACATCACGGGTCAGTACAAGCACATGAACGTAGGTGATTTCAAAGGAGACGCCAACGGTCTGGTGCGCGTGCCGACACTTCGCAACGTGACCGAAACGGCTCCCTACTTCCACAACGGCCAGATCGCGACCCTCTCCGAAGCTATCAAAGAGATGGGACGTATCCAGCTGGGTGTTGAATTGAGCGATCAGGAGACCAATGAGATCGAAACGTTCCTCAAAGTGCTCGAAGGGAAAAAGCCGGCCATCGCCTATCCGATGCTCCCCGCTTC
>CAYXWQ010000063.1:0-3884 GCA_964468865.1 uncultured Sulfuricurvum sp. | reverse complement strand
TGGCCGCAGTTTTTCGCCAGAATCTCGTTAAGCTCGGCTTTCATCCGCAAAATCTCTTTGGCCTGGATTTCGATATCGGTCGCCTGCCCCTGGGCGCCGCCGAGGGGCTGATGGATCATGATCCGCGCGTGGGGGAGGGCGTAGCGCTTCCCTTTCGTCCCGGAGCTGAGCAAAAATGCCCCCATGGACGCCGCCTGTCCGATGCAGATCGTGCAGACATCGGGACGGATATAGTTCATCGTATCGTAGATCGCCATCCCAGAGGTGATGACACCGCCGGGAGAGTTGATGTAGAAATAGATGTCTTTCTGGGGATCTTCAGCTTCCAGAAAAAGCAGCTGCGCGACGATCGACGAGGAGACGGCGTCGTTGACCTCGCCGCTGAGCATGATGATACGGTCTTTGAGCAGACGCGAATAGATGTCGTAGGAGCGCTCGCCGCGCCCCGTCTTTTCAATGACGTAAGGGATATAGCTCATTAGGCCTCTTTGATTTTATCGTTGAGCAGTTTGCTCAGTACGCGATCTTCGATCATCGCCATCTGGATAGCCGGAAGGTATCCTGACTCCTGGTAGTGTTTGTAGACGGCAGCGGGATCCTGACCCATCTGCATCGCTTCGAAATAGATCGTCTGCATCAATTCCTGCTCGCTGACGCTGATCTCTTCGGCGCGTGCCAGCGCGTCGACGATAAAAGTGGCTTTGACCGCACGGCTTGCTTCATCACGGAACGTTTCGCGCAGCGCTTTGACTTTTTCGATGTCATTGCGGAGCTCTTCGAGTTCCGCTTCGGCCATTTCACGAGCTTTTTTGTTCAGCGCCATGTCAATTTCCTGCTCGACGATGAACTCGGGAAGATCGATGGTGAACGCATTGACGAAGGTTTCCATCAATGAAGGTTTGAGCTCTTCGTTGTAGAGTTTGCTCATCTCTTCGCTTTGGAGCTGCTCTTTGACTTTCTCTTTGAGCATATCGATGTTGGCATCGTCAAATCCGGGGAGCATTTTTTTGGCCAGTTCGTCATCGACCGTTACCGCTTCTTTGGTTTGGATCGCTTGGACTTTTACTTTGAACTGTGCCGGTTTGCCCGCCAGCTTCGCGCCGCCGTAATTTTCAGGGAACGTTACGTCGATCGTTTTTTCTTCCCCTTTTTTCATTCCGATAACCTGGTCTTCAAAGCCCGGGATGAATTGGCCGCTTCCGAGGCGGAGGGCAAACCCTTCGGCTTTTCCACCCTCGAACGCTTCGCCGTCGACGAACCCTTCGAAATCGATCAGGGCTGTGTCACCGCTGATCAGTGCGCGGTCTTCGTCAACGTTGACCAGAGGTGCCTGCGCGTTGGCCAGTTCGGTGATCCGTTCCATAACCGCTTCGTCGCTGATGGCAGGTTTGGCGAATTCGGGAACCATGGTGAGGTAATCGCCCAGATCGATGGCGGGACGGATCGCGAGGGTTACTTCAACATCGACGCCGTTGTCGTTGCGGTCGAATTTGGTCACCTGAGGCTCGCCGATGAGGGCGCTTGCAGCGATCTCCATCTCAGCGAGTGCCTGATCGAGAAGGTCGCGGAGCGCCTGGGCTTCAGCGTCTTGAACCAAGCGTTCGCCGTACTGTTTTTTGACGGCGCTTACAGGGACTTTTCCTTTGCGGAAACCGGCGATTTTGGCCTCTTTGCTGAGCTGGTTGGCGATTTTTTCGACGTTTTTATCGAGCGTATTTCGTGTGATGGCAGCATTGATTTTCGCGTTTGCGGAATCGATTTTGTTGGTGGTTATTTGCATTAAAATCCCTTTATGACGTTGTCGTATTGACTAAATGGTGGCAATAATACCTAAAAAGGGCTGATAAGTCTATGAAGAGGCGGCGCTGCTCATCTGCCCCTCAGCAAAAACGTGATAGAGTGATAACACTATTATCTATTATCGTGGCGAGAAAATGATGTCGAAAACAACCAGTCAGCAGCAGTTTGAGGAAGCGGTCAAAACAATGATCCGTTATGTCGGTGAAGATGTGAATCGGGAGGGGTTGCTGAAGACCCCTGAGCGGGTATTGAAGGCGTACGAATTCATGTTCGGCGGCTACAATGACGATCCCCAGAGCATCTTGAATTCGGCGATGTTCGAAAGCAGCAACGACGAGATGGTCCTTGTAAAGGACATCGAATTTTATTCGACGTGCGAGCACCATCTTCTCCCGATTATCGGGCGGGCCCATGTCGCCTATATCCCCGATGGAAAAGTGGTCGGTCTCTCCAAAATCCCCCGTGTCGTCGATGTGTTTGCCCGGCGGATGCAGATTCAGGAGCAGCTCACCGAGCAGATCGCCGATGCCCTGATGCACGCGATCGCTCCCAAGGGGGTCGCCGTGGTCATCCAGGCGCGTCACATGTGCATGGAGATGCGTGGCGTTGAGAAAATCTGCTCGACGACGACGTCGAGCGCACTGCGCGGATTGTTCAAGCGGGATGAAAAAACCCGGATGGAATTTTTTAACCTGATAAATTCTCCCGCCGGGACCCGTTATTAGCCGATGCCGCTGAAAGCCCTTCGCGACCGTCTGGGAATCCACAAACTCACGACCCTTTTTGGGACCATCACCAAAATCAGCCCTACCGTGATCATTGCCGAAGGGCTTCATGTCAGCATCGGTGACACGGTGCTGATCGTCTCCGAAGCGCACGGAATGCAGACGCTGGGGATGGTCAGCGAGGTGGAGAGGAACCGTTTTTACATTACCCCTTTCCGGTTTGTCGAGGGGTATCGCGCCGGAGACAAAGTCTACCCGAATCAAACGGGGATGACGATCGAAGTCGGAGAGGCGCTGCTGGGGCGTGTCGTCGATCCGTTCATGAACCCGATCGACGGCAAGGGGCCCATCGAGGGGAGGCAGCTTGAGCCTATCATCAAGCCCCCCATCGCGGCGATGAAGCGGGGGATGATCGACGAGCCTTTCAGCGTCGGAGTAAAAACGATCGATGGCCTCCTGACCTGCGGCAAAGGGCAGAAACTCGGGATTTTCGCGGGGAGCGGCGTCGGGAAATCGACGCTGATGGGGATGATCGTCCGGGGGGCGAAAACGCCGATCAAGGTAGTGGCCCTCATCGGGGAACGGGGACGCGAAGTTCCCGAATTCATCGAAAAAAGCCTCGGCGGAAATCTGGAAAATACAGTCGTGGTCGTCGCGACGAGCGATGACTCGCCGCTGATGCGAAAATACGGGGCATTCAGCGCGATGAGTGTGGCGGAGTATTTTAAGGAACAGGGGCAGGATGTTCTGTTTATGATGGACTCGGTGACGCGGTTCGCAATGGCGCAGCGCGAAATCGGTTTGGCGCTGGGTGAGCCTCCAACGTCGAAAGGGTATCCCCCCTCCTCGCTGACCCTTCTGCCGCAGCTGATGGAACGGGCCGGGAAAGAGGAGGGGAGAGGTTCGATCACGGCATTTTTCACCGTACTCGTCGAGGGGGATGATCTGAGCGACCCGATTGCCGACCAGTCACGTTCGATCCTCGATGGCCACATCGTCCTCTCCCGCGAACTGACCGATTTCGGGATATATCCCCCCATCCATATCCTAAACTCCGCCTCACGCGTCATGAACGATGTCATATCCCCCGAACATTTCGCCGCTGTCCGCCGTTTTCGGCGCCTCTATACGTTATTAAAAGAAAACGAGATGCTGATCAGGATCGGCGCCTACGCCAAGGGGACCGACAGGGAACTCGACGAGGCGATCGCCAAGAAAGAGGAGATGGAGAAGTTTTTGACGCAGGGTGCCCGATACATCAGCAATTTTAAGGAGACGGTCGATCAACTGATCGAGCTGATGTCCAATTAGAAAACAAATCTTAAACGGTGCTAAATATAAAAAACCCTTAAGGTTTCT
>CAYXWQ010000062.1:0-3910 GCA_964468865.1 uncultured Sulfuricurvum sp. | reverse complement strand
CAACGCTACGCCGGCAATACTCATAATCATCATAAGGGCTAAGTTTTTCATGTCCAGTATATCGGCCAAAGCCGTGTGAAACTTTATTTTTATTTTACCCATTGACATTTAAGAGCCGACACCCTATAATTTCCGTTCCAAAACTTCTTTGGGCCCTTAGCTCAGCTGGGAGAGCGCGTCGCTGGCAGCGACGAGGTCAGCGGTTCGATCCCGCTAGGGTCCACCAATTATATTTCCACCTTCATCCAGAACCATCCAAAAAATCTTCAAAAACTCCCTATTTACGGTTATTACATTCATAATTTCATCCTGTATCATACGGTTCAATCCGACCAAATCCGTAAGCTTAATGTAGTTTTTAATGTAGGTCTTTATAATTTTAGAAAATGATATGAAGTTTTAACCTACATACGAGGATTACTTGTGGCAAAGAATGGTGCAGAATTAAGCTTTCCCATCTAATCTCTGTGAAGCCTCACGATATACACTCATATCGTCTCTCTGAGCGATCGCGATGACTTCTACAACAATCACCTCTTCGATGATTCGATAGACAATACGCACCCGTTTGTGATCCACATACATCTTTCGGCATCCGCTCAAATCCATGCCCGCTTTATTCCCTAATAAATTACCTAACTGAGGAGACTGTGAAAGTTTTTTGAGCTGTTTGAATACCAAAAGCAGGGCACGGTGATCGAGTTGTTTTAAATCATCCTCAACTTCGGGGAAAAATTCAATCGTGTACATCAGCGTCGCTTATCCCGACACGGCTCATCATGTCATCGAGTCCAATACGCACTTTTGTATCACTCTGGGTCCGTTCACGGACTGTTTTATAAATCTCAATATGCTCTGCTAAATCAGCAATATCAACAAGACGCTCATATTCTTCAATCGGTAAAACAACGAGTTCGAGTTTATTATTTTTCGCAATAGCGATTTTTTCCTTCGCACCTTCGACCAAGCTTTTAAAAACAGAAGCAAAATTTCGTGCAACTTCGGTTGCAGGGATAATCTCATCCCGAGCATATAACATCATTGCCAGCTCCTTACAGTAAATTTATGTATAATTATACGCATTATACTACAAATATTGAATTTTTTATTGCTTATTTTATTTCGAATAATGCGCTTGACAACTCTCAAATAAATTAAAGAAGATATGCAATAAAAGTAGCAATACAAAGCCAAAATTGGTACTTTGCGGCGTTTGACCGCTTTAATAAATTGGGGATATAAGAAATAAATTATTAAATCATCTCTTTATCATCTCTTATTGCACCATTTTACCGATACCGTACAAACATTTTTCGCCCCTCTTCCGCCAGCACAACGACCGGGACAATAGCGGCAAGCCCAGCCCAATACCACGGGTCAAACGGAGCTGTTCCGAAAATACCCGACAGCCACGGCACGGCGACAAGCGCCCCCAGGATAACAAGCTCGGAAACAACTCCCGCCCAGTAATAGGGATTGCTCCCCCATCCGAGCGTCCATATCGATTCGCGCTCGCTTCGGCATGAGAGGCCATGGCCGATCTGCGCAAATACGATCGCCGCAAACACCAGTGTCGTCGCCTGCAGATAGAGCGGATCGCTCCAGGAGAAGGTCTCTCCGGGCTTCCACCCATGCGCATCGAGATAGAAAAAGAAAAACCCCATCGATATCACCGCCGTCAGGAAACCCAGGAATCCAAATGCCCTCACATAGACACCGAGAGTCAATATCGGCTCTCTTCGGCTGCGGGGACCCTTGTTCATCAGCCCTTTGTGCGGCGGTTCGGCCCCGAGGGCAAGCCCGGGGAGGATGTCGGTTCCCAAGTCGATCGCCAGCACTAGAGGGACCGGCAGGGCCAGAGGGACCCCCAACCAAAAAAAGAAGACATAGGGAACCACTTCGGGAACATTGCTCGAGAGCATATAGGTGATGAAGCGGCGGATGTTTTCGTACACCGTTCTCCCCTCCTCGATCCCCCTGACGATCGTGGCGAAATGGTCATCGACCAGAATCACATCGGCCGATTGTTTCGCCACATCGGTCCCCGATCCCATCGCAATCCCGACGTCAGCTTTTTTGAGCGCCGGAGCGTCGTTGACCCCGTCTCCCGTTACGGCGACCGTCTCCCCCATCTCTTTGAGCAGGGAAACGATCATCAGTTTTTGTTCGGGAGAAACGCGGGCGAAGACATGGTTTTTTTTCAATAGCCGCTTCATCCCCTCTTTGGGAAACGTTTCGAGGTGTTCGGCACTCAGCACATCCTCCGGCGACGCGATTATACCCGCCTGGAACCCGATCGCCCCCGCCGTAATCGGATGGTCCCCCGTCACCATCAGCAGCCGTATTCCGGCCCTGTGGCACTTCTTGACCGCATCGGTGATATCGTCTCTCAGAGGATCAACGAGGGCGACAAAATCGATAAATACGAGGGACGCTTCCGCCTCCTCACGGGTAGCCGGCTCGCGCTCGCACCGTTTGTACGCCAGGGCGATGACCCGGTATCCCCGGGAAGCCATCTCGTCGTGCTTTCGGGTCCACTCCCTGCGCTCGACCTCCCCCATCGCCTTCGAATCGTCTCCATCCCTTTCGCACAGCCCCAAAATAATTTCGGGGGCCCCTTTGCAAAAAACGACAAATCCGTTTTCCTCCCGATGGACCGTGCTCATCCGTTTGAGGTGGTAATCAAAAGGGTATTCGCCGACCATCGGCTTCTCATTCCGCCGGGCATGGGGATCGGTATAACGGCCGGCAAACCGGAAAAGGGCCTGATCGACCGGGTCTCCCTCCCCGCCGTCGGCACGGTTGCACAGCGTGATCGCATCGAGCATCGTTTCTGTCGGAGGGGGATTGTCGTCGGGGTATACCATCTCCATTGCGTTCCGGGTGATCGTCCCCGTTTTGTCGGTCGCGATGACGGTCACCGCTCCGAGGTTTTCGATGACCGAGAGGCTGTTGACCAAAAACCCTTTCGAGGCCATCCTCTGGGCGCCGAATGCCAGCGCAAGGGTTACGGTCGGCAGCAGCCCCTCGGGAATCATCGCCACCAGCACCCCCAAAGCAAAAAGAAACGATTTCCACAGATCCGAACCGCCGGCCCCGGCCATCACGATGAAACTGCCAGCGATGACAAAAGAGATCGACGCGACGATTTTGGAAATATGGGCGAGCTCTTTTTGCAGATGTCCGATCCCCGATTCCACCTCCTGCGTCAGCATCGCGATGCCTCCGTAACGGCTCGCTTTCCCAGTCGCATAGGCGACCCCGACCGCTTCCCCTTTGACAACATAGGTCCCAGAGTAGAGGACGCTTTTGGGATGGCCGCTACCGACCCTATCGGCCGATACCATCTCGCTCTCCCCGTTCAGCGTGCTTTCATTCACCCACAATCCGTAGGCTTCGATCACATACAAATCGGCAGGAATCTTGTCCCCCTCCTTGAGGATAACGATGTCCCCGCAGACAAGCTCTTCGGCCAAAACGCTCCGCTCAACACCGCCGCGCCGTACCGTCACGGTCAGGGGGAGGATCTTACGGAGGGCTTCGAGACTTTTTTCGGTGCGAAACTCCTGATAGAACCCGAAAAATCCGTTCAAAACGATGACGACGATAATCGCCCATCCGATCGAATCCATATTCGAATCAGGGTCGAACCATGCAGCGATAAAACTGATGATGGCCGCTACCCACAGCAGCAAAGCAAAAAAATGGGAGAACTGATCGAGAAATTTGAACAACAGCGGACGGGAACGGAGCTTGGGGAGGGTGTTCGGACCATTTTCCAGAAGCCTCTGAGCCGCTTCCTCATCGCTGAGTCCGGTTTCGGAAGTTCCGAGTGCCGATAAAATTCTGGAGAGCTGAAGCGTTTCCATTGTTTTTCCCGATCATCAAGGTTTTGGAAATGAATAACATA
>CAYXWQ010000061.1:0-4369 GCA_964468865.1 uncultured Sulfuricurvum sp. | reverse complement strand
TCGGAAACTATTTCGGCTCGATCAAAGCGATGATCGATTCCCAGAACGATCAGGAGGTTTTCGCCTTTGTCGCCAACTACCACGCGATGACGAGCCTCAGCGATGGAGAACGCCTCTCCAGACTGACGATGCAGGCGGCGACCGATTTTCTGGCGCTGGGGATGGACCCCGAAAAAAGCACTTTCTGGGTGCAGTCGGATGTCAAAGAGGTCCTCGAACTCTACTGGGTCCTTTCCGGCTTCACCCCGATGGGGCTGCTCGAGCGGGCCCACAGCTACAAGGACAAGGTGGCCAAGGGGATTGCCTCCAACCACAGCCTCTTTTCGTATCCGGTACTGATGGCGGCCGATATTTTGCTGTTCGGTTCGCAGGTCGTTCCCGTGGGAAAAGACCAGATCCAGCACGTCGAGATCGCCCGGGATATCGCCCTCAAATTCAATAACCAGTACGGCGATATCTTCACATTGCCCGAGTTCAAAGTCGACGAGAACGTCGCGACGGTCCCGGGAATCGACGGGCAGAAGATGTCGAAGAGCTACGGGAACACGATCCCCATTTTCAGCGAAGAGAAGATCCAGTCGAAAATCATCAAAAAAATCGTGACCGAGGCCGTGCCGATGGAGGAGCCCAAAGATTACGAGGGGTGCAATGTCTACAACATCGCCAAACTCTTTTTGGATTATGAACAGACGCAGGCACTGCAGGAACGGTACAAGCGAGGCGGCGAAGGGCACGGCCATTTCAAACTCTACACCCACGATGTGATCTGGGAGTATTTCCGCCCCTACCGCGAACGCCGCGCGTATTATGAAGAGCATCAGGACGAGGTGCGCGAGATTCTGAAATCAGGTGCGGCAAAAGCGAGTGCCGCGGCGGCGGAAACGATCGAGAGAGTGCGCTCCGTCACCGGAATCCGTTATTAAAGGAAACAAATGAAAAACTACATCATGAAGCAGATCGCCGAATCGGCGGCGACGAAACAGGCTATTCTGGAAAACGATGCGCTGGTGAACCTCCTTGTGGAAGTGGCGCAGGCGTGTGTGGACGTCTACAAAAAAGGCAAAAAAATCCTGATCGCCGGAAACGGCGGATCGGCGGCCGACGCGCAGCATTTCGCGGCGGAACTGGTGGGGCGCTACGGGTTTGACCGCCCCTCGCTACCATCGATCGCCCTGACGACCGACAGCTCGAATCTCACGGCGATCGGAAACGATTATGGGTATGAGTACGTTTTTTCCCGCCAGCTCGAAGGGCTCGCGCAGGAGGGGGATTTGTTCATCGGGATCTCGACGTCGGGGAACTCTCAAAACGTGATTAACGCGTTTACGGCGGCCAAAGAGCGCGGTGTGGCGACGGTGGCCCTCGTCGGACGCGACGGCGGGAAAATGGCGGCGATGGCCGACTATGCGATCATCGTCCCCTCCAACGCGACGCCGCGTATCCAGGAATCGCACCTGCTGATCGAGCATATGATCTGCGACATCATCGAAAAAGAGATTTTCGGCGGCGGAGTGGCGTAAGGTGACCAAAGCCCTTTTTCTGGACCGTGACGGCGTCGTCAACGTCGAAAAGAATTACCTGCATAAAATCGAGGATTTCGAACTGATGGACGGGATCGTGGAAGTGTGCCGCGACTATCAGGAAAAGGGGTATGTGATCATCATCGTCACGAACCAGTCGGGGATCGCCCGTGGGATGTACAGCGAAGAGGATTTTCAGCTCCTCAGCCGCTGGATGATCGAGCATTTCGCACAGCTGGGGATCACGATCGATCGGATATACCATTGCCCCCACCATGAGGAGATCAGCGGAGTGTGCGAATGCCGAAAGCCGGAGCCCGGGATGTTTCTCGACGCGCAGCGCGATTTCGGCATCGACATGGCCGCCTCGGTCATGATCGGCGACAACGAACGGGATATCGAGGCCGCGCGGCGCGCCGGGGTGGGGAACAATATTCTCCTGTCCGAAAAGGCACGAACATCCGAAGCGGACAGGATCGTCCGCTCGCTGCGGGAGCTGCTGCAATGCTGATCCTCAATACCGGCGGTACTTTCAACAAGCGCTACGATCCGATTCGGGGGGAGCTTTTCGTTCCCCGCGACAACGATGCCGTCGAATCGGTCGTCAGGACGTTTGCCCTCCCCCTCCCCGTAGAGGGGCTGATCTACAAAGATTCGCTGGAGATGGACGATGCGGACCGTGCGGCGCTGTGCGAAGCCATCGCGTCGTCGCACGCGACAGCGATCATTGTTGTCCACGGTACCGATACGATCGACAAAAGCGCTCTGGCGGTCGCGGCGATAGAGTGCGGCAAAACGGTCGTTTTTACCGGGGCGATGGTCCCCTGGTCGATCGATCCGGTAGAGGCGACGGCGAATCTGGCCATGGCGATCGGCTATGCCCGAAACGCCGAACATGGCGTCCATATCGTGATGCAGGGGATCGCAGGAACGTATGAGCGTGTGGTTAAAAATCGGGAACTGGGGAAGTTTGAACATGTCTAAAGTCAAGTGCGATCATTGCCATCTGGAGTTTGGCGATGAGGTGATGATACATGATGGGGAACACCGCTTCTGCTGCAAGGGTTGCCAGGGGATTTTCCATCTTCTCAAGGACGAGGGGCTGGACAGTTTCTATGCGAAGATGGGGGATACGACCCTCTCCCCTCCGACCGAGCAGTTCGAAGCGAGTACCAATTTCGACACCCCCGCTTTTCATGAACGGTTCGTCACCGAAACCAAAGAGGGGTTCCAGCAGGTCTCCCTCGTCATCGAGGGGATCCACTGCGCCGCCTGCGTCTGGCTGAACGAGAAGGCACTCCACAAGATGGCCGGCGTCATCGAGGCCCACATCAACTACACAAACAACAAGGCCCGCATCACGTGGGATGCGGGAACCGTCAAGCTCTCCGCCATCATCGACATGATCCGCGCCATCGGCTACAACGCGTTCCCCTACGATGCGACGCTGCAGGAGGCGCGGGCGAACAAGGAGCGCAAGGAGTATTACCTGCGTATGGCGGTGGCGACGTTTGCGACGATGAACATGATGTGGGTCGCGATCGCCCAGTATGCAGGGTATTTTACGGGTATCACGCAGGAGATCAAGACGATCCTCAACGTCGCTGAGTGGTTCCTGGCAACTCCGGTCCTCTTTTACAGCGGATGGGTCTTTTACCGGGGGGCCTATTACGGGCTGAAAAACAAGACGATCAATATGGACCTTCTCGTCGTGACGGGATCGAGCCTGGCGTACCTCTATTCGATCTACATCACCGTGCTGGAAAAAGGGGAGGCCTATTTCGATTCGGTCTCGATGATCATCACTTTCGTCCTTTTCGGCAAGTTCCTCGAGGTGCTCAGCCGCAAAAATGCCGCCGACACCCTCGATATTATCGGCAAACACATCCCCCGCGAGGTGAGCGTCGTCGAGGGGGAGACGATCCGCGAAGTGAATGTCAACGAGGTCAAGGTCGGCGATGTGATCCGTATCCGGACGGGGGAGAAAGCGGCGATCGACGGGGAAGTCATTTCGGGGGAAGGGAGCTTCGACGAGTCCAGCCTCACGGGGGAATCGGAGCCGATTTTCAAGCGCCCCGGCGATACGATCATCAGCGGAACAACGAGCATTGACGCGCTCCTCACCTACCGGGCCACGAAAGATTTCGCCCATTCGACGCTCTCCAATCTCGTCAACCTCCTGGAGAACGCGATGTCCAAAAAGCCCAGCATCGAGCAGCTGGCCAACCGCCTGTCGCAGCATTTTTCGTCGACGATCCTATTTCTGGCCGTCGCAACGTTCTGGGGATGGTATTTCTGGCCCCACTCGTTTGACCGATCCCTGATGGTCGGGATTTCGGTCATCATCATCGCCTGCCCGTGCGCGCTGGCACTCGCAACCCCGGTCGCGACGCTGGTCGGCCTGGGACTGGGGGCGAAGCGGGGGATTTTGTTCAAATCGGCCGCCCAGATCGAGACGATGGCCAAGGCGACGATGGTGGTGCTGGACAAAACGGGGACGATCACGCAGGGACGGCCCGAAGTCGTCTCTTCGACGCTTCACCAACCGTTTGATGCCGGCCATCTCTACTCGCTCGTCTCTTCTTCCAAACACCCGATCAGCCGCGGGGTTGCGGAATATCTGGAGAGAACCGAAGGGGCCGCAGAAAACACCCCCCTCGAAGAGGCGCGCGAAATCCCGGCCCGGGGGATCGTCGCCCGCGCGGGAGGGGTCATGGTCGCCGGCGGCAATGCGCTGCTGATGCAGGAGATGGGGATTAGCGTCGACTCTTCGAGTGACAAGAGCCTTTTCTACTATGCGGCGGATGGCGAGCTGATGGCGGTCTATGAACTGCGCGACCGTCCCAAAG
>CAYXWQ010000060.1:0-4500 GCA_964468865.1 uncultured Sulfuricurvum sp. | reverse complement strand
TCTTGGCGTAAGATAATACCAGGCATGCAATCACCCACTTTCTATTTAAAATTTTTCGAACCCGCATTTTACCACAACTTTGCCCCAATAGCAATTATCCGCAGACAGGCACTGCTCTACAGAGGGATGGGTTTGCCTGTGAAATACCCCTGTGAGTAATCCACCTTCAGCGCTTTGGCCATATCGTACGTCGCTTCGTCTACGACAAATTCGGCGATGGTTTCGGCTCCGATTTTTTGAGCAAAATCGACAATCGTCTCCACGATGATCCGGCGGCGGCGGTCATTGATCATCTCCCGTATCAGCGAACCGTCGATCTTGATGTAGTCGACGTTCAGGTTCAAAATGTTTTCGAAGTTTGAATATCCGGTGCCGAAATCATCGATGGCGATCTTGGCGCCCAGCCCTTTGACCCGGCTGATAAAGCGGGTGACCTCATCGTAATTCTCGATCCCTTCCGATTCGAGGATCTCAAAAACGACCCGGGAACCGGTGCCGGTGCGGGTAAGCGTTTTGATGATCTCCTCGACAGTGTGGGGGTTACGCATATCGCTGTCGGAAAGGTTGATCGAAAACTCCTCTTCGCGCGCCGCGAACAGGGAGCAGGCCTGATGGACGACCTCCAGGGTAATCTGCGGATAGAGCTTGGTGTGTTTGGCAATCGGCAAAAACTCCATCGGCGGCACGATAGTGCCCGCTTCATCCACCATCCGCACCAGCGTTTCGTATTTCTCCACTTTCCCCGTCTGCAGATTGACGACCGGCTGATAATAACAGATGATGCGGTGCTCAAAAAGAGCTTTTCGGATGTTCGAAGCCATCATCAGGTTGGACCGGTACTGCTCTTCGACCTTTTCTTCCTGGCGGTAAAAAGCGACCGGCTGTTTGTTGTTTTTGGCATGATGCAAGGCAATGTCGGCGCGTGAGAGCGCCGCTTCGCATCCCAGTGCGACACCGATCGTCACCCGAATATTCAGGCTCTCCTCTTTGACTGTAAAGATTTTTTCCTCCAACAGCTTGAGCAGCGTCCCCAAACGGTGTTCCAGCTCCTTTTGATCAAGCGGTTCATGAAAGGTCAGCGCAAACTCATCGCTCCCGAGGCGGTAGCAGGAACCGGAGAGCTCGCTGAGCCAATGGCCGATCTGTATCAGTACCTCATCGCCGATAGAAATTCCGAAGAAATCGTTGACCTCCTTGAAATCATCCACGTTGACGATCGCCAGTGCCGTGATCTCCTCTCTCATCAGCTCTTCTTGCAATCGGTAGCGGTTCGGAAGCCCCGTCAGACTGTCGGTAAAATACTGCTCTTCCAGTTCGCGGGTCTTTTCGCGCACCGCACTCTCCAAAGAGGTGTTGATTTCTTCCATCTGCCCAAGATACAGATGGGTTGTTTTTTGCATCTCCCGAAAAGCGGTAACGATCTGCTCGATCTCCATGCTTCCCCCCTCATCGAAGTGAATCCGGTCGCCGGGTTTGTAATCACGGACTTTTCTCGCTATTTTGCCCAGAGGGGAGAGGAGATAACGGACCCACCATACCGCCATCAAGACAATCAGGGCCAGCCCCACTCCGATGCCGTAGAGGATGTTGGACATCGATCGGCGCGTTTCATCGTAGCTCAGATCGCTGTAGCGCAAGGCAACCGAGCCCATCAACGCTCCGCCGGTCGGTTCATGAATCTCGCGGGTAACACTCAGCGCTTCGTGCCCGGCAGAGGGAAGCTGTTTTTTGCTCCGGTAATAATAGAGCTCCTGTTCATTGTGATCACGGACCACGATCTCCAGGACATCCGGGATCGCAACGGCAGGTAAAACTTTTTCCTCAATCTGATCGTAAAACTTCAGGTACAGCGCCATCTGGAGCGGCTTTTCAATCGTTTGCAATACCAAATCGGCTTTTTGTTTCTCCGAAACCTCGATCGTTTCCTCGAACACAATCCGGACGATCATCCCCAGCACCGTCAGAATCAGTACAAAAATCAATACGAGCGATCCGACGATTTTATACGAAAGGCCCGTTTTTGGGTGAAATATCATGATTTTACCTTGTGAATTTTGCTGCTTCGCACCGCGAGTTTAAAGCGTTACTAAAAAAAATTGAGTAATTTTATCCCAAAACAGTTCTAATCTATCTTTGCCGGACCCTTTTTCAGCAATACTTAACGATATTTGAACTATTTTTCACATAATTAAAAAACAGCCAAATACAACAAAAGGACAACAGTGGAGTGCAGACAGGCATCGACCGAAGCGGATCGCTTGGCGATACTACGGCAGCGATATGATATTTTTGTGGAAGAGTTCAACTATCTGGCGCCCAGAGAAGACGGAGAACGGATTGAACGCGACCAGTATGACGACTATTCTCTCCTGTTCGGTGTCTGGGAAAAAAATGACCTTCTCGCTTCATGCCGCCTCGTCCTCCCCAACAACCCGGTAGGCTTACCCACCAGCAACGCTCTGCAGATCGATTCCGAAAAGCTCCGTATGGATCGCCACACCGCCGAAATTTCGCGCATTACAATCGCTGCAAAGCACCGCCAGTTTAAGAAATCAATTAAAATCCTTCAGTCCATGCGCCAAGAAATCCTGCATGTTTCTACCGGATACGGAATCACACGATGGATCGGATCGGTCGAGTCGAGTTTTATGCAGCTGTTAAACCTCTCCCATCTGCCCTTTACCCCAATCGGCCCGCTCCAGCATCACATAGGGCCTGACCGCTACCCCGTCGTCCTCACTGTCCAGGACTGCATTACCTCCCTGAAAGAGCATCCATGAAAATACATTATTCTCTGACATTACTGTTAGCCCCTTTTACCCTTTTTGGTGCAGAGACGGATGCCAATCTGCTCGAAACCCTGACGAATGATATGGCAACGATTGCCCAAACAGCCAAAAACCAGCGGGCCAATATCGACTATCTCCCCTACATCATGACCGTTTTCGAGGGCGAAGAGCTCTCCCGCGCCGGGGCCTCGTCGCTAAAGGAGGCGCTCTCCCTCGCAGCCGGGGTGAACCTCTCAAGAGATACTATTGGACTGACCAATACTGTCTTCCGAGGCTCCAATCCCACCGCCTTCGGGCAGAGCAAGCTGATCGTCGACGGCGTCGAAGTCAACGAGCTTTTCTCCGATGGCTATACCGCCTATCTGTCGATGCCGATCGACATGATCAAACGAATCGAGATCGTCCGGGGGCCGGGGAGCTACAGCGACGGCCACTGGGGGTATGCCGGATCGGTCGTCGTAACGACCTATAAAAAAGAGCCCTCCGCCGAGGGGAGCGGGCAGTGGTTTGTCTCGCTCGGAAGCGATGTCACCCGCAAGACCGGGGTATCGTATGCGACCTCCCATGAGGATTTTTCGTTTGCCGCCGATCTCTATACCGTCCACGACAACCTCTCCCTCCTCTACGGCCCCGACGGTCTTTCCAACAATCTTTTTGGCGAAGAAAATTCCAATATTTCCCGTTCGGGATACGCCCCCTCCTCTACCGATGCGACGATGGCGTCGGTGTCTCTGTCCAAAGGGGTGTTTTTTGCCGAGGGGCGCCTCTCCTCATACCGCCACGGCTCGGAGGGGGGGATCAACTATGCCCTCGCTTCGGAAAATGACCACTACAACGTCGATCAGTGGTACCTCCGCGGCGGTGCCCGTTACCGTGTCGGAAAGTTTGCCGGAAAGATCGAGGCGGCGGTACAGCAGGACACTTTTGCCAGCGATTCCCTCCTCGCCCCGGAAGGGTTTCGCTACCCTTCGCTTTCCGATCCGGCTACAATTGTCACCTACCCGGACGGTTTTTACGGCAGCCACGAGGCGGTCACACGGACCTACCGGCTCCGGAATACCCTCTCCGGCAATGTGGCGAGCGGCGAAGCTTCTCTGGGGCTCAAAGCTTCATGGAGCCGAACCTCTTCACAAAAAACAATCACGACGGACCGCAATACCGGAATAGGGCTGACCGATTACACTACAGCATTCCCTTTCTTCGACTCCGACGCCTCGATCAACGATCTGATCGCCTATACGACCTATGAGCGCGCCATCACCCCCTCGCTGTTCGGCTACGCGTCGCTGACGCTGGAGCGGCGGAGCAACCTGACGACATGGATCGATCCGAGGGTCGCGGCGGTCTACTCCCTGAACCCCGACAATCAGATCAAGGGCTCGATCTCCCGCGCCCACCGCAACCCCTCATGGCAGGAGATGTTTACCCTCAACAACAGAGCCCGGTGGGGGAACCCCGATCTCGAGCCCGAGAGCGTGCTGGCCTATGAAATGCAGTTCATCCACCGCTTCGAAGCAGACCATACCCTCTCGGTCAACCTTTTCCATCTCGACAATGACGATCAGATCTATCTGCAATACAATCCTGCTTTAGCATATTACAAATACGTCAACGGTTCCAAAAGCCGGATCTCCGGGATCGAGGCCGAATGGCGTAAACGCTATGACACCACCTCCTTTTATGCCGCCTATACCCATATCCGGGCCGAAGA
>CAYXWQ010000059.1:0-4692 GCA_964468865.1 uncultured Sulfuricurvum sp. | reverse complement strand
TGAAGACCCCTTTTTCTTCGACCATGCTCGAAGCGATGATCTGCGCTCCGGAATATCCGGCCAGTGTTTCGAGCGTTTTGCCGTGGGCGTTGATCTCCTCTTTGGTGGGTGATCGATCCTCGATTTGGTCCGTTTCCAATGTGCTGATCGCTGCTTCAAGCTTTTGGAGAAGTTCGGTTTTGTCCTCGGCCTTGTTCACCTGTGTGTTGAGGCGGTGGAGTTCTTTTTTCTCTTCGGCCGATGCTTCGAGTGCACTGATGCGCTGCTGTGCCGCCCGGAAGTTGTAGCGCAGCTCCTCGTTTGCCTCCCGGAGGTGTTCGATCTCCTGCACCTTGGCTTTGTATTCGCGGTGTTCGAGCCTCACCGCTTTGGAACCTTTTTGGCCCCGTTTCATCATCAGCGTCTCGGCCGTCAGGTCCTGCAACTTCTGGAGCCCGTCGCGTCCCAGCGTCCGCTGTATCGTCGAACCGTCCGGCCGGAGATTGCACATGACGATATGGGCGTGATAGTTTTTGTCCTTGACGCTTTTGCCCTCGTCACGGTGGATCGCGATTTGGACCGCACGAAATCCAAACCGTTTTTCGATCCGCTCCGCCAACGCCTGAACGTCTGTGAGGGTATGCCCGGCGTTGAGATTGACCACCGCTTCGACCGCCTTGATCGTATCCGATTTCATTTTACGGCCAACACGTTCACGGTAATTTTTTTCGGCGTCGGTGATGTACTCTTCGAGCTGTTTTTTGGCATCGGCCGCCGAGCGGTCGCACTCGTTTTCCTTGGAGTCATCGATCAGATAAGTCACCTTGTCCGATCGGTCGTTGTGGGCGAAACAGTGCGCGGATGCGGTCTGTATGTTGATCGATGAAATGGCCATTTTGATACCTCATGAGCTTGCGAAATGGGGGGATCGCACAAGAAATAAGGGACTTATTGCGTAGTGCGCACTACGCAATAACCAAGGTTATTACCGTGCGAAATACGCTCACAAGTTCGCCTATTTGGTAGTTGAAGTCAAACGCCAAGGAGATTATGGGATTTCATTCGCCTGTTTCGAGGCGTTTGTTTTCCTAAAAAACCAATCGGTCTGAAAGAAAAGAGGAATTTAAAATCCTCATCCCTTCCAGCGCCGCTCTTAAAGTCGTTTGACAAAACGCCAAGGATGCCGTTGATCCTTTTGCCGGTCTATTCGGGCTCGATCTCTTCGTAGAGGTCAAAAGCGTCGGAAAGCCCCTGTGCGTTCAGCCCGTTTTGAAGCTGCTCGCCCCGAGCACGTTTGGAGTGTCTGCTACGGGCAGTACTTTTTTTGTCCGGGTAAACGTCCGGGTATCCACTGATGATCGATGAGTGGATGAGGCCGCTGATATCCTGACCCTCATTTTTGAGCTTTTCAAGTTTTTGGATGAAGTGATTCAGCCCTGATTGGGTGAACGGTTTTTTCATCTCTTCCCGATGCCGGATGAATTGTTGCAGCAGTTCAAAATCGATGGTGTTTTCCGGGATGATAAGAGGGGTCTCTATATCTTTCTTATTATCTCTCTTATATATATCTATCTTAGTGTGACATTTTGTCATAGGGTCGTCTGCCATTTTGTCATAGTCCGACTGCCATTTTGTCATAGGGTATGACATTTTGGCATAGGCCAAAATGGAGGAAATTTCGACCCATTTTTGGGTCACTTTCAGATGGAAAAGATTGTTTTTGACTACGAAACCTTCCTCGACAAGTTCATTGACCAGCCTGAAAATTTTGCGGTCGGAAACACCCAGATAATAGGCCATCGTTTTTTTGGAAGCGAAACAGGCGTGATACTCGTTTTTGCTCAAAAAATCGATATTTTCAAGCAGGACCCATTTTTCGAGAGAGAGGTTGTTCGTTCTCATCAGCAACATATCGACCGATAAATACCTCTTCATCTTGGGGAGTTTGTCTTCATCCTTCTGCATGACGGTCACGCACTTTGTATTTGACGCTGCACGAAGGCGTCCAGTTCCTCGGTCGACCAGACCGTGACCCGTTCGCTGAGTTTGATCGCTTTGATTTTACGCTGTTTTGTGTACAGCCAGATCGTCGAAACGCCGACGCCCAGGTACTGAGCAGCGGCTTTGTCTCTGAGATACCGCATGTGAAATCCTCATACTTAATTTGCCATTGCGCTTTGGTAGAGGAAATGATGACGGATTAGAGGGGAATAAAAAAGGCACTAAATTGACGTTTCAGTGTCTTGACACGATGACGTCAACACTCGTTCTGGAAATAATGCCCTGCAATGAATTCCTGATAACGCCGTTGATCTATCAGTTCAAGGCCCAATTTCAAATAGTCTTTGTAGGTCTTCTTATGCATTTCCGTTTTTTTAGGAAGATCTTTTGTATTGTTCCAGTACAGATCGATCTGGTCCATGACGTATGGTTGCTGCTTGGTTTCGTGGCTCAACCCGACTTTATAGCAATCGTATATGAACAATATATCTGCCAAACGTCCGAACAGATGTTTTTCAGATGGGTCAATGTACATCGCATGATCTTCGATAGCTGGGTGTATAGACTCCTTCGGCGGTAGCGGCAAATCGCATAACTGATCCAGACTCTGAAGTTGTTCGGGATCGCGGTGATACTCTTCATGCAATTTGTAGATCAAATCCCTGTTGGCTTCCTTCGGCTCGTTTAAATCGATTTCGACAAGGATTTTTCCCGGATTGTAAACGTCCATTCTCCCTTTTGGTTTGATCATCGGCATATTAAAAAAGGTGTCATTCAAAACGGTACTACCGGGCCCGTTCATCTCAAAAAATCTTCGAATTTCATTGAGATGAAAAACCTTGTCCGGGGGGTCAAGGGGAAATAAATCATTTTTGTGATCGCGCGCAAAATGATACAAGTTGGTGTGGCCGCTTTCATAGAGGAACGTGAGCAAAGGGTAATCGACACTGAAATATTGATAGAAATCGGATTTTTTGAGTTTCTTCAACAGACTGATCGGATCAGCATGGGGGTCTCTCTCCCGCTCGAAATCACCAAGATCGATGTATTCACACCACCCTTTGATGGATTCGAAAAGGTTCTCTTCGTTTTGACGCCAAATGCACTCGGGCGTGAAGGCATGAATGGCCAGATACACGGAATTGAAATAGTTCTGCGCCCGTTCACATCGTTTTTCAAACTCGACATAAACAGGCGCATCCCGTCTCATCACCTTTTTCAGTTCGGCTATGTGTTCGCTTTGTGAGGATGCCATCTTAGTGTTCCGTCCCGCTCGTTTTTACGCTGTCCAGATAATCCGCCCACCACTGCATCAGCTTGACCCGCTGACTCCAGTATTGGGCGCGGTTGTATGCCGCACGTACCTTGTTTCCGTGCTCATGAGCCGTACATTTTTCGATGACATCGCTGTTGCATCCATGCTCTTCCATCCGTTCATTGGCAATGGTAGTAAACATGGCTCTAAAGCCATGGGGGACGATATCGGCGCGGGTATACCCCATGTTTTTGATCGCTTTGTTCATCGTTCCGTCGCTGATCGGGCGGCTCCCCTTCCCTTGGGTATGAAAACAATATTGCCCTTCCCCGTTGAGTTTCTGCAACTCTTTTAAAATGGCCAGAACCTGCGGAACGAGCGGAACGATATGTTCCCGGTTCATTTTCATTTTGTCGGCGCTGATCGTGAGGGTGGCCTTTTCAAAATCGATCTCCGTCCATTCCATGGTGCGGATGTTTTCAGGACGCAAGGCAAGATAGGGGGCGATTTGAAGGGCACACCGAACGGCGTATTCGCCACTGTGCTTGTCGATCGCCCTCAAAAACGCGCCTAATTTCTTGGTATCGGTGATTGTGGGGTAGTGCTTTCGTTCGAAAGCCTTGAGCGAATATCTCGTGCTGATATCTCTGGCGGTGTTCCTCTCGCATCGTCTGTTCGCAACAGCATAATCGAACACCTGTTTGACGAGGGCAAGATTTTTGTGCGCCTCTTGGATCGAACCCCGGTCCTGAATCCAGAGGACGCATTTCAAGATCTCTTCGTAGGTGATGTCGCGTATATTTTTATCGCCGATAAAAGGGTTGAAATTATTATTGATCCGTCCCCACTGCTTTTTGTAGTGTTTCTCGCTCACGTTGTGCTCGATCAGGGCAAAATAATCGGTAGCGCATTTTTTGAAGGTGTTAAGACTCTCTTCCTCGGCTGCTTTGAGCATCTCTTTGGCGTCCCGTTTTTCCTGTACCGGATCGATCCCCTCTCTGACTTTGGCCTTGATTTCATTACGTTTTGCCCGCGCCTCTTTCAAACTGACGGCCGGATAATTGCCTGCTGTTGTCTTTTTGGGCTTGCCGTTTAGGGTGTAGCGTATCTCCCAGATCTTTTTGCCGTCGGCTTTGATCGTAAGCTGCAATCCGTTCCCGTCGGCAATCGTATAGTCTTTCTCTTTTGGTTTCGCGTTTCGGATATCCGTATCGGAGAGCGGGGTAACTTTTTTGTTGGCCATTATGTACCTCTGATAATGTACTTTTTTAAAGTACGTTTCCAAGCATATTAGCAAAAGGTACATTTAAAAGTACATTAATAAGTTCGGTTGGATTGAATTTCGATGAAGGTTATTAGAGGCTAAAATCCTCGAAAAGCTCATATTTTAGGGGTTTTTAGAAAGGTTATTGATGGAAATTACTGGGGGATAAATGAGGTAAATGGTGGAGCTGTGC
>CAYXWQ010000058.1:0-4966 GCA_964468865.1 uncultured Sulfuricurvum sp. | reverse complement strand
GTACGCTCCTTTCCGAAGCAGGATTTGAAGAGATTCTGACGCCGCTGTTTTCGTATCATCAGCATCAGAGCATCTGTGATCAGCGTGAACTGATCCGGATCAATGACAGCGAGAACCACCCGATCAGCCTGCGTGCCGATTCGACGATCGACGTTGTCCGGATCGTCAACAAACGGCTCGGCGGCAACACCGAGCACAAAAAATGGTTTTACATCCAGCCGGTCTACCGCTACCCCGCCGATGAGCAGTATCAGATCGGGGCAGAAATCATCGATGAGCGCAATCTTGCAGTTGCTTTGCAGGAGGCGGTACGGATATTGGATGCTTTGGAGATTGCTCCGCTGCTGCAAATTTCCAACATCAATATTCCCCGCATCCTTTCCGAGATGCTGGAGCTTGATCTGGATGATTTCCGTCACGTGAACATCGAGAAGTTCCTCTCTCTCAAGATCGACTGGCTGACGCGTCTGGTCTACCTGCAGCATGCCGACGAAATCGACGCTCTGGTCGCCATCGTCCCCGAGGCGATCAAAGCCGAACTGATCAAAATCAGGGAGCTGTGTGCGGATCTGGAATATCCCAATACCGTCATCGCCCCGCTGTATTACGCGAAAATGCTCTATTACGATGAGCTCTTTTTCCGCGTGATCGAGAAAAACGAGACGTACGCCATGGGCGGGCGCTATAAAAACGAAGAGACCGTTTCGGTCGGATTCGCCGTTTACACCGACGCATTAGTCGATAAATTACATCAATAAAACAGGACCATTTATGAAAGCAGATTTGATTGTCGGTATCCAATGGGGAGACGAAGGAAAAGGGAAAATCGTCGATTTGCTGGCACAGCAGTACGATGTTGTCGCCCGTTATCAGGGAGGACACAATGCGGGGCACACGATCGTCGTTGACGGCAAGACGCATGCGCTTCATTTGATCCCCTCGGGTATTTTGAACCCCAAAGCGATCAATATTATCGGCAACGGTGTCGTCGTATCGCCAGAGGCCCTGATCAAAGAGATGAAACAGTTCGACAATCTGCTGGGGCGGTTGTTCGTGAGCGAATCGGCCCACATGATTTTGATGTTTCACACGCTGATCGATCAGGCGAAAGAGAAACTTCGCGGCGAAAAGGCGATCGGTACGACGGGACGCGGCATCGGGCCTGCCTACAGCGAAAAAATCGCCCGTGCAGGTTTCCGTCTGGGCGAATTGCGCAATGTCGAAGCCCTCAGCAGTCGTGTCATGGAGTATTTCGTCCAGAACAAAGCTATTTTCGAAGCGCTGGATATTGCGCTTCCTGGACGCGAAGAACTGGTTGCGGAACTGAACGGCTATGCGGAAAAACTGGTCCCTTTCCTGGCCAATACGACCCAGATGGCGTGGAAAATGATGGATGATGGGAAAAAGATCCTTCTGGAAGGGGCACAGGGGACGATGCTAGACATCGACCACGGTACCTATCCGTATGTGACAAGCTCCTCGACGATATCGGCGGGAGCCTGCACCGGCCTTGGGGTCAATCCCAAAGATCTCGGCAAGGTAACGGGGATTGTCAAAGCCTACTGTACCCGTGTCGGAAACGGTCCTTTCCCGACAGAAGAACACGGTGAAATCGGCGAACGCCTCCGCAAACAGGGGCATGAATTCGGGACGACGACGGGACGTCCGCGCCGTTGCGGATGGTTCGATGCCGTAGCGTGCCGTTATGCCAGCCGTTTGAACGGATGCGACGAACTCTCGATCATGAAACTGGATGTCCTCGACGGATTTGACGAAATTCAGGTGTGTGTCGGCTACGATGTCAACGGAGAGGTGATCGATTACATGCCTCTTGATCTTGAAAACGTCAAACCGGTTTACAAAACCTTCCCGGGGTGGAAAAGCACGGTCGGTATCCGCGAATTTGGCGCGTTGCCGAAAGAAGCTCAGGAATACCTCAAAGCGCTCGAAGAGTATACGGGGACAAAAATTGGCATGGTGTCCACTTCTCCGGACCGGAACGATACGATTACCCTGTAGCCGCCCGAAGGAGCTGAGATGGGAAAATCGCGTTACGAGCCTCTGGTCAAACTCAAGAAAAAAAGTCTTGACGAAGCCGAGCGCGATCTTATCGCCGCCAACAATGAGACCGCCGCCGCAGCAGAAGAGCTGCAACGCGCCTACGAAACACTCCGCACCCTTTCGCTCCCCGTAGAGGGATCGATCCGCGAACTCTCCCAAGCCAACATGATGATCCAGACGCAGCACAAAACGATCCTTTGGTGCAATGAAGCGTTAGAAAAAGCCCGAAACCGGCAGCACCAGAAACGGGAGATTTTCAACAGATCCATGATAGAGTTTGAGAAATTCAATTACCTCGAAGTGCAGGAAACGAACGCGAAGCTAAAACAACTGAAAGATCAGGAAGCCAAAATGCTGGATGAGATCGGCACGATGACGCACAAAAGAGAGAAAAAATGAGATTGATGGTAGGTGTATTCCTGGCTGTTGCATTGGCGGCAGGACTCCATGGGGCCCAAAACACAAAGTCTTACGAGTGTACCAAGATTTTTGAAGACCGCAAAAACGAACTTCTGTCCGAACTGGCACGGATTGACGAACAGCGCCAGTCTCTCGATGCGCTGAAAAGAGCCACGGAAGAGCTGCTGCGCAAAAAAGAGAGCATGGTGCAGGGTAAAGACGTCAAAGTCGACCAAAAAATGGCGGAAATCAAAGCCAAAGAGGCATCGGTGAAAAAGATGCTGGAGGAAAACAGGAAGATTCTTGCGGAGATCAAGCAGCTCAAATCGACCAAAGTCTCGCAGACCTTTGCCAAAATGAAGCCGGCGGCGTCGGCGCGGATACTCTCCCAGATGAACGTGGACGAAGCGGCGGAGATTATGAGCACGCTGAATGCGAAAGCGGTCGGGCAGATACTGGCCAAAATGGAACCTAAAAAAGGATCGGATATCACGGCCAAACTCAGACAAATACCCGAACCGGGAAAATAGCCTGTGGGAGTTCGCCGAAAGAGACCTAAGCCATTTTAGAGGTCTTTTTGAGTAAAATAGCAAAAAATTTCACTCAGGGCTGGCAATGAAGGTTTCACTGACACACGTACCCCATATCGCGATGCGCATCGCCGTCGATCTCAGCCGCAGCGGACTGGTTACCATGACCAAAGGTCTTGAAGGCGTCGCCAAGGAGGCCGAAACGGTACTCGCCGCGAACATCAAAAAAGAGATGGCATTGGAGGAGAAAGTCAAAGAGATCGTCAATGCCAACGAAGAGCAGATCGACTATTATCTGGCCGACGAGCGCCAGCTTTTCTTTATGATCAAAAAGAAACTGGCCCCGGAATTCGGTGTTATTCTCTCGTATGAAGAGCGTTATTCGGACATCGCCCATCAGATCCTGGATGTATTGTACGAAGAGGATCTGATCCATTATGATGTCAGCGAAAACCGGATCAAAAATGTGATTTACGATGCCATTACCGCATCGATTGCCGATACGAGCGAGATAGAGTCGGCGGTGTTTCAAAAAATCAAGAGCTACAAACGCCATCTCATCCCCGGAACGGACGAGTATGAGATTGTGTACGAAAAACTTTACAAAGAAGAATTGGTGCGAAGGGGGATGGCATAATGCGTGATGTCTGGATTTATCTCGAAAACGGGACGTATCTTCAGGGGAAAAGTTTCGGCGCGAATACGACGGCAGTCGGGGAAATCGTTTTCAACACCTCGATGAGCGGGTATCAGGAGATTATTACCGATCCCTCTTACGCAGGACAGTTCGTCACCTTTACGATGCCGGAGATCGGTAACGTCGGGGTGAACGGCGAGGACATGGAGAGTGCAAAAGCCCACTGCAAAGGGGTGATCGTACGCCAATACCAGAGCCGCTACTCCAACTTCCGTGCCGAGGAAGCGCTCCATGCGTTTCTCGAAAAACATGGCATCATCGGGATCTGCGAGATCGATACCCGTTACATCACTAAAATGCTTCGGACCGAAGGGGCGATGATGATGATCGCATCGACCGAAGTGAGCGGGAAAGAAGAGCTGAAAAAGCTTTTGGAAAGTTCTCCGCGGATCGAAGAGATCAACTATATCGAAGAGGTCAGCACCAAAGAGGTGTACAAGCACACAGACGGTGTCTATGACCCCGTCACGTTCCGCTACAACGAAGCTCCGGCCCCAAAAGCCCGTATCGCGGCGATTGATTTCGGGGTGAAACGCAATATTCTCAATGAGCTCACCCAGGCGGGATTCGAAGTGGAAGTCCTGCCCAACACGTTCAGCGGCGACGATCTGATCGAGCGTTTCGAGAAAAAAGAGATCGACGGTGTTTTCCTCTCCAACGGACCGGGGGATCCTCTGGTCCTCAAGCGCGAACAAGAAGAGATCAAAAAACTGATCGCGCGCAAAGTTCCCCTTTTCGGCATCTGCCTTGGCCACCAGCTGCTCAGCATCGCCCACGGCTACGACACCCACAAGCTGAAATTCGGTCACCACGGCGGGAACCACCCCGTAAAGAACGTCCAAACAGGAATGGTGGAGATCACGGCCCAGAACCACAACTACAACGTCCCCGAAGAGGTGCGCGAAATTGCCGACGTGACCCACATCAACCTTTTTGACAATACGATCGAAGGGCTCCGCTACAAAACGGGTCCCGTCTTTTCGGTGCAGCACCACCCCGAAGCCAGCCCCGGTCCCAAAGAAAGTCGATACATTTTCAGCGAATTTCTTCAACTTCTCCAGCGATAAATTCCTCCTCATAGGGGGGTCAACCTCCGTATTGACGAGAATTTTACCTCCAAGTGTTACTTTTCTACCCCTAATTCTGTTGAAAAGCTTAAATTTATGGTTAAGTTTTCATATGGAGAAAAACCTTTAAAAATTTAAGATTCCTCAAATAGTGCGGTTGCTATTATTAGAGTGTCTAATAGCCTACTTTTGTTACAAAAGTGTTAAGGGCG
>CAYXWQ010000057.1:0-5528 GCA_964468865.1 uncultured Sulfuricurvum sp. | reverse complement strand
TGACGGAGAGCGGCATCAGCCCCCGAAGTCTCCCCGGATACGGCGAGGGGGTGGTTCTGGTCGATTCGGACGAGCACACGGAAGAAGGGCTGATCACCGAGAGCATGCGGGTACGCAACGAGCAAAACGGCAAAAGGCTCAGAAAGGGCGAATCGATCGTGCAAGAAGCGATACTGCCCGAAGCGGTCGGGGAGGGGGATACCGCCGTCATAGGGTGGGGGAGCACGAAACATATTATTAAAGAAGCAATAGAAAGGCTCAAGGACGATAGGGTTACGGCGGTCCATTTTTCGTGGGTCTATCCGATCAGCGAAGGGCAGCTGGCACCGCTGAAAAAAGCCAGACGGATCATCGTCGTCGAAAACAACGCTACGGGGCAGTTCGCGAAGCTGCTGAGGCTTCACGGGCTCACCGTGCACGATCAGATACTCAAATCCGACGGCCTTCCGTTTTTTGTCGACGAGCTGAGCAAAAAACTCGACCTCTTGCTAAAGGAGATGCGATGAGTACGCGGTTTGACAGAGTCGTGGAAGACAACGCGTGGTGCGCCGGATGCGGCAATTTTTCGATATTGGCGTATCTGAAAGCGGCGCTGGAGGAGCTCGGGCTCGATCCGCTCCAAAGCGTCGTCGTTTCGGGTATCGGGCAGGCGGCCAAAACACCGCAATACATGAAGGTCCATATGTTCAACGGCCTCCACGGCCGGGCGCTCCCCGTCGCGCAGGGGCTGAAAGTCGCCAACCCCTCTTTGAAGGTGATCGCCGAAGGGGGGGATGGAGACATGTACGGCGAGGGGGGAAACCATTTCATGGCCGCGATCCGCAGAAACGCGGGGATCGTCAACATCGTCCACAACAACATGGTTTACGGCCTGACCAAGGGGCAGGCCTCCCCGACGTCCGCAAGAGGGTTCAAAACCCCTGTGCAGACAGAAGGGGTGCATGCGGAGCCTTTCAACCCGCTCGCGACGGCGATTTCGCTCGATGCGTCGCTCGTCATACGGACGTTTTCGGGGAACAAGGAGCACTGCAAAGAGATGCTCAAAATCGCCCTCATGCACGAGGGGTATGTACTGATCGATATTTTCCAGCCATGCGTTACGTTCAACAAAACCAATACGTTCAAATGGTTCAAGGAAAACGTGTACGAGCTTCCCAGCGAATACGACCCCACCGACAAGGTCAGGGCGTTTGAAAAATCGCTCGAAAGCAACCCTTTCGCGATCGGGGTCATCTACAAAAGCGCGCCGAAAAAGAGGCTGGAGCAGATACTCAGAGAAGAGAGCGGCATGAGTGATGCGCCGCTGTACGCGTGCGGATCGGATGAGCGGTCTCTCGCCGGGGCAATGGACGACTATATATAAAAAGGAGAAAAAATGAAAAAATACGAATGCGATGTATGCGGATATGTCTACGATCCCGCAGTCGGAGACCCCGAACACGGGATCGCCGCGGGGACGCCGTTCGAGGATATTCCGGAAGACTGGGTATGCCCCGAATGCGGCGTCGGCAAAGACGATTTCAGTCTGCTGCCGGAATGATTTATGCAGCGTAATGAAAAAGTAACGTGACGGTGTCACAATCGTACGAAACATCAGGAGGCATCTATGTGGAATATTCAAAACGGGCTTCAGCATACCCACGAAACACTGCTCAGTAGATTGAGAGAGATGTCGATCGAGCACATGATCCTTGCCAACCGCGCCAAAATGACGATGAACGAAATCATGAGATGTCTGGAAATCAGTGACAATCACAGCCTGGATCTGGAAGTCGTATTCAGCAAGATGGCCGCTTTCAAACAGACGAGTGCCCATTTGCTCTACAAAGAAGAATTTTTCATCGCCTGACCGGCCGCATCTGTTCTCCGGCCGCATCACCTCTCCCGACAACATGCAACAATAATCAGTTATTTACAGTTCAAAACTTGACAACATCTATTTCATAGATGTAAAATACTGTAATTTACAGTTATATAAAACAAGGAATTTTATGAACATCACGATCGTCAATTTCAAAGGAGGGGTGGGCAAATCGATGATTGCCCATCAGCTCATTACCGGTTTCGGATACCGCGGATGCGAAATCGACCCGTACGGATCGCTGAGCGACCGCCTTCCCGACATGGTGGAACGTATCGAGATACAGGAAAAACATCTGCCGAAACCGGGCCGGGACACGATATTCGATTTCGGCGGATTCGATGACGTCAAACTCGACCAGGCAATCGGCTATTCTGATCTGATCGTGATCCCGTTCATTCCGACACTGGAGACGATCCAGGGGACGGTCGATACGCTGGTGCGGGTCGCACCGATGGACAGGCCTATTTTACTGGTGCCGAACATGAGCCAAAAAGAGAACGACATCAACGATGCCAAATTCGTCTTTGACGAAACGCTCGGATTCGAGGTCGAGATGTTCGCCCTCCCGATGAGCGTTGCGCTTCAGACGGCGATCAACGAAAACCGCTCCATCATCGATCTCTCCTTGCAGGGGGGGATAAAAGGGTACGCGTACAAAAAAAGTGCAAACCTGATGCGTGATCTGCACGCCAAAATCCGGGAATACGAGAATTGATTTACAGTTATTTACAGTTTAAAAGGTAAAAGAAATGGAAGAGACTCCAAAAGAAAATAAGTTCGCCAAACGGGTCACCCAGCGCGAAAGATCGACCCATGTCGCGATCCAGACCGCCAAACATCCCGGCGGACGGCCGAAAAAAAACGATATGACCAAGCAGAGCGAAAAAGTGTTTCTGACGCTGACCAAAACCGAAAAAGAAAAAATCGATGCGTATGTGGAAAAAACAGGAGAATCGATCGCAGGTGCGATACGCAGGGCGCTCAAAGAGATGGGGATGATATGAGAATCAAAACGGCGAAACATGCGGTCGTTTTGGTCGCAGCGGTGGCGATGCTGGGGGGATGTGCCCCGCAGACCCCGCAGCCATCGGTGCCAAAAGCGTGTCTGAGCGCTGCGCAGCTCAACACGTACAGCTACGAGGAGCTCGCGAACGTTGCGAAACTGCTGCGCGAAGAGAAAAAAAACATCGAATCGTTCGAAGGGTTCATTTCGGCGATGAAAACGACGGTAGAGGATTACTCGCAGATGGTCAAATCCAGCATCTATATTTCCAATGTCGTCCGGTTTCTTCCCGTCCCTTATGCGGGCGAAGTTTCCAATTCGGCCAAACTGATCTCGAAAACGGTTCTGAACCTCGGCGGCGCCGCAAGCGCCCTCAACCGTTATAAAAAAAGCTCCGAGAGTTTTCTCTCCGGGTTTGAAAAACTCGACCGCAACAACCCCGAAACCGTGGATATCGCCCGGCTGGCCAGATATGCCGATACCAAGCTTCTCTCTGACGCGGCCGAATTGCGGCTGGAACTTAGTGAGATTTCCGAATCAACTGCCGCACTGGCCGCTATGACTCAAGGGATTGCGAATGCACTGGAGACGACGGGAGGGTATGTCAATCAGGCCAAAAGCTTCGTAGGGCTTTCGCCGCAAACGGATGACAAAGCGAAAGTGGCAGCAAGCAGAAATTCGATCAACGCCCGGATGGCGCAGCTCAACCAGAAAATTACGGCTCTTGAAAACAGCGCACAACTGCACCGTCACAGCATAGCAAAAGCGCGGATATATTCGGAATTGGCTTTGGAAGTGGAAAAGATGGACGGAAAATAAATGAAGAAGATGGTGCGCTCGAAGGGATTCGAACCCCTGACCCTTGGTACCGGAAACCAATGCTCTATCCAGCTGAGCTACGAACGCAGAAAGATTCCGGGGAATCTCCCCGAAACGGATGTGAAAGTTTACTCTAATAAACCTTAGTCTTTCAAATGGTTATGCTTTTTTCATGTAAGCGGCGACGAGGACGATTGTCGACCCGTTGATTTTTCCCTCGATGAATTTGGGATCGTCAGTGAGGCGGATGTTTTTGACGATGGTTCCGCGTTTGGCGGTGAAACCGGCCCCTTTGACTTCGAGGTCTTTGATGAGGGTGACGGTATCTCCCTCGTTCAGGATGGTACCGTTGCTGTCGCGGTGGACAACCGCTCCCCCCTCATCCACAGCGGAAGCGTTCAGCATTTGGGCCTCTGCCCACGCTTTGACATCGTCTTCGAGGTAGAGCATGTCAAGCTGGTCCTGCTCTCCCAGTGCGCTGAGGAGGCGGTACGCCATGACCTGGACTGCGGGCACCTGGCTCCACATGCTGTCGCTCAGGCAGCGCCAGTGGCTGCTGTCGAGATTTTTTGGATTTTCGATCTGGTCGCGGCATGTTTGGCAGATGTAGATTGCCTGATCCGCAGATCCGTCCGATGGGGCGACGTCGTAGACGCTGAGCCCTTCGGTCGCGCCGCAGAGTTCGCAGACTCCACCGCTGCGTTCAATCAATGTTTGTTCGATACTCATGTTAAACCTTTACAAATGGAAAATGCCATTATAGCGCAACCGGTGCCCGAAACCCGAGTCGGTCTCCGTCTCGGAGAACCTTTCCGCCGTTTTTCAACAGTTTCATCGATGCGAGTTCCTCGATGATCGTCGGAGAGAAAAGGGTTTTAAGGTGCATCGTAAAGATGCGAAAATCGCTTCGGCGGCATTTTTTAAGTTCGTCGGCCAGAAGCGCCGGGGTGAGATGCTTGCTGTCATGGGCGAGGCGGTCGAAAGCGGAGGGAAACGATACCTCGATCACGAGGGAATGGACATGCGGATTTTGATCGAGCAGCTCCCATGTACGGTCGCATCGGTACGTATCGGCAGTGAACAGTATTCCCGCCCCCTCTTTTTCGATCAGGTATCCGCAGCTCCCTTCGGTATGGTTCGTTTTGAACGGGGTGAGGGTGATGTCATCGACAGGATACGAGACGTCGGGGAGGATTTCGATCAGCTCGATCGTCTTTTCGTCGTGGCCGATCAGGTTGATCTCTTCGAAGTTGGGCCATACGCGATGGTTGAAGATAAACCGGCGAAGGTCGTCGAGGGTCTCTTTTAGTCCGTAAATTTTGAGGGAGACTTTTTTCTGGGTGACGAACAGGTCGGCGAGAAAAGGGATGTCGATGATGTGGTCGAGATGCGAATGGGTCAGGAAAATGTGTTCTACCGTGAAAACGTCATCGCCGAATGTGTTGATGAGGTTCCCCGCATCGATGACGCAGTGTTTCGATACCCGTAGGCAGGTCGTCCCCTGTGTCGGTGTCCGCGTGCCGCTTGTTCCCAGAAACTCGATATACTCCATTTGACCCCGTCATTTATCGTAATGTGTTGATTATAGTGTATTTTCTGTAAAAAAGGGGCATCAGTCGAGGAGACCGTAAAAACGGTTCTTTTTGCGGTACATGTATGTATGGATTCCAGTACCCGGATGGCTGGATGAAATCGACATGGTAAAAATAGACTCCAAAAGAAAGATTTTTGGGCTGAAGCCTTATTATTAATGTATGAATGGCGAGAAAAAGAAAAGATAGTGAAAATTCTCACAATTTCTTTGCGAAACCTCTTGACATCTCTTATCTTTTCCCCTATAAT
>CAYXWQ010000056.1:0-5741 GCA_964468865.1 uncultured Sulfuricurvum sp. | reverse complement strand
CGGTGGCGACGTCGCGCAGGTAGATGGCCGAACCGCCGTACTGGGCGACGATGATGTTGCCGACGTCTTCGACGCTCTCGATCGCGTTGCGCACGCCGATCATGACGATCTCGTTTTTCTCGGTTTTCCCTTTGATCTCCGGGACGTTGTAGGCCAGCGACTGGGTCGCCTGGACGATCTGGCCGAGCGAGAGGTTGTAGCCGCTGAGGCGGTTCATGTCCACCAGGACGTTGAACTGGTGCTTTTTCGCCCCCTTGATGTCGGTGACGGCGACGTTGGGGAGGCCGTTGATGTGGTGCTGGATCTCTTTGACGTGGTCGTAGAGGACGGTGGGGTCCATCTTGGGATCGTTCGCGTAGAAGGCGACCGAGAGGACGGGGATGTCGACATCGATGTCGAGCGGTTTGATGATCGGCTGCATCGCCCCTTTGGGGAGGATGGATATGTTCTGCATGATCTTGTCGTAGATTTTGAGGTTGGAGTCCTCTTTCTCCTCTCCGATGTAGAACGCGGCGTTGATCACGGCGACGTTGTCCATCGCCATCCCGTGGATATGCTCGATCCCTTTGACCTCTTTGAGTTTGCGCTCGAGGGGTTTGACGATGACGTTTTCGACTTCGCTGGCGGTGGCACCGGGGAGGGCGATGATGACGGTCGAACCGCTCACCACCATCTGGGGGTTTTCCTCACGCGGCATCAGCATCAGCGCGATGTAGCCGATGACGAGCAAAAACACCCCCAGAATCGGGGTGAGGGGGTTGCGGATAAAGCCTTTGGCCAGCTTTCCGGCGGCGTCTGTGGGCTGGTAGGAGTGGGGTGCGTGCATGATATCTCCTATTGTATCTCGACGGTGGCGTACATACCCGGATAGACGGTTTGCTTGGCGCTGAACGAGACCTTGATTTTAAAGGTGTGGGTCATCGGGTTGGAGCTGGGGATGATGGCGCTCACTTTTCCGATCCCCGTGTATCCGACCGAAGGGATCGAGACTTTCACTTTTTTCCCGACGGGGACGAGTTTGAGGTTGTTTTCGGCTACTTCGACTTCGATTTTAAGGGCGTTCAGATCGGCCAGGACGATCGCGGGCATCCCCGGCATCGCCATTTCCCCCACTTTGATGTTTTTGGCGATGACGACGCCGTTGTTGGGGGCGGTGATCCGGAGGTAGTTGTACTGGTTGTTCACCTCTTTGAGGCGGGCCTTCGCCTGGTTGACCTGCCGCTCGGCGATGTGGATCATGTTCTGGAGGTTCTTTTTGGAAAGCTCGAGGTTCTCGACCTCGTATTTGCTCACCATGTCCTGTGCGAGGAGACGGCGGTTCCGCTCAAGGTTGAGTTCGAGGTTGGCGTACTGGTTCTGGTACATCTGCAGCGAGAGTTCCGCCTGGGCGATCCCCAGCTCGACCTGTGTTTTGGCCGAATCGATCTCGCGCGAATCGATCGAGTACAGCAGCTGTCCTTTTTTGACGCGTGACCCTTCGGAGACGTTGACGCTGGTAACGAATCCCATGTTGCGGCTCGTGATCATTTTCTGGTTGTCGCTGATAACGCTTCCCGAGAGGCTGAGCCCCGCGGCTGCGAGGGAAGAGGCGAGGGCTAAAGTGGTGACGAGAAATTTCATTGTTTGACTCCGTTGCTAAGTTTTTCGAGGGCGAAGAGGCGCTCGTTGCGCTGGTTTTTCACCATTTGCAGATTCAGTACTTTTTCGATCTGCTGGGACTGTTTGATAATGACGTCGCTCATCGAGGCCAGATGTTCGTGGTAGCGCCCTTCGTAGTTTTTATAGATCTGGTCGGCCAGCGCCAGCTCTTTTTCGAGGCTTTTGACCTGCGCGTCGAGGCTTTCGATTTCGGTCTTGATTTTGTCGTACTGGAGGGCGATCCCTTTTTTCGCCAGTTCGACCTGTGTCTGGGTTTTGAGCTTCTCGACCCGCGCTTTTTCGAGAGAGGCACCGTCTACGCCGCCGTTGAAGAGGTTCCAGGTGAGGCGGGCGCCGATCGTGTAGGCTTTGTGGTCGGAAAAATCGCCCAGAAAGGTGTTATCCGCGCTCGACGCTTCCGCAAACGCGCCGATCTGGGGGAGGAAGGGGGCATAGGCCAGATCGACCATCTTCTCGCGCACTTCCAGCCCCTCGGCAGCTTTTTTCAGGTCGATGTTGTTGGCCATCACCTCTTCTTCACCGATGGGGGAGGCGGGGTAATCGTTTTTGGGGAGTTCGATTTCGGAAACGTTTTCGTTGAGGAGAAAACTGATGTAATGGTAGAGGAGCTTTTTGTTCGCCTCCATCTCCGTGATGCTCCGCTCGACGTTCGCTTTTTTCGCTTCCACTTCAAGGAGGTCGACTTTTTTGGCGTACCCTTCCTGGATCATCATCTGGGTTGTCCGTTCAAGGGTGGTGATATTCGACAATATCACATTCATATGGTCGATCGAGTTTTGGAGCAGTGCCATGTCATAGTAGCTTTTGCGCAGTTCATACGTCTTTTCGGTTTTAACCTGCTGCGTGTCCAGCGATTTGATCTTTTCCATTTTTTTGGAGATGTCGCCGTAGGCGCTTAGTTTGCCGCCGGTATAGACGGGGAGCATATAGGTGAGCTTGCTCTGGAAATAGTTCTGATAGCCGGGGTAGTTCAGGTCATTGGGCTGTGTTGAGAGTAATTGCTGGGGATCAACTGACGCAGGATCAACCATCATTTGCCCTAATGGCCCTAGAAAATCACTGAATCCGAAATCACCGAACGCGGCTTCGCGCGAGCTGAGCTTGAACCCGAAAACGTTCCCGGCGTCATTGGAGCGGCTTGCGGTCTGGGTGAAATCGAGGCTTCCGAAGTGGTAGCCGCGGGCGATATCGACGTCGCTTCGGGCGCTTTGGACGTCGAGGTCCGAGGCCTTGATTTCGAGGTTCTGGCGGTGCAACATTTCCAATGCGTCGTTCAGACTGAGACCCGCCGCCTGGAGGTGGCAGGCACTCATCAGCAGCGAAACACTCAGTATACGTGAGATAGTCGGCATGAGTTATTCCTTATAAGTATTTGGTTTCATAATCGAATGTATAAATATTATTATACATCCTAATGAATTCAGGAAAACTAAAAACACCTGCGTAATCACAACGCTTAACTGCCATCATAATACCATAAGTTACAACGTGTTTGAAATTCGTCATCGATTCGGGTAAAATTCGCCCACTAAAGATCAGAAAAAAGGTTTTTCATGGCAACAATCGGCATGAGTGATATCAAAAAGGGAGTACGTCTGGAGATTACAGGCGTACCGTACAAAGTAGTGGAGTTCCAGCACGTCAAACCGGGTAAAGGGGCGGCATTCGTCCGTTGTAAAGTAAAAAGTTTTCTGAACGGTAAAGTGATCGAGAAAACGATCCATGCCGGCGACAAGTTCGAAGTACCAAACCTGGTCCATACAACGATGCAGTTTTTGTATGACGACGGCGAAATGCTTCAGTTTATGGACAACGAAAGCTATGAGCAGCTTGGTTTGACGTACGAGCAATGCGAAGACGCGATGAAATGGATCAAAGACGGTACCAGCGTTCAAATGATTTTCCATAACGGCAACGCGATCAGCGTCGAAGCTCCCGAGATCATGGAACTCAAAATTGTGGAAACGGCTCCGAACTTCAAAGGGGACACTTCCAGTGCCTCTAAAAAACCGGCTACTCTCGAAACGGGTGCAGTCGTTCAGGTTCCTTACCATGTTCTCGAAGGTGATGTCATCCGCGTCAACACCGTCGAGGGTGAATACATGGAAAAAGTGAAATAACACTATCCCTATTTTTCCCGCAGCCGCGGGAATTTCATCGGACCTTTTTCAGTGATCGGCAATCTTTCGAAAGCCATTTTCCTTTCATATTCATTTCCATGATTTCGGCCTTTCCATTGACCATCGTTTTGACTTTCATGTTTCCTTTGTAAGCGCTGTCTCCGATCAATGTGTAGGTTCCTTCCCCGCTGCTAGGTGGATTTCCTTTGCACGTGTAGGTGAACCAGACGGTATTGCCGCTTTTGCGGACGATTTGTTGCCGGCATTGGGTATCGGAAGAGGGGATGAACCCTTGCTGTGCATTCTCTTTGGTGACGCAAACTTTGTAGGTATTGGGTTTTGAGCTTTTGGCAACCCCCTGCGCCGCCATCGTTTGTTCCATCATTTTGCGCTGTTCGGGAGGGAGCATCGCCATCTGCTGTTCCATCTGAGCCATCGCTTTTTCCATTTCTCCGCTTTTCGTTTTGACGCTCGTCGTGTATTCCCATACCCCCGGACGCATCGACGCCCCCTGTACGCTTCCGGCGCCGAACACGGCGGCGGCGAGGGATGTCCATAGAATGGTGCGTTTCATGTTTTGCCTTTTTTATTTTTATGGTTTTATGATGTTATTTTTGAATTGACTACTGTCTTACAGCTATTGTAAGTCGGTGAACTTTAAATACCGATGAAACCTAAATTTAACCTATCTTCTACTATCATTGACCGAATAATGTTGTGAAAAGGGGTCTGTATGACAAAAGTATTAGTACCGATTGCCGAAGGGTTTGAAGAGATCGAAGCGATCGCACTGATTGACGTAATGCGCCGCGGTGGCATCGAGGTGATTATGGGGTCGCTGGAGGATGAGCTCATGGTAAAAGGGGCCCACGGCGTCGTTGTCCGGGCTGACCGGCCGATTGAGGGACTGGGTGCTGATGAGCTCGACATGATCGTACTGCCCGGCGGATGGGGGGGGACAAAAGCTCTCGCGGCCAACCGCACCGTGCAGTCTCTGCTCAAAGAGATGGACGCGAAGGGGAAAAATATCGGCGCAATCTGCGCGGCTCCGTTTGCCCTCGATGCTGCCGGTGTCCTCAAAGAGGGGTATACCTGCTATCCCGGCATCGAAGATGAGATTAAAGTGGGGGGATTTATGGGTGATCAGCACGCCGTTGTCGAAAGCGGCAACGTCATGACGTCGCGCGGGCCCGGCACGGCGATCTGTTTTGGTTTGGCCATCGTCAAAAAACTCGTGGGTGAGAAGGCCGCCGAAGGGCTCAAAGCAGGTTTGCTGGCGGATTACTGTGCGGCTCGTTAGCTTTTCGCTCCTTTTGGCGCTGGGCGCAGGCGCTCAGGCGGAGATTCATCTCTCCCCAGCAGAAACATTAACGCAGGAAGAGGCCATGCGGTATTGCCGTGACCTGGGCGAAGGGTGGCGTGCGATGGAGATTTCCGAACTGTTCGCGCTTCCCCGGAATACCTCTTTTTCCGAAAACTTCAGCTACTGGTCGGCGAACCAGGGCCCTTCGGACAGCACCGTAATCGGCAGCGGCTCTGAGGGGGACGGGGGGATCATCGCGACGGTGGGGTACAGCTTTTACCCCAAAGAGCGTAACATCACCCTCTCTCCTCCGACGAAACGGATCGCCTCGGCCTGTACCGATGCCCCGTTGCCGGTGCGCAAGCGGGGTTACTTCCTCACGCCGGAGGGGATTGCCGATCCCGAAAACGGAGTCCTCTGGCATACCCTCGATGCGACCGACAAACGGGCTAAATATACGTTTGCCGCAGCAGAGGCGATGTGCGAAAATCTGACCCTGCACGGGAAAGCGTGGCGTCTTCCGACCCTCGGGGAACTTTACAGTATCGTTGATTACTCCCGTTTCCGACCCACGGTCGACATGCACTATTTCGGTCCGATGATGCATCGCTACTACTGGAGCAGCGACACGCTCAATGCTCAGGAAGCGTATGTGGTGG
>CAYXWQ010000055.1:0-5929 GCA_964468865.1 uncultured Sulfuricurvum sp. | reverse complement strand
TTTGTGAGACTTCAGTCTGGAACTGATGTTTTGCCATGTGACGTATCCTTTAGTGTGTTGATATTAAGTTTTGCGGGGATGATTTTAACAAAAAGCTATCAATAATGCAAGAAGCATCAAATATATTTAGCGTAATGGACTCAATATTTGATGTGCGTCAGATAAAGCCCGTTATGCGGCGCGATATCGGTAGAGTGCCGCTTGACACAGTTGAGCTGTTCGATTAACTGCTCTTTCGTCGCTTTCCCCGCCGAGATGCGGAGTAAAAACCCGACCATCAGTCGTATCTGGGAGCGGAGGAAGCCGTTCCCCTCGAAGACGAGGACGAAATACCCCTTGTGACTGTAGGCGTAGGCGCGGTAGATGATCCGGACGAAATGTTCCATGTCGTTGCCGCTTTTTTTGAAGAGTTCGAAATTATGGGTCCCCTCGAAGCATGTGATCGCGTCGGAAATCGCTTCGCGGTTCAGGCTGGGGATGAAGGAGACGAAGCTCTCCTCGAAAGGGTTGCTGCGCCCCTCTTTGATGATGTAGCGGTAGACCCGTTTGCGGGCGGAGTAGCGGGCGTGGAAGTCGCCGGCGACGAACTCGATGCGCTGGATGCGGATGGAGGGGGGGAGCTGGAGGTTGAGCATGTCGGTGAGGCGATTGAGGTCGCTCCAGTAGTGAGGGAGGTCCAGGTGCATCACCTGATGGGTCGCGTGGACGCCGCGGTCGGTGCGGCCCGAGCCTTTGGGGAGGGTGTGGATGCGAAGGCGGCGCAGGGCGATGATGAGGGTGCCGATGACGGTTTCGGTCGTCGTGGGCTGCTGCTGGGAACCCATGAACGCCGAGCCGTTGTAGCTCATCGTGATCTTGACACGGTTCAAAAGCGGTTCCCCACCAGCCGTTTGTAGAAGCCGTACGAGAGGATGATCCACAGCAGCGCAACGATCCAGATCGTATGGAAGGCGAACCATTTCTGGAACAGCAAGGCGGAGGTATAAAAACCGATGACCGAGAGGAAAAGCCACAGGTAGATCCACCGTTTCTGGTGGCGGGCGTGGACGATCCCCAGCGCGATGATCAGAAAGACCGAGAGGAGGGGGAAGAGGCTCAGCAGCGTGTTGGTGATCAGGAGCTGGTCTTTTTTGTCCCGCCGTTCATTGTTCGTCCAGTAATCGAGGGCGTTTCGGTAGATGTCGGGATCGGTCGTGAGCATGTCGTTGATGTAGGCGGTCTCGAAGGGCATCTGCTTGTACATGTCGTTGCTGTAGCTGTAGCTCTGCCCCTTGTCGAGGCGAAACTGCAGGACGCCGTTGTCGTTTATCAGCTCGGCGTTGCTGGCGTAGATGAGGATTTCGTCCGATCTCTCCTTGCTGAAGAGGACGATGTCCCCGTAGGCCCGGTTTTCGTTGTCGCTTTCGTTGATGAAGAGCATCCATTCGCCGAAGTTGTGGCCGAATTCGGAGGCGGAGAGGTTGAATTTCGCTTCGGCTTTTTTCTGATCGATGAAGTTTGCCGAAATGTTTTTGATGTAGGGGGTGACCATCAGGTAGTCGACAAACAGCAGTATCGACAGCAGCAGTGCGGGGAAGGCCAAAACGCGGGCGATGAAGTGCGGAGCGATCCCCAGCGAAAAGACGACGACCATTTCGTTGTCGTTGGAGAGGCGGTAGAGTGCCAGCGCGCCGCTGACGACGAACGCGATCGGGAGGGTGTAGAAGAGCAGTTCGGGGAGGACGAACAGATAGAGTTTCCCCATCTCGGCGACGCTGAGCTGAATGACCGCCGTATAGGTGGCCAGTTTTATCATGAAGATGACCGACGCGATCGCAAAAAGCGGCAGGAAGATCGAAAAGAACAGCAGGGAAAGGTTCGAGAGGATATAGCGGCGGAGTTTATCCATACAGACCCGCCAGATAGGTGCTGATAGTGCCGTCAAACATCAGGGCGATCCATGCCCCCATCGCGAGAAACGGGATGAAGGGGAGCTGTTTGGAATCGTCGCTCTCACCCTGGGTCAAAAGCAGGGCCGGCAGGGCGAGGAGGGCGCCGATGAAGATAGCCGCAAGCGCCAGCGGGATCCCCAGAATGGCCCCCATCGTCGCGGCGATCATAATGTCGGCTTCTCCCATCGCCTCTTTTTTGAGGGCGTAGGAGAGGTAAAACCGCAGCAGGGTGAATCCCCCGGCGAACAGCAGGGCGTTTTGGAAATTGTACGCCAGATGGGTCAGCGAGGTGACGCTGAGAATCGCGACGGTGAGGGCGGCGAGGTTGATGCTGTCGGGGACCATTTTGTAGCGGTAGTCGATCACCGAGAGGGAAAGGAGAAGAACAAATGTCAGGGCGATTCCGAACGCCTGAAACGTCACCCCCAGCTTCATCGCGCTGAAGAGGAAAATGAGGGCGCTGAGGATTTCGATGAGGGGGTACTGCATCGAGATCTTTTCTCCGCAGAAGGCGCATTTTCCCTTTAAAAAGAGCCATGAGAGGATCGGGATGTTGTGGTAAAACTTCAGCGGCGTGTTGCAGCTCATGCAGTGCGACGCGGGGAAGGAGATATTCTGGTCCAGCGGTGTCCGCAGTATCAGGACGTTCAGGAACGATCCGATCGCGGCTCCGAGGATAAAGACGAAAACAAATTCCATTAGTTAAGCCCTCCGAAGCGTCTTTCGACGGTTTTGAATTTTTTGATGATTTTGGCGAGCTCGTCGCCGCCGAAGTCGGGCCAGAGGGTGTCGGTGAAAAAGAGCTCCGCGTACGCCGACTGCCACATCATGAAGTTGGAGAGGCGGTGGTCTCCCCCCGTGCGGATGAGGAGGTCGACGTTTTCGGAGGTATCGAGCACCTTTTCGAGCGATTCGACGGTGATGGGGGCATGCTGGGAAATCAGCCGGTTTGCGGCCCGTACGATCTCGTCGCGCCCGCCGTAGTTGAGGGCGAGGCTTTGGACGAGACCGCTGCATCCGGAGGTCTCGCTGCGGACCTGCTCGATCGTCTTGCGCAGGGATGAGGAGAAGATCGAGAGGTCTCCGATCGGTTCAAACCGGATGTCCCCATCGAGGTAGGTTGGGAGCTCGTTTTTGAGGTATTTTTCGAGGAGTTTCATCAGAAATTCTACTTCGAGTCGGGGGCGTTTCCAGTTCTCCGTGCTGAACGCATAGAGGGTCAGCCTCTCGATTTCGCTGTTCTGGGCGCAGTACGTCGTGATCGCGCGCACCGTTTCGGCCCCTTTTTCATGCCCGTGGGTACGGTTTTTCCCTCTCGCTTCGGCCCAGCGGCCGTTGCCGTCCATGATGATCGCGATATGGCGCGGCTGGTTGCTCATAGCGATTCCGCCCGCTCGAGAATGGCGAGCGCGACGCTCAGCTTGTCGCCTTCGGGGAGAGAGACGCTCTCCTGGGCGGTGATGAAATCGATCCGGTTGGTATCCCCGCCAAAAGGGTTGGAGGCGTCGATGACGTTGAGACAGACGGCATCGCCCCCTTTGCGCTCCAGCAGATTGCGGGCGTTGCATGCGGCGGCGTCCGGATTGGTTTCGGCTTTGAATGCGACCGTTTTGATCCCCTCTTTGGGGATGGCGGAGAAGAGATCGGTGTTGAGTTTCATCGCGATGTTCCAGTGTTCCCCCAGCATCTCTTTTTTGAGTTTGCCGCTCTGGGGATGTTCGGGGACGTAATCGCTCACCGCCGCCGCCATGAAGAGGTAGGGCTCTTTCTGGATCAGCGCGATCGGTTCGTCATGGATAAGGGAGGGCTTGGAGAGCTTCCCTTTTTTGGCAATCCGGATCGAGTCGTGGAGGTATTCGGCCATCTCCGCGGAACTTTCGACGTCGATCGTATGGAGCGCTTTGGGGAGGTCTGAATCAAAACGGGTCGCGATCAGGTTGACGTCGGCACCGCGGACGAAGAGGGCTGCTGCGAGGGCCGAAGCCATTTTCCCGCTGGAGAAGTTGCTCACGAAGCGGACGTCGTCGAGCCGCTCGACGGTCCCCCCTCCCGTGACGATGACGCGGCGGTCAGACCAGAAACTGTTTTTTAGGAGTGCCCGGGCGGTGTGCCAGAAAATCTCGAGCGGTTCGGCCATCGCCCCCTCGCCGGTCGTCTGGCAGGCGAGTTCTTTGATCTGGGTCGCGACAATGTCGTAGTTGGCGATGGCGAGCATCTTGAGCGATCCCTGAATGAGGGGGTTTTGGATCATGTGGGTGTTGGCTGAGGGGGCGAGGAGCTTCACTCCCGGAAACGCCAGTGCACATTGGGTGAGGATCGTATCGGCGATCCCGTTGGCAAGTTTGGCGATCGTGTTGGCGCTGGCCGGGGCGATGACCATCAGGTCGGCCCACTGGGTGATTTTGATGTGGTTGAAATCGTCGCTCCACGATTCGTTGGTGTCGTCCAGGACCCGGTTGCGGCTGAGGGTTTCGAAGCTGAGAGGCTGGACAAATTTTTGGGCCGCGGGGGACATGACGACGCGCACGTCGGCTCCGGCTTTGGTATAGAGGCGGACAAGCTCGAGCGTTTTGTAGGCCGCGATCGAGCCGGTGACACCGAGGAGGATTTTTTTGCCGCGGAGCAGGTGGGACGGAATCAGCATTGTTTTCCCTTGCCGAAAAATTTATTGAAAAAACCGGCCACTTTTCGAATCGGGGTACGGCTGAGGATCAGGACACCGCTCTCGTATTTGCCCGATGTGACGGTCGTTCCCGCGGCGATCATGACGTTGTCGCTGATCTCCACGGGGGCAACGAGCTGGGTATCGCTTCCGACAAAGACGTTTTTGCCGATAAGCGTCTGGTATTTTTTGAGGCCGTCGTAGTTGCAGGTGATTGTGCCGGCGCCGATGTTGGTCCCCTCATCGATCACGGCGTCGCCCAGATAGCTCAGGTGGCCCGCCTTGACCCCACGGAGGTGCGATTTTTTTACCTCGACGAAGTTGCCGATGTGGGTCCCTTCCACGACGCTCTGCGGACGCAGGTGGGCAAGGGGGCCGACGTCGGAGTTGCGGACGGTCGAGTCCTCAATGACGCTGTGGGCTTTGATATGGGAGTTTTCGATCAGGGTGTCGCCGCAGAGGCGCGCGCCGTTTTCGACGATGCATTCGCCGACGAAGCGGACTCCCTCTTCGATATAGATCGTCTGGGGCAGCTGCAGGATGACCCCCGCGTTCATCCACGATCTGCGGATCCGCTCCATCATGATCTCTTCGGCATGGGAGAGGTCGGTTTTGGAGTTGACCCCCTTGAACTCCTCTTCCCCGACATAGAGGGGCGCGATGACGAGGCCGTCGGTGCGTGCCATCTCGATGACGTCGGTGAGGTAGTATTCCCCCTGTGCGTTGGCATTGGATAGGCGGGGGATATAGGTTTGGAGGACGTGGTGTTTGAACGCATAGACTCCGGCATTGACGGTGTTGATCGCTTTTTCGGCGTCGGAGGCGTCTTTCTCCTCGACGATGCGCAGTACCTGATCCTCTTCGATGACGACACGCCCATACCCGCCGGGGTTGTCGAGGGGGATTACCGACATGACGATGTCGGCGGGGTTGGCGAGGAATGTTTCGATCGAAGCGCGGGTGATGAGAGGCATGTCTCCGTTGAGGACGAGGACGTCATCGTATTTCGGATATACACCCTTCATCGCTCCGCCGGTTCCGGGGTAGTTGTCGGTGTCCTGGGTGACGAAGGTGAGATCGTCGAAATGGTTCTCCATCGCACGGATCACGGCCTCTTTTTGGTGGGCGACGACGACGATGACGTCATCGGTGATCTCCCGGGCGGCTTTGATACTGAAATAGAGCATCTCCCGTCCGCAGATCTCGTGCAACACCTTGGCTTTGGGCGATTTCATCCGAGACCCTTTTCCGGCAGCGAGAATAACGATGGAGAGAGGATGAGACATAGATGCTCCTGTGATAAAGTCATGCAATTTTATCAGAATTTAATCAAGAT
>CAYXWQ010000054.1:0-5963 GCA_964468865.1 uncultured Sulfuricurvum sp. | reverse complement strand
TCCTGGGCTAGATTGTGTTAGAATTATACCTCATAGAACTATTGAAAAAATTCCTATCGAAGGCTAATGATGTTGTTTAATCCAACCCCTATGGAAAAGTTGACTACCCTCACAACCGATCTGATCGCAAAACTGCAAAAACAGCAGGAAGAACTGGAGAACCTCCGGAACGAACTCGCTTCCGCCCGCGAAAACAATGACGCAGAGATCGAACGGCTGAAAAAGGATCTTGAGTCCAAAGACGAAGAAATCAAACTCTTTTCCGATGAGCTGACGGCCAAAGATGCCGAAATCGAAGCCATCGTCTCGAAAATCGAAAGTCTGCTGGGCTGATCGTGACGACCAAGCTTTCCCTTACCCTCAATGCCAAACGGTACGATATCGATGTCGAAGCCGATTTTGCCCGTTTCTTGAGCGCACGGATGAGCGAGGATTTCAACGTGTCGGGAAACAACGACCTCAAACTGCTCCTCCAGGCGTACGTCCGTAAAAGCTTTGCTCTGTATGAGCAGGAGAAACAGATTGCCGCACTGATCGAGCAGTTGCAAAACCACTAAAACACTCCACAATCACTTCACGATAACTTTCTATACTGCTCCTATCCAAAGAGGATCTCGAGAGAGAACCTCGAACGAAGGAGTCAAAAATGAAAAAGCTGATCATGTTACTGGCCGCAGCCGCACTGGCTGCCTCTATGGCGCAAGCCGATGCCAAAACAGGGCAAAAAGTGTATCTCAAAACGCTCAAAGCGAAATTTGACAATATGAACGGAACGAAGTTTGCCGCCGAACATACGGTGGCCGAATGGGAAGATCTCTTTGCCAACGACGGCGCAGGGTTTATCAAGGAATACGGCGAACGGTTCCCCAAAGCGGTTCCGGTACTGACGAACCCTGCGATGCAAAAGAAACTTCAGGATGTGGGCGATTTCGCCAAGGAGTACGGTTCTGACAGCGGAAACGTGCCATCTTGCGGATAAATAGGTGTCATTCCCGCGAAGGCGGGAATCCAGCTGGACACCCGCCTTCGCGGGTGTGACGAGAAACGACACAAACGATAATCAGATATAAAGGATAGACGATGAAAACATTGATTGCACTTCTGGGATTGACCGCTATGTTGAGCGCTGCCGATGGCGGTGCTCTGTATCAAAAATGTGCCGCATGCCACGGAGCCAAAGGGGAAAAACCGGCTCTGGGCAAATCGGCAGTGATCGCCGGATGGGATTCGGCCAAAACCCTCGATGCCCTCAAGGGGTACAAAGCGGGAACCCGCAACGTCAAAGGGATGGGTGCCCTGATGAAAGGGCAGGTGGCCGCTCTGAGCGACGCCGACATGAAAACCCTCGCCGACCATATCGCGAAAATGAAATAACTTCTACACCCGGGGGGCTTTCCCCTGGCCTTTCTACCGATTCCACTCCACGCAGATTTTTGTCCCTTTTTTCTCTTCCGATTCCACCTCAATATTCAAATGATACTCTTTGGCGATCATCGCGACGATGTGCAGCCCGATACCGAATCCCCCTACGCTTTTGTCGGCGCGGGTGTACCGCTCGAAGATCCGCTCGATCATCGTTTCGGGGATACCGATCCCGTTGTCCTCGATGCACAGCCGCCCCGGATGGAGCGTGATCGCGATCATCCCACCCATTCGGTTGTATTTGATGGCGTTGGAGAGGAGGTTGTCGATGAGACGGGTCGCTTTGGTCGTGTCGATGAGGAGTGTGACACCCGGGTTGATATCGAGGGTGAGGGAGATCTGCTTTTGTTCGATCCGGTGGCGGAAATATTCCAGCCGCTCGTGCAGCAGAGCGCTCAGATCGAGTTGTGTGTCGCGGACGGCGAGATCATGATTCAAGATCAGGTAGGTGAGGTCGTCGTACAGCGTCGAGATGGTCCGCGAAGCGATGGCGATCCGGTTCAGTTTTTTGGCCGCCGAGGGGGGAAGCTCGCTCTCCATGAGCGCTTCGATGTTGGTAAGGATCGCGCTCACGGGGGTGTTGAGCTCATGGGTCGTGTCTTTGATAAAATCGTCCAGCAGGGCGATCGCGTCGTTCATCGGGCGCAGAAAAAGTCGCGAGAGGGTAAACCCGAGGATGGCGAAGAGGAGGAAGAGAGCCGATCCGAATAGGAGGGCGTTGCGCAGTGCCTGATCCTTCCAGAGCTCGTCATCCGTGGTTTCGAATACGAGGTAATATTCTCCCAGCCCGTAGGGGGATAGGGGGATAATGAGGTGGACGAACCCGTTGTGTAGCGCAATGTTCTCGTCGAAGTCGTGATGGCTTTGGCGGAGGTTCCCGACGAGAAGCTCCTTGTCGTAGCCGTACAGCGCGGTGCGGTAGGCGAGGTCTTCGGGAAAGGTTTTCAGATCGATGCCGCTTTCGAGCCAGGTTTTCAGCCGCGGGACGTAGCTCTCGCTCTGCAGCTGCATTGCCAGCCGGTGCGAAGAGAGCATCTGCGTTTTCATCGATTCGTAATACAGCGTCCCCACCAGGGCCAGAATCAGGACGCTCATCACCCCGTACAGGGCTAAAAACGACCGGAGAGTGCGGTATTTAGCGAAACTGATACCCGAGGCGTTTATGGCTGACAATACGGTCCTTTCCGAGGTATTTGCGCAGGGTCTTGACGTAGGTGCGCAGGCTTCCGTCGCTGGGGGTCTCATCGTAGTCCCACAGATGCTCCATGATCGTTTCATGGGAGAGGAGTTCGTTGCGGTGCTGGATGAAGAGCTTGAGGAGTTTGTGCTCTTTGAGCTGGAGGCTCTGCTCGCGTCCGCCGATGAGAAGAATCTGGTTTTGGATATCGTAGGTGATCGCATCTCCTAGCTCGACGGCTTCGGTCGGATTGTGGAAGAAATTGCGTTTGAGGATCGTCCGCACCCTCAGCAAAAGCTCTTTGAGTTCGAAAGGCTTGCGCAGATAATCGTCTCCTCCGCTCTCGAATCCTTTTTCGACGTCGTTCATCGCGCTGCGGGAGGTGATGAAAATGGCTGGGGTAGCGTTCCCTCCGCTGCGGGAGTCTTTGAGAAGCGAAAACCCGTCCCCGCCGGGGACGTTGACGTCGAGGAGCAGTAAATCGAATTTTTGCTCGAACAGCGCGTCTTCGGCCTCTGTGGCATCATACACACAGACGATGTCAAAACCGTGCTCTTCGAGGTATTCGCTGACACTCTCGGAGAGGTTCGGGTCGTCTTCGAGAAGGAGGAGTCTGGGTTTGATCATGAGAGGAATATTCCAAAGGTGATAAAGAGCACCAAAGCTCCCCCTGCGGCGATCAGGGCATAGGGGAGCTGGGTACGTACGTGTTCTCCTACATCGCATCCGCTTGCCATGGAAGATATGATGGTCGTATCCGAAATCGGGGAGCAGTGATCTCCGAATACCCCGCCCGATATTACGGCCGCCATTGATAGCGCGACAGGGGCATCCACACCGGCGGCCAGAGGGATGGCAATGGGCATCATGATACTGAAAGTCCCCCAGCTCGTTCCGGTGGCAAACGCTATGATCGAACTGACGATGAAAATAGCGGCGGCGATATAGGCACTTTGCATATAATCTCCCACAAACGAGGCGAGATATTCTCCCACTTTGAGGTCCGACGTAATCCCCCCGATAGCAAAGGCGAACAGCAAAATCGATGCGATCGGCACCATGGAGCGGATCCCGATCCATGCGGTAGAGAAAAATTCTGTGGTCGTCATGACGTGTTTGCTCCGATAATAGACGAATATCAGAATGAGCGTCGCGATGAGGGAGAAGAAAATGGAGTCGGTTCCGGACCCTTTGAGGATATTGCCCTGGCCGCTGTAGATCATCCATCCGATGACTCCGCCGCTCATCCATACCATCGGCCATATAAAGAGCCATACATTGCCGCGTACGACGATCTCTTTTATCGGATCGTGAGTATCCATCGCTGCGTATCTCATCGGCCCGATGTCGATTTCGAACCATACGGCGGCAAAAGTGACGATAAGAGCCAGGTAGGCATAAAAGTTATACAGTATTGCCTGAATCAGCCATTCGGTCGGTGCCCCTGTGATCATCCCGGCCGTGATTTGGGCTCCGATAAGTCCCAAAAGCAGCGCTCCCCAGCCGTTGATCGCGATGATGGAGCAGACGGGGGCGGAGGTCGAGTCGCACACGAGGGCGAGTTTGGCGCGGCTGAATCCGTAGCGTGCGGCAAACGGTTTTCCGATCGCTCCGGCGACGAGAGAGGTGATCGAGGATTCGATAAAGATGACAATGCCGGCGATATAGCTCATCATGAGCGCGCTGCGTCTGGACTTGACCCATGAACGTTGATGGGAAAGCTCATAGACAAGCCCTTCCACTCCTCCGCTGCGCTCGATGAGTGTCATCACGGCACCGACCATGACGGCGAAGGCGAGGGTTTTGAGCACCCACCCTTTACTGAGCAGTTCGATAAAGCGCTCTGCAAGAAGCTCAAGCGTTTGAAAAAACTGAAAATCGGCAAGGATGAGGGAACCGGTGACAATGGCGACCAGTAAAGCGATAAAGACGGAACGGCTTAGAAGAGCCAGGACAATGGCGACGAATGAGGGGAGTAATCCAAGTGCACCGTATTCGATTGGATGCCCCTTAGAGTGTTATCTGCAGCCGCATGATCCCCGGCCGCCCAAACTGCTCTTTGTAGTATTCGCTCCGTTTTTCATCGACCACGCTGAAACCGAGCCTTTTGTAGATCATTTCGGTTTCGGCCGAACCGATCTCGATGGAGGTCTGGACTTTGCGGTACCCTTTGAGGCGTGCGGTAAGCATGCTTTTGCCGATGAGCTCTTTGTAGACCTCGACGCTTTTGTGTTCGGGTTTGACGCAGAGAAAATCGAGGACGAAGGTTTTGTTGTCGACCTCCCCCTCGCACAGCAGATACGCGGCGATCCGCTCGTGATAGCTCTCGTCAAATCCGATCTCTTCGAGCGCTTTGGAGAAGATTTCATGGGTGGCGATACGGGGCTCGTATCCACAGACAACCCCCACAGCCTCCGATCCGGATTGGGCGACGAAAAAATTGGAGAGATGACAGTAGCTTTTTGTCGGGGCAATGGCCAGTTTTTTGAGGTAGCCATAGAGCACCTCGTCATCGGAGGTGTTGAAGACGAGATCGAAAAGGCCGATTTTTTTCCCGGCCCGTGACCCCTCCAACAGGGCATGGGCAACACTCTCTACATCTGCTTCGGCAGCTTTACGGACGGTGATCGCCATGATGCCCCCACTCTGAAATTTTCATATGCTATACTACCTAACTTTAAAACAAACTAAGAATACTCCGATGACCAAAATCTTCCTTACGCTGATGGCCCCTTTGGCGGCTGCTTTTGCTTCACAGCAGCTTCTTCTTGTCCTTTCCGATGAGCTCAATGCCACCTCTGCCATCCTGCAGCGGTATGAAAAAAAGGAGGCATGGACACCAATCGGCTCTGCTGTCCCCGTCACCCTGGGACGGAGCGGAATGGGGTATGCCCGGGGGAAAGAACCTCTGAAATTTGAAGGGGACGGGCGTTCTCCGGCAGGGGTTTTCCCGATTACGGCGAGTTTCGGTTATGACGAACACCCGATGGGAAAAATGCCCTACATGCATGCCGATGAAAGGCTGATCTGTATTGATGATATCAATGATGCACGCTATAACCGCATCGTTTCTCTCGAGGGGGAGACGCCGAAAAGTTTTGAGTGGATGCGCAGGGAAGACGGGGTCTACCGTTACGGTCTCCTCATCGGCTACAACGGCTTCGGGGAGAAGGGGAGGGGGTCGTGCATTTTCATCCACCTAAACCACCCCGACAAACGCCCCACTTCGGGGTGTACGGCGATGGACGAAGCCCCTCTTCGCGAACTGCTAGAATGGCTGGACCCGGACAAAAATCCGCAGATACTGCAGATACCGAAAAGCGACTGTGGAGATTACCGGAGAGAATTCAAGGGAATAGAGTGT
>CAYXWQ010000053.1:0-6660 GCA_964468865.1 uncultured Sulfuricurvum sp. | reverse complement strand
CCGCAGCGGGGAAGCAAAAAAGAGCTGATCGAGCTGGCCCGTTCCAATGCCCGCGAACTCCTTCGAACCCCGAAACCTTCCAAGGAAGAGCTGCTCCATCAGCTGCAGGAACTCCTCGGGCTCGAATCGCTCCCGCAGCGGATCGAGGTGTTCGACAACTCCCACCACGGCGGCGTTGCCACCGTCGGGGCGATGGTTGTCTACGACGGCGGCGATTTCGACAAAAGCGGCTACCGGACCTATCACCTGCACGAGCGGGACGAATACGGCCAGATGAGAGAGATGCTCACTCGGCGGATCGGAGGGTTTGCAGACAATCCCCCTCCCGATCTATGGGTGCTCGACGGCGGAGAGACGCTCCGCTCTTTGGCACTCGACCTCCTTGCCTCCAGCGGAGTCCATCTGGACGTCATCGCGATCAGCAAGGAAAAAATCGACGCCAAAGCCCACCGTGCCAAAGGTTCGGCACGGGACATTCTCCATACCACGCAGCAGACCCTTCGTCTGGAGAGTTCGGACAAACGGCTCCAGTTTCTCCAGATGCTTCGGGATGAAGCCCACCGCAGCGCGATCACCTTCCACAAAAAGATAAAACTCAAAAATGACCGCCAATCCAAACTGCTGAACGTCCAGGGGATCAGCCCGGCGAAAATTCATAAGTTAATTGAATATTTCGGCACCTTCGAAGCGATAGCCCAGAGCGATTTTGAGACCCTTCGTGACCTCGTCGGGGAAAAAGATGCGAAAAACATCCAAAATTTTTACGGGGAGGCTCTCTCTAAGTAATCTTTTATGGAGTTTATGCCATATTCCACAGATTATGTTTTCAGCAGTTTTTTAGCAATGGGGGTCAAAATGATGGAAAAACCTATTCCCGTCGATGAAGAGTATCTATTTGAAGGACGTGCAATCGTCAGTGAAACCGATCCCAAAGGGGTGATCACGTTTGCCAATCGGAAATTTTGCGAAATTTCCGGCTATACCATCGACGAACTGGTCGGTGAACCCCATAACATCATCCGCCATCCCGACATGCCCAAAGCGGCATTCGAACAGATGTGGAAAACGCTTCAATCAGGGACTTTGTGGCACGGATTGGTCAAAAACCTCCGCAAAGACGGCAAGTACTACTGGGTGGATACCGAAGTGACCCCTGCGTATGACGAGAATGGCGTCCTCAAAGGATATATGGCGGCCAGAAAACCGGCTGCGCGAAAAAATATCGAAGAGACCGCCGCATTGTACGCCAAAATGCTAGAGCAAGAACAATAAGGGGGATACGTGCTATTTTACAACCACAATCAGGAGTTCATCGGCATCGATGAAGATGGCCTGAAACTTTTAAATTACGATTCGCTCGAAGAGCTGCTGGAAGTCTGCAGCGATGTTGCCGATCTTTTTGCCAAAGAGCCCGGATATATCCATAACTTTAAAAACTTCGGCTGGATCAATTTTCTGCTCCATGCCGATTCGGATGCAAGTTCAGCGATTGTCCACGCCAACGGACGCACCTTTTCATGCATGCTTCAGGTGCACAAACTCTACCTGTGTGCCGAACCTGCCCAGCACGGCTATATGATCGATATGCTGCACGTCGTGCCGATCAGCGGTGAAGAGATCCCGTCGCGTCCTTCCAGCGTGGCTCCCAGAGCGCCGATGGAATCCAAACCGGCCCCGGAAATGGCTCCCACCCCTTCTTTGGAACCCGCACCGTCCGCTCTGCCCGATTACGGGTACCTGACGCCGACGCCCCTTAGCGAACCCGGCACACTCGATATTCCCGAATACGGGGAGATCGAGTTTGAACCGATTCCGGAGCCTACCGAAGATCTGTATGAAGCGCCCCTCATGCCAGAACCTCTTCCCGAGCCTGAGGAACTGCTTCCCCAGCCACAACCAAAAGCGCAGCCAGAGCCGCTACAGCCGATCCCCGGAGGGGTCCGGTTCACTCCCGAAGAACAGCATTTCATCGACGAACTGAAAGTCGACCGCTCGTACCGTTTCGATCCGAGTGTTGCCGCCAACGAACTCGGCCTGCCCGTTGATTTGATCGAAGAATTTATCGGTGATTTCATACAGCAGTCACACGATTTCAAAGACGATCTTTTCGAGGCCGCCATGAAAGGGGATATGAGCAATCTGAAAATTTTGTCCCATAAGCTCAAAGGGGTAGCCGCAAACCTGCGGATCGAAGATGCGCTCGAATGCCTCAGCATTGTCAACACCTCTGAAGATATCGTCGAAATTGAAGCGAATCTCAAATATTTCTACGGCATCATCGGCAAGCTGGAAGGAAAAGAACCCGTGTTTACGACCGCCGAGCCCAAAACTCCTTCCCGCGAAACATACGAAGAACCGGTTCGCCAGCTCGAGCCTGCCACTGATCTGAGCAACGACGAAGACATCTACGCGTTCGCCCTCAAAACAGAAAGACACGAACCGCTGCCGGCGGCCGAAACGGAAGCCCCTGATTTCTCTTTGGTTCTCAAACACGACGATAACGAGCCTCTCATGGTGCAGCTCGAAGAGCTGAATACCGCTATAGAGGCGCCGGCCGGATTCTCCGATACCTTTGAGGAAGAATCTTTTGCAGAGGAACCGGCACCGGTTTACAAGCTCCATTATGACAAAACGGCTATCGCCGGGCAGCTTGGCATTGAATCGGCCTTTTTCGATGAACTCATCGACGACTACAAACGGGATGCGCAGATCGCGGGAGAGCAGATTGCCGGTGCCATCGGCGCGTTTGACACCCATCTGTGGAAAAAAACGGCGAGCCAGCTCAAAGGGATCAGTGACAATCTCCGGTTGACCGAAATTTCGGATGAGCTGGCGGTGTTGTCCCGCACCAATGATGCACAGGAAGCCCATAAAGCGTCCAAGCGGCTCACGAGCTATCTCCAACAGCTATGAACAAATAAGGATACAGAGGAAATTCCATGCAATTAGGACTTAGAAATCGACTTCGTCTCATCAGTCTCTTACCGATTCTGATTCTTTTCGCACTCGCCAGTTACTACGTGTACAACGCGTATGTCAGTTATCAGGGAGCACAACAGCTCCAGGTCCGCCTGCAGGGGAACAAGCAGCTTACCGACCTGATCAATAACCTTTCGCGTGAACGGGGAATGACCGTCATGTACCTGGGGAATAAATCCCCCACTACACTCAAGTCCCTTCATGCTCAGCGCGCCATCGTGGATCAGAAAATCGCTGCTTATCAAAAGCACCTGGAGTCTGTGCAGCAAAACAACAGTGCCGAAAGCGCCAAAGCAGCTGCACTGTCGCAGCTGGTCGGCAAACTCCACACCCAGATCAAAGAATCGCGCCCTACGGTTGACAGCGGCACGGCCGAATTTGAACAGGTTTTTGCTGACGTCTACGGAAAAGCACAGGAAAACCTGATCAATGAACTGGCCGAACTCGCGGGTCTGCATTTTGACGAAGAGGTCAATGCCCTCTCGATGACCTATCTCGCGCTCGTGCGTGCCAACGAATACAGCAGCATCGAACGCGACTACATCACCTATATCATCTCTCGTGCAACGCCTCTGAACGAAGAAGAGCTGGATCAATGGATCACGCTGCTGAGTAAAGCCGATGCTCTCACGATCGAAGGGATGAAAGACAAAACGATCCAAGAAGAACTTAAAGCGACCCTCTTCAGCGAAGACAACACCGAGCTCTTTGCCGATATCATCACGGAGCGGACCGCTGTTTTGCAAGCGAGCAGTACGGGGAATTTCGAAACCCAGTCGGGGATCTGGTTTGCCATGATCTCCGAGAAGATCAACGCGATCGACGATGCGCAGAAGATCCTGATCGACGCCATGGACAAACGTTCCGGCACCGTCCAAAACCAGGCGGTACAGCTCCTGGTCATCGCCATTGCCGTCTGGATTGTCGCCGTATTGGTCGGAATTCTGGGGGTATTACTCTCCAGCGAGATTACCAAAAACATCAAAAACCTCGAATCGGTTCTCAAACGGGTAGCCGAAGATACGCACGATGACGAAGCAGAATCGCTCAGCCGCTCGATCAACCTCGATACCGCACAGGGGACCGCTCAGGCATACGCCTTGCTCGAGCGGATCATCGAGCAGACCCTTCACGACAAACAATACGCGATGGAGGCGTCCGAGGCAAAATCGATGTTCCTCGCCAATATGTCGCATGAGATCCGCACACCGCTCAACGGGATCGTCGGATTCACCGAGCTGCTCAAAGACACCGAGCTTCATGACGAACAGCGCGAATTCATCGACATTATCGAAAAAAGTTCCGAAAATCTCCTCGAAATCATCAACAATATCCTTGACCTCTCCAAAATCGAGAGCAACAAGCTCGAAATCGAGGAGATCGTCTTCAATCCGATCGACGAGTTCGAAAGCGCCGTCGAAGTCTATGCCGTACGGGCATCTGAAAAACACATTGACCTCGCCTGCTACGTCGATCCGAGCCTTGAGCGTCCGCTCAAAGGGGATCCGACCAAAATCAAAGAGGTCATCATCAACCTCCTCTCCAATGCCGTCAAATTCACCAACAGCGGCGGATCGATCAGCGTCGATATCCGCCGCGTAGCGGGTGAAACACTCAACCGTGCCCGGGTGCGCTTCCAGGTCAAAGACAACGGGATCGGGGTCACCAGCGAACAAAAATCGCGTATTTTCGAAGCTTTCTCACAGGCTGACACCTCCATTACCCGTAAATACGGCGGTACCGGTCTGGGTCTGACGATCTCCAGCCGCTTCGTCGAACTGATGGGAAGCAAGCTCGATCTTGAAAGCGAACCGGGAAGCGGCACCACCTTCTTCTTTACCCTCGAGTTTGAAGAGATCGAAACCCTCAACGAGCCGTTGAAGGGATCTTTCTCGAACATCAATGCGGTCATTCTGGAAAGTGCCTCCAAGAAAAAACTCCAGACGACCTACCTCAAAGAGTACCTCGATTATTTCGGGGTCAGCTATACAACCTTCCATGAGCACGAAGAGCTCAAAATGCTCGAACGGCAGGTCAACTACGATCTTCTCTTCATCGACAATGACTACACGAACGATGAAGACATCATTAGTTATGCCTCCTCGTCCGAGCAGCTCGTACTGATCACCAAATCGTATTACATGAAAAAAATCGACTCGATGGGGATCGATATTTTCAAAGTTCTCTACGAACCGCTTAACAGTACCAAAATCCGTACTACACTCGATTCGTACGACGTCGAAGCGTTTACAACCCGCAAACAAAAAGCGACCCGACGCAAAAAATTCGATGAAAAAAGCTCCCGTTTCGCCGCGTCTGTACTGGTTGCCGAAGACAACGTCATCAACCAAAAACTGATCCGCCGAACCCTCGAAGATCTGGGGATGGAGATCACGATCGCCAACAACGGGCTCGAAGCCTTCGAAAAACGGAAAAACGGAGAGTTCGACATCATCTTCATGGATATCCAGATGCCGGTACTCGATGGTATCGAAGCCACCCAGGAAATCCTCGATTTCGAAGAAGACTACGGACAGCACCATATCCCGATCATCGCGCTGACGGCCAATGCCCTCAAAGGGGACCGGGAACGGTTCCTGGCTGCTGGGATGGATGAGTACACCACCAAACCGCTGGTCCGCGCCGAGATCATCTCGCTGCTGAACAACTTCCTGTCGCACAAGATCGTCGACCTAAAATCGGTCCCCAAAACGGCCACCGAAATAGCTGCGCTGTCTGAAGCGGCGGTCGAGGAGAAAACCCCATCCGTTCCCAGCGAAAGCGTCATGGAACAAGAAACCGCCTCAGACCTCCAGAGCTCCGTAGAAACGCTCGAAGAGCCCGCCGAGCAACCCGCCCTCGAGGAGACGGAAGCCGTTCGCCCGGAAGGCTCAGAATCGGTTTCAGAACCGACAGATGAGCGCGAGCAATTGCCTGCCGAAACAGCGATCGAGCACCGTTCGGCCTACGATGCGGATATCGTCATCGCGAAACAAAATACGCTGGAGATGAAGCTCTTCACACGGATTCTCGATGATCTGGGCTACACCTACAAAAGCGTCGCGAGTGTCGACCAGCTCAAAGAGGAGATCACCAGCCGCCGCTACAAGCTGGCCCTCTTCGACAAAACACTGAGTGAACTCAATCTCAAGGATCTGTATGATATAATCCGATCCAATAACAGCGATATCTCGCTGGTCATGCTGATCGATCCGAATGCGAGCGAAGAGGAAGAGGATGCCATGTACGTACATGAGATCATCCGTAACATCATCAACAAAGACCTTTTGCGTCTTGTGTTCGAAAAATTCATCTAACGAATGGGGAACTTTTAAATGAGCGAAAAGAAACTCAAAGTGCTTGCAGTTGACGACGATATGATCAACCTCAAGCTCCTCAAAACTATGCTGCTGAAAACGCCGAATGTATCTATGGTTGTCGAGGCAAAAAACGGGGCGGACGCGATCGGCATCCTGAAAGCCCAGGATGACATCGACATCATCCTCCTCGACATCATCATGCCGGTCATGGGAGGAATCGAAATGCTCAAAGTGATCCGCGCCGACGAATCGCTCCGCCAGCTCCCCGTCATCGTCCTCACGACTGATGAAACGAAAAAAGGGGAGGCCCTCGAATGCGGCGCCAACGGTTTCCTGATGAAACCGGTCCGCGAAAAAGACG
>CAYXWQ010000052.1:0-6762 GCA_964468865.1 uncultured Sulfuricurvum sp. | reverse complement strand
GTGTTGACATCCCTTCTTTCCGTGTAAAACCGGGTCAAAAAGTGGAAATTCACGGTAAGAAGGGATGTCAACACGTTTGCCGTCAACCAGAACATGACCGTGGTTTACCAGCTGGCGTGCAAAACGACGAGTCGTTGCAAAACCCATGCGGTAAACAACGTTGTCAAGACGCTGCTCAAGCAAAACTACCAGGTTTGTACCGGTGTTTCCTGTGCGGCGTTTTGCTTCTGCAAACAGTGAACGCATTTGTTTTTCGCTCAAACCGTACATGAATTTGGCTTTTTGCTTCTCGCGAAGCTGTGTACCGTATTCAGAGATTTTTGTACGACGCTGACCGTGCTGTCCTGGTCCGTAAGGACGTTTTTCAAGAGCACTTTTACCTGCAAGACGACGTTCACCTTTCAAACCAAGGCTAACACCGAATCGTCTTTCGATTTTTTCTACGGGTCCTCTATATCTTGCCATTCAAAATCTCCTTACACTCGTCGGCGCTTAGGCGCACGGCATCCGTTGTGTGGCAATGGAGTAACGTCTTTCATGAAAGAAACGCGTACACCCTCGATAGCACCAACACTTTTAACTGCTGTTTCACGTCCTGAACCAGGACCCTGAACTTTGATTCCCACTTCTTTGATTCCGTGGACCATTGCTTTTTCCATCGCTGCTTCTACTGCTTGTTGCGCAGCAAACGGAGTCGATTTTTTAGACCCTTTGAAACCAAGGCTTCCTGCCGAGCTCCATGCGATCATGTTACCCATTTCGTCCGTTACGGTGACGAGGGTGTTGTTGAATGAAGCCAAGATATGCACGATACCTTTGGCAATATTCTTCTTGACGATTTTTTTACGGGTTGCTTTTCTTTTTGCCATACTCTAATCCCTTATCTTGTGGCCGAGCCGACAGTTTTCTTTTTACCTTTGCGCGTACGTGCATTGGTTTTGGTTTTCTGACCACGGCATGGAAGACCTTTACGGTGACGAAGACCACGGTATGAACCAAGATCCATCAACGCTTTGATGTCCATTGCAACTTCTTTACGAAGATCCCCTTCTACAGCAATACCGCTGCTGCGAATCTCTTTAGCGATCGTTGCCGCTTCGTCTTCTGAGAGTTCGTATACACGTTTATTGTAATCGATCCCTGCAGCGTCCAAAATTTTACGAGATGTGTGCAAACCGATACCATAGATATAAGTTAGACCGTACTCGATACGTTTTTTCTTAGGTAAGTCTACACCAGCAATACGTGCCATGCTTATCCTTGTCTTTGTTTATGTTTTGGGGTTTTGCAAATTACGCGAACGACCCCTTTGCGCTTGATGATTTTGCAATCGTCGCACATTTTCTTCACTGAAGAACGTACTTTCATTGGTAGGCTCCGTTCATTTAGGTCACTTGCCTCTCGTAGGTGGATGTGTATCACACCAATACTTGTAACTACCGTTTGTGCAGTTAGAAATATTCAATCCCATGTGTCCGAGAGGGCAAAGTGGACGCGTATGATACAGTAACGTAGGTTAAATTTTTATTAAGGTATTAAAAAGAAAGGGAAATACCCATCGCTTCTATACGATGCGTATCATAAAAGGGGTTTCCAAAACGGCATCGAGCTCTTCGAGCCGCTCGATAAGTTCCCGGATCGAGCGTTCCGTCGCTTCATGCGTCGCGAACAACAGATGGGCACATTCGCTCTCGCTGGGGCGCTGTATGACCGCTTCGATCGAAATGGCGCAATCGGCGAAATGCTGGGTAATCTTTGCCAATATCCCCGGTTTATCCGCAACGCGCAGGCGCAGATAGTATTTCGAGCAGATGTCGTCGCTGTTTTTCAGACGCAGCCCCTCTTCGAGCGGATGGTTGAATCCGAGCATCGGGGAGCGTTTCCCCGAGCGGACGATGTCGATGATGTTGGCGACGACCGCGCTGGCCGTCGCATTCCCGCCGGCACCCGGACCGTAATAGAGGGTCTCGCCGACACGGTCGCCGACAACGCTGATCCCGTTCATAACTCCGTCGATCTTGGCGATCATCGCCTCTTCTCTCACGAGAGCCGCATGGACACGGAGCTCGACTTCGTTTCCGTCGCGTTTGGCAATTCCCAGCAGCTTGATCGTATAGCCGAACTCTTTGGCAAACGCAATATCTTCCTGGGTGATCCCCTGAATCCCCTCGATAAGGATTTCTTCGGGTTTGGCATCGATCCCGTAGGCGATGGACGCGAGAATCAGGAGCTTGTGGGCCGCATCGTATCCGCCGATGTCAAAGGTTGGGTCGGCCTCTGCGTACCCCAGGGCCTGCGCTTCGGCCAGGACGGTCTCGAACGCAACCCCTTCGTTCATCATTTTGGTCAGCATGTAGTTGCAGGTGCCGTTCATGATCCCCGTGATCGAGAGGATGTGGTTCGCCGAAAGGCCGTCTCGAAGCGCGTTTATGATCGGGATACCGCCGGCGACGCTCGCCTCAAATTCAAACGGGATTTCTCCCGCGATCTCCTGGAGTTCGTAGCGGTGGTAGGCCAGCAGCGCTTTGTTGGCCGTGACGACCGCCTTGCCGTTCTGAAGCGCTTTTTTAACGACCTCCAGAGGGAGTTCCACCCCGCCCATCAATTCGACGACGATATCGATTTCAGGATCATCCACGATGTCATAGGGATTTTGGGAGAGGGTTATTCGCAGATCAGAGGCTTTGGCGAGGTTGCGAACAACGCCGCTTTTGACAATGATTTCATCCCCCGAACGGGCCGATATGATCGACCGGTTCTCTTCCAGAATCTGTACGACGGCACGGCCGACCGTTCCGACCCCGATAACACCGACACGAATCACTCAGGGACCTCGCAGTTGAACCCTTGCAAAAAATGTTTGATGTTTTTGGCTGCCTGACGGATACGCTGGTCGTTCTCAATCAACGCGATGCGAACGTACTCATCACCGTAATCGCCGAATCCGATTCCCGGTGCAACCGCAACGTTCGCTTCGACAAGAAGCCGCTTGGAGAATTCAAGACTTCCCAAGTGAATAGCGCACTCAGGAATTTTAGCCCAGACGAACATAGATGCCTGATTTCGGCGGATCGGCCATCCGGCACGATTAAAAGCTTCCAAAAGAACATTTTGACGGTGATCGTATTTATCGGTAATCTCCTGGACGCACGATTGATCGCCGGTAAGTGCCACTGTAGCGGCAACCTGGATCGGGGTAAACATCCCGTAATCCAGCCAGCTTTTGATTTTTTGCAGTGCACCGATCAGCTTGGCATTCCCGACAAAAAATCCGACGCGCCATCCCGCCATATTGTAGCTTTTCGAGAGGGTGAATGCCTCGACCGCCACATCTTTGGCTCCCGGAACCGAGAGGATTGAAGGGGTTTTGTAGCCATCAAACGTCAAATCGCCGTACGCAATGTCGCTGATGATATAGAAACGTTCACGCTTTGCCATCTCAACGACACGGGTATAAAACTCGGGCGTTACGGTCGCGGTAGTCGGATTATGCGGGAAATTGACGACCAGATATTTAGGCTTTGGAAATGATACGTGAAATGCATGTTCAAGCCGCTCGAAAAACAGATCTTCGTCTACTTTGTAATCTTCATCAAACGGAAGTTCCATTTTTTGTACATTTCCGCCGGCCAGAATAAAGCCGTATGAGTGAATCGGATAAGTTGGATCGGGTACGACGACGACGTCGCCGGGGTTGGTGATCGCGTAGGCGAGGTGGGCATATCCCTCTTTGGAACCCATCGTCGCAACCGCTTCGGTGTCAGGATCAAGATCAACGTCATAACGGCGTTTGTACCAGTCGCAGATGGCCTGACGGAGCTTGGGGATCCCTTTGGAAACCGAATAACCGTGTGTTTTGGTTTTTTCTGCCGATTCAACCAATTTTTTGCGGATATGTTCCGGGGTGTCACCGTCCGGATTTCCCATACTGAAATCGATAACGTCGCATCCGGCGCGACGACGTGCCATTTTCAGCTCGTTCACTTCGGCAAATACATACTTAGGAAGGCGTTTAATCCGGTCAAATTGGATTTCATCAAACATGGCTACAACCTGTGCATAAAAAATTGCGCCATTTTAGCATAAGAGGCTTAGTTTTAATTTACCCTTCTTATCGCCCGGGGCTAATCGATTCGATCCACATCCCCTCTTTGAGCACTTTCATCCCCCAAACGTTCGATACTTTCAGGTAACAGGCCCCCTCGGGGAGTTCGATTTCGAAGTGTTCTATCGCTTTCAGAGATCGATGCGAGTACAGAACCCTCAGCGACGCGTCCAGCACCGCGACGTCAGGATACCATTTGCCCACATATGGGGACTCTATCCGAATCGTCTGAGCGTTCTCGACCCGAAACCACTGCGCGCTGCTGGAACGCTCCAGCTGTATCCCATCGTCACTCGCGATCAAAGGGGCATTCCAGACGCTATTTTCGGCATTGAGCGTCATCGTCAAAACGCTCTGTATCGAGGCTATACTCTCAATCGCCATTCCCTCTTCTTTGAGGTTTTCGATGAAAACTTCGGGGCTGAATGCTCTCATGCCGACAGCCCTTCCGCTCATGACGCTCTTCCCGTTTTCCAGCGACATGGCATCGACATCAAATTTGTACCCTGCTGCGTTAAAACTACGCTGTATCGTTTTGAGCGCCACAACCGGCCCTCCGGAAAAACCGATCTCTGTCCGAATCTGGTTGGGCTGAGCGGCGAAGGCAATAAGCGGAAAAAAAAGCAATGCATTGAACTTGTTCATCACTTCCCCTTTATTTACCAGTTTTTTCCTCCGTTGCGCTCGAGAAACTCTGCTCTGCTCAATTGTTGCAGTTTGCCGTTCTCAGAGACAAACCGTACGGTCTCTTTCTCTTCGAGGATCTGTTTTCCTTCGGACGAATCGATTTCAACCCGACCGTGTCCCAATACGATGATCCAGTTCTTCGTCGTATCGATTACGATGGGATCGCCGGTAATTTGCTGGGTTTTGGCGCCGCTGGCCATGTCGATCATGCCGACCCAGACTTTATAGCGCGGGCGGATCGTCAAAGCGGTTGCGTTTGTTTCCAGGCTCGAAGCCGTCTGTGTCGCCGCCTGCGAAAGATTGGATTCTGCTGGGCTGCTCGTATTTTCTTCGCCGAGGGTTGTGACCGCAACGGTACTCAGGCTGTTCAGATTCATCACCTCTTCGCGCGGTTCGTTCGAGAGGAAGCTCTGCAACGCATACCCTCCCCCCATCAAAAGGGCGATCAAAATCCCCCCGGCCATCACCCATTTTTGCTTCGTGTTCGACTGCGGCTGCAGAATGACCGATTCATTCGCAGGCAGCGTATCGCCGTGTTCCTGCCAGTATTCGGTGTATTCGACGCGCACAGCGCTCAAATCGATGCCGTATTCACGCTCCAGGATCGACATGAATCCCATGAACTGCACCCGCCCGATTTCGCCGTAGGACTTGGTCAGGAGCAACTCCACCTTGTCCCGGGAAATATGGGTTTTTTCATGGATTTTTTCTGCCCCGTAAGACTGCAGATCATCGAACGTTTTACTCATCGCATCCTCTCCATCAAAATTGCACCGGCGACACCGACGTTCAGAGAATTGAAATCGTGTGCCATCTGTATGGAAACACCGTGATCCAACGCTTTTTGCACTCTGCCGCTGAGCCCCTCTCCCTCGCTGCCAAGGATCAATGCCCGTTTGGGCGCAAAACTCATCTCCCGCACGTCGGTCCCCTCCATCATCGCCCCATAGAGGGTGAAACCCGACTGTTTCAGCTCGTGCATCACATCATGAATGTTATGGACGATCACCAGCGGCAGATCGAGTGCCGCCCCGGTACTGGTGCGGATGATCGGCTCCAGATTCGGTTCCTTGATGCCGCAGATGACGAGCGCATCCACCCCCAGGGCATACGCGCTCCGCACCAGCGAACCGATGTTCCCCACGTCTGTGATGGAGTTCAGGACGACTACAAAACCGCACCCTTTCAAAAAAGGGGAAGCGTACGGTCTTACGGGAGATATTTCGGCGATATACCCCTGATGGTTCCCCCCCCTGACCATCGACTGCGCCGCTTTTTCAGGGATCCGTTTGATCTCCAGTCCCGTTTTCATCAGAGCCGAATACTCTTTTTTGTCAATCTCTTTGGCCAGATAGAGTGTTTTGATACGGTCCGTATGATGCTCGAGAGCATAATAGACCGGTTGTTTTCCGTAAATAAGCATACGTTATTTTACCTTTATGTGTTTAAGAGTCGCTGATAGCACTCTTTGGGGTTTTCCCCGGTAATGCGGGCGATCAGTTTCGAAGCGGCTTTTTTGGGGATGTCGAGTGCGAGTATGTCCGCTTCACTGAGCGACGAACCTCTCCCCTGCGAAGCTTCGATGACCACCACCCACTCGCCCCGGATCTCCTCTTTCATCTCCTGCAAAAGGTCATCGGCGCTGCCGCGGTAGAAGCGCTGGTACTTTTTCGTGATCTCTTTTGCGAGAAAAACCTGCCGATCGGGAGCCGCGACGGAAATTTCGCGCAGCAGTTTCTCCAGGCGCGTCGGCGCTTCATACAGCACCGTCGTATAGCCGTTGAACAACGCTTCCTGCAGTGCCGAAGAGCGGTCGTTCCCCTTGTGGGGGAGAAATCCGAAAAAGAGCATTTTCGTTTCGACAAATCCGCTCGCGACAAATGCCGTCAGCGCCGCATTGGCACCCGGCAGAATGTCGTAGGCAATGGCATGGTCGATGCAGTAGCGCACGAGCATCTGCCCCGGATCGC
>CAYXWQ010000051.1:0-7648 GCA_964468865.1 uncultured Sulfuricurvum sp. | reverse complement strand
ATTCCCGCGAAGGCGGGAATCTAGCTGGATCCCCGCCTTCGCGGGGATGACAAAAGGAATTCAATGTTACGCCTAGCCTCTTCTTCTATCACACGCGCCGAGCTTCTCCGTGCGGCGGGGATCCCTTTCGTCCAGGAGTCGGTCGATTTCGATGAAGACTCCATACTCGCCTCCTCCCCCAAAAACTTCGTTTATCAGGCAACGCTCGGAAAGTACAACGTCAATCTGCAACGGTTCGGCTGTGCCGATTACCCTTTATTGGTGGCCGATACGGTTGTAACGGCACAGGGGAAAATCCTCCGCAAGGCCAAAGACGAAACCGACGCGAGAGACATTCTTCGTACCCAAAGCGGTTCGGAAACCGATATCATTACCTGTATGATCTACAAAACGCCCCGCCTCGAACTGATCGATATGTCGGTGACGCGCTATTTTTTCGACCTGTTCGATCCTGAGGACGTTGAGCGTTATCTGCACAGCGGCGAATGGCGAGGAAAAGCGGGTGCCTGTATGGTCGAGGGGTTTTGCAAATCCTATATCCGTGAAGTGCGGGGATTCGAGAGTACCGCGATGGGACTCTCTGTCGAAGTGCTGAAGCCTTTTATTATGTTTGGAACGCCGGCAGAGCAAAGCCCTGTCGGCTACGCTGGCCGCTAAGGCACTGAAGCTTGCCTCTGGCGAGGCAGAATAGGGGAGTAATATGAAGATATATTCGCTGATAGCAGCCGCTTTGGTAATCGCCGGGTGCGCTACGACACCGGTGACGAACCGGACACAGTTCATGATGGTTTCGACCGATCAGGAGATGGCGCTGGGGGCTACCGAAGCCAAAAAGGTCGTCCAAACCTCGAAAATCAGTACCGATCGCGTGCTGCAGGAGCGGGTGAAGCGGATCGGACAGCGGATTGCCGCGGTGAGCGGGCGGAACGATTTTGCATGGGAGTTCACGGTCATCCAAGACGATACCCCCAATGCTTTCTGCCTTCCCGGAGGGAAGGTCTTTTTCTATACTGGGATTTTGAAAATCACCGAAAACGACGACCAGATCGCCACCGTCATGGGGCATGAGATCGCCCATGCCCTGGCCCGCCACGGTGCCGAACGCCTTTCGATGCAGACGGCGGGCAACGTAGGCGCTCAGGTACTGGCCACGGCTCTGAACATCCCCGCCCAGTATCAGGGGCTCTATTCGCAGGCCTACGGGATCACGTCGCAGGTGGGGATGATCCTCCCCTACAGCCGAAAGTTCGAGCATGAAGCCGATCAGATCGGCATCTATCTGATGTGGAAAGCGGGATACAATCCCAATCAGGCACTCCGGTTCTGGGAGAACATGGCCCGCCTTTCCAAAAGTTCCCCGAAACCTCCCGCCTTTTTGTCGACCCACCCGGCCGATGAAGCGCGCATCCGGGAAATCCGCGAGTACATTTCGCAGCTGCCGGCGCAGCGATGATCAATCCTTACGAAAAAGAGCTTAGGGCCCTGCGGCGCTCCGGCCGCTACAGGGAACGGCATATCGCCGACGAAACGCTTATCGATGCGGCCTCCAACGACTATCTGGGATTGGCCCATGTAAAAGAGCTTCATGCAAAAGCGTGCGAAACCCTCTCCTCTTACTCCTATCACGCTCCCAAAGCCTCGATGCTCGTCGGGGGATACCATCCGATCCATGCGGCGTTCGAGAAAGCGCTGTGCGAAGCAAACGGTTTTGAAACGGGGATTGTCATGGGGAGCGGTTTCAACGCGAACATCGGTCTGATCGAAGCATTGGTTCGCAAGGGGGACGTGCTGCTGATGGACGAGGAGTACCATGCCAGCGGCATCATCGCCACGAGGTTGTGTGAGGGGGAAGTGGTTTTCTTCCCCCACAATGACGCCGAATACCTGCGCAGGGCGCTGGAGCACCATGCGGGCCGTCGGGTTGTCGTCGCGGTAGAGGGGATCTACTCGATGGGGGGAGACTGCGTGGCGCGCGACATCATCGAGCTCGCGATGGAATACAATGCCGTTTTGGTGCTCGATGAGGCCCACAGCAGCGGCGTGATCGGGCCTAATCTGATGGGGATCCTCGATCACTACTCCATCGCGCCGACACCCATGATGGTGAAGATGGGGACGCTGGGGAAAGCCTACGGGAGCTTCGGGGCGTATACCCTCTGCTCGCCCAACATCGGCGATTACCTGATCAACCGGGCCAAAAACGTCATCTATGCGACCGCCCCGTCACTGTATGATACGGCATTGGCCCACCACGCGCTGGAGTATATCCGCTCCCATGCGGCGAAGCTCAGGGGAAAAATCACCGCCCGTCAGAAAATTGTCTGTGATACCCTCGGGATGGAGGTGGCGGGGCTGATTGTCCCGATCGTGATCGGAGACAATCGCGAGGTGATGGCTCTCCAGGAGGAGCTGAAGAGGGAGCTAGGAATCCATATCGGGGCGATACGCCAGCCGACGGTGAAAAAAGCGATTCTTCGCCTGATAGCCCGGCTCGATATCGATGAGTCTCTTTTGCGGCAGGCATGTGAGCGATTTGCTCCCAGATTGGGTAAAATTACGTGATGAATACTGTCTCGATCGATCGGCTGACAATCATCCATCAAGCGAATGTGCTTCTTGATATTTCATTGGAGATCCGCCGTTCGCTTGCGCTGGTGGGCGAGAGCGGCAGCGGCAAATCGCTCACCCTCAAAGCGCTGCTGGGGCTGCTGGATCCCGAACTGGAAGCGCGTCTGGAAAAACGGTGCGGGTTTGCGTGGGAAAAGGGGGAATCGGTAGCTCTGGTTCCCCAAAACCCGTTTACCGCCCTCTCCCCTCTGACGAAGATCAAAGATCAGGTCTTTGCATCTGCGGAACGGGTGGAAGAGCTCTTCGGATGGCTGGGACTGGAGAGGGGGCTTCTGGAACGGTATCCTCCCGAACTTTCCGGAGGGCAGCTTCAGCGGACGGTTGTCGCCATAGCACTGGCGTCGGACCCGAAACTGCTGTTGCTCGATGAGCCTACGACGGCGCTTGATTCGGCATCCAAAGAGGTGATGATTGCACTGCTGAAGACGCTGCAGGAAAAAATGGGCTTTTCGATGCTGTTCGTAACCCATGACATGGGGGCCGCATCGGTACTGTGTGAGGATATGTGTGTGATTCGCCGAGGGCGGATCGTGGAAACGGGACAGACGGCCCAGGTGGTCGCTCACCCGAAAGAGAGCTACACGAAAGCGTTGATCGACGCCGAGTTTAAAAACAGAGGATTTAGAATTTAATGAACCTTAACAACCATCCCAAGGTGCCACTAAAAACCCGCATCAAAAAATATTTTTTTATTTTTGTCGGAGTCATGATTTTGATTCCGGTCGGTTTTTTTGGGTACCTTATTTATACGTTTGAATACGAAACCCAGAAGCTGATCAATTATCAGCCCCGTCTGACCACCGAAGTGTATGATCGAAACGGCCACAAAATCGCCAATCTTTTCAGCGATCAGCACCGTTATTACGTCTCGTACGAAAACATTCCGCCGCGGCTGATCGAGGCGCTGCTGGCGATCGAGGATACGATGTTCTTCGAGCACCACGGCGTGAACCCCGATGCGATCATGCGGGCGATCATCAAAGACATCACTGCCGGAAAGCTCAAAGAGGGGGCGAGTACGATCACCCAGCAGCTGGTAAAAAACACCCTCCTCACCCGCGAGAAAAAATTCTCGCGCAAGTTCAAAGAGGTTCTGTATTCGATCCGGATCGAACAGGAACTCTCAAAAGAGCAGATCCTGGAACGCTATTTCAACGAAATTTATCTGGGACACGGCTATTACGGAATCAAGACGGCGTCGGACGGGTATTTCCGCAAGCCGCTCAAATCGTTGACGCTCAAAGAGATGGCGATGCTCGTGGGATTGCCCAAAGCTCCCAATTTCTATTCACCGACCCGGAATTACGAGCTCTCGTTGGGGCGCGCAAACCGTGTTATCGGCCGGATGTTTGAGCTGGGGTGGATCGATCAGGCGACCTACGACAAAGCGACGCAGGAACGTCCGAAGGTCTACAACGACACCCTTAGCAAAAACTCCGGCCCCTACATCATCGACGAGGTCATGCGGCAGCTGGGCGATGCGTTCCCCGATATTCGCAGCGGCGGCTACAAGGTCTACACGACGATCGACATGAGGCTCCAGGAAGCTGGGTACAAGGCGCTGCAATCAGGACGTGACGAGATTCTCAAGCGGGCCGAGGAAGCGGGAGCGCTGGATGAGAACATGCAGCGCCAGCTCAACGGCGCGCTGATCAGTCTTGACCCCCATACGGGAGAGATTCTGGTGATGGTGGGTGGATATGATTATTCGGTCAGCCCTTTCAACCGCGTTACGCAGGCCAAACGGCAGCCCGGTTCGGCGTTTAAACCCTTCATCTTCCAGGTGGCGCTGGACAACGGAATGTCCCCCGCATCGCTCATTCCCGACATCGCCCGTACCTATACGTACGAAGGGGAAGGGGGAGAAGAGAAGGTCTGGCAGCCCAAGAACTACAAAAACGAATACAAGGGGATGGTGACGATCCGTGACGCCCTGACCCATTCGCGCAACCTGGCGACAATCAACATGGTCAGTGATATGGGATTCCAAAAAGTAGTCGACGGCCTCCGCCGCTACGGCATCGTCGAAAATCTCCCCCCGGGACTCTCGCTGGCGCTGGGGACGATGATGATCTCTCCGATCGATCTGGCTAAGTATTATACGATGTTTGCCAGCGGGGGAGCGCTGACGAATCCGATCCTCGTGCGTGAAGTGGTGACTCCTAACGGAGAGCGGATCCGGTACGAGAACAAACGGCGTCAGGTCAACACCCCTGAACAGATCTATCTGATGACGTCGATGCTGAAAAACGTCGTATCGTACGGAACGGGAACATCGGCGCGGGTAGCGGGGATCGAGATTGCCGGGAAAACGGGAACGACCAACAAAAACGTCGATGCGTGGTTTGCCGGCTATTCTCCCACGGTCGAGACGGTCGTATGGTTCGGGAATGACAACAACACCCCCATGCGCCGCAGCGAAACGGGGGGACGGGCCGCCGGACAGGTTTTCCGCTACTTCTATGAGGACCTGTTGCGCATCTACCCCAACACGAAGCGTTATTTCGACCGTCCCTCGGGTGTATACGATATAGCTGTGGATACAGAGAGCAATACGACCGAAACGTTTACCGATACGTCAAAGTCTCCTGATGTGACCGAAGCTCCGGCCCCGGAGACGGAAGAGCAGCTGATCTTTTAAACCATTATTTTTTTTTCGTGGCCTGTGAGAGATAAATCCACAGGCTTCCCCCGACGATCAACAGCATAAGCGGAGCGATGTAGGGTTTGTCGGCCACCATCTTGTACCCTTCGATCAGCGCTCCTCCGAAGAGATAACTTCCCCCCCCGACGACAAGAGCCCAGATGACGGCGCCGATTGCGTTATAGGCGCTGAATTTCCAAAAATCGTATTTGGTCAGACCGATCGCCAGTGGGACGAGGGTTTTGAGGCCATAAATGAATTTTTTGAGGATGATGATCCAGGAGCCGTGTTTTTTGATCAGCAGGTGAGAAAAGGCGAGTTTCCGCCGGTGTTTACGGAAATACTCCATCATCTCCGTCTTATGGTAGCGGGACATGTAAAAGAGGAGTGCGTCGCCGATGAAATTGGCTGTAAATGCGATCGCGATCGAGAGTGAGAGGTCCATCTTTCCCATGAAGCTGAGGACTCCGGCTCCCAGAAGTGCGATAAAACCGCCCCCCAGGGAATAGAGGAAGAGGACGATGTATCCGTAGGTGGAGAGGTTGTTGAGCATTTCATCCATGCTAAAATGATTCCTTTAAAGAGTGATTGTTTTTTTATTGTCCTTTTCTTTTCTATAAAGAAAAGGACATAACATCTATAATTTGCGGATTTTCGCGATCTCGTCGCGAAGCCGCGCCGCCTCCTCGAATTCCAGTTTTTTCGCCGCCTCTTTCATTTTCGCCGTGAGTTCGTCGACCAGCTTTTTTCGCTCTGCGGCGGGGAGCGTTTTTGCTTTTTTGGAGCGGTTGTAGAGCTCTGCGGGGTCTTCGAGCTTGAGGTTCTCGTCGAGAACCCGCTTCGTGCTTTTGGGGATGATGCCGTGCTCTTTGTTGTGGGCGTCCTGTCTTTCGCGCCGCTCGGTTGTCGTACGGATCGCCCGCTCCATCGATCCGGTCATTTTTTCGGCATACAGGAGTACCCGCCCCCGCTCGTTCCGCGCCGCCCGTCCGATCGTCTGGATCAGCGACGTCTCCGAGCGCAGGAACCCCTCCTTGTCGGCGTCGAGGATGGCCACGAGACTCACTTCGGGGAGGTCGAGCCCCTCCCGCAGGAGGTTGATCCCGATCAATACGTCAAAATCCCCGACCCGCAATCCCCGGATGATCTGGTTGCGCTCGATCGCGTCGATCTCGGAGTGCATGTACTGCACCTTGATCCCCAGGTCGGCGAGATATTTTGTGAGCGCTTCGGCCATCTTTTTGGTCAGGACCGTCACGAGGACGCGGTCGCCGAGGGCGACCGTCTTCTTGATCTCGTCGTGGAGGTCTTCGACCTGATTCGTGCTGGGCTTGATCGTGATTTGCGGATCGAGGAGCCCCGTGGGGCGGATGATCTGGTGGGCGAGCGTGGTACTGATATCCAGTTCCTGCGCGGCAGGGGTAGCGGAAACGAACATATAATGGGGTGCTTTATTCATGAACTCATCGATCATCAGAGGGCGGTTGTCGAGGGCGCTGGGGAGGCGGAATCCGTAGTCGACGAGGACCTCTTTACGGCTGCGGTCCCCGGCGAACATCCCCCGAAATTGGGGGAGAGAGACGTGCGATTCGTCGACGATGATAAGGTATTTGTCGTGATGGAGGGCGAAGTAATCGAGGAGGGTATAGGGGGCTTCTCCGGGTTTTTTGTCGGTCAGATGGCGGGAGTAGTTTTCGATCCCCTTGCACATCCCCGTCGCCTGGAGCATCTCGAGGTCGAATTCGCACCGCTGCTTCAGCCGCTGCGCCTCGACGATTTTCCCCTGTTTGTCCAGCTCGGCCAGCCGCTCCCCCAGTTCGTCCTCGATCCGTTTGATCGCCCGAGAAAGCTTCTCCTGCCCTACGGCGAACTGGCTCGTGGCGTAGATCGTGATCGTCTCGATCGTCTGGACGACGCTGTTGTTCAGCGGCTCGAAGAGGGCCAGCCGCTCCACCTCGTCGCCGAAAAACTCGATCCGCAGCGCCTGATCCTGCCAGTAGGGGGGGAAGATGTCGACGACTTCGCCGTTGACCCGAAAATGCCCCCCTTCGAAAACGGTGTCGTTGCGGGCATATCCCATCTCGACGAGGCGAAGCAGCAGTTTTTTCTGGCTGATCTCGTCCCCAAGAGTGACCACCTGCACCATTTTTTCGTACTCTTCGGGGTCCCCGAGCCCGTAGTTGGCCGAGACCGAGGCGACGACGATGACGTCGTCATAGCTGAGAAGATTGGCCGTCGCCGAGAGCCTCAGCCGTTCGAGCTCGTCGTTGATCGAGCTGTCTTTTTCGATGAAGAGATCCTGTCGGGGGATGTAGGCCTCGGGCTGGTAGTAGTCGTAGTAGCTGATGAAATACTCGACGTGGTTTTCGGGGAAGA
>CAYXWQ010000050.1:0-7743 GCA_964468865.1 uncultured Sulfuricurvum sp. | reverse complement strand
TCCTGATCTCGATGATGTGGGCGAACAACGAGACGGGGATGATCTTCCCCGTCGAAGAGGTGGCCGCTATCGCCCGCGAGCGGGGGGTACTGTTCCACACCGACGCGGTGCAGGCGATCGGAAAAGTAAAAGTCGATCTCACCGTAACGCCGATCGATTATCTGACGTTCTCGGCGCACAAGTTCCACGGTCCAAAGGGGATCGGCGGGCTGTATGTCAAAAAAGGACGCGAACTTCCCAACCTTCTGCACGGCGGGGAGCAGATGGGGGGATTGCGCGCGGGAACCCTCAACGTCGCCTACATCATCGGGATGGGGCTGGCGATGAAACAATCGGTCGGGCATCTGGAGAAGATGAACAGCGACGTGCGCGCCCTACGCGACCGTCTCGAAGACGCCATCTCTCAGCTGCCCGACACGATCGTCGTGGGGGATCGCGCGCGCCGCACCCCCAACACGATCCTGATCTCGCTGCGCGGGATAGAGGGCGAATCGATGCTCTGGGATCTCAACCGCGCCGGGATCGCCGCTTCGACGGGGAGCGCGTGCGCGTCCGAATCGCTCGAGGCCAATCCGGTCATGACCGCCATCGGCGAAGACCCCGAACTCGCCCACACGGCGATCCGCCTGAGCCTCTCGCGCTTTACGACCGCCGATGAGATCGATTACACGATTGAGGTGTTTACCCGCGCGACGGAGCGTCTGCGCTCCATCTCCTCCACCTACGCCTACACGAACGAAGTGGGCTGATCCACCTCTCTACCGCACCGCGATCTTTGCTCCATATCGCCGTTTGCGCTCCTCCGTATAGTCCCACCAGACGCGCGGCGCTCCGCCGTCCATGAAATCGGTGATCGACATCAGCACGTCGAGCATGCAGGGGTCTTGCTTCTCGCCGAACGCCGTACAAAACCGGACATACAGATCGTAAGGATTTTCCCCCCTGAGCTGATCGGGGGAGGTAATCCCGATCCGGGCGAGATCGGCAGCAACCGTTTTGCCGATATTGGGCAGATCGGTGAGTTTTTTGACCTTTTCACGGATCACTTTATCCGGATGCATCCTCCACCCCCTCGACGAGATCGTTTGACAGGCTATAATCATACCATGCAATCACCAATCCTGTACGATCTTCACACCATCGGCACCCCGATCGGGACACTCATCGCAACCGTCGGCAACAATGCCCTCGTGGCACTCGATTTCAGCGATGAAACTCCCGATACGATACGTTCGTCTCATCCGCTGCTGCTGCGTCTGGAGCGAGAGCTCCACGAATATTTCGAAGGGAAGCGGCGCGGTTTTACCCTCCCGCTCGATCCGCAAGGCACCCCGTTTCAGAAAAAGGTCTGGGAGATGCTCTGCACCATCCCCTACGGCGAAACGCTCTCCTACGCCGAGGAAGCCCAAAGATTCGGAAATCCCAAAGCCACCCGCGCCGTCGCCAATGCCAACGGTAAAAACCCGATCGCCATCCTGATCCCCTGCCATCGAGTAATTGCCAGCGGCGGCGGACTGGGAGGGTATAGTGGAGGATTGTGGCGAAAAGAGTTTTTGTTGGAGCTGGAAAAAAATAGTTTACAGTTTTAAAAATTCTCGTGCAATCTTTTTCGCTTCCGCTCCGTTAGCACCCTCACCTCGGATTTGAAATGCAAAGACTTTTATCGTATTGTCCCGTTCGATGAACCCGACAAACCAACCGATTCCACCACAGCTTCCGGTTTTACCTGATAAAACCAGACCGTCGAAACTGCATGCATAAAATAAAAAATATTTCTATTACTCTGCGCATAACGCTACCATCTCCCCATCAGTTATTTTTGCCAGATCATTCGGCGATAATTCTATCTCCAACCCTCTTCGCCCTGCACTCACATAGATCGTCGGGAAATTCTCCGCCGATGCATCGATAAACGTCCTAAGTCTCTTTTTTTGCCCCAACGGACTCACTCCGCCGAGGATATAACCGCTGGATCGTTCGACATCAGCCCCTACAGCCATCTGAGCTTTTTTACCCCCTGCTGCTTTAGCGATCTGTTTCATGGAGAGCATGGAGGAGACGGGGATCACCGCGACGACGAGTTCACGTGAGTCAATCTGTGCAACCAGTGTTTTAAACACCCTATCCGCTGGAATCCCTAATTTTTCCGATGCTTCCTCGCCATACGAAGCGGATGCGGGATCGTGGGTATAGGAGTGAAGGGTATAGGCAATTTTTGCTTTTTTAGCGATGTTGACGGCGGGGGTCATCCTCCAAACAGCTCCAACCCGAAATGTTCCTTTAACGCACGTTCGTAATCGACTTCCAATCGCTCCAACTTCCCCTCCTCGATGAGTTTCAGTTCATTATCCACGAGGATTTTACGCCCGTTCGATGCTTGCATGATGGCGAGTTTCTTTTGCGTAAAAATCGTGTCGGGATGGGTGGCGTTGAAATAGTTTGCGAGGCTAAACTCGATCCACTCCTGAGGTTGCATCGCAAAGCCGTATTGGCGTTGCCACTCATCCTGCACGAGAGAACTCACAACGTATTCTCCATCTAGGTGTTCCATGCGGAAACGATCGCCGTCCTGCACCGCTTCACCCTCTACAATCTCCATCGGAGCACGCAGTGCATAACCGCCGAATCCCGTATCACAGAGATAATCGCTCCCATCGATACGGACGATCACCACCATGTGGGTTTTAGGTCGGCGCACGGGATAGAACATCGGTCGCGCCCCTGCAAAATACCACTCGAAACCGATTGCGGTGAGTGCCATCGCAAACACACCGTTGATCTCGTAACAGTACCCGCCGCGTTTACGTATCAGCACTTTGTCCACAATATCTTCGGGAACCAGTGAGGGGATTCGTCCCGCCTGTACTTCGGTATTTTCAAACGGGATGCTTCGCAGTTGCTTTTGTACCAACTGATTGAGTGTTGCGACATCGGGAGACACTTCCCCCTCATAGCCGATACGGGCAAGATAGTCGGTGAGATTAAAATTGGTTGCTTTCATTCTTTTTTCTCTTCCTTGCATTAAAAATTACCACCGCCGCAAACGCCAGCGCACATCCGATGATCGTCGAGAGTTCTATCGTCTCACCGTATACGATCATACTCGACACGATCGCTCCGATCGGGACGATAAACATAAACGCCCCCGTCCGATGCGCCCCGACCTTCCCCGCCGATGCGAAAAAAAGAGCCGTACTAAGCGTCCCGGGGAAAATCCCGATAAAGATGATCGTCCACCAAAAGGTCATGTCGTATTGGGAAAACGCAAACGGCTCATAAGGCAACGCGAATATCAGATTGGAACTCATCGCAACGGCAAACACGACCGTCGTATAGAGCATCGGGGTGGCGTGTTTGGAGGCTTTTTGGGATACGATCGTCACCAGTGCCCACACAACCGCCGCAGCGACGAAATAGATATTATCGAGTGTCCAAAATGCCCACCCTATCGTCGGAACCTGGAGGAGAACCAAAGCCCCGACCATCCCAACGGAGAGGGCGAGGATCTCTTTGGTCGATACGTTCAGCCCCAGCAATGCGATGGAGAGCGCATAGGTGATGATGGGGGAGAGCGACGTGACGAGCGTCCCGCCGTATCCCGCCTGACCGTGCAGCAATCCCACAAAGAAAAAATAGTTAAAGACCGAGGTGAGCAATCCGGCGGTTATCATGTAGATCACCCCGCGCCGATCGGAGCGGAGAGGTGATTTCATAAACCAGATCAGCGGAATGATGGACAGTAAAGAGATCGCATAGCGCCAAAATGCCGCGATCTCGGCGCTGGAGTGATGGGCCGCCACCTTGCCCGCCGTCCACGCCACCCCCCACAGGAGCATCGCAACGGTCATACCGATAAAATAGAGGGCGGGGGAATCGTTTTTCATGGCGCGATTGTGCGCTTTTTTGGCTTTGAGAGGGATGAATCAGGATGGAGCGGGCAACTCACCCCGCCTCGTCGAGAGTTTCGGGCTCTTCCTGCACGAGACGCCCAATCCCGCGATCGGCTAGCGGGATGTCGGTACGGAATGATTTTTCTTTGTAGAGGGGCGATTTGAGGGTCCCCTCTTTCGTAACGCCCAGCTTGTAGATCGTCTCGTTGCGGAAATATGCGTCAAACGCGGCGCTAAAGGGGACGTCCCACGTGATGCACCCGATGCTGGGGCAGATCGCCGCGCATTGCGGATCGTCGTAGATATCGACGCACTCGACGCACTTCTCAGGCTGTACGTAGTACTGTTTTTTCCCGGTCGGGTTGTTCAGGTCATCGACAATCGCGTTGACCGGGCATTGCTGTAAGCAGGCATCACAGGTGATGCAGGTATCGTTGATTATGACCGACATGGTTATTCTCCTTTGTCTTTAGAGGTGTGCATTACGCGCTGGAGCCATGGAGGGGGATTGCCCGACAGCAGCTCCTGGAGTTTCACGATCGTTTCATCGATCCGGTCGTTTTCTCCGGACCGCATCGGATATATTCTGGATGCCAAGACCATCTTTGACGCCGTCGGCCCGATCTGTGAGCAGTACAGGATATCCGCCTCTTTGACCGTGCCGATTTTGTAGGCGAGCTTTTCGTGTTCGTCGGCGATCTCATCCTCGGAGCTGTCAATCGTTTTCACGAATTCGGCATCGCCCTGTGTGATCCGGTAGAGCTCGAAGCTCTTCGACCATCCGAAGTGCTGGTTCACGGTAACACCGTCATCGGAAGCAAATGCCACTAGCACGATGTGTCCTTTTAGACCGCTACCGGTTCTCGTGCTTCGCGCATAGCGGCAGAGATGTCTTCGCGGAACGTCTGCGGAGAGACTTCCGGCGTCAAAATTCCCCGTTTTTTGCTGGACCCGATCACATAGTCGGAACTGTTGACATAATGGTCGTTGTACTCCGCCGTATAGGGCATGTCCCACACGATGCACCCCTCGGTCGGGCATTCGGCGGCACAGGCGGGGATTTCAGCGTGACCGACGCACTCGATGCATTTTTCGGGTTTGACGTAGGTGTATTCCCAGTCCTCGCGCGGAGAGTCTCCCTCGCTCGCGATCGCACCCACCGGGCACACCTCGACGCACGCGTCGCAATTGATACACATATCGGTAATTAAAACAGCCATTTTTTACTCCTTGTCATTATTTTATACGCCAAAGGAGCAAAGCCCCTCTTGGCTACGCTAACGCTGAGTTCTCTTCAGCAGAGAGCTCATGTGCACTTGTGCACATTATCAGTAGTGAACCTGATACAGTTTCTCTTTGCATTTTTCGTACGAGGAAGCAGCCAAAACCGGAAGGAGCTTGATATCCACCGCCTTGAGCAGCAGCGTCACTTCGCACCCTTCGCACAGTTCCATCCGCTCGAACGCATCGGTCGTGATCAGTGAATTCATTTTCCCGCACGGGGTATCGACGCTCACTTCGCTGAGCACCATCCCCTTACGAAAATGTTGCAGTTCGCCGCGCAGGTGGTTTTCGATCGAGACGCTCCCCTCTTTGGCCCCTTTGCAGATCGCGATCGCCGCTTCCTGGACACGGCACTCCACCTCATCGCCGATCCGGAGCCATTGCGGCGCTTCGGTTTTGAGGAGTTTCAACACCGTCTCTTTGGCCCGTACGGTGATGCAGCTGAAAAACTCGTCGCTTTTGATCTCTTCCACGTGTGCTGAAAATGAATTCATGACCAACCTCCTACCAGAGATAGATGACAATCTTTTTATCGATTACGTTTTCAAACTGCTCCAGAATCATCCCCGCCGTCGACGTCGGTCCCAGATGGCATCCCGAACAGGCCCCCAGATATCGAAGCCAGATTTCGGGGGTATCTCCGCTGACATAATTGACCAACTCTACCCCGCCGCCATCGCTTGCGAGAATAGGAGCAAGGTTGTCGCTAATCACCGATTCTACTTTCGTACGCTGGGAGGATTCATCCATCATTCGAAACGCGACATTTATGTCGGTAGCTGTACTCTGGTTGCTCACATAGGTGAGGAGTGCATGCGCTTGTGTTTCTCCCGCATGGGCGGCTTTAATCATCCATTTCATAGAAGTGAGGACATCATCGTTGCGAAGCAAAATCCCCAGTTTGAGTTGAGCGGTTGGGATGTTGGCTTTTGCTGCTATGGTGTAATAACGGATCGATTGCTCTTTATCCGCACTCACACTGATCCCGTTCTCATACATCCCGCCCAGATAGAGCGAAGCGACCTCATGGTTCATCGACGCGGCCCTCTCGAACAGTTCGAGCGCCGATTCGATGTTCTTCTGCACACCGTACCCCTTGACGTACATCGTCCCCAGATTCACCATCGCGTCGGGGTTTTGTAAGCTCAAATCTTCCCAGATCGCTTTGGCTTCCGCATAGTTTTGCGCATTGTAGGCTTCCATCGCATTGTGCATCAATGACTCTGCTTCCATCATCATTCCTTTGGTCTTTACTTGTGGCTGTTACTGCAATTGCCGTTCTAACGCGCGAATGAAACATGCATACCGATCAGAACCAACAGAGGAAAAAACGCATGAAAGAGACCATCACCGCCGAAATGGAAGAAATCCGCAACCTCATCGTCGCCACAGTCGCCCGGCGAAACCTCCTGAAACAGGAGATGCAGCGATGGTACGCGAGCGCTGCACACCATCGCTTCGAGCAGACCAACGAGCTGATCACTGTCGATGCGACCCTTAGCGAACTCGACAGCCATTACAAACGGCTCTGGGACTATCACAATACCAAAGGATAAAAACATGAATGAAAATCTGCAAAGCGAAATCCTGAAACACGCACGAATCTCGTTCGAGCGCGCGTGCGCCCTGCGTGAGAACGAACGGCTCGAAGTCTACCTGTACGACGGCAGCGTCAAAACCAGCGACGTGCTGAGAGAAGATGAGAGGATCGTCTACAGCCCGAACCGGGTCATGTGCTACCGGGTCTGGGGGCATGACTACCTCGAAGAGGAGATCGGGGCCTGGATCGATCAGGCCAGACGGGAGATCAGCCCCCGAGCGCTAGAGGAGAGCATTGTCGAAACCCTGCGCAAAGTGGCCGCGGCCAAAGGGGTCAGCCCCGATGAGGTGAGCTCGTATGAGGTGTTCGCAAACCTGCGGATGGAGCAGATCGAACAGATCGAACACGCCATCATCGAATACTGGTGGGATAACAAAGAGGTAGAAAACGCCAAATCGCTGGCGCTGGAGCAGATCAACGAAGCGCTGCGGAGCATGGAGGAATAGGATTTACCTTATTCCATCCCGATCAGAGCACGCCCTTTTTTGTTCAGATAGAATGTATCGAAACCGTCATCATCGAATGTCATGCATTCACCCAAATACCCCTCATCGTACAATTCTCGGATGATGCGGCTCACGTGATCCTTGTCCATACAGGCATATTCGGCGATATCACCGGACTCGTAGATATTGTATTCAATCTCATCGCTTAGGGTGAAGATCGACTGCACCACCCGGATTTTTTTCTCATTCATCGTTTCTCCTTTTCACGCGCTCGCCTCGGCGACGAGACAGCTGAAACAGTGTTCACGGTCATTGCACCCCGCACACGCCGGGGCGATGCGCCCGATCGCATCGTAGAGGAATTTTTTCCACAGTTTCTCTTTGGGTTTTAGCTCGGCGAGATGGGGGAAATGTTTGGCCATGTACGCACCCATCTGGATACGGTTTTTAAATCCCAGATCCTGATAGAGGTGGTTCATCTCCAGCGACTTGCTCGCTACCAGCGGGGCTATGACGTATCTCG
>CAYXWQ010000049.1:0-7995 GCA_964468865.1 uncultured Sulfuricurvum sp. | reverse complement strand
TCGACCAGCTCAAAGACAAGATCTCCAAGGTCATCGTCATGGTCCTCGTCGTCGGGTTTTTCCAGAAAGTGGGACACACGTCGTTTGCCGGGGCGCTGGAGCTGCTCTATCTCGCCCTCTCGATCACGGCCGTTGCCGTAGGGCTCTATTTCCTGAGCAAAGTGGGGCATCACGACCACTAAAAGAGATGGATCCCCGGATCACACCCGAGGATGACAATCGCCGTCATTCCCGCGCAGGCGGGAATCCAGCTGCATTTATTTTCTCCTATCAAAAACTTTTTTGATAGAGGTAAGTAAATCAAAGGATCCTAACATGAGCAAAATTTTCGTCGACGCCTGCTTCGGCAAAGAAACCCCCTACACCCCCGTATGGATGATGCGCCAGGCCGGACGCTACCTTCCCGAGTACATGGAAGTACGCAAACGCGCCGGAAACTTCCTGAACCTCTGCCACGCCCCCGACATGGCCGCCGAAGTGACGATCCAGCCTCTCGACATCGTCGGCGTCGACGCGGCGATTTTGTTCAGCGACATCCTCGTCGTTCCCAACGAGATGGGGATGAAACTCGACTTCATCAAGGGGGAAGGGCCCGTTTTTGACAAACCGATCGCGTCCGAAGAGGACCTGGATGAGCTGATCGGCGGTGACGAAGCGGCGTCAAAACTCACCTACGTCTACGACACGATCAAGATTCTGCGCAAGCAGCTCGACAAACGGGGCGATGACAAAGCCCTCATCGGCTTCACAGGAGCACCGTGGACCCTCGCGACCTACATGATCGAGGGACAGGGGACCAAGACCTACAACGTCTGCAAAAAGATGATGTATTCCAATCCAGAACTCCTCCACAAGATCCTGCGCAAGGTGACAGACGTCGTCAAGCTCTACATGGAGCATCAGATCGAATCGGGCATCGACGTCGTCCAGATCTTCGACAGCTGGGCTGCGGCCATCGAACCCTCCCGTTACGACGAGTTTTCATGGAGCTACATGGTCGAGATCGCCGAGTACCTCAAGGGCAAATACCCTCACATTCCGGTGATCATGTTCCCCAAAGGGGTCCCGGCGTTCCTGGACAAAGTCTACGGAAACTTCGACGTCTTTGGCGTCGATTGGAGCACCCCGATGGCTCTGGCCAAGGAAAAGCTCGGAGAACGCTACGTCCTGCAGGGGAACATGGAGCCCTGCCGCTTGTACTCAAAAGAGCAGACCACCGCGTGCGTCGAAGCGATCCAGGAGATCATGGGCGGCCGTCGCCACATCTTCAACCTCGGCCACGGCATTCTCCCCGACGTCCCTGTCGAGAATGCGCAGCACTTCGTCCGTGAATGTCACCGGGTCAGCAAAAGATGAACACCCTCTTCGTCATTCCCGCGAAGGCGGGAATCCAGCTAACGATTCCAAAGATGGATCCCCGGGTCAAGCCCGAGGATGACGGTACTTATTAATCATGTCGACTATATTCGGTCCCGTCTACTCCAGACGCTTCGGCGCATCGCTGGGGATCGACCTCTCCCCATCCCACAAACAGTGCAATTTTGACTGCCTCTACTGCGAGCTCGCCCCCGCCAAGCCGATCACGCGCCAGCACGACGTCGTCCCCGTTGATACCATCATCCATGAGCTGCAAACGGCGCTGCGCGAACACTCCGCCATCGACGTCATTACGATCACCGCCAACGGCGAACCGACGATGTATCCCCATCTGGGAGAGCTGATCGAGCGTATCGACGCCCTCAAGGGGGACGTCCAGACCCTGATCCTCTCCAACAGTTCCACTCTAAGCGATCCGGACGTTTTCGCCGCCCTTCTGAAGCTCGACCAGGTCAAACTCTCCCTCGACGCCGCGACCCCGGCCGTGTTCCGAAAAATCGACCGCCCGGCAGAGGGGATCGAGATCGAGACGATCATCGACGCCATCCGCCGCTTTTCGCACGTCTACACGGGGAAACTCTTCATAGAGATCCTTTTTGTCAAGGGGGTCAACGACACTCCCGCGGAGGTCAAAGCCCTAAACGCCGCTCTGCACGGCGTCCGGTGCGACCGGATCGACATCGGCACGATCGACCGACCCCCAGCCTACGATGTCGAGGGACTCGGGTTTGCGCAGCTCCACGAGATTTCCCACCGTTTCGATCCCGACCTCCCCATCCACATCGTCTCCCGCACCCACGCCCAGGCCGAGGCGGGCCCCTACAGCGACGAGGATATCCTCACAACGCTCGATAAGCGTCCCCTGACACGCGACGACATCGGCGCCCTCTTCGACGCCCCCTCGATCGAGCGCTTCGAGCGGCTCCTCTCGGAGGGGAAAATCGCCCCGCTGGAGCGTTCAAACGTCGTTTTTTATCTCCCCGCACAAAATCTGCACCGAAAACGCTCAAAATCGCCGCCGATTTCTTGACATTGGCGGGTTCATTGCGTATAATTACGCCTCTTAAACATTCCGAATTAGCTCAGCGGTAGAGTAGGTGACTGTTAATCACTTGGTCACTGGTTCGAATCCAGTATTCGGAGCCACTTTAAGAACTTTTTTTCTTCCATTCCGGATTAGCTCAGCGGTAGAGTAGGTGACTGTTAATCACTTGGTCACTGGTTCGAATCCAGTATCCGGAGCCACCCTCATACATTTTCCCCTGCAATATCTACCGAAATACCTGTAAAACAAATTTGGTTGAATCGTTCGGAACGTCACAACCCCTTTGCACTATGCAGTTGATTATCCGAGAATACGGTTGGTCTCTTCGTCGTAGTGGTCGCACTCGTAGCCGTCGAAACGGTCCAGCATCCGGACGATGTTTTTGATCGGTGTCGGGTTGTTGAGGCGGCGGACGTGATGGTTTGTCACACAGTCTCCGCACCGCTTGATCACGCAGTGGACCGAATCGCTCACGACGAGGATCCTCTGCTGCGGATCGGTCCCCAGGATATAATCGACACACTCCTGACCGTTTTCGATCGTGTTATCGATCATCACGATATCATACGCATCTTTTTTAAACGCGGTATACAGCTCACCCAATGTTGAAATGGTATCGACACTGGCATCGTGTATCGCATCTTCCACCAACGTTTTTCGGGTCTGCAGCTGAAACCCCGCACGATCTATCATTAATATTTTCATGACGATATTATGGCAAAAGATCGGTTAAAGTTGATTAAATCGAATTTAGCAGGGGATAAGTCATTATGATATAAAATAAAAAACTTTTATTCACGAGGTTTGTCCATGCATATTTTCGTGACCGGCGGTGCCGGGTATATCGGTTCCCATACCTGTGTAGAGCTGCTGAATGCAGGATACGACGTCACCGTCTACGACAACCTCTCCAATGCGAGCATAGAATCCCTCCACCGCGTCGAAACCATTACGGGCAAAAAACCGGCCTTTGCGGAGGGGGACATTCGGGATGAAGCGGCCCTTATAAAAGCGCTCGAAGGGTGCGATGCCGTTATCCATTTCGCCGGACTCAAAGCCGTAGGCGAATCGGTGGCCAAACCGCTCGAATACTACGATAACAACGTACAGGGGACCCTGTGCCTTTTGCGCGCAATGGAGCATCACGGGATCAAAACCCTCGTCTTCAGCTCGTCGGCGACCGTGTACGGAGATCCGGAGTATCTTCCCCTGGATGAAACCCATCCCCTCCGCACCACTAACCCCTACGGGCAAACGAAACTGATCATCGAAGAGATGCTGCGCGACCTGTACCATTCCGACCCTTCCTGGAAAATCATGATCCTGCGCTATTTCAATCCCGTCGGAGCACACGAAAGCGGCCTCATCGGTGAGGACCCCAGCGGGATCCCCAACAACCTGATGCCCTATGTGGCACAGGTGGCGATCGGACGCCGCCAAGCGTTGCAGGTGTTCGGGGATGACTATCCCACACCCGATGGGACCGGCGTGCGCGATTACATCCACATCGTCGATCTCGCCAACGGCCATCTCAAAGCACTCGAAGCTCTCTGCGCTCCCCAATGCACCGCCATCAACCTGGGGACCGGCACCGGCTATTCCGTGTTGGAGGTCGTCCGGGCGTTTGCCGAAGCATCAGGGCGCAAGATCTCCTACACCATTTCCCCGCGCCGGGAGGGAGACATCGCCGCCTGCTACGCCGACCCCTCCAAAGCGCTCCAGACGCTCGGGTGGAAAGCGCAGCGCGACCTGGCCGCCATGTGCCGGGATGCATGGCGTTTTCAGTCTCTCAACCCAATTGGATATAATTCCGCCGATACATTTTCAAAAGGACGCGATGCATGAAAGGGATCATTCTCGCCGGAGGCAGCGGCACACGCCTCTATCCGATCACCAAGGGGGTGAGCAAACAGCTCGTCCCCATCTACGACAAACCGATGATCTATTACCCTCTCTCGGTCCTGATGCTCGCGGGGATTCGCGAGGTACTCATCATCTCGACTCCTCATGACCTCCCCCGTTTCGAAGAGCTCCTGGGAGACGGCAGCGATATCGGGATGCGGTTTGAATACTGCGTCCAGCCCTCCCCTGACGGCCTCGCGCAGGCGTTTATCCTCGGAGCCGATTTCATCGGAGGAGACGACGTGTGCCTCGTGCTCGGCGACAACATCTTCTACGGCCACGGCCTGACCCAGATGCTGGCCCAGTCGGTGCGCAACGTCACCGAAGAGAACAAGGCGACGGTATTCGGCTACTGGGTCAAAGACCCCGAACGCTACGGCGTCGCCGAATTCGACGAGAGCGGCAACGTCCTCTCCATCGAGGAAAAACCCGCTCAGCCCAAGAGCTCGTATGCCGTGGTGGGGCTCTATTTCTACCCCAACAGCGTCGTCGAGATCGCCAAAAATGTCAAACCCTCCGACCGCGGAGAGCTGGAGATCACGACCGTCAACCAGGCCTATCTGGCCCAAAACGCCCTCAAGGTCGAACTGATGGGGCGCGGTTACGCGTGGCTCGACACGGGGACCCATGAGAGCCTGCTCGAGGCGAGCACGTTCATCCAGACGATCGAAAACCGCCAGGGGCTCAAAGTCGCCTGTATCGAAGAGATCGCCTACGAGATGGGATATATCACCAAGGAAAAACTCCTCGACCTCGCCCAGCCTTTGAACAAAAACCAGTACGGCCAGTACCTGATCCGCAGAGCCAACGAGGGGAAGATTCTCCGATGACCTTCACCCGCACCGCCATCCCCGACGTCGTCATCATCGATCCCCTCGTCCACGGCGACGAGCGCGGCTATTTCGTCGAGACGTTCCGCGCCGACAAGCTCGAAGCGTTTCTGGGACACTGCATCCCGTTCCGCCAGGACAACGAAAGCCGCTCCTCCTACGGAGTATTACGGGGGTTGCACTACCAGCTCCCACCGCATGCGCAGACGAAACTTGTCCGCGTCATAGAGGGGGAGGTTCTCGACGTCGCCGTTGACATCCGAGAGGGTTCCCCCACCTTCGGCCGGCACGTCGCCGTGCGTCTCTCAGGCGAGAACAAACGCCAGCTTCTCATCCCGCGCGGATTCGCCCACGGTTTCGTCGTCCTCTCCGAGAGCTGCACCTTCGCCTACAAAGTCGACAACTACTACTCCCCCGAATGCGACCGCGGTATCGCTTTTGACGATCCAGCCCTGAACATCGACTGGATCGCTGAAAAAGCCGCCCTGCAGCTCTCGGCCAAAGATACTGTGCAGCCCCTGCTGGCGGATGCCGATCTGTTCGAGTACGGAGTCAACCCGTATGCGTAACATTCTCGTGACCGGAGCCAACGGCCAACTCGGGAGTGAACTCAAATATTTAATTGAGAGCAAGATGGATCCCCGGATCGAGTCCGAGGATGACGAGAACCGTCATTCCCGCGAAGGCGGGCAAAGTGCCCTGCGGGTGAATCCAGCTATAGAGAGTAATCTATCCACGTATCACTTCCATTTCGCCTCGCGAAATGAGCTCGACCTCTCCAACCTCTGCAAAATGGAGGACTTTTTCGAAGGGAAAAAATTCGACGCAATCATCAACTGCGCCGCCTATACCGCTGTGGATCAGGCCGAAAGCGAACCGGAACTGGCCGACGCCATCAACCACCGCTTCGTATCGATGCTGGCCAAGATTGCCAAACGCGACGGCAGCACCCTCATCCATATCTCGACCGACTACGTCTTCGACGGGCGTAACCACCGCCCCTATATCGAAAGCGATCCGACCGATCCGCAGGGGGTCTACGGGCGGACCAAACGCGACGGAGAAAATGCCATTCTGAGCGTTGCACCGGCCAACGCTATCATCCTCCGTACCTCATGGGTCTACTCCTCTTTCGGAAACAACTTCGTCAAAACGATGCTCCGGCTGGGGCGCGAGCGAGACAGTTTCGGCGTAATCTTCGACCAGGTAGGGACTCCCACCTATGCGCGCGATCTTGCTCAGGCAATCCTGGATATTCTTCCCAACATTCAAAATTCAACACCCAACATTTATCATTATTCAAATGAGGGGGTGGCCAGCTGGTACGATTTCGCCCAGGCGATCTTCGAACTCTCCGGCGTCACGTGTGCACTCAACCCGATTACGACCGATCAGTACCCCACCCCGGCCGCACGCCCCCACTACAGTCTGCTGAACAAAGCGAAAATCAAATCGGAGTATAATATCGTTATTCCGTATTGGCGCGACAGCCTGGCCAGATGTCTAAAGGAGCTATCATGACCGCGTTCAGAAATTTTCAGCGGGTTCATAACCGAAAAATCGAAATCCAGCTTCCTCAGGAATTCGAAGATCAGGAGGTCGAGATCATCGTCCTCCCCCGAGACACTCTCCCCGATGATCTCTCCCATCTCGATGATGAGATTCAAAAAGGGATCGATTCGGGCGTCAGTCCCAGAAGCCACGAAGAGATCATGGAGTCATTGAAAAAACGGTATGCATAAAATCCGTTATTCGAATCAGGCGGATGCCGATCTGCTGGAAATGATTGTCCATATCGAAGAGTCAAGTCCCCAAAATGCTTTGGCGTATCTTGAGCGTTACGAGAAAAAAATCGCTCTACTACGTTTGAACCCTGATATGGGGACCTATTGTGCGAATAAAAATATTCAACGAGAGTGTCGTGTATTGATTTTTGAAAGCCATATGATCATCTATTCCGTCGATGCAGATATCCATGAAATTTTCATCATCCGTATTTTCCACCACTCAGTCAATTACAAAGGAAAATTATAATCATGCAAACCATTCTCGTCACCGGATGCGCCGGATTTATCGGCAGCAACTTCGTCCCCTATTTTCTCGAAAAATATCCCGACGTCCGTCTGATCAATCTCGACCTCCTCACCTATGCCGGGAATCTCGAAAATCTTGCCGAAGTCCAGAACAACGAACGCCATATCTTCGTCAAAGGGGATATCTGCGACCGCGATCTCGTCGAGTCACTGTTTGAAACGTACGACATCCGCGGCGTCATCCATTTCGCGGCCGAAAGCCACGTAGACAACAGCATCAAAAACCCCGGCGTATTCGTCCAGACCAACGTCAACGGTACCTTTACCCTGATCGATGTCGCCTACAAACACTGGATGGAAAAACCGTTCACATACAAAACGGGTTACGAGGAGTGCCGTTTCCACCATATCAGCACGGACGAAGTCTACGGAACTCTGGGCGAGACAGGGTTCTTTACCGAAGAGACCTCCTACGCCCCCAACAGCCCCTACAGCGCGTCAAAAGCGGGAAGCGACATGATCGTGCGAAGCTACCACCACACCTACGGGATGGACACCGTCATCACCAACTGCTCGAACAACTACGGTCCCAAACAGCACGATGAAAAGCTCATCCCCACCATCATCCGCAAAGCGCTGCGCGGCGAAGCCATCCCCATCTACGGCGACGGCAAAAACATCCGCGACTGGCTCTATGTTCTGGATCACTGCAAAGGGATCGATCTGGTCTACCACACAGGCAGAGCCGGCGAAGTCTACAACATCGGCGGCCGCAACGAACGTAATAACAATCAAATTGCTGATCGTA
>CAYXWQ010000048.1:0-8017 GCA_964468865.1 uncultured Sulfuricurvum sp. | reverse complement strand
ACGTTGACATATTTTTTCATTTTTTCCTGATACTCGGAACCTTGTGATTCCAGATCACGCATCTGCATATCCACGCTTTTCGCATCGATGAAGTCACCCATCTCGACGCGTCCCTCAGCCGGGGTTGTGAATACCTGACCTGTTTTTGGATCACTGTAAAGTGTCATCGTGTCGGCATAAACGACACCGCTCATCATCGCCGCAGCAAGGGCAGACAACGCAACTTTTTTCATAAAGCACTCCTGTATTTTTTGGTAGCGCCATTGTAGATAAGTTAGATTACACGGATGTTACATTACACAATGATTACGATAAGACAAATGGATAACAAACATAATGATCACACCAACAATGAATGTGCGTAAGTTACAAATGTGCGGGATAAATGCAAACCCGAACGCATACGCAGGGACGGGTTTGCCAAACTTAAGGAATGAAAGAAGGAGAGTGAAACAGATGGGCCGTGTTAGGGCACCTCTAAACACACCGGAGTGTTTTTAGAGGTACCATCATATTGTCATCCCCGCGAAGGCGGGGATCCAGCTAGATTCCCACCTTCGCGGGAATGACGAAAGGGAAAACTTATTTGTTTTCCGCCCAGTACTGGCGAACGAGGTTGGTCGTCTCGACCGGGAGCGGGATGTAGCCGAGTTTTTGTGCCGCTTTGTCTCCGTTTTTGAACGAGTAGTCAAAAAATTCTTTTACTTTTTCGTTCATTTCGCCTTTTTCTTTCGGCATCAGGATAAACGTTGCCGCTACGATCGGATAGGCAGAATCGCCGTTTTGCATGACGAGTGAGCTGTAGAAGTGGTCTTTTTTCGACCATTTCGCCATCTTGACGGCATTTTGGAAGTTGGCATTACGTGCAGTAACCCATTTTCCGCTGGCCGTCTGAAGCGTTGCGGCCGCGAGGTTGTTTTTCTCTTTGTAGGCATTTTCAATGTATCCGATCGAATACGGGGTCTGTTTGATGAGGTTCGTTACCCCTTCGTTCCCTTTTCCGCCGACACCGGTTGCCCAGCCGATCGCCTTGCCGACGCCGAATTTGCTTTTCCACATTTTGGAAGACTCGCTCAGGTAATCGGTGAAGACGTGCGTTGTTCCCGACCCGTCAGAGCGGTGGGCGACGATGATTTTTTTCGCCGGGAGGTTTACCCCTGCGTTATCCGCTGCGATGGCAGGATCGTTCCACATCGTGATTTTGCCGGCGAAGATGTCGGCGACGACGCTGTTTTTGAGTTTGAGCTGCTCATCCTTGATTCCCGGGAGGTTATGCGCCACGACGATCGAACCGATTACGGCAGGAAACTGGACCAGTTTTGCTTTTTCGAGCTGTTGGGGAGTCATCGGAGCATCGGTCGCACCGAAATCGACGATACGCTCGGAAACCTGTTTGATTCCCCCACCCGAACCGATAGACTGGTAGTTGACGCGCGTTTTGGTCGCTTTTTGGTAGTTGTACGCCCAGTCGTAATAACACGGAGCCGGGAAGGTCGCCCCCGCACCGTTGATTTTATCGGCCGCGATCATTGATGTCGCCGCGATTGCCGCAATGACGAAACCTTTGGTAGCAATTTTCAGCATCTTGTTGTCCTTGGTGATTTGATGAGCGCATTGTAAAGGTGGCGGGTAACGAAAAGATTACAGCCCCTGATCCTGTTTGTAATCGCACTGTTATAAAACAAGACTACAATCGCGCACCAATATTGTCTGAAGGCCAACCATGTTACCACGCTACGAAAACAAACTGAACGGTATCCGTTCGATGATTTCCGATCTCATGCTTCAAATCATCCGCTCCAGCGAAGAGACCCTTCATGCGTTTGAAAAAAACCAAAACGAATTGTACGAAAGCGCCCGCAACCATCTCAAAAACCTCCAGAACGACGCCAACAAAATCGATAACGAGATCATCAAGACATTTGCCCTCTTCGGCCCCGAAGCCGATGAGCTCCGACTCCTCGTCGCCTATCTGAAGATGACCAACGAACTCGACCGGATCGGGGACGGGATGCGCAAATACGCCAAACGACTCGAAGAACACTGCAGCGGCGAATGCGATCTGAGCGTTCTGACCAACGCCATCATCCAGCTGCACAAAACGACCCTCAATGCGCTACAATACATATACGAATGTCTGCAGGCCAAAGAAGCGTGCGATGCCGACGAACTCTACCGTAAAGTGATGGTCGAAGAGTCTAAAAACGACGATCTCTTTTCCATTATGGAAAAAGAGCTCCTGACGCTGATCATCACCTCCGGAGAGCTCTCGGTCGAATACGTCAGGGTGCTCGGAACACTCCGAAAACTCGAACGTTCCGGCGACCGGGCCGTCAACATCGCCGCGCTGCTCCTCTACGCCCAAAAAGGCGGGGAGCTTCACATTTACAGTTAATACGATGAGGAACCGATACGTGGATGCACTGATACTGATTGTCGAGGATGAACAGGACATTCTGGAGCTGATGGAATACCATCTGGCCAAGGAAGGGTTCGAGACGATCGGGTTTTTAAATACGAAAAAGGTCCTCGAAGCTCTCGAAGAAGAAAACATCGACCTGATCCTCATGGACCGCAACCTTCCGGGGGCCGAGGGGAGTGAGTTTGTCGAAATGCTCCGTAAAAAAGGGGTACAGACTCCCGTTATTTTTGTCAGCGCCAAACAAAAAGAAGATGAAATCGAAGAGGGGTTCGAGCGGGGGGGAGACGACTATATCACCAAGCCGTTCAGCATGAAAGAGCTCGTGCTGCGGGTCCGTGCCGTCCTGCGCCGTACCAAAAAACTCTCGATGGAGGGGGCCATTGTGTACCGGGACATATCGCTGAACCTCGCTTCGCGGACGGTCGTGATCGAGGGGAAAAACGTGGAGCTGACCAAGCTCGAATTCGATCTTCTCCATACCCTCATCGCCAACCAAAACATCGTCCTGGACCGCGACTATCTCCTCGAACACGTGTGGGGAGGGGACGAAATCTATCAAGAGCGCACCGTCAACGTCGCGATCAACCGGCTCAAAGAGAAAATCGACCCGGATAAAACCAAAGAGTACATCAAAACGGTCCGGGGTGTCGGGTACACGCTGTGCTGAAAATCCATCAGCTCTTCTTTATCAATGTCCTCGGGCTCTTCGTCGCCGCCCTCGGGATCGCCTCGCTCATCAGTTTTTTCACCCTCAAAACCATGATCATCAAAGACAGCGAATACCGGCTGATCCAAAGCATCGAACTCCTCGAACCCCAAATCCGGGAAACGGAAGATTTTGATCTCTTTGCATCCCAAATTTCCGGGAAAACCGATTTGCGTGTCACCGTGATCGATGAAGATGGGAATGTCATCGCCGACAGCGATGCCGACAAAAAGACGATGGAAAACCACCTTCGGCGGATTGAAGTGATGCACGCCATGAGTGAACCCTACGGCATAGCCATCCGTTATTCCAACACGGTCAAGACCGATTTCATCTACATTGCCAAGAAAATGACAATCCACGAAAAAACCCTCTATTTCCGTCTGGCGATGAGTCTTGAAAGCGTCATGGACCATTTCTATACCCTCTGGATCAAATTTTTTGCGAGTTTCCTGGGACTCACCGTCATTGCCATCGCCATCGCCTATAACATTTCCAAAAAAACGCGCCACGACATCTCCCAGATCACCCGTTATCTGGATGAGGTTTCGGCCAAAAACTACAAAGCGGTCCTCAAACCCGAATATTTCCGGGAGTTCCTGCAGATCTCGATTCTGCTGAAAAATCTTGTCAAAAAGCTCCATAACCGGGACAAACAAAAACGCAAACACACCGCCAAACTGCGCCTCATCAACAAACAGCAAAACGATATTCTCTCGGCTATCAGCCACGAGTTTAAAAACCCCATCGCCGCGATCATGGGGTATGCCGAAACCCTTCACGACGATCTGGATCTCGACCCGAAAATCCGGGAAAAATTTCTCGGTAAAATCCTCTCTAACTCCCACAAAATCACCCTGATGCTCGACCGCCTCGCCCTCTCGGTGAAGCTCGAGAACAACGACCTCTCCATCAAACCGACCCTGTTTGACATGAGCGAGGTGTGCGCCGAAACCGTTTCGGTCCTGCAGGGGAAATATCCTCACCGTAAAATCGTTTATAACGGTATCTCCAAAACAGTATATGCCGACAAAACGATGATCGAAATGGTCCTCACGAACCTCATCGACAACGCCCTGAAATACTCCGAAGAAGAGGTCACCCTCACCCTCACCGATACGGCTCTGCGTGTCAGTGACAAAGGGATCGGAATCGCCCCCGTCGAGCTGGAAAAAATCACCTCGAAGTTTTACCGTGTCCAGAAAAACCGGTGGGACAACTCGATGGGGCTGGGGCTCTCGATCGTCAGCTATATCCTCAAACTGCACGATACGACCCTCACGATCGAAAGCACATTGGGAATCGGATCAACATTCGGCTTTTCTCTGGAACATTTTGTCCAGAAAAGCAAAAGTCCCCAAAAATGATCCCCCTTCCCCCTCCCCTGACGGCCCTGCTCTCCCATCTCTCCCAAGCGGGTATCAGGCCGATACTCGTAGGAGGGTTTGTCCGCGATCATTTCACCGGCCGAAATACGCATGATCTGGATATCGAACTCTACGGCGTAGCGTCGCTGGAGGAGCTGGAAAAACATTTGGAGCCGTTTGGGAGCGTCAACCTCGTCGGCAAAAGCTTCGGCGTCCTCAAACTCTCTTTCGGCGGCTACCACATCGACTTCTCCCCTCCGCGGACCGAATCGAAACAGGGATTCGGGCACAAGGGGTTTGACATCTCCTGGCACAGCGACATCGATTTCACTTCAGCGGCCAGACGGCGCGATTTTACGATCAACGCCATCGGATACGATCCGCTCGCCCAAACCTTTCTGGACCCCTTCGGCGGGATCGGGGATATAGCGGAGAAACGGCTCCGGTGCGTTGATCCCGAAACATTCGTCGACGATCCGCTGCGGGTCCTGCGCGCGGTCCAGTTCGCCGCCCGTTTCGACCTGGCCTGTGATCATTCCCTTCTGTCGCTCTGTCGGCAGATGATCGCGCAAGGGGCGTTCGAAGAGCTCCCCAAAGAGCGGATATTCGAAGAGCTCAGAAAACTGCTCCTTCTAAGCCCCCGCCCATCAATCGGTCTGGCATTGCTCAAAGAGATGGGGGGATTGCCGTTTTTTTCCCCACTGGACCGGTTTGAACACACCCCCCAAGATCCCGTCTCCCACCCCGAAGGGGATGTCTGGACCCATATCCTGATGTGCGTCGACGCAATGGTCCCGCTCCTTGCGAAAGAGACCCGAAGAGACACCGTTTTGATGCTCTCGGCACTGCTGCACGACATCGCCAAACCTTTCACGACCGTCATTGAAAAGGGAAATCTAAACGCCCCTAAACATGCGGAGGAAGGGGTCGATATCGCCCGGGAATGGCTGTTCAGACTCACCGAAGACAAAGGGGTGATCGAAGCGGTCCTCCCCCTCATCCGTTATCACGGATGGCCCCGAAAATTCTACCGTTCCCACGCATCCGACACCGACATTCTCCGGCTGAGCACACAGGTATGCATCGAGGATCTGATCCGTGTTGCCGAAGCCGATTTTTTCGGCCGCTCCTTCATCGGCGAGCGGCCCCGATCGTTCGAAGCGGGAAAATGGCTCCGCAGCCGCGCCGGGGCGCTGGGGGTGCTGGATCAGCCTCCCTCTCCCCTCCTGATGGGACGCGACCTGATTGCGATGGGATTTTGCCCCTCCGAGCGCTTCAAGCAGATGCTGGAGCGTGCTTTCGAAGCGCAGCTCAACCTGGAGTTTACAACCCATGCAGACGCGCTGGTCTGGGCTCGGCAGAACTTGGTAACAGATCTGTAATCATCGTGTAATACAATTGCCTCCATTTTTCAGGGGTACCCCCTATGCAAGGCAATGTATGATCGATACCATCTTTCACAACATAACCCGTTTCAGCGCTTTGCTGATCCTTTTTATCGTTGCATGGATATTCGTGGTTCTCTTCAACCACTCTACCGAAGCGATCAACGCATTCGGATTCGATTTCATCACAAAAGACGAATGGGCCCCCAATCTGGACAAATTCGGCGCCTACGCGGCGATTTTCGGTTCGGTCGTTTCGACGTTTCTGGCGATGCTGCTCGCCATCCCCGTCGCGATCGGGGTCGCCATTTTCCTCAGCGAAATCGCCCACGACAAGATCAAGGGATTTTTCGGAGTAAGCGTCGAGCTCCTCGCCGCCATCCCCTCGGTCATCTACGGCATGTGGGGGCTTTTTTACTTCGTCCCCATCATCCGCGACCTCTTCGGCGGTATGGGGATCGGACTTCTCTCTGCCGCGATCGTCCTCTCGATCATGATCCTCCCCTTCATGGCGGCCGTTACCCGCGATGCGATGAATACGACCCCCGATATCCTCAAAGAATCGGCCTATGCGCTGGGGGGAACGCAGTGGGACGTCATCAAAGACGTCATCATCCCCTACGCCAAAGCAGGCATTATCGGCTCGCTGATCCTCGCTCTGGGGCGGGCGATCGGAGAGACGATGGCGGTGACGTTTGTCATGGGGAACGTCCACCACACCCCCACCTCGATCCTCTCGCCGACGACCTCGATTCCCGTGACGCTGGCCAACGAGTTCACGGAGGCCGACAGCTCGCTCTACTTCTCGAGCCTCTTCGGACTGGCCCTCACCCTGCTCATTATGAGCTTCGCGGTGATCGCCGTCGCAAAATTCTACTTTCTGCGTAAAGTGAGGAAAGGACAATGACCGCCACCCAAAAACGGATCATCATGAACCGCGTCGCGCTGACGTTCGCGACCATCAGCACGCTCATCGCTTTAGCGTTTTTGTTCTGGATTCTCGCCGTTCTCGTCACGAAAGGGATCGATGCGCTCAACTGGAACATTTTCATCTATGAGGGATCTCCTCCGGGCTACGAAGACAGCGGCCTCAAACACGCCCTCGTGGGGCAGCTGATCCTCGTCTCTCTGGCGACTCTGATCGGGGTTCCTCTGGGGATCATGGCGGGGACGTACCTCAGCGAATACGGCAAAAACTCGCGCCTTGCCCACACGATTCGCGACATCAGCGATATCATGATGTCGGCCCCCTCGATCGTCATCGGAGCGTTCGTCTACGCCGTCGTCGTCATGCCGATGGGGCACTTCAGCGCGTGGGCGGGGGCGATCGCACTGGGGATCATCATGATCCCGATCATCCTGCGTACCACCGACGACATGCTCCAGCTCGTCCCCGGAACCCTGCGCGAAGCGGCGTTCGCCCTCGGGGCCCCCAAGTACAAAGTGATCCTGGACGTCGTCTACCGCGGTGCCAAGGCGGGAATCCTGACCGGGGTACTGCTCGGGATCGCCCGCGTGGCGGGGGAGACGGCACCGCTGCTCTTCACCTCGTTCAACGACAACTTTTTCACAACCGATCTGAACGAAGCAATGCCCTCGCTGACGGTGACGATGTTCAACTATGCGATCAGTCCCTATGAGGACTGGCAGCAGCTCGGATGGGCTGCGGCATTCATCCTCTCGATGTTCATTCTGGGTCTCAATATTGTGGGACGCCTCATTCTATTCGCCGGCAAAAGGAAATAACGTATGGCAAGTATTATCGATATCAAAGACGAGTGCGCCCTGCAGGTGCGGAATTTTGAATTCACCTACAAAGGTGCGCCGGCTCCGAGCCTCAAAAAAGTGACCATGCCGATCGCCAAACACGCCGTAACGGCACTGATCGGCCCCTCTGGATGCGGTAAAACAACTCTGCTGCGCTCGTTCAACCGGATGCACGATCTCTACCCCGGCAACAGCTACAACGGTGAGATCGAATTCGAAGGGCGCAACATCCTGGGCCCCAAAGAGGACCTGATCCATCTGCGGACGAAAATCGGGATGATTTTCCAGAAACCGACGGCGTTCCCGATGTCGATTTTCGACAACGTCGCCTACGGGATGCGGCTGCAGGGGATCAAGAACAAAACGGAAC
>CAYXWQ010000047.1:0-8296 GCA_964468865.1 uncultured Sulfuricurvum sp. | reverse complement strand
GGATGTCGCGGTAGAGGGTTTTGCCGTATTGGTTCTCGCTCCAGACGATGTCGAATACCGTATCGACCCCCTGCAGGTACATCGCCAGACGCTCGGTGCCGTAGGTGATCTCGACCGCTACGGGGTCGCAGGCGACGCCGCCGACCTGCTGGAAATAGGTGAACTGCGTCACTTCCATCCCGTTGAGCCACACTTCCCAGCCCAGACCCCAGGCTCCCAGTGTCGGAGATTCCCAGTTGTCCTCGACGAAACGGATGTCGTGCTCGCTCAGGTTCAGCCCAAGATACTCCAGGCTTTTGAGGTAAAGTTCCTGGATGTTTTCGGGACTCGGTTTGATCAGCACCTGAAACTGGTAGTAGCTCCCCAGACGGTTGGGATTTTCGCCGTAGCGGCCGTCTGTGGGACGGCGGCTGGGGGCGACGTAGGCAACAGACCAGGGCTGGGAGTCCAATGAGCGCAGGAAAGTAGCCGGATGGAACGTGCCCGCCCCGGCCGCGACATCGTAAGGCTGTACGACCGCGCACCCTTGTTCATTCCAAAACTGCTGTAGTTTCAATAGTAAATCACCAAACGTTATCATAATCATCCCGTCAAAAAATTTATGCCATTATACCAAAACCGCTGTCGAACTTTTAAAAACCCAAAGCGGTAATTAATCTTAGAACCTATATTATAAAGATAGAAAATACCAAGGCAGGCTTTTATGATCCGTTATTGGGTACTCTTTGTGTTCTGCATATGCTCCCTTTATGCCCAAAAGCCTGTCGAAAAAGTCTCGGTGCAGCTGCAGTGGGCAGACCAGTTTCAGTTTGCCGGATATTACGTCGCCAAAGAAAAAGGGTTCTATGCCGAGGCGGGGCTCGAGGTTACCCTCCAAAAGTTCGATCCGAAAAAACTCGCCGTCGATGATGTGCTGGCGGGGCGGAGCACTTACGGGATCGGCCGCTCATCGCTTCTGGTCGATCGGATGAACGGCAAGCCGATAGTTGCCCTCGCCGCCATCTTCCAGAATTCCCCGTTCATTCTCCTCTCCGAAAAATCGGCCAACATCCGTACCCCCCGCGATCTTGTCGGCAAGAGGATCATGATGACCTCCGATTTCCAGGATACGATTTCGGTTCGCGCGATGGTCAATTCGCAGGGGATGCGGATGGACGAGATGCGTTTCATAGAGCACAGTTACAATCCCCTCGATATCGCCAACGGCAAAACGGACGTGATGGCATGCTACATCTCCAATGAACCGTTTGTCCTCAAAGAAAAAGGGATCGAGATCAACGCCATCAGCCCCGAACAGTACGGGTTTGATTTTTACAGCGATATTCTGTTCACGTCCGAAGAGGAGGTGCGTAACCATCCCGAGCAGGTGCGGGCTTTTGTGAACGCAACCCTCAAGGGATGGGAGTACGCGTTCGAGCATATCGACGAAACGGCCCGTTTGATCAAAGAGCGCTACAACGGCCAGAACAAATCGCTTGAGAGCCTCATTTACGAGGGGAAAGTGCTCAAAGACCTTGCCTACCAGGGGAACAAACCCCTGGGGGTGATGAGCATTGAAAAATTTCGCCGTATATCGGACATCTACAAGGTGATGGGGGTTCCCCAGAACGAAGAGCGTTTCAAGGGATTTCTGTACGAAGACGGATCGAAAATAACCCTCCCTCTGAGCGTCGATGAGCGCTCGTTTTTGCACATGACGAGCATCCGTTACGTATCGACCAAAAGCTGGCCTCCGTTCAATTTTTATTCGGAAACAGAACCCGATAAACTGATCGGGATTGCAAACGATTTCTGGGAGCTGATCGTCCAGAGAACGGACATGAAAGCGGTTTACGTTCCGGCGTTGACGTGGAACGAGGTGTTGTATGCCCTGAAAACCAAAACGGCCGATATTACGCTGAGGACGTCGTTCTCTCCGGACAAAGAGCCTTACGCCCTTTTTTCCAAACCCTACGCGTCGTTTCCCAACGTTATCGTGACCAACAAGAAGATCGATTTTCTGCCGGGTCTTTCCGCTCTGGAGGGGAAACGGGTCGCGATCGGGGAGGGGTACAGCATCGTCGACACTATTTCAGAACATTATCCGAAAATCCAGATTGTCGGTGTCGAAGACACGCGCGAAGGGCTGAAACTTCTCAGTGCCGGGCGGGTGGATGCCGTGATCGATATCCTTCCTGTGGTCGCTTTTTTGATGAATGTCGACCATTACGTCGATTTGAAAATATCGGGAACGACCGAGTTTGATTTCGACGTCCGGTTTATGATCCGCAACGACTATCCCGAGCTGAAATCGATTGTCGACAAAGCCATAGACGCGATCACCCCACTTGAGCGGCAGAAAATTTTCAACCGCTACATCGCCGTCACCTACGAAGACCGGACCGATTATCGGTGGGCGTACGGAATCGGTTTTACGGCCATGCTGATCATCCTTCTGTTCGTCTACCGTCAGTTCGAAATGGGGCGCTACAACCGAAAACTGCTGCAGATGGCGACCACCGATCCGCTCACCCAGCTTCCCAACCGGATAAAAACCGATGAGAAACTGATGGAGTATCACAGCTATTATCAGCGCAGCCGCCGTCCCTATGCCGTCATTATCCTCGACATCGACTGGTTCAAGCGGGTCAACGATACCTACGGCCACCTCGTCGGCGACAAAACCCTGATTGACCTCGCGCACCTTCTTCGGAACAATGTGCGCGAAATCGATACCGTCGGACGGTGGGGAGGGGAGGAGTTTATCATTATCTGCCCAGAAACCGATGCGGGAGGGGCGTATCAGGTGGCCTTAAAAATCCAGGCGGCGGTCAATGCCCATGAGTTCGAGGCGGTCCGAACTATTACCTGCAGCTTCGGCATCAGCGAATGCCGCAACGATGCCCGGGCGGAGAATGTCGTAGGACGGGCCGACAGCGCACTCTACCGGGCCAAAGAAGAGGGGAGAAACCGGATCGCCACCCTCTAGGAAAAGTCGCAGACGATCTCCCCGATTTGGCGTCCCAGCGATGCGGCGACGACGGAGCATTTGACTTTGAGGAGAAAACAGATGTTTGCGCGGGGGCGGGGGCTCATGCATTCGTAATTCCCCATCCCCTTGGCGAGGATCACGTCGGCGTCCATAAACGCCTTCTGAGCGGCGGGAGTGGCGAGTCCATAGACAAATCCGGGAGTCGGGACACCGCTGTCGAGCAGGGTGCACACACTCTCCATCCCCGCCTCCAGTGCCTCTTTCATCGTCACGTCGTTGATGATCGGATTGCCTCTCACCATGTAGGTGATCGTTACATGGGGATAGAGTTTTTGGAGGGTTTCGATCGCGAGGGCATCGAAAATATGTTCCCCCGTATTGTCCCCGATATAGAGGAGGGTTTTGGCCGTTTCCAGGGCATTTCGCAAAGCCGCTGTATCGTCTTTGGCAAAAGGGGTGTCAAAAACACCGGAAATGGCGTCGTGCAGGTCGAAACTCACCTCGGCAGCCAGATCGATCACGTTGCCCACGACGGCGGTTTTCAGAAGGGCAGTCAGAGGATCGGCGCTGGTGGCGATGATTTCGCGCAAATAGGGGAGGTACTCCCGCGCCTGTGCGGTTGCCTGCTCTTTTTGGACGTCGTAGAGATCCTCTTTGCCCGCTATATCGGCCATTGCTTCGTACAGCGGCGCGGCGACTACGGGAGGAGATGCCTTGAAATCGGCATTTTCGAGGGCCTGGTCGACATGGGCCGTGATTCTGGAGCGCAGCGCTTCGTCGGCCCCAATGGCATCGCACACCCGTTTGCTCTGGGCCGCGATGCATCCGATACATTCTGGTTGTATTGTCACGCTTTTTCCGCTCCGTACTCCTCGATCACTTTCCCCCACATCAGTTTGTATTTTCGGCGCATGAATTCGACCTCCTGCTGGGAAAGGCGCAGCTGCTCGGTGAGGGTGGCAATGGTTTTGCGGTCCTCGTCGTAAAGCTCCTGCAGCGAGGCGAGCGCCTCTTTGAGAAACTCGTTCTCGTTCTTGATCGATTCGATCGTCTCCTCTTTGGCGATCAGCACTTTTTCGTGGAGATTGATGATCGTTCCGATCGTTTTTTCGACGAAACTGGCCCCCATTGTCACATCGGCTTCCGACGCGCTCAGCTCGTGGAGCGACGAGGGGACGATCCCTGCCATCCCCTGCCCCGGATCGATGAATACGTTTCCGTCCTCGACGAGGGTGGTGAGCTTCCCTCGGACAATTAACGTTTCGACTTCGCTGCGATCCATTTGGGTGAAATGGGCGTATTCGTCGATACTCATCCAGTGTCCGTGCATAGGGTAACCTTTGGTGTTTGATTGGTGAAGTTATAGCAAAAAGTGTGCCGAAACCCTCTGCTGCGTTTTTTGTTCCGTCAACAAGGTTGATTTTACGGATGCAATGAGAGATCAACCAGTACTGCGGTTTCAGTGACGTTGGGGGGTGATGGTTAGGGCGTCAGCCCTTCGTGTTTTCTTTTCTTGGTTGCTTCTTTCTTTGCACGGGCAAAGATAAAGAAGCAACAATCGGTTTTTATAAAATCGTCTCGATTTCCATCGAATCCATTTCGACTTTTTTCGCCTTTGTGATACGGTCTTCCAGGAGTTTCATCCGGAGTTCTTCGTTTTCCAGCGCCAAAATCTGCATGGCCAGATAGGCCGAGTTGATGGCGCCTGCTTTGCCGATCGCGACGGTCGCGACGGGCATCCCCGCCGGCATCTGTACGGTGGAGAGCAATGCGTCGATACCGCTCAGGGCCGATGCGCTCATTGGGACGCCGATGACCGGTTTGACGGTTTTGGAGGCCAGAACGCCCGCAAGATGGGCTGCCATGCCGGCGGCTGCGATAAAGATCTGCGCCCCTTTGGCTTCAGCTTTTGTGATGTACTCTTTGGTCCGTTCCGGGCTGCGGTGGGCCGATGAGATGATCAGTTCATACTGAACGCCAAACGCTTCGAGTGTTTCCGAGCACGATTTCATAACATCGAAATCGCTTTTGCTCCCCATGATGATCGATACAAATTTCACATAATGCTCCTGTGTTGGTTTTAATGTTTGGTAATCGTCCCCATGTCCTCGGTGGCGGGGATACGGAAAAAGGTGAACGGCGGCAGTTTGGCGGGGAGGACGAAACGGTTCAGGTTGCCGCTGTGGACCTGGTCCCATACTTTGCCGTTTTCGGCGAGGAGCTGTTTGAACGCAATGTGCCATTGACCGTTCTCTTCCCACACTCTGCCGATCTCGTTGTCGACGGCTTCGATGGGGGAGGCTTCGGGGAAAACCAGTTCCATCGCGTCCCCCGGAAAGGTTTTGTATTTGCACTCGAAATATTCTCCGCTCTCATCGACGAGCCCGCTGACCTGGTGGGTTCCCATCATCATCGACCAGTCCAGGTTCTGGGTGTCGTGCTTTTCGAAAGGACGGTTGATGAGGTACGCGTCGGTAAAACCGCGGTTTTGCATCGTGTTCAGTTCGCGCTGATACGCATCGCCGTCGAATGTACCCGCATAGTAGTCATCGATGGCGCGACGGTACACTTTGGCGGTGATGGCGGCGTAATAGGGGGCCTTGGTCCGCCCCTCGATTTTGACCGAATCGACGCATCCGCTCTCGAGAATCTCCTGGATGTGGGAGGCGAGATTGAGGTCTTTGGAATTCATGATGTAGGTGCCTACGCCGGTTTCCTCGACGAGCTTGAAGAGGGTCCCCGTTTCGGGATTGGCGGCGTAGATCTCATAGGGAAAACGGCAGTCGTTGGCGCAGCTCCCCCGGTTGGGGACGCGGCCGCTCTGGAGCGTCGAGATCAGGCAGCGTCCGCTGTAGGCGAAACACATCGAACCGTGGACAAATACCTCGATTTCGAGATCCGGAAGGGCTTCCTTGATCTGCTTCAGATCCTTGAGGGAGATTTCCCGCGCGGCAATAATCCGGCGCGCCCCCATATCGTAGTACACCTGCGCATCGAGGACGTTCATGACGTTCGCCTGTGTCGAAAGGTGCAGAGGGATGTGGGGGGCGATCTCGTGGACGAGTTTGAGGACCCCCGGAGTGGCGACGATGATCGCATCGGGTCCCAGCGCCGCCATCGCGGCGATATGCTCCTTGAGAAGTTTCAGCTGGGAGTTGAACGGAAAGCCGTTGATCGTGACGTAGACTTTGCGTCCGCGGGCATGGGCGTAGTCGATCCCCTCTTTGAAGCTCTCCATGTCGAACTCTTTTCCCGAACGGATACGGAGCGAAAAATGGCTGACGCCGCCGTACACGGCATCTGCGCCGTAATCGATTGCAATTTTGAGCTTTTCAAGATTTCCCGCGGGGGAAAGGAGTTCGACTTTTTTCAATGATTTTCCCGTCTGCTAAATAGTGCCGGAATTTTATCTTAAAAAAGTTATTCGTTGGATGAAAGTTTGGAGTTATATTGGCCGCAGGGGTTTCAGCCGCCGCCACGATAGTATTCCGGCGGCGTGTAAAACGGGAAAAGTCTACTTTTTCCCAAAATAAAAGCGCAGGCAGTTGCACAACGGGCCCTCTGCCGAAGAGAACTCAGCGTTAGCGCAGCTGCCGGGATTTCATTCCGGCGGCGTGTAAAACGGGAAAAGTCTACTTTTTCCCAAAATAAAAGCGCAGGCAGTTGCACAACGGGCCCTCTGCCGAAGAGAACTCAGCGTTAGCGCAGCTGCCGGGATTTCATTCCGGCGGCGTGTAAAACGGGAAAAAGTCTACTTTTTCCCAAAAGAAGCCAGCAGCGCCTCGATGTCATCGCTGCTGACGACCTCTTCGGTCGTGCTGTCTCCGGGGAGATGAACCGCCGAGGAGACCCGCTTGGAGTCGTCGATTTTACCGGCGAAGAGATGGTTCATATAGGTCGAGAGTGCCCGCATCACGTTAATGACCCGCTCGATTTTTTGACGGTGGATATCCTGATACTGCATGATGTCCATCACGTTCATGATCGTGTCCCCGCCGTTTTGCAGCATTTGCAGTATCTCATCCAGCCCTTCGGCGGCTTCCTGGTTTTTGGAGAGCTGCGTCTGAAACGCTTCGACATGGGGGAATTTGGTGCAGAGCGTTTGGAACAATTCGATATTGGTCTGTACGACGCCATTGATTGTCTTGACCCGTTTCTCCCCGTCACTGAGGTCGTTGCTGATCTCTTCGATCAGATCGAAAATTTCCGAAGCCTTCTGCTCGCTCTCCTTGGTGACATCGTCGAGCTGATGGACCATTTTGTTGTCATCCGTCGGAGGGGGAGGGGGCCAGCTGTGCAGGGCCGACACGCGGTAACCGGGCTGTTCGGATTCGTCTGCGGAAATGTCGCCCGCATCTTCGGAATCGGAGGGGGGGAACACCTCTTCGTCGTATCCTTCCTCCAGATCGATGTCGCCGTTCATCAAGGCATCTAGTTCTTCTTGCGTCATAACGGTAACCTCACCAAAAAATTGCACTATAATATCATTTAAATCTTTATTTTTTCGGACAACAAGCCATGAAAGTCGATCTTCACAACCATACGGTACTTTGCAACCATGCGACGGGGACCGTCAACGAATACGTCGAGGCGGCGATCGGATGCGGCACGGAATATTTCGGCTTTTCCGACCATGCCCCGATGCACTACGACCCCCAGTACCGGATGAGTTTTGATGAGATGGAGCTTTATGAGCGGTGGGTCCGGGAAGCGCGGGAGAGGTATGCGGACGAGATCACCGTATTGCTGGGGTACGAGGTCGACTATCTCCCCGGGTATATGGACGAACGGGTACTGGAACGCCCCTGCGACTATCTGATCGGAAGCGTCCACTTCATCGACGAATGGGGGTTTGACAATCCTGAATTTATCGGGCGGTATCAGGGGGCGGATATCGACGAAATCTACCGCCGCTACTTCGAGCTGGTCGAAGATATGGCGCTCAGCGGCCGTTTTGATATTGTCGGCCATCTGGACCTGCTGAAGGTTTTCAAATACCTCCCGACGAAGGACATCAGGCTGCTGGCAAAAAACGCCATCAAGGCGATCAAAAAAAGCGGCATGAGCGTCGAGATCAATATGTCGGGGTACCGAAAGCCGATCGCCGAAGCGTATCCGTCCCCCCTTTTGCTGCAGGAGATCGCCGAAGCACAGATTCCGGTCACGTTTGGCTCCGACGCACACCGTGCCGATCAGGTGGGGTTGTACGGCCCGCAGATCGAAGCGCTCGCGCGCTCAATCGGGTACACCGAATGCGCTCTGTATGTCGGCCGGGACCGGACGTTGATTAAATTTTAATCACTTTTTCTTGCCGAATCCGAGCCG
>CAYXWQ010000046.1:0-8629 GCA_964468865.1 uncultured Sulfuricurvum sp. | reverse complement strand
GGTTTTTTGAATGAATTTGAAGGGGATTAATTTAAAAGATGGTGGCGGGGGGGGGACTCGAACCCCCGACCTCCGGCTTATGAGACCAGCGCTCTAACCAGCTGAGCTACCCAGCCATCGTAATGGAAGACCGGAATTATAGTCGCGATTAACTTATTCGAAGCTTTAAAGAGAATGTTTTTAGGGATATTTTTTTAGACTCACTTTTATATATTACATTAAGCTCACAATAGTTGAGCCATAATGACTAAGAGTATTGACAATTTACCCAAACTCATGTACAATCTCCGTCATAAAAATTCATCTTATTCAAAAGGAAACGCTATGAACTTCCAACCGCTTGGAAAACGTGTATTGGTCGAGCGTCTCGAAGAGGCGACCAAAACCGCTTCGGGAATCATCATCCCCGACAACGCCAAAGAAAAACCTTCTCAGGGTACCGTCGTTGCCGTAAGTAACGAGGTAGAAAACGTTTCAACAGGTGACAAAGTCGTCTTCGGAAAATACGCCGGAAACGAACTCACCCTGGATGGAAAAGCCTATCTGGTCATCGAGACCGACGATTTACTTGGAATATTGAAATAATTTAAAACGCCTTCGGAGCAAGCCCCGCAGGCTGCGTTAACACTGGGTTCTCCTCAGCGGAGAGCTCACGCGCTTTGCGCTAACATTAATCACATAAAATTCAAGGAGTAAATAATGGCAAAAGAGATCCATTTTTCAGACGAAGCACGCAACAAACTGGCAGCCGGTGTCCAAAAACTGACCGACGCTGTCAAAGTGACCATGGGACCCCGCGGACGTAATGTCCTGATCCAGAAAAGCTACGGCGCGCCGAGCATCACCAAAGACGGCGTATCGGTAGCCAAAGAGATCGAGCTCAAAGATCCCCTCGAAAACATGGGGGCGCAGCTGGTCAAACAGGTCGCTTCCAACACCGCCGACGAAGCGGGTGACGGTACGACGACGGCAACCGTCCTGGCCAACTCGATTTTCAAAGAGGGTCTGCGCAACATCACCGCAGGTGCCAACCCGGTCGAAGTCAAACGGGGTATGGACAAGGCGCTCGAGGCGATTTTAGAGAACCTCAAAGCCTCTTCACGCGTTATCAACGACAAAAAAGAGATCGCACAGGTCGCGACAATCTCCGCCAACTCCGACGAGCGGATCGGTACGATGATCGCCGAAGCGATGGAAAAAGTAGGCCGTGACGGCGTCATCACCGTCGAAGAAGCCAAAGGGATCAACGACGAACTCGACGTCGTCGAGGGGATGCAGTTCGACCGCGGTTACCTGAGCCCCTATTTCATCAACAACAGCGAAAAAATGACCGTTGAGCTGGATCACCCGTTCATCCTCCTTTTCGATCAGAAAATCTCGAACCTCAAAGACCTCCTGCCGGTACTGGAGCAGGTTCAGAAAAGCTCACGCCCGCTTCTCATCATCGCCGAAGATGTCGAAGGGGAAGCCCTCGCGACCCTCGTCGTGAACAAACTCCGCGGCGTCCTCAACATCACGGCTGTCAAAGCTCCGGGATTCGGTGACCGCCGCAAAGCGATGCTTCAGGATATCGCCGTATTGACCCGTGCACAGGTGATCAGCGAAGAGATCGGGCGCACCCTCGACAGCGCGACCGTAGCCGACCTCGGTCAGGCGGCGCGCGTCGTCATCAGCAAGGACAACACCACCATCGTCGACGGTGCGGGTGAAAAAGAGATGGTTGAGATGCGCATCAAAGAGATCCGCACCCAGATCGAAACGACCACCAGCGAATACGACAAAGAAAAACTCCAGGAGCGTCTGGCGAAACTCGCCGGCGGCGTCGCGGTCATCAAAGTCGGTGCCGCCACCGAAACCGAAATGAAAGAGAAAAAAGACCGCGTCGACGACGCCCTCTCCGCGACCAAAGCGGCCGTTGAGGAGGGGATCGTCATCGGAGGCGGTGCGGCACTGATCCGCGCGGCGGCCAAAGTGAACCTCGACCTCGCAGGCGACCAGAAAATCGGATGCGAAATCATCCTCCGCGCGATCAAAGCTCCGGTCAAACAGATCGCCGAAAACGCCGGATACGATGCCGGAGTCGTCGTCAACACGATCGCGAATGCTACGAACGAAAACATCGGGTTCAACGCCGCGAGCGGCGAATACGTCGACATGTTTGAGGCCGGAATCATCGATCCGCTCAAAGTGGAGCGCGTAGCCCTCACCAACGCCGTATCGGTCTCCAGCCTCCTGCTGACCACCGAAGCGACGATCCATGAGATCCAGGAAGAGAAACCTGCCTCCATGCCGGACATGGGCGGAATGGGCGGCATGCCCGGGATGATGTAATTCTCCCTGCCCGTTTTTTCCTCTGCACCCCTGCGGGGGTGTCTCTTCTCCTTTTTCCATACCATCGATTAGACTTATAAAGGGGCCTAGATACCCTCGGAGCCTTTTTGATTATCGTGTCACTCCTCTACGACTGGAACCTTTCAGCTTTCGTTATCGAATTTTTCTGGATGCTTCTGAGCCTGTATGGGATTGGAAAATATTATATTTCGAAAAAACGTGCGAATCAATAAAATTTAACTATATCTAAGATGTTTAAACCTAGAATGGTATAAACTTTATTTATACGAGGTCTCCTTTGAAATACCCCCTGATATTCCTGATCTTCCTCTCCCTCTCCCTCCACGCCGAAATCCGAAAAGAGTATTATGAAAACGGACAGGTTGAAATCGAGGAAAATTACGAAAACGGCGTACGCCACGGGCCGGCCAAAAGCTTTTTCGAAAGCGGAAAACTCGAAGCGGAAATGGTTTACGCGCACGGCAAAAGAGAGGGATTGACCAAAAGCTATTACGAAAACGGGCAGCTCGAATCGGTGATCAACTACCAAGACGGCAGACGCGACGGGCTTCTACGAAGCTATACGCCCGAGGGGAAACTCGAATCGGAGATTCTGTTCAAAAAAGGAATTCCGGTCCGTTCCCCCCGCTGAGAGGCTACTCCTGAAGGTTTTTGCGGTTTTCCAGAACCGAATGGATAAACGCGATCGCGATCAGTCCGATACCGATCGTCCCCGTAACTGCTTCGCTGATGTGCGTTGTAATTTTCATCAGCATGATGAACGCCAGGATACCGATCGCGTAATGGGCACCGTGTTCGAGGTAGCGGAAGTGTGAGAGGGTTTTGTGCTCGACGAAATAAATCGTCATGCTCCGCACAAACATGGCCCCCACGCCCAGACCGATCATGATGATGAAGATATTGCTGGTGAGGGCAAACGCCCCGATGACTCCATCAAAACTGAAGCTGGCATCGAGAACTTCCAGATAGATAAATCCGGCGATCCCGCTTTTGACCGTATCGGAAGAGAGGAAGTGGTCCAGCATCCCCAGCAGAGAGTGCAGCAATACGCCGTACATAAACGCCTGAACGACACCAAAATCCTGGGTGATATGCCCCAGCGCTATCCCCACCATGATCGCGGTGATCAGCTCGATGTTGTTAACCGATGAGGCTTTTTCCATGAATCGGGACCCTTCGACGAAGGTAACCCATTTGATGTCCCGTTCTTCGAAGAAAAAGTCGAGAAAAACCATCAGCAAAAAGGCTCCACCGAAGGCAAAAATCGTCGATTCGGTCGATTTGAGCACTTTTTCGTATTCACCCGGCTGGTTCATCGCCACCTGCAGCGTCTCAAACATCCCCATCCCCGTCACAACCGAAACAATCGCCAGAGGGAACACCAGACGCATTCCGAAAACGGCGATCGGGATACCGAAAATAATAAACCGTTTCTGCCAGACCGGATCCATCGTCTCCAGCACTTTGGCGTTGACCACCGCATTGTCAAAGGAGAGCGATATTTCCAGAATGATCAACAGGAATGTGATATAGATAGCGGCTATTCCGCCCAGATAATAGGCCGCGATAAGCCCAAGCGCCATGATGGCAAACGAACTGTAAAAGTAACGCATACGTACCCTTGTTAAATAGATGCGAAATTATAACGAAACTTCTGATTTTTCACCCCAGGCGAGGCAGACTCCGGGATACCGAAGCAGCGGCGAGGATGAAAAATATGGGTTAAAAGGAGTTATGCCACTGTACGAGGCTGAGACGGTATCCATCCCGGACCGGAAGGACTTCGTGGGAGAAATAGGGGTTGCTCAGAAAGACGACCATATCCCCCGCTTCAGGGCGGAGGGCAATGGTGTTCCCCTGTGCATCGCAGAGGTAGTTGAGCAGCAGCTCCCCCCCGCTGAAATGGTCATTATCGGTCGGATGGGGAGTGTAGGAGGTGGTGAACAGCACGGTCGTAAGTTTCCGCTCGGGGGCGACGGGACGGAAACCGACAGTGTTCCCCTCTGCGTCGCGCAGCTCGCTCGAATCATCGGCATGCCTGACGTAAAACGACCCCTTCTCATATCCCAGCACCTGCACATCGGTCCCCTTTCCCAGCGAAAGGGAGAAAAACTCCTCGATCTCGTGCCGCACGGCGGCAAAACGGTGTTCGTAGATCGCCAGGTGCTCGGGGCTGAGGGTATGGATATCGGTTTTTCGGATGGCGGTATCGAGCGCGCGGCCGCGAAGCTCCGCCGCCACGGCCTCACGATCCGCAAGCGCGGCTTCGGTGATCGCGCGGCACTCCGAGGGGCTCAGAACCCCCTCTAGGACCATGTAGGGAAAATCGTGGTAGGGATTGGGGAGGCGCTTGGTGGGGATATCCCACCCTAAGAGCTCGTCGCGGGCATAGACGTAGTTGCTGATCTGATGCATGGGTTATATCCTTTTGAAACACCGAAGGAATAAAATCCCTTCGGTTACGCTAGCCGCTATGGCGCTGAAGCTTGCCTCTTCGAGGCAGAAGACTTCTTGCATAGGTTTATGCAAGAAGTCTATTTTTTGTCGGTCACGATGTAGAGCTGTTCGTGTCCCAGTTCTTTGAGGACATCCATGACGCCGACGAAGTTCTCGAACGCCGCGTCTTTGTCGCTGTAGAGGACGACGGTCATCTCCTTGCCCCCCTCCTTCACTTTTGCTTCGAACTGTTCCAGTGTGACTTGGGTTTTTTCATCGATCCACAGGGAACCGTCTTTTTTGATCGTGAGCTTCAGCTCGCTGGGCTTGTGTTCGGCGGCCGTCCCCTTGGCCTCGGGGAGATCGACGGGGATCAGCCCCGTTTTGATGAAGGTGGCGGTTGTCAGCACCATTACCAGAAGGACCAGCATAATGTCGATAAAGGGGATAACGTTGATGGTATCGATCCGCTTCATTTTCATCGGATCATCCTTGTTTTTTGTGCGCGGCAATATCCCACTGTGTCAGGATACGCTCCATTTTACGCAGCAAAATGTTATAAAACACGATCGAGGGGATCGCGACTACCAGTCCCATCGCCGTCGCTTTGAGCGCCAGGGCCAGACCCGTCATGATTTTTTTCGGATCCACCGCCCCCATGTCTCCCAGGCTGTAGAAAGTGATCATGATCCCGACGACGGTTCCCAGCAGTCCGACATAGGGGGCATTCGAGCCGATCGTGGCGATCGTGCTGACGTTGTTCCCCAGGTCGAGCTCGAGTTCCTCTTTCGTCTCGTAATCGCTGATGCGCAATGAGCGGTAATACATCACCCGCTCGATAAACAGCCACAGCGACACGATACTCATCACGAGCAAAATTCCGATGACACCGATATCCAGCGCCCCTTCCGCCCAGCTCAGCCAGTTGTTATTTTCCATTCTTATCTCCTTTGAATTCAAGTTTAACGCACGTCCCTTGCCCGAGGCGGGACGAGACGTGCAATCCGATGCCGTGGCGGTCGCAATAGCGCTTGACGAGGTTCAATCCGATGCCGTATCCCGCCATCGTCGCATCGTTCTGGTAGTACCGGTCATAGATGCGCATCAGGGTGATCTCATCCATCCCCATCCCCTCATCGCAGATGCTCAGGAGGTTACCGGCCGTTTTGATCGTGATGCGCGGACGCACGGGGGAATATTTCACCCCGTTTTCGACGAGGTTGTCGATTACTTTTCCCAGCCCGATCCGGTCTGCGCGTACCATAAGAGCCGAGAGATCGCTCTCCCACTCGACGCCGCTGTAGAGGGGTTTTAGAAACCCGAGGCGCTCTTCGACGAGTTCCTTGAGGTCGAAGAGCTCTATGCTCTCGCGCGCCATCTGTTTTTTGATCAAATAATCGAGCTCATTATACCGTTCTTTGAGCATTTGTGCCGCCGTTTCGATCCGATCGAGGCGTTTGAGGCTTTTGTCGTCGGTATGGGTTTTGCGCAGCATCGAGACGTTGGCGGTGATCGTATTGACCGGAAGATTCAGCTCGTGCAGCGTCTCCTTGGAAAGCTGCTCGAGATGGGAAAAATGCTCTCTGAGAGGGGCGATGGCGATGCGGGCCAGGATCCTCCCCGCGATCAGGGTCACCATCAGCGCCACGAACGTGATGATCCCCCACTGCTGCACCCCCAGCACCTCGTGGACATAATAGATCGCCACGATCAGCACAGCCGTCGTCACCACATACAATGAAGCCAGCGCGATTTCGACGTTACGGAACAAGGCGGTACCCCACGCCGCGGATATTGACGATCCGATCGCTTCCGATCTCCTGCTTGAGGCGGTTGATATAGACCCGTATCGCCCCGTCGCTGATCATCTCGGAGGGGCTCCACAGCGCGTCCATGATCATCTCCTTGGTCACGATCTCTCCGGCGTTGTGGATGAACAGCGCCATCAGCTGGTACTCTTTGAGGGTGAAATGGAGTTCCTTCTCCCCCATCATCACGCATTTGTGGAGCTCGTCCAGGCACAGGTCCCCCGCACATCGCTGGCTTTTGGCTTTGGTCCGGCGCATCAGGGCGTGGATCCTGACGATCAGCTCATCCGTGTCGAAGGGTTTTTTCAGATAGTCATCGGCCCCGATTTCGAAGGCCTGCGAGAGGGTACCCAGCTCCTGGTGGGAGGTCAGGTAGATAGTGGGGGTCGTATCGTTGGCGCGGCGCAGCTCCCGCAGCAGCGAGAGGCCATCGATAAGGGGGACATTGATGTCGAGAAGATAGAGGTCGAAATGGTTCTGAAATGTCTCGTCCAGCGCTTCCTGCCCGTTACGGCACAGCGTCACCTCAAACCCCTCCTCTTCCAGCACATCCGCGATCGATTCCCCGAAGAGGAGATCGTCTTCGAGCAGCAAGATCCTAGTCGACACGCTCAATCGACCATTTGAGGGTTTCGCCCGCCTTCATCGGTACGACGCTGCCGTAAATGTCGGGGACATGGAATTCGGTTTTGGCCAGCGTCACCTCTTTGTATTCGGCACAGATGCCGTAGATACGCTGTGCGTTGTCGCTGACGAACGCCTGGAGGTTGTCGAGCTTGCCGTGCGCGTCGAAGATTTCGCACAGCAGCTGCAGGGCTATGGGAGCCGTAAATACCCCTGCCCCGCACCCGCACGACTCCTTGGCGTGTTTGGGATGGGGAGCCGAATCGGAGCCGAACATCACTTTGGGGTGGGCTTCGAGCGCCACGTTGAGGAGCGCTTCGCGGTCATGCGGCCGCTTGGCGATCGGCTTGCAGAAGAGGTGGGGGCGCAGCAGCCCCCCGGCCACGTCATCGAGAGTAATCATCAGATGGTGCACCGTGATCGTCGCGTAGAGGTTGTCGTATTTCTCCAGCATCTCCACCGCGTCCCGGGTCGTGATATGTTCCATGATGATCTTGAGACGGGGGAAGTTGGAGGCGAGCATCTCGTAGACGCTCATAAACTCCGCTTCGCGGTCCATCACAAACCCGTTCGTCTCGCCGTGCACCGAGAGGACGATCCCCAGATCGCTCATCGCCTCCAGCGTCTCGCGCATCGACTCGATGTCGAAGGAGGCGACCCCCCCTTCGGAGTTGGTCGTCACCCCGCTGGGGTACAGTTTGACCGCCGTGATCTCATCGCGGACATCCTCCAGAAACGCGCGGGAGTAGTTCTGGTAGAAAAGGGTCATATAGGGCTCGAAGTCATCCCGTCCGGTCGCACGGCGGATCCGCTCTTTGTAGGAAATGACCATCTCTTTGGTCGTCACCGGGGGAACGAGGTTGGGCATCACGATCGCGCCGCTGAAACTGTACGATGTCAGCGGCGCGACGGTCTCGAGCATCTCGCCGTCGCGGAGGTGGAGGTGCATGTCCAGGGGCATGGTCAATGTGATTGTTTTCATATCAGACCTTCAATTGGTTTTGGGCTTGTTGGATCAGGGCGTTGAGAGATTCTTCGTACCGCTTGGCTTCGGCCGCGTCGGTCGATTCGAAGCGGGTCACGAGGACAGGGGTCGTGTTGCTGGCGCGGACCAGCCCCCAGCCGTGGTCGAAGATGACCCGCACACCGTCGACATCGATGATCTCGCGGATGGAGGGGAATCCGGCCGGAGGGGTCTTCAGCAGCTCTTTGAGCTTGGCGATGAGGGGGAATTTCTCCTGTTCGGTCGTTTTTACCTTGATCTCTTCGGTTGAGAACACTTTGGGCAGCTTCGCGATCTCGGCGTCGAGATCCACCCCCTCCTGCACCAGTTCCAGCATCCGCAGCGTCGCGTAGATCGCGTCGTCATAACCGAAATAGCGATCGGCGAAGAAGACGTGGCCGCTCAC
>CAYXWQ010000045.1:0-9681 GCA_964468865.1 uncultured Sulfuricurvum sp. | reverse complement strand
CCGGAAACGGTTTCAAGACGCTCGAATTTGTAGAGGTGGTCCTCATTCGAGTTGAACGGACGGTCAGAGTACAACGGTGAAGATTTCGCCGCTTTTTCATTGATGAGGAGGAATCCTCCCACTTTGTACATTTTTTCCATCGTCCACGGCTCGTACTGCTCACATTTTTCCAGCGCAGCCTGAACCGCCATTTTGTCGGTTCCGAGGTAAACCTCACCTGCACCCTCTGACTCTTCGTCGGTGTTGGTGAACTCTTTGTGGAAAATCGTCAAATCGTGGAAGCCCGGTTTCGCGAACTTCGGATGGTCTTTGACTTTTGCTTTTCCGACGTTTTGAGGACGGTTTGCCAACTCTTCGAGTTTTTTCGCAAGAAGGGTAAACATTGACCACTCGTCCATCGATTCACCGATGTTTTTGATGTTCGCAACCGGCTGAGCCAGGTTGGTGAAACGGTGGTAACCCGGAGACGTACGGAGGTCATACACCTCATAGTGCGATTTTGCCGGCAACAGGATGTCCGCGAACTGCGCCGCTTCGGACATACGGTAGTCTACGTATGCGTAGAATTTCGTTTTGTTCAGGAACGCTTTACGGTAGTCGCTACCTTTGTTACGGCGGAATTTGGAGTCAGCAACAATCAGTGCGCAGTCTGGCTGCCACCATGGCTTGTTCACGTTTCCGTGTTTTGATTCGTTGTTGATTTTTCCGTTTTCACCCGATTTTAGCATTTCAGAAAGTACAGCCATGTACTCTTTTTTGCTCATGCCGTTCTGGGCACGTTTGACGTCTTCGTCGCTGAAGTATTTGTCAAACGTTTCAAGACCGTCGCCGAATACGAATTCGCCGACAAATCCCGAACCGAAACGCGGGTTGTACTTACCGCTGAATCCGGAGAGTTCTCCCAGACCCGAGAGGGTAAATTCGTTCTCGGTGTTGATACCGCCGTAGGGTCCCATACGACCTGTCAAACCACAGATAGACGAGATGTTCCAAATCGTCATAACACCGTTGAAGTATTTGTTGAGCGAGAACCCGGCAGTGATTTCAACCACTTTGGGGATCGCGATATCGCGTGCCAGCTGGCGAACGGTATCAGGGTGTACCCCTGTGATCTCTTTGGTCGCTTCGGGAGCGAATTTCGCCGCCGATTTTTTGAGCATTTCAAATACAGTCGTCACTTCGCGTGTATCACCGTGCATGTCTTTGATCGTCCATGTCCCCTCGAGGGCAGGAACAATCCCCTGCTCGTCAAGGCGGAGCGAATGGATGGCAGAACCTTCTGTACCCGGCATCAGGGCGATTTCATTTTTCGCCGTGTTCCAGCAGTAGAACTCTTCCATGTATTTGTGGTGGTCTTCATCGTTGCTTGCATGTTCCATGTCGGAGCGGCGGATGAATTTCTGTGTTTTGACATCGACCAGGAACGGAAGGTCGGTAAACGTTTTCATAAACTCCGGTTTGTAGAGTTTTTCGTTCAGGATGACGTTGATGACGCTCATCGCGAGAATGTTGTCGGATCCGGCTTTGATCGGAATCCACAGGTCTGAGGATTTTGCCGTCGCATTGAACTCAGGAGTAATCGTGATGATTTTCGCTCCGTTGTATTTCCCTTCCCATACGAAGTGCGCATCGGGAATACGGGAAACCGACGGGTTACCACCCCACATAACGGCCGTATCGACGGTGTACATGAAGTCCCACGTACAACCGAGGTTACCCTCACCGTAGGCGATCGCCGCGCCCGAGAACATGTCCCCGAGGTACGATGACGGATAGATACGGATCGCACCCAGCTGAGTCGAGAAACGAAGAGGTGCACCACGGCGCCCTTCGGTCAACAGACCCGTACCGGCGTGAACCATCAGTTTGTCCGGCCCGCGTTCAGGGTCAGTCAGACAGTCGAAAAGCTGCTGGCATACTTCTTCTGCCGCTTCATCCCAGCTGATACGTTTCCATTTACCTTCTCCACGCTCACCGACACGTTTCATCGGGTAGAGGATACGGTCTTTTTGGTACATTACCTGTGAGTGCTGCACCCCTTTGTTACATCCGCGCGGGTTGAAGTCAGGGATTTTGGCATTGATGATCGGATAGCGAGCCGACTGGTTTTCACGGGTGACGACACCGTTGTGTGACCAAACTTCCCATGCACAGTTACCTTGACAGTTGACGCAGTGGTATGCGAAGCCGTGCTCTTCTTTTTTTCCGTACGTGAACGAAAACTCGTTGCGGTACATCTCTTCGGTATAGTTGGTGTTCGGATAGTTCTCTTTACCGTTTTCAACCGACATTACATTCGTTTTTGCGAAAAGTGAGCCTTGTGACGCCACCAACGCAGCCGTCATCCCTGAAACTTTCAGGAAGTCGCGGCGGTTATTGTTCATTACTTTTGTCATAGTTCTGCCTTATCGTTTAATCGGAAGGTTCATATCGTTACCCCAAACGTCCCAGCTTCCTGTGAAGACTTTGACGTTTTTGTAACCGAGCAATTGAAGCGCCGTAATGTGCTCCGAACTGCGTCCTGCGCCTACGTGGCAGTACGCATAGATCGTTTTGTCTTTGGTGATGCCATAGTTGTCATATACTTTTTGAAGCTCTTCAGCGGAGCGGAAAGAAAGTTTTTTATCGGCATCGGAGATTTGGCTCCACTCGATAAAAGTTGCTCCCGGAACGTGTCCACCACGGGCGACGTTGTCCATTTTACGCTCACCGATGATCTCCGCCATACCGCGTGAATCGATGATCACGTATTTGGAGTTTTTCCCGTTTTTGAGGATATCGTCCATCGCGTGCTTGACTTCTTCTTTACCGGCGATAACGTTCCATTTGATCTTCTTGGGATCGATTTTGTATTTTTTCGGTTTGACAACCTCATCGCCCTTGACGACCAAAAGGCGTTTTTCGACCTGAGCCATTTTCCCTTCGATCGCTTTGATGTGCGCTGACGCGTTTTTGAGAGACGCCTCGAGTACCGCTTTGTCCGCACCCTCTTTCTTGAGTCCGTCTTTGGCCTCTTTTTCGACTTTTTTAGCCGCTCTGAGCTCTTTGTTCAGTTCATCGTACTCTTTCTGAGCCGGATCGACTGCCATCATGGCTGCACGGCCGCCGTTAAGGACTTTGACGTTTTTGTGACCGAAGCTGTCGAAGAACGAGTAGACACCCGTCGCATTCGGTCCTTTGAAGTCATCGTACGCAATGATCGTCATATCGTTGCTGATCCCTTTTTTGCCGATCATTTGTTCAGCATCATCGATACAGCGGTACAAAGGTGCACAGTGCATCTCTCCGTCAATCTCTGAATGGTGCAGGTGGTGAGCATACATCTCCACCGAACCTTTAATGTGACCGAGTTTGTAAATATCTTCGTTATCACCCGATACGAACATCACCTTTGGATTACCAATCAGCTTGACCGCTTCTTCGGCAGAAATGAGGATATTTTTATTCGCATATCCATCAGCCGCCATAACAGCTGCTGCCGAAAGTGATGCCGCAACACACAGTGTTTTTAGCAATCTGTTCATCCGTGCTCCTTCTTTTTAGTCTGCACACAAGCGGTGCTTTAATTTACGGAATAACCGCGCCTATTATAGGTAGGGGACTCTTAATAAACGGTAAATCCCTTTTTTATACCGCACAATGATTACAATTTGTTACATAGTTATCACATTTTTGCAACATACGATGAATGGTTGTTTTTTTACGTTTTCTTATAGAAATCTACCCTTTTTCTACCCTTAGTCACGTATACTAATACTTATAATTTAATCACTTTTTGATAGTATGGCGATTATTTTTATCACTATAAAGAAGGAGCTGATGATGAGCACCACTACTATCAACACTGCCATCGCTGAATCCGATGTCGCAACACTCATCGATTTACTGGAGGACAAAACCCTTCCCATTGAAGACGTAGAGGCGATCTACAATGCTTTCAAAGATCACAAGGAGATTGTCGGACAGGTCGCGATGAACCTATCCTTGCGGACAAGCGTCTACGAACGTGACCGCGAGTATAGCCCCGTGATGGTACGGCTGCTGATCGACATCGCCAGCAACCCCGTCGACATGGGGGCACGCTGGGCCGTCGCCAAAAACCCCCATACCCCAGTCGAAGTGCTCCGCCATCTGTCCAATGATTCAGTCAATCTCGTACGGGCTCTCGTCGCGACGAACCCCTCCACGCCGAGCGATGTTCTGGAGAAATTTTTCAGCGATGAAAAAATCGTCCGCGACGGCCTCTCGGGGAATCCGAACACCCCGGCCAAACTTCTCAAAATCCTCGCCGATGACAACGACAAAATGGTGCGGATGCGTCTGGCCGAAAACCGCGCCGCTCCTGTCGAGATCGTCACCTCGCTGCTGAGCGACACCGATCCCGACGTCGCCAAGGCGGCCGAAGTCAATCTGGGAGCGCGCACATGAGACACCAATCCATGCAGCAAAGCAAATTCCTCACCCTCGAAAACCATTTTCTCAATACCTTTTTTTCCGGCCTCTATCTCAGTGCAGCCGATTTTATCGCGATAGGACGGGAAAACGGGATGGATATCAAAATGCATTCGCGTGAAATGCTGATCAAAGAGCTGCTGAACAAATCGGACGAAAACGGCAAACTTGCCGACGTGATCGCTTCGCTGAACCGCATCATCGATGAACGGATCGGCATCTGTCACCGTCTGAGCCTGGAATACCCGGGAGCACGCGCGGCGCTGGCGAAACTGGCCCAGAAAGCGACCGGAACCAAAGCGCTGTTGGCACGAGAAAGCCGGGGGAACCCTTATGAACACTAAAGAACTCGAAACCGCTCTCCATGCCCTCCCCTATCCGGGGCTTAGCCGGACACTGGGAGAACTCAAACTCATCTCCGAGGCCAAAGTCAAAGACAATCACGCCAAAGTGGAACTGTTGACCGTCAGCGACGATTCCTATCTCACCGTCAAATCGGCCATCGAAGCCGCCTTCGCCTCGGAGTTTGCCTCGCTCGAAATCACCAAAAAAGCGGCCGCGTCCAAGGACATCAACTACGGCAACAGCGCCGCACCCAACAACCGCGCACCGTATGCCAAAAACGTCATAGCGGTCACCAGCGGCAAAGGGGGAGTGGGCAAAAGTACCGTCTGCGTCAACCTCGCGATCGCCCTGGCCCAAAAAGGGTACAAGGTGGGGATTCTCGATGCCGATGTCTACGGTCCCAATGTCCCCCGCCTCACCAACACCGACCTCGAAAAAATCCGCTGGAACGACGACAACCAGATCATCCCGAGCGAAAACTACGGCCTCAAAATCATGAGCGTCGCCCTCACGACCCCGACCTCCGACACCCCGCTCGTATGGCGCTCCTCGGTCGCCGTGTCGGCGCTGATCCAGTTCCTCGAAGACGTCGCGTGGGGAGAGCTCGATTTTCTCGTCATCGACATGCCTCCGGGAACAGGAGACATCCAGCTCACCATGGCACAGGAGCTCCCCATCACCGCCGGCGTGATCGTCACAACGCCGCAGCTCGTCGCCAGCGATGACGTCAGCCGCGCGATCCGGATGTTCCAGGACATCCATGTCCCCATCGGGGGTCTCGTCGAGAACATGAGCTATTTCATCGCCCCCGATACGGGGAGCCGCTACGACATCTTCGGCACCGGCGGCGGAGAACGGCTATCACAGCGCTATAACATTCCGTTATTGGGGCAGATCCCCCTCAACATGGCGATTCGCGAAGGAAGCGATAACGGCGAACCGCCTGTGGCGTTAGGGGATGAGACACTGAAAAGCTATTATCGGGAAGTGGTTGAGAAGCTGCTGGAGTCGGTGAAGTTTAGAGCGTAACGTCATTCCCGCGTAGGCGGGAATCCAGCTGGATCCCCGGATCAAGTCCGAGGATGACGGGGAATTTATTTAAAGATTTTCTTCAAATCGTTTTCGATCGCGCCCGGTACGGTGGCAATCGTCATGAACTCACCCATTGTCAGCAGTGGATAGCTGATAGCGATGAAATACTTGGCGCTGAGCGCCTTGGCTTTTCCATCCTCGATCAACACGGCCCATGGAAGGAGCCCTGCATTCTGGGTTCCGATTTTCTTCACAAACCCTTTCGTACGGCGGTCCATATCGACAAACGCAACATAACGGTCCGCAGAGAGCTGAACAACGGCAGTCGTCCCTTTCGCTTTTTTCGCTTTCGCTACGAGATCCGCTGTCGACCCTTCTCCTACTACCGCCATGTCCTGATAGTAAGGCATCCCGATCATAAAGTTGTATCCGGCCAGTTTGGCGAATTCCCATTTGTCAGCAGAGTCTTTCATCGGTCCGAACGCTTTTTCGAGTGCGGCGAGGTTCGCTGCGGCAGCGGCATGGCTGTACTCGTCTTGCATGAACGCCTTGCCGAAATAGACAGGGTTGGCGATGCTGATCTGGTTTTTTTCTTCATCGACAAGGAGGCGTCCGACCGCTGCAAGGCCGCGCATCGGTTTATCCGCAGCGGCTTTCATCTCTTTGTTCGTAAAAAGGACGGTGGTCCCTTTGTCGGCCGATTTATAGGTGCCGACGACTTCATACCCTGCAGAAGCCAGTTTCGTTTTCGCATCTTCTACCGAAGCAATAGGGGCGATTTTATAGGTTGCGACCACTTTTTCCGCCGGAGCGTTCCCCTCGGACGAGGAAGAGAGCCCTGCGCATCCCGAGAATGCGATCATAAACGCCGAAGCGATGAGTGTAAGGAGTTTTTTCATAGTTCTTTTGCCCCCAGTTCTGTCATGATTTTAGTGATCTCCGCATCCAGCGCGTTGATCGAATCGATTTTTTTCTGATCTTTGATCCCCATAACAGCGGTCCATGTCGCCAGACGCGGCATACCGATCATTACTTTGTTCGAGCCTTTGTCGATGTACATGTACATGGAGCACGGTGCGAACGCTCCTGAGTCAGGACGTCCCTGATTGAAGATCCCCTCGGAGAATTTGAAATGGCACAGGGAATAGACCCAGTAGGCGTCGAAGCGGCCGAACTCGATGTTGGCATCGGTCATAGCCGCTTTGATGTCTTTGTACCCGGCGATGATGTACTGGTTCTCTTCAAAAATCTCTTCGAATTTTCCCTGCAAGTCAGCAATCGCAACTTCCAGGCTCTCTCCGCGCTCGATCGGAAGCTCGAACGTCATCATCGGTTTTTCCGGCAGTGCGGTATACTCTACGACTTCCACTTTTGAGCCGATCTCTTTTTCGATCATCGCATCGAGCGCCGGGAAGGTCGCGATGAATTTGTTCCGGACATCGTCGTCTTTGACCCCGGTGATATCGAGCATCGTTTCCGCCGTTACGTGGCCGACGTACGTTTTGTTCTCGCCCTGTTTTTTGTAGATGTGGAGGTTAAACGGGCTGAATCCGCCGAGTGATGGCTCTTTGAGCAGCAACGGTCCCACTTCGGCATCGTTCATCACCGAGAAAAATCCGAGATTGTCGAGGTTTGTCCCGCCGTATTTGGTCGCATAGGCGTCGTTGATCCGCTCATGCGGGTCAGAGAGGACGAAACCGATCGAAGCGATCTTTTCGTTGACCATGCTCATGTACTCTTTTTCTTTGTTGCCATCACCAACGTAGAATTTGACCCCCTGGGCACCGAAGGCCATCGAAGCGGCCAGTGAAAGTGCTGCCGCACCCATCAAAAGTTTGTTTAGCATTGTTTTCTCCTTCGTTACATCGCTTTTGTTTTTGTGATAATCCCTCGGATTAAAAGGGGGATATTGTATCACAAAGCCATCAAAAAAGCGATAATGACAACCTGTTGATTTCAGACTCTCATTATCGCTGTAAAAGGTGAACGGATTGTGAATCCCCCGAGAGGGGGAGATAAGAACTTCAGATTAGAAGTTGAAGTTGAGCTGTACAGAAACAGCGTCTTGGCTGTGTTTTGTTTCGATTGCGCTAGTCAATCCCATTGCATCCATCGGATTCATACCGCCTTGAACTGCCATCGCTTGAGTCATTGCAGACGTATCATATCTTTCAGTTGTTTCTGGAACATATACATACGCTACATCCAATGATACGAGTTTACTAAACGCATAACTTGCACCGATGGTGTAGTGGTCTTCTACGATTGCTGGGAATCCAAGAAGATTCAGCATATTCAATGCGGCACCGTCGTAATCTGTCATCATACTGGCGGCAGCTTGTTCTTTAATGGGGTTAGAAGCATGGTTGTAACCGAGGCGGAGAGCCCAGTTGTCCTGTGCATACTGGTAACCAACCATGATTACATTCTGGTCGTCCCATCCAAACTCTTTATACCCTTTCGCATCCGACCATTCGATTTGTTTATAATCTACGGCGAATGTATGGCCGTCAATTGCGTATGACGCACCAACACCGATTTCAGCGGGCTGTTCAAGGTCGTCAGAAAGACCAGCACCCATGTTAATGCCGAATTGTGAGCTAGCAGCTGAAAGTTGGCCATCATACGTCATGTCGATCGCAGATTTGTACGATGCACCCAATGTCAAACCGCTCATCTCGTATGCTGCACCGATGTTGTATCCGAAACCAAAATCCTGTGCAACCCCTTGTGTTTCACTGGCATCACCCATTGGTGTGACATAATTAATATCCAAAGATCCATACTGAAGGATAGGAGCAATACCAATGCTGAAATTATTCGCTTTGAAAGCCAACGGAACGCCAAACTGCATCAACTGGAGATTTGTAACCATTTCCATTTGTGCATCAGCTTTACGGTAATCTGTACCCATACCGGCAGTTCCCCACATACCAACACCCCACCAGAAGTTGTCAGACGCTTTGCTTGCAAGAGATACTTCAGGAATTACTGATAGATCCGCATCACTTTTAGCAGAGCCCCAGCCTAGGTTGGTTTCAACATCTGGCATAAAGATTGTTCCGCCGAAAGAAACCTCAGTCCCTTTAACAGAAGTGATCAAAGCAGGGTTAGCGAGAGCCGATTCCGCCCCGTGAGACATACCAATACCGATGCCCCCCATACCGCGTGCTTTTGCACCCAGACCAATCAGATGATCTCCGTTAGTAGCGAATGCCGATGTAGCAGACAGTGCGACGGCTGCCGCGACTGCCAATTTGATTGAACGTTTCATTAACTCTCCTCGATAGTTATAGATAGGGCCGTTACGGCTCCCTCTTGGCATCATTATAGGTGTCGCGAAATTAATCGAAACTTAACACGAATTCATTTATCTATTTATTTTTCTTATAAAACTGATCATATCCGTAATATGACGATTTATTTGATTAACGAATAGTAAATAGACCGTCAAAAATAGCCATTCTAGGGGATTTGCACAGCAAAAGTCAGGAATAGACACGGAAAAGAAAAAAACAAAAATGTGAAGAAATTTAAAATATGTGTAAAATTGTAACACATGATGTGACATTTTTGTGATGGATGTGATAATGGAAGGCCGGGAGCAGATGTTACACTGGAGTGTATTTGTCACAAAAAAAGATGCGGTTTGAGTTTGTCATTCCCGCGAAGGCGGGAATCCAGCTTTTCTGCATGGGGATGGATCCCCGTGTCAAGCCCGGGGATGAGGGGAAAAATTTGCTGTGTAAGACCGCTTGAGAGTTAAGAGTCAAGAATGATTTTGCTTGTTGGATTAATTGATACGTTTTTAGATTGGTTAATTGATTAGTATAAGAAGGGGGAGTAACCTTG
>CAYXWQ010000044.1:0-10242 GCA_964468865.1 uncultured Sulfuricurvum sp. | reverse complement strand
AATCTCCGTTTTTGATGTTCCTCGGTAAATTGCAGTTTTGGCTCTACCTGTTGACAGTCGTTGCTGTTGTCGGTTCACTCTTGCTTGGGATCACTACCTCTAAAGAGTACGCGGAATTCGAATGGCCGATCGACATCGCGATCGTCGTTGTTTGGGTACTTTGGGGTATGAATATTTTCGGTTTGATCGGTATCCGCCGTGAAAAATCACTCTATATCTCTGTATGGTATTACATTGCCACCTTCCTTGGTGTTGCTATGCTCTACCTGTTTAACAACATGTCTGTTCCAACGTACTTTGTAGCGGATGGAATCGGTGCATGGTATCACTCGGTTTCTATGTATGCAGGAACCAATGATGCGCTGGTACAATGGTGGTACGGACACAATGCGGTAGCATTCGGGTTCACGGTTCCCATCGTTGCGATGATCTATTATTTTCTCCCAAAAGAATCGGGACAAGCGGTTTATTCGTATAAACTCTCTTTGCTGGCATTCTGGGGTCTGATGTTTGTTTACCTCTGGGCAGGCGGACACCACCTGTTGTTCTCGACTGTACCTGACTGGATGCAGACTATGGGTTCTGTTTTCTCGATTGTACTGATTCTCCCTTCATGGGGTTCTGCGATCAACATGCTTTTGACCATGAAAGGTGAATGGCAGCAGGTAGCGGCGAGTCCGTTGATCAAATTCATGATCCTCGCGTCTACGTTCTACATGTTCTCGACTCTTGAAGGTCCGATCCAGGCGATCAAATCGGTCAATGCTCTTGCACACTTCACAGACTGGATCGTCGGTCACGTTCACGACGGTGTTCTTGGATGGGTTGCGTTTATGATCATGGCGGCATTGTTCCACATGGCTCCGCGTGTGTTCAAACGCGAGATCTACTCTAAATCACTGATGAACACGCAGTTCTGGATCCAGACTCTGGGTGTTGTTCTGTACTTCACCTCTATGTGGATCGCGGGTATTACCCAGGGTATGATGTGGCGTGCGCACGATGAGTTCGGTAACCTGGCTTACTCGTTCATCGATACGGTAACCGTATTGCACCCGTATTACACTATCCGTGCGGTTGGTGGTACATTGTACCTAATCGGTATGTTCTTGTTTGCGTACAACATGTACAAAACAATGACAAGCGCTCGTCGTGTAGATGAGAGTGAGCTTCAAACCGCGTCGCCAATGGGCGCTTAATCAGGAGGGGGAAATATGTTTCACTGGTTAGAAAAACACCCGTTCTTTTTCGCGGTAGCGGTCTTCGTTACCATCGCGTTTGCGGGGCTTATCGAAATTTTGCCAAACTTTGCTCAGGCTTCACAGCCGGTTGTAGGGACCAAACCTTACAGCACGCTCGAGTTGGCTGGTCGTCACGTGTACATCAAAAACAGTTGTAATGCGTGCCACTCGCAGCTTATCCGTCCGTTCAAATCGGAAACGGACCGTTACGGTCACTACTCTTTGAGCGGTGAATACGCGTATGACCGCCCATTCCTTTGGGGTTCAAAACGTACAGGGCCTGACTTGATGCGCGTAGGTAACTACCGTACAACGGACTGGCACGAAAATCACATGAAAGATCCTGCAGGCGTTGTTCCGGGTTCAATCATGCCGGCATACCGCTGGATGTTTAAAAACATTGCGGACATCGACACTGCCTATGCAGAACAAGTCACTGTCAACAAAGTGTTTGCCGTTCCTTACAACACAGAAATTCCAATGGCTGACGGGTCAAAAGCGACTGTCAAATTGGCAGCCACACTGGATGAAGCACACGCCGACGCACTCGAAGAGGCAAAAGCGATTGCAGCAGACATGAAAGACCAGGATGTTAAAGATGCGGTTGCAGCGGGTCAAATCCCTGAAATCGTAGCGATTATCGCGTATCTTAACAGCCTGAAATAAGGATAAGAGCGTGGATATCGGTACGATTCAAGCGTATGCTTACTTTTTCTTCACGGCGTTTTTGGTGGTTGTGCTCTATTCGTACATCTACCACCTCTACAGTTCGCAGTGGAAAGGGAAGCGCGATTATGAGAAGTACGGGAATATCGCGCTCCACGATGAGATTGACGACCAACCTGTCGAACAGATCTCAAAGAATGATGATAAAAAAGTAGGAGGCAAAAATGAATAAGACAGTACTTGCTGCTATCATAGTTGTAATTGCAATGCTTGGCGCTACCTACCTCGCTGTCGGCTCTGCCGGCGGTATGGGCGGTGAGGGCGACTGGGTTAACAAACTGGCCGTTTTGGGTGCAGTTGTCCTGGTTATCGTTACAGTATTCGTAGTTACCAAATACGTTCGCCAGATGCAATACGATAAAGCAAGCGGTAAGCTTGCGGATGAGAATTGGGACGGCATCGGGGAATATAAAAACGAACTTCCTTTCGGTTGGGCGGTTATTTTCCTGGGGCTGAACATCTGGGCAATCTGGTATTTCCTTGCGGGATACCCGGTCAATGCCTATTCGCAAATCGGTGAGTACAACGAAGAAGTTGCGGCTCATGATGCGAAATTCGAAGAACAGCATGCCGGTATGGATGATGAAACGCTTAAAGAGATGGGCGGATCGATCTTCATCGTTCAGTGTGCTCCGTGTCACGGCCTTCAGGCTGACGGTATCGAAGGCAAAGCGGCGAACCTGAATGTTCGCCTTGAAGAAAAGACGGTCAAGCACGTCATCAATAACGGTCAGGGGATGCTCGGTTATGCGGCACCTATGCCCGATCGCAACGGTTTGATGAACATGAATACGAATGCACTTATTACCGATGGTGAAATCGATGCGGTAGCGAAATATGTTGCCGGTGGAATGAAGGGTACTGAAGGTGCCGATGTATTCGCCGGAACATGTGCTGCTTGTCATGGACCAGATGGTAAAGGGATGGAGTTTGTAGCACCAAGCATCGCAGACTTCAACCCAACTTTGGTTGCTGATGTTCTTAAACATGGTAAAAAAGGTGCTATCGGTGCAATGCCGGCATTCAACAACTTGACTGAAGTTCAGGTTAAAGCGCTTGGTGCATATGTCACCGACCTCAGTAAATAAGGAGAGTCAAATGGAAAATCGTGGTATTTTTACATTGGACGGAATTACCGGGATGCTGATCGCAACGGTATTGTTGCTTGGCATCCTTGCCTATCTCACGGTTTTGGCACTGGGCGCGCAGCAAAACAATGCCGCCAGTTTCTACAAAATCGAAAATGAAAAAGAGATCCGTATGATTAGCACTGATACCGCTAAACATCGGGTCGATGTAGAGTAAGGGGTTTAAAATGGCAAGTATCATGGATAAACTTATTACTTGGACATTGGTGATTTCAGCAGCGGTAACGCTGTGGGCGGTTGTAACCCCCAATCACCTGTTCGTCGGGTAAGGGTAACGTTTGTTACTCTCGCGAGGGCTGGCGGCCCTCACCTTCATTGTTCTCTTCGCACTCACACTCCAAGCAGAATATTTATATAAAGACGATGTGGTCAAAAACCCTGCATTCACTGAACAGATCAATGCGATCGGCGCAGAATTGAAAGCAAAAACGGGTGTGTCGCTCTACCTGGTCATGGTACGTGATCTGGATGAAAATCAGACCATTGCCGATTTTGAAAAACAGCTTGCGCTTGAGCTGCAAGAGCCTGCCGTTATTATGACGTTTATCGAACTGAAACAAAAAGTCGATATTCTGGCGCGCCCTGTCTCTTTATATGAGCATTTTGACAAACAACAGGTTTTAAGCCCCAATGCGACCTTCATCGGCGCGGTGGTCAGCGCGGTGATGTTTGCCCGCAGCTACGACGAAGCCAAAGAGCTTATTGCCAACCGCGGCGGTACGGTTCTCCCGATTCTGGCCGAGCGAGCCAAAGGGGACGATATCGTTTCAAAATATTCGGTTGCCATGTTCAACGGCTATGCCGATGTCGCCGAACAGATCGCCGATCACCACGACGTCTCGCTAAGCTCTTCGGCAGGAAGCGGCAGCAAAAATTTCATCGATTTTTTACGGGTGATTTTTTACGGTATCATTCTTTACGCGATCATCGTTTACATTCGCGGAAGATACTTTCGTAAGAAGGACGTAAATGTTTAAAAACCCCGGCACGAAATGGCCCATCATTATCGCTCTCTCAATCGTAGGGATCATTGGTGCGTGTGTCGTCACGATCAAAGTCGCTTTGAACAATCCGGTTCAGATGTCTGATTACGGGATGCAGAATTATCATACCTACGACACGAATGTCAACGATATCATCAATGCCAAAATAGCCTTCGACCAAAAATACGCGGTTGCTTTTTTGACCCCTCAGATCGATGAAAAAGAGACGGTCATCGAGTACCGGGTGAGCGACAAATCGGGAAATGGGATCAATGATGCCGTGGTCGAAGTCGTGTTGACCCGTCCGGACAATACCGATTTCAACATCAACCTTGTCCAGCCGACGGTAGAGGATGGAAAGTATACCTTCAAAGCGGTAGAACTTCCAAAAGTCGGCCGATGGGACATTTTGGCCAAAATACGCGTCGGAGACGATCAGCGTTTTTTCAATCTCAAAGCGGATACCCGAAATCCCAATACATTTGAATTTTAATGGGTCTGCAGCGAGAGTGCATCGTCTTTCCGACGGCACGGTGTATCCGTAACGCCCTTGATCAGGCTGAGGAGTCGATTCTCCCCCATTACATGACGATGGGGGAATTTTTGAGTCGTGCCGCAGTCGCCGAGGGGCGTATCGTCCCCGACGATGATCTCCGTCTTCTCGCACTTCACGAAGCTTCCGACTTCGGCGCCTTTTCGGCCCTCAACATCGAGCGAAATTTTTTCAGCTTTATCCACAATGCCCAGTACATTTTCCGTTTTTTCGAAGAACTATCCTCCGAAAAGGTCTCGGTAGAGACCCTGCGTGAGGTCGATGTCTACGGTGAATACGAAGAGCACATCACGATTCTGATCCACCTTCGGAACCGCTACCGGGAGATATGCGAACGCAACGGCTGGGCTGAACGCATTTTTGTCTCCGAAACGTCCCGCATCGATACCGGATTTTTAAACCATTTCGATTCGGTCCATATCGAAGTAGAAGGGTATCTGAGCCGCCGCGAACTGGAGATACTGATCGAATGCGCGGGGGTGACGACGTTGAGCATAGCGTACAATACCACCCAGTACAACCGTAAAATGTCCCAGCGTCTGGAGGAATTAGGCTTTTCGCTACAGGAGGGGAGAAGCTATCTCCTTTCCCTGTCGGAAAAAAGCGTCCTTTCGTCGAATCTTCTGAACCAGAGCAAAATGCTGCGGTGCGAAGTATTTCACAACCGTCTGGCCCAGGTAGGGTTTATAAAAGCGAAAGTCGAAGCGTTTGCCGATATGGGGATCGCCCCGGAGAAGATTGCCGTCGTACTTCCGGACGAATCGTTTGCTACGCTTCTGAAAGAGTTTGATGACGAGGGGAATTTCAATTTTGCTATGGGGGAGGGGTTTGAGTACGACCCGTTCTATCGTCAGATCGAGAGCATCGTTTTGTATCTGGAGGAATCGAATGTCCTCAACCGTGCGAGGGTACGCGCAGTCTCCGTCCGGCTGATCGACTGGATCCGGGAACGGTACTCCAAGCCGTTTAGGTTCGAGGAGCTCCTTTCCCTGCTGGAACTTATCGAATCGGAAGGAGAGACGGTCCCGGACAGGGTCAGAGAGGAGCTTCAGAGGTTTTCGCACCTGAGCGCCGTACTCGAGTCGATGGATTTCAAAACCGTTCTTCGGATGTTTATGAACCGCCTGAAAAATCTGAGCATCGATGATGTGAGTGGGGGGAAAGTCACCGTCATGGGGCTGCTGGAAACCCGAGGGGTTGAATTTGAGGGGGTGGTCGTCGTCGATTTCAACGAAGGCTTTGTCCCCCACAAGAGCGAAAAAGATCTCTTTTTAAATACCAAAACCCGACAGTTCGCCGCTCTTCCGACGTCACAGGACCGCGAATCGCTCCAAAAACATTATTACGCGATGCTCTTTAACCGTGCCCGCCACGTTGCGATTGCGACGGTTCAGAATACCGAATCGGTTCCGTCGCGGTTTTTGCTTCAGCTGGGGATACCGATGGCGGAGGCGGAGTACCGGTACGAGCAGGTATTGTTTCCCCCCATGGCAGAACGCCCGAAAATCTGGCAGGAGTGCGCAGGGGAGTACGATTTCACGGCCCATCCCCTTTCGGCGAGTTCGCTCAAAAGTTACCTCACCTGCCGCAGACAGTTTTACTATCGGTACGTGCTCCATCTGGCACCGCACGAACTCCCCCGCGATCTCTCGCAGGAGCGCGATATCGGCAATGCGCTGCACGGCGCGCTCGAGATCCTCTACCGGCAGCGTGACCATTACGACTCGCCTCAGCAGCTTCGCGAGGGGCTCAAAAAACTGTGGGAACAGCAGACGAGCGACGACCCGCTGGAACGCCATATGAAACGGCTGTGGCTGGACAAACTGGGAGATTTTTTCAACTGTGAAGCACAGCGGTTCAGCGAGGGGTGGCGTGTCATCCACTGCGAAAAAGAGCTCACTGCGATCGTCGAGGGGATCACACTCATCGGGCGGGTCGACCGGATTGACGGGCGGGGCGAAGAACTGGAGGTCATCGACTACAAAAGCGGAAAACATCCCGATACCGACAAAGAACCCAAAGAGGGCGATGTCGACTATCAGCTCAGTGTGTACGCGTTTTTGGCGTCATCGTTAGGAAAGGTGGCGCAATGCGGCTATTACGATCTGGGGCGCGGCGAACTGAAGAGGGAACAGTTTTTGGAAGCCAAAAATGAGCGGCTTCGGGAGATACTGACGTCCATGGCGTCGCAGAAAGAGTGGGAGTGGGAGATGTGCGAGGAGCTGAGCCGGTGCCGGTTGTGCCCGTATGTCTATCTGTGTCATCGGGAGGCAGTGCGTGGCGTTTGAACCGTTTTTGGCCTATGAGGCGAGCGCGGGGAGCGGCAAGACGTTCAATCTCGTCGTCCGCTACCTGAGCCTCCTCTTTATGGGGGAAGACCCCCGCTCCATCGTTGCCCTGACCTTTACGAACAAAGCAGCCAACGAGATGCTGGAGAGGATGATCGTGACCCTGGAACATCTGCATGAGCGCGGTGAACTCTCCGCCATAGCGCAGGTGTGCGAGATGAGTCCGGAGGAGATCCTCTCGCGGCGCTCCGACGTGCTCCGCCGCTTTTTGCGCTCTGACATCCAGATCTCGACGATCGACAAATTCTTCGGCCGTATTTTGCGCAAATTTGCCCTGAATGCCGGGATCATGCCGACGTTCAAAACGACGCAGAACCACCACGAGGTGAAACTGCTGGAACGTTTTTTGAATGAGGTGGAGGTGGCCGGCGCAAGCGATGCGCTGGTTCACCTTTCGCGGCTGAGTGACAAGCGCCTCAGCGACCTTTTTGTCCTCCTTTCACAGCTCTATTCCAAACACAAAGAGCTCGATCTGGACGGGTATGAAGGGGTGAGCGTCGGCGAAGAGACGATCGCAGAGGCTATGGAGGCGGCGCAGGAGCTCAAAACGCTCGTCCTGAGCAAAGGGCTCAGTGACACGGCCAACAGGGCGATCGAAGCGGAGAGCTTCGAACTGCTGCTGAAAAAAACGTGGCTTTACCAGCCGAGCCTGAACTACTGGGTGTTCAAAAAAGGGTTCGAACCGCGGATGGATGAGCTCCTGACGAGGATTCAAAATGCGGTCCAGCGCCATTTCCTCCGCCGCGAAGGGCTCTATTTCAAAGAGCTGTTCACGGCATTGAAGCTCTACATCAAAAGTCGAAAGGTGATGGCCGTTCAGAACAACGAGCTCTCCTTCGATGACATTACGCTGATGGTGCATACGCTGCTGCGGGAAAAACTGGAGAGCGAGTTTCTCTATTTCCGCCTCGATTCGCATCTTAAACACCTTCTTCTGGACGAGTTTCAGGATACCAGCGTCCTGCAGTTTGACATTCTCCGTCCTTTGATCGAGGAGATCCGCTCAGGGGTCGGGGTCAACGAGGGGGGGAGCTTTTTCTTCGTCGGGGATGTGAAGCAGTCAATCTACCGCTTCCGCGGAGGGGTAAGCGCGCTGTTTCATCAGGTGGCGGAGTATTTCGACGTCCATATCGAGCCCCTTCGGGTCAATTATCGTTCCCGAAGCACGATCGTCGAGTTTGTGAACAGGGCTTTCGGGGGGAAAATCGCGGGGTACACTCCGCAGATGAGCCCCGAAAAACTCTCCGGCGGGTATGTGGAGGTCGCGGTGAGCGACGATTTGCTCGAGACGCTCTCCCGGACCGTCGCCTCCCTGTCCGATCTTGGGGTACAGCCCGAAGAAATCGCCGTGCTGACGGTTACCAACAAAGACGGCAGCGCCGTAGAGGAGCATCTCACCATGCAGGGATACGACGTGGTGACCGAAACGACGGCCCGTCTCGTTTCGCAGCACAGCGTCCGTGCGATCATCGAGTATCTGCGCTATTGCTATTTCGACGTCCCCATTTACCGCTTCAACTGCGCCGCCCTGATCGGCGTCACGCCCGATCAGATTGAACGCCATATCCTCGCAGATCCGGTGGAAGGGGTGATCGCGTTTATCCGCCGTTACGAGATCGCCGACAAGAGCGCTTTGATGTTTGTCGAAGCGCTGAGGGGATACCGCGATCTTGAAGAGGCCGTGTTTGAGATCGACCGGCTCGAGACCTCGTCCCCACAGAGCGATCTGCGCGGGATCCGGATCATGACGGTGCACAAATCCAAAGGGCTGGAGTTTGAACATGTCATTGTTCTCGATCAGCTGGGAAAACCGCGCTCTCACAACGACCCGATCGTCTACGAATACGAAGGGGCGCAGCTGCAGCGTCTCCACTACCGGATCAAGGAGCGCGAAGCACTGGATCCCCTCTATGCCCAGGCGCTTGAAAAAGAGAAAAAAGCATCCGGCGAGGATCGTCTGAACGCCCTCTACGTAGCCCTTACCCGGGCCGTGGAATCGCTGTGGGTCATCACCAAGGAGAAGAGCTCGTGGTTCGCACCGCTCGAACTGACCTCCTCCGAATGGGGACAACTGGAGAAAAAAGAGGCCAAAGCGAAGCCCGAAGAGGTACAGCGCCCCTTGACCTACTGCGCCAGACGTTTCGGACGCCAGGAGCAGAGCGCGTCGGCTCCGAAAGAGGCGACCCATGATTATGCCGCCGTTCAGTTCGGTCTGGCGCTACACTATACCCTGGAGATGATGGGGAATTTTACCGAAGAGGCGATGGAACGGGCCATCGAATCGGCCCGAAACCGGTACGGAGCGGTGCTTCATCCGGGGGCGATGGAGGAGATCGGCGTGCGGGTCCGTCGCCTGATTCATGACAGCGATTTCATCGCCATGACCGAAGGGGAATGGCGCAAAGAGCAGATGATCCGCTACAACGGGTCGATCAACGTCATCGATCTCCTCGTACGCCGCGGCGAGGAGTGGATCATTATCGACTACAAATCGGGGCGGGAAGAGGAGCAGAAGCACCGCGATCAGGTGGGGCGGTACGTCGAAGCGATCGCGGCGCTGAGCGGCCAGAAAGCCAGCGGGTATTTGTGTTATCTGCTCTCCGATGGGATCGAATGGGTTAAGTGCTTATAAAAAACTTAATTTCAGCAGATTGTAAGGTTAAAAGGGTACAATTTCGCCACTATTTATAGAGACTTTAAAAGGAGACTCAAGATGAAATTTACTAAAATTGCTTCACCTGAGCAAATCGAACGTAAATGGGTTTTGATCGATGCGGAAGGGAAAACATTCGGTCGTATCATGACTGATGTTGCTACTCGTCTTCGCGGTAAAGATAAACCTTATTTTACCCCAAATATCGACTGTGGTGACTTCGTTGTTATCATTAACGCTGAAAAAGCGATTATCAATGGTGGCGGCAAAGCGGCTACTAAAACATACCACCGTCACACAGGTTACTTCGGTAACGTAAAAAGTGAAAAATTTACAGAACTTTTGGCTACTAACCCAGAAAAAGTTTTCAAACTTGCAGCTCGCGGTATGCTCCCTAAAACAAAACTGGGTCGCGCGATGTTGAAAAAACTCAAAGTCTATGCAGGTGCTGAACACCCACACTCTGCACAGATCGCTAAGTAAGGATAAACGATGGCAAAAACGTATGCAACCGGCAGAAGAAAAACTTCGATCGCTAAAGTATGGCTTGCTCCGGGTACAGGTAAAATCACTGTAAACGGTCTTTCACT
>CAYXWQ010000043.1:0-11069 GCA_964468865.1 uncultured Sulfuricurvum sp. | reverse complement strand
GGTTGATGGCGCGGACCATGATGGTGTACTCCCCTTTGGCTTTGGGTTCCCACTGATAGGTCCACTGGCGGTAGGCGTATTTGCCGTAATCTTTTTCCAACTGGGTCGTGCTCCAGTGTTTGCCGCCGTCGACGGAGATCATCACCTCTTTGATCCCTTTCCCCTGGTCGAATGCGACGCCGGTCACTTTCACGCGCGACCCTTTTTTGATGACGGTTCCCGGGGTAGGGTAGCCGATGACCGATTTGACTTTCATCACTGCGATCGGTTTGCGTTTGTATTCGAAGTCGCTTCCGGAGACGACACATTCGCAGTCGTTGTCGGGGACGGTGTAGGCGACATCCATGAAGAAACTGTTCTGGTATTCGTCAAAGACGGTGATTTCCGAAAGCATTTTGACCCAGCTGTCGGAGAAATGGCCGGGGATCACGAGACGCAGCGGGAAGCCGTTGAGATAGGGGAGATCCTCACCGTTCATCTCATACGCAACGATCAGTTCGCCGCTGAGGGCTTCGTCGATGTTCATTTCGCGGAAAAATTTGGGGGTTGCATCCATTGCCGGTTTTTCCAGGCCGTTGACGCCGACCCATTTGGCCGATCCTTTCACCCCCGCCCGCTCGAGGATGTCCTTCAGACGGACCCCTTTCCAGACGGCGCATCCCATCGCACCGTGACCCCATTGGACCCCGTGGGTTGCCTGGCCGGACGCGGCGTAGTATTTTCGGCTGTTTCCGCCACACTGCAGGACCGAGGTGATTTCGACGGGTTCGAATTTGGCTTTGAGGTCGTCGACACTGAGCGAAAGAGGGGTTTCGACCGATCCTTTGACCTCGAGACGGAACGTATTCAGATCGATATAGGTCGGGATATCGGGCATATGCCACCGGACGAAGAACTGGTCGTTCGGTGTGATTGCCTGGGTGAAGATGTCGCGCGGCGATTCCAGCAGTGGAGGCCGGTCAGAGATCGTTTTGAGGGGTTTTTTTTCCGGGAATGCGATCACGGGGGGAACGTACTCCTGTGTAGACGTGATGATTTTTTTGGACGTCTCTTTCCCGATCAGGGAAGATGCGCCGAGGATGAGGCCGGCGCCTAAAAAATGTCTGCGGTTAAACTGACTCATAGTAGATACCTTGGTGGAAGAATATCACTATTTTATCATAATTGGAATTGATTTAGAGTATAAGCATGGCATCGCCATATGAAAAAAAGCGGTATTTCTGCTCGATAGCTTCGGCATAGATCCGGTGGGTCTCTTCGAGCCCGACGAAGGAGGCAACGAGCATCAACAGAGTCGATTGGGGAAGGTGAAAATTGGTCAGCAGGTGGTTGACCCGGAGGGGGGGATTGTGCGGATGCAAAAAGAGATTGGCCTCCCCCTCCCGCTCTCCTGTACGGACGTGATACTCGACCGTGCGCGTCGACGTGGTGCCGACGCACAGGAGCGGACGGTTTCCGTGGATCAGGTCGTACGCGGCATCACCGATGGCGAAGTACTCCGAGTGCATCGGGTGATCAGTAATGATTTCGGCTTCGACCGGCTTAAAAGTACCCGAACCGACATGGAGCGTCACAAAAGCGTGCGGATGGCGGGCACAGACCCTATCGAAGAGCTCGTCGCTGAAATGAAGCGATGCGGTGGGAGCGGCTACCGCCCCTTCGCGGCGGGCAAAGACACTCTGGTATTCCCGTTCATCCTCGGAATTGTCTTCGCGCCCCAGATAGGGGGGGAGGGGGATGTGGCCGATTTCATCCAGCAGGGGGAGAAGCTCTTCGAAACGGAGACGGTGTCCCTCTAGGGAAAATTCGACGTCGCGGGAGCCGTCTTCGAGGAGTGCGGTGACGGTGGCTGCAAGGTTGCGCTCAAACAACAGCTTCGTCCCCTCTTTGACCCGTCCCCGGATGTAGACACTGATTCGGTAGGCATCGAGTGGGCGGTTGATCAGCAGTTCGACTGCCCCCCCCGTCTCCTTTTGGCCATAAAGCCGCGCCTTGATCACCTTGGTGTCGTTGAAGATGATAGAACAGTTTTCAGGGAGGAAATCATCGATTTTATCGAAACGGGTATGGGTGATGGAACGGTCGCTGCGGTTGTAAACGAGGAGTTTCGCGTGTTCGCGCGGGGAGGCGGGATAGGCGGCTATGAGCTCTTCGGTAAGCTCATAATGATAGCTCGACGTCAGAAGGGGATCGCGCATTTAGTCGATCGTCTCTTCTTCATCTTCGGCGATGTAGGGTTCCTCTTTGGGAGCCGGGTTGACGGCGCGGACGATCAGGATCGATATACCGTACAAAAAGGTTAAGGGGATTGCCATCAGGATCTGCGTCATGACGTCCGGCGGCGTCAATATGGCCGAGATGATGAAAATGAGGACGATGGCGTAGCGGAAAAAGCCCGTCATCATCCGGTCGTCGATCAGCCCCAGCAATGCGAGGAAATAACAGATGACGGGGAGCTCGAACGCGAGGCCGAAACCGAACATAATCTTGGTGAAAAAATCGACGTAGTCTTCGATATTGATCAGCGGGACAAACTCGAAGGCCCCGAACGCGATCAGAAACTCAAATCCGAGCGGGGTGACGACATAGTAGGCGAACAGTGCCCCCGCCACAAACATGAGCGTTCCCCCGAATATGAACGGGTAGAGCATTTTTTTCTCATTTTCGTACAGTCCGGGTGCAATAAATAGCCACACCTGAGCGAGGATAATGGGCAAAGAGGCTAAGAGCCCTCCGAAAAAAGCGACTTTCATTGCGACAAAAAAGGTTCCTCCGACCTGTGTTGTTGTTACCATCCCTTCGGCGGCATGTTTGGAAGTTTTGGCAACGGAAGCAAGGGCCTGGTCCAGCGGCGCGGTAAGCCAGCTCAGGATCGGTTCATGAAAGTTGAACATGACGAAAAACATCACGATAACGGCAGCGACACTGATACCGAGCCGTTTGCGAAGCTCGGCGAGGTGGGGTTTCAGATCATCAAACATCAGGCGTTCTCTTCGGGTTTGGTTTCGACGGGTCTAGAGGCTTTGGCTTTGGGCTCAAAGGTGATCAGCTCGGGCTCTTTGGGAGCCGCGGGCGCAGGTTTGGGAACATCGAGGTTGAGATCGTTTTTCACCGAAGCCAGTTCGCTGCCGATTTCGGTCACATTGGTGAGGCGCTCGAGTTCGGCGCTCGCATCGGTCAGCTCTTTTTTGTAGTCAAGCGCTTTTTCCTTGATCTCGGAAAGTTTCATCTCTTCTTCAAGGGTGGCGCGGGCCGAGCCGACCGTACTTTTCACGCTGCGGAAAAACTTTGCGATTTCCACCATTGTCGAGGGGAGTTTGTCCGGTCCCAGAAACAATATCGCGATGATAACAATAATAAATATTTCGCCTATACCCATTCCAAACATTGCATTGCCTAATCAAAAATTTTAACAGGGGGCGATTTTATCAAAAAAAGTTTTAAAGCCACCTCTAAAACCCTTCCACTCTCAATGCGATTTCGTCGGCGAGGAGAAAATCGGTGTTGAAATAACGGCCGTTGCGCAGGATTAGCAGTCCCGATTCGCACAGAATGTCCGCCTCCTTTTTCTGGGTAGGGGTCAGCGCATCGGCGGAGACGCCGACGCAGCTGCGAAATCCCAAAAAAAGTTTTTCACTGAGCAAATCGGCGTCGCTTAGCTCTTCGGTATGATAAAACAGGGGATCGGCGATGTAGCCTTCGACACTGTTTGAAGGGTAAAGGCGTTGACGGACCAAAAATCCGACGGCCCCGCATCCGAGCCCGATGTAGGATTTGTGCTCCCAGTATCCGATATTGTGGCGTGAGCGGTATTTTCCGAAATTGGAAATTTCGTACTGTTCGAATCCCTCCCTGGCTATCCTGCCGAAAAGCCAGCGGGTGAGATCGAGCTCTTCCTGCGCCATTTCCGGGGTTTTCTCGAACGGGGTCGATTCTTCGATGGTCAGGGCGTAAAGACTGATATGGTCGATCGGGAGGGAAAACGCGATTTTGAGGTCTTGTTCCAAAAGTTCCCGCGTATCCCCGGCGACACCGTAGATCAGATCGATCGAGAGGTGCTCGAATCCGATTTCTGCGGCGTCTTTAATCGATTGCAGCGCATGGGCCGTGTTGTGGGCGCGTCCGAGCGTTTTGAGCTTTTCGTCATCGAAGCTCTGTACCCCGAAACTGATCCGGCTGACTCCGAGGGCTTTCATCCCCTTCAGCCATTCGCGGGTGGCGCTGTTGGGATTGGCTTCGGAGGTGATTTCACACCCCTCCGCCAGAAAAGGGGTGATTTTTTCAAAAACTGGGCGGTAGAGAGAAGGTTCGACGGTTGATGGGGTACCGCCGCCGATGAAGACGGTTTCGATTCGGTTTTCGGCATCTGCCCCGAAGCGCCCAAGCTCATAGTCCAGCTGATCCATGAGGGCGTCCATATACGCTTTGCGCATCGAAAATTTGTCGACGTAGGAGTTAAAAGCGCAATAAGAGCACTTGCTGTCACAAAAAGGGATATGGATGTATAAAAGCATGGCGAATTATACTTATTTAATGGCGAATAGTTTACAATACCCCTCCAAAAAAATGCAAAAGATGGTGAATGACAGATAAAAAGTTCTACCGACCGAACGTAGCGGCGATTATCGTCTCCAGCGAATACCCGCAGACGAAACAAATCTTTATCGCCGAACGGAACGATTTGGAAGGGGTATGGCAGTTCCCGCAGGGGGGGATTGATGAGGGGGAGTCGAGTGAAGAGGCACTTTTCCGCGAACTCAAAGAGGAGATCGGGACAAAAAAGGTCGATATCATAGCAGAATACCCCGATTGGATCGCTTACGATTTCCCTCCCCATGTCGCTGCCAAAATGGCGCCGTATGCGGGACAGAAACAACGGTATTATCTGGTGCGTTTGAAGCAGGGGGCCAAAATCGATCTGGATACGAAACACCCCGAATTCAAAGCGTACCGTTTTGTCGATATCGAGGGGCTGTTCGACCATATCGCCCATTTCAAAAAAACGGTCTACGAACAAGTGATTTCCCATTTTAGAGCCAAGGGGTACCTGTAATGCTAATCGTACAAAAATTCGGCGGGACCAGCGTCGGGGATCTGGAACGGATCCAGAACGTCGCCAACCGTGTTTCCAAAACCCTCGAAGAGGGGCACCAGGTGGTGGTTGTCGTTTCGGCGATGAGCGGCGAGACGAACAAGCTGATCGCCTATGCCGAACACTATACCGATTCACCCGAACGTCGGGAAGTTGATATGCTGCTGAGTTCCGGTGAACGGGTCACTGCCGCACTTCTCTCCATCGCCCTCAACGCGATGGGGCACAACGCGGTTTCGATGAGCGGCCGCCGCGCTGGGATCGTGACCGACAGTGTCCACACGAAAGCCCGCATCGAAAGCATCGACCCCTCCGATATGCATGCCGAGCTTGCTGCAGGACGGGTAGTCGTGATTGCCGGGTTTCAGGGGGTGACCGAAACAGGGTACGTCACGACGCTCGGACGGGGGGGATCGGACCTCTCCGCCGTCGCGATCGCCGGGGCTTTGGAAGCGGATCTGTGCGAGATCTACACGGATGTCGACGGGATCTATACGACCGATCCGAGAATCGAGCCCAAAGCACGCAAAATGGACCGTATCAGTTACGACGAAATGCTCGAGCTGGCCTCTCTGGGGGCCAAAGTACTCCAGAACCGCTCCGTCGAACTGGCTAAAAAACTCAATGTCAATCTGGTCACCCGCTCCAGTTTCACCAACGCCGAAGGGACACTTATCACAAAGGAAGAGAATATTATGGAAAAACCACTTGTCAGCGGTATCGCACTCGATAAAAACCAGGCTCGCGTCTCCCTTTTGGGGGTCATCGACCGTCCCGGAATCGCGTCGGACATCTTTACCCGTCTGGCCGACAACAGCGTCAATATCGACATGATTATTCAGACCCTGGGGCATGATGGCAAAACGAATCTCGATTTCACTGTCCCCAAAACGGAACTCCTCGATGCGAAAAAAGTGGTCGAAACGTTCATTTCCGAAGGAGAGATCTCCGAAGCGAGCTACGACGAGAACATCTGCAAAGTTTCGATCGTAGGCGTCGGGATGAAATCCCATACGGGTGTCGCAGCCAAAGCCTTCCAGACGATGGCAGCCGAAAACATCAATATTATGATGATCTCCACTTCCGAAATCAAAGTATCGATGGTGATCGATGAGAAATACGCGGAGCTTGCCGTGCGCTCACTCCACAGCGCCTATTCGCTGGATCAGTAATAGTGCGTTTTGATCAGTGGACGTTAGACGCCATCCGCGCCGAAGGGGCGTCGATGAGCTGGTTCGAAGAGCAGCGGTTCGAATGGACGCCGGCGGTCGCCAATGCGATGGCGCAGGTGATGGAAGGGAAAAGCATCGTCCTGATCACCGACCACGACCGCAAATGGTTCGCCCATTACATCACGTCATCTCTCAACAAGCGCTCCCAGGAGCGTCCGATGATCCCGATCGTCTGCCTGGACGCCCTGTACCCCCATTACGACCATGTCAGCGGCGGGGAAGCGATCGACATGCTCGTCGACATGCTGGAACTCACCTTCAAGGGGGAGTATTTTTTCTGGTACATCGGCAGAGGGGATGAACGGCGCGCCGACATCGCCAAACGCAGTGGCAGCAGTCTGCTGTGGATTATGGATGAGAGTTTCCAGAACGCCGTCCGTCTCAGGTCGTTTGACCCGATGATCGACATCAAACTGCTGCAGCTCTACCGCTTGTTTGACAAAACGCTGGGTGCATCGCTGTTCGGGGAGATCGATGTTCGCGAATGAACGGGGAGGGATCCTGATTACCGAACGGATCGAGGAACGTTCGCGTGAGATTGAAGAGTCGCTCCTGCCCCTGCGCTGCGTGAGTTTTTTGCGCGATGATTTCAAGATCGAAGACGCCAAAGAGGTGATCAGCGAAGCGTACAAAAGTGCCGAAAACACCAAAACGCTCATCCTCGGAGCCAAAAGTTTCACGGTTCCCGCCCAAAACGCCCTGTTGAAAATCCTGGAAGAACCTCCCCGAAACATCGTTTTCATCCTCATCGCCCCGAACAAAAGTGCCTTTTTGCCGACGGTGCGGTCGCGTCTGAATGTGACACAGGAAAAAAATCCCCCCCGGTACGAACCTCTCTCGATCGAACTGGGGAAACTCGATCTTGCCGGAATGTTCGCGTTTGTCAAAGAACATGAACGGCTCAAAAAACACGAGGCAAAAGCGCTGATCGAACAGTTGTCCCACCAGGCCGTTCAGGTGGAGCATCTTGCTCTGACCTCCGCCCAGCTGGAAGGGTTTGAAAAAGCGCTTCGTCTACTGGAGCTCAATGCGCGCCTTCAGAGCGTACTGGTGATGGTGCTGATGAATTTTCTGAAAGAGGTCAAACGTGCACGTTGAACAAATTTCCAATACGGCCGATCTGCGCGGCGAGCTGGAACGGCTCGGTGTTGACAGCGGAGGAATCACCATCCTGGCCGACAAAGGGGAGATCCATCGGATCAGAATTTGCGATCTACATGTCGGTGCGGCCAATATCCTCAAGCAAGACGCCCTCAGTATCGGAGCCGACCTGGCCGTTCCACGGGGGACGGTCACAGCAGCCGTTCCGCGCGTCGACGCGCTCCTGATTGCCACCGAGCGGCAGCTGCAGCAGCTGATCCAAAAAGAAAAAGCGCAGCCCTTCGGACTAAAACAGCTCTCTGCCGAGCTGGAAAGTTTCGTCCGTCTTCGAACCCCCAAAAAGGTTTCCGTGATGGGAATCGTCAATGCCAACGATGACAGTTTCTACGATGCCAGCCGGTTTAAGGGAACTGCCGCGATCGAGCGGATCGAGCAGATGATCGCTGAGGGGGCCGACATCATCGATCTTGGAGGGGTATCCACCCGTCCGGGCAGTGCGAGCGTCAGTGCCGCAGAGGAACTCGAGAGGCTCCGTCCCGTGATCGATGTTCTCTATGCCGAGCGTATCCACGACAAAGTCCGCCTGAGCCTTGACAGCTACGAGCCGAGTGTTGTCGCCTATGCTCTGGAGAGGGGGTTCCACATCGTCAACGACATTACGGGGCTGTCCAACGATGAGGTAGCCCGTTTGTGCGGCAGCTACGGCGCGACGGCGGTCATCATGCACATGCAGGGGACGCCTCAGACGATGCAGCAAAACCCTTCGTACGATTCGGTCATCCATGAGGTTGAGCTTTTTTTCCGGGAACGGATTGAGAAAGCGGAACGTTTCGGTATCCGGCAGATCGTTCTGGATACGGGGATTGGATTTGGCAAGCGGCAGGAGGATAACCTCGCACTTATTTCCCACCACAAACATTTTCTCAGACTGGGCAAGCCTCTGCTCGTGGGGGCGAGCCGCAAATCGATGATCAATGCCCTTTACCCCTCTCAAAGCTCCGAACGGCTCCCGGGAACCCTCGCGATTCACCTCAAAGCCGTTCAGGAGGGGGCCTCGATTATCCGGGTCCACGATGTCAAAGAACACGTACAGGCGCTGCGCGTCTGGGAAGCGCTCAGGGGATGATCTATGAGTAACAGCGCCGTCATCATTACCCTCTCTTTGCTGGTTCTTCTCTCGCCGTTTCTTTCCCGCGTTACGAAGATCCCCGTCGTTGTTGTCGAAATCCTCCTTGGGAGCCTGGCCGCCTATTTTGGATTCCTCGTCGAAAACGAGCTCTTTAAAATCATTGCCAAGGTCGGATTTTTGTATCTGATGTTTTTGGCGGGGATGGAGGTCAATCTCAAAGCGTTCGGATTTGAAAAAAAATCGCTACTGCGCCGTACTTTGATCTATTTTGTCATGCTGTACGGGTGTTCGCTGGCCCTTTTCCTTTATTTTGATTTGAGTTCGGTCTATCTTGTCGCCTTTCCGATCTTCTCGCTCGGGATGCTGATGGCGCTGGTCAAAGAGTACGGCAAAAACGAGCCGTGGCTGGCGCTGGCCCTGAACATCGGGATCATCGGGGAGCTGGTCAGCATTCTGGCCCTTACGATCCTCAGCGGCGGGCTCGAATACGGGTACAACCGCGAATTCGCCTTTACCCTCGGGGGGCTGTTTTTGTTTCTGATCGGATTTGTCCTTTTTTTCAAGGGGATAAGGATCCTGTTTTGGTGGTATCCGGGGATTAAAACGCTGATCATGCCTCATGAAGACGGCAAAGATCAGGATATCCGCTTTTCGATGGCGCTGATGTTCATCATGGTCGCCGTCATGCTCTATCTTAAAATCGATGTCGTGCTGGGAGCATTTTTGGCGGGGACTTTTATCGCGACCTATTTCAAACATAAAATCGAACTGCCCGAAAAGCTATCCTCGTTCGGTTTCGGGTTTCTGGTCCCGATCTTTTTTATCCATGTCGGATCGACGTTAGCCCTGGATGCGTTCACCGACCCGAAAATCCTTCAGCTGGCACTTTTCATTGCAGGCGCCATCATCGGGATACGTCTTATCAGCTCTTTTGTCGCCTATTTCGGGTACCTTGGATTCAAAAACACCGTTCTCTTTTCGCTGAGCGATTCGATGCCGTTGACGTTTACCGTGGCGATTGCGACGCTCGGGTACAGTGCCGGTGCGATCACCCATGATGAATACTACGCTTTCATTGTGGCCAGTATGGGAAGCGGGATTTTCTTAATGATCGCGATTAAGATCATTTATTCATTTTTTCGCCGATATAGTCAATGAACTTTTTAAAAGTTTTTATGGGTACAATTATCACAAAAATCATGATCTGATTTGTGTGACTTGAGCAAAGTGAGGAGAGCGGATGGATTTAACGGTTGTTTTGGGGATAATATTTGCGATAGCCTCACTGTCGATTGGGGATATTCTGGAGGGGGGAAACCCGGCTCACCTTGTCCATATCTCCTCCCTTCTTATCATTTTCCCTACGGCAATGTTTGCGGCGATGGTCGCAACCGACGGAGAACATGTCCGCGGCGCCTTTAAAAATCTGAAACTGGTCTTCAAAAAATCTCCCGTCAATCTGGAAGAGCGGATCAAAGAGATTGTCGAACTGGCTGTTATGGCACGCCGTGACGGTCTACTCTCTTTGGAGAACAAAGTGGCCAACCTCGATAACGACTTTTTGAAGCAGGGACTCGGGATGGCGGTTGATGGGAATGAAGTTGATACGATCTCCGAAGCACTGGAACTGGTGATCGAAGAGACAGAAGAATATTACCACGGATGTGCCCACTACTGGATTCTGGCAGGTGAAACATCGCCGGTTTTGGGGCTTGTCGGGGCGGTCATGGGGCTGATTCTCGCTCTTCAAAAACTCGATGATCCCGCGGCAATGGCGGCCGGTATCGCCGGGGCCTTCACTGCGACCGTAACGGGGATTTTCTCAGCTTACGTTCTCCTCGGACCGTTTGGCCAGAAAATGAAAGCCAAATCACACCACATCATCAAAGAACAAAAGCTGATGCTGGAGGGGATCATCGGGATTGTCCACGGCGACAACCCCCGTACTCTCGAAGCCAAACTTCTCAACTTCCTCTCTCCGGCAGAAGAGAAACACAGCCAGTTCAACTAATGGAAAGCTAGATGGCGAAAAAAAAGTGTAAAAAGACCGAATGTCCGGCTGGGGAAAAGTGGGCTGTTCCGACTGCCGACTTTTTCAGTCTTCTTCTTGCCTTGTTCATTGCCCTGTACGCCCTCTCATCGGTGAACAAAGAGAAAGTCAAAGCGGTCAAAGAGGAATTCATCAAGATCTACGACTACGCTCCGGTCCCTGAAACGATTACTCCCGTTGTCGATATGGTGAGCGACCCCCAGCAAGAACCCGATGTCCCGAGCAAGCCGAGCGGGCAGATGCCCATCAGCGAGGGAGGAGCGGTCCTCCAGGGCTCATCCGCGTCGAGCGAGGTTATTGCCGAGATGGTTACCAAAATCCAGCAGGATCTGAAAACTGCTTCGATGGGTGAGGGGCCTTTGGATCAGGCGATGGACGGCGTATTGCTCAAACTCCCCGCAACGGTCCCTTTCAGAGGTTCGAATGCGACGATCGAGGATGAGGAGATGCACCTGTTTCTTAAAA
>CAYXWQ010000042.1:0-11764 GCA_964468865.1 uncultured Sulfuricurvum sp. | reverse complement strand
TTGGTGTTTTTGGCGTGGATCGGTTTGCGCGGGATGTTTTTCAAAATCCCCTCTATCTGCGCCTCTTTGACCCCCTCCAGTATCAGCGAATTTTCAACGGCGCTGAAACGGTTTGCGACGTGTTTGAAAACCGTATCGTCAAAATCGCTTTTGTCCCGTTTGAAATCCTCGACGACCGATTTGGGGAGATCGAAATCGTACCGTATCTCGACCAACCGGACCGGTTCGCGTATGGACATGCTCAGATTTTCCGAAGAGGTTAGGGGTCTAAGATTGCCCGTGGCGATCGCATCGGTTCCAAAAGCGACAGGGGTAAATCCGACCAGACTGCGCAGTTTGAGCCGCTGACTGAGAAGCGGGGTAAAAACCGTGTCGATCTGGCTCCAAACGGCTGCTGAGATGGGGGAGGTTTCGCGATTTAAAAATTTCATAATAGCTCCTTAGCTGTTGTTTCCGATTTTCAGCGTTCCTGTCTGCGCAGCGGCGGCGGATGAATCGGTTTGGGTGGTTTGATCCGCTGCTGCGGACTCGTGTACGATGATATCGCCGCTGGTGAAGAGGAATTTTCGCATCATCTCATCCCAGACCGGGGAGTTGCGCCGGAGCCATTCGAGCCCCATGCATGCATGCTCGATCTCTTCGTCCCGGTTGTGTTCCATGATCGCTCTGGCCGTAGGGTCTGCGGCCGCTTCGGCGCGCTGGTTGTACCAGTCCACCGCTTCGAGCTCTTCCATCGTGCTTTGGATGATGCGGTGATAATCTTTTGTCAAATCCGATAGTATTTTGGGATCTTCGTGAAAACCTTCATGTGCCATAACCGCTCCTTGAATGGATCATAATCTCTTTATGGTACAAGGGAAAATGGATGGTTGCCATTAGGATTTGGCTGAAAAAGTTTTTTTTAATTGTTATTTAAGAAAAATGGAGGGGGAAAGATCAAAAAATGCATGTGCCTGTGTTGGGATGATCAGGAAAATAGTTCGGCCGTATCGATCCCGTAGAAGGTTCGAAACTGGCTGTAGAGGTCGGGGAAATACTCGCTGAATGCGGCGCTCTCCCCGAAAAACCGCTCTGTCGCGACGGCGAAGAATTCGGCTTCGTCGATCACCGCATCGGGTCCGAAGAGGTCGTATTTCCCCAGCTCGGCATTGTCGCGCACGAGGGCGTAGAGGGTGTCGAATTCGCGGTCGAGCACCTCGACCCAGGCGTCGTAGTGTACCTCCTCCATCGGCGGGACGCCGTCGATCTCGCCGTCCATGAAATCGATCTCGTGGGCGAATTCGTGGAGGATGAGGTTGTCGGGGCCCATCTCGAGGGCTTCGCTTCGCGCCGCGTCCCACGTGATGACGACCGTGCCGTTGGCCGACTGCCCGTCTATCGCCACCTCCTCGCTCGTCACGATCCCGCCGTCCGTGCGGTTTTGCTCTATCATGACCGAGTCGGGATAGATGAGGAGGGTCGTGAGGTCAGGGTAGGGGCAAGGGGCGTTTTTGCGCAGCAGAAGGAGGCTGGCGTAGAAGGAGATGAGGACCTTCATCTCGTCGTTCACGTCGATTCCGATACCGGCAAACTCTTTGGTATGGACGAAGCAAAGGATCGAGCGCCGGATGGCCTCCCGGTCGCCATCCGAAAGCCTGTCAAAATGGGGCGTGAGGGCCAAGATGGCATCGTATGCGGCTGGAAAAGGGAGGCTGACGATCTGCTCGATCCGCTGTTTTTTCCGGTACTGGTACAGAAGATAGAGGGAGACAAAGGCTCCCCCAAGCCCCAGGACGACCAGCAGAAGCGCTCCGTAATAGTTCACGGGCTATTTCCGGTCGAAATGGTAGATCGAGTGGGTTGTATGGAGTTTTCCGTCTTTCCAGGCGAAATAGGAGCTTTTGAGGTGGCTGCCATCTTCGCTCAGTTCGTGGACGATCTGGTGGATATGGTCCTCGTCCGAGCGGCACAGCTCGGTATTCATGTCGCAGTCGAAGATGATCCGCTCCGGGGTGCTCTCGCGCAGATTCGCGAGGAACTCGGGCTGATTTTGTTTGGAGCAGTAGTGGGTCGCTTTGAGGTTCGTGCACGCGATGTCCTTGCAGTGGTACATGGTCACCATCTGTTTCGTAGTACCCGGCAGAAGATCTTCCTGGATCGTCACTTCGCCCCCGATGAGCTTGAACGCCATCCCCGTTACGTCCGTGCCGACGAGGGGCAGCACCGCTTTGTGCTTGTAGGATTCACTCCCCTCCTGGGCTTCGGCAGGGGAGAGTTTCCATTCTCCCATCAGGGCCTGTTCCATCCAGTCAAACAGCTCCCATGCCGTCGTGTTTTCGGCGGCATGGAGAGTGCCGATAAGAGAGAAGGTAGCGAAAAGGGACACAATATGTTTTTTGGGCATGTTAATTTCCTTGCGATGAGTGAAATTTTACTCTGAAAAGCTGGAATCCACTATAATAAAGACTATATTAAAGAGTAACAGGATAACACTTTTATGAAACAGATGATGCAGATTTACCGTGCCAACCGTGAAACGGTCGAGGGGTTTTTACTCACGACGATCAGCGACAAGCCTTACAGCGACTTCGACGAGGCGCAGGTGCGGAGCACCTTCAAAAACCTCCCGTGCCTCAGCGACCTGTACGTGATTGACCCCCAGGGGATGCAGGTCACCCCGACATGGCGCCGCAACGGCCACGATTCGACGATGCTGGGGAGCGACCGGGGGTATTTCATCAACAGGATACAGTTCGACGAGCACGGCAACTACGTCTCGAACCCTTACATCTGCGCCCATTCGGGGCAGCCAAAAGTCTCCGTTGCCCGCCGATTTCCCGACGGTAAAATCGTCGTATTCGACCTGGACCTCGTATCGGTCATGACGAAAATGCACCTGATCGACAGCGGCCGGTTCATCTCGAGACTCTCGGTGGGGGTCTATGCGCTGATGGGGGGAGGGCTCGTGCTGCTGGCCCTGTTTCTGGGGCTTTACGGCCTGATCGGATTTGGCAAGGCACTCTTTAGTGTCGGGGACGAGACGCTCCAGCACGTCTTTAAATCGATCATCGGGATCACGCTGGCCATCGCGATCTACGATCTGGCCAAAACGATTCTGGAGAAGGAGGTGTTCTTCCGCTCCCTGACGCTGGAGGAGGGGAACGAGTACGCCACCCTCACCAAATTTCTCACCTCGATCATCATCGCCCTCTCGATCGAGTCGCTGATGGTGGTGTTCAAAATCGCGATCAACGACATCAGCGGGATGAATCATGCCTTTTATCTGATCAGCGGGGTCGGTATTTTGATCGTCTCTATGGCGGTGCTGACCTATGTGAGCCGGAAAAAAAAGGAGGGGAAAGAATAGGGGTTGCGAAGGACGGCAGGCAAATTCCTGCCCGCACTTTTTAGTGGCTGCTGCGGCTGCCGGTGTTGTGGTAGATAAACATCCCGAAACCAACGGTAATCAGCGTACCGTAAATAATCGCCAGAATTTCCATTCACTCTCTCCTTTGAAAAATAAGGTGAGGATGGTACCACAGCGTTTTTTGCTCAATATCAAGAAAAATTATTAATAGAAAAACTTATAGACGTATTAATGATTTATTTTATAGCCATATGTGTTTTTCTGTTTAGGCTTGAATGTGTTCCGCCCCTTTTTGCGTAAGCACCAACGTCACTCCGTCCTCTTGTGTCACAAGCAAACCGTCGTTTTGGAGCTCGTTCATTGCTATCTGGAACGGGCGGTCTTGTTTGGAATCCAGTTTTCTCAAAATATGGGTAATGACATCCTGCTTGCTCATGATATGCCCCGCTACCGCTTGACGGGATTTGAACCAGTTCATGAACATCGCTTTGATCTCGTTTTTCTGGGTGGTCTCAACGCTCTCTTTTTTCGGCGGCGCTTTGCGCGCAAAGTTCTGCGGTGGGGTTCTGTAATCTCTTTTTGGAGCCGGTTTTCGGTTGTTGGCTGGTGGTTTGATGGGGAATCCTTGGTGTCCGATTTGAGTAACGTATTGTAGTGGCTTTTGCTAAAAATGCGGATACGCGGTAAAATCATGCTCTTTTTTACAAAACAAAAAAATATTCACAAGGGATGAGATGAAAGAGTTGAGCGCAATTGATTTACGACTCGCGTTCGAACAAGATATAAAAATGGCCCTCTATACGCTCGACAGATACAACTTTGAAGCCAATCTGGCCCTGGTCGCCTGCGATGATTACGATATCGGCAAAGCGCATTTGATGGATAGTGTCCGACAGAGCGATATTATCAAAAAAGTCAACGAACATTATGTAGCCGTTCTATTCACTTTTGTCGACCATCTCGGGGCACGATGCGCGTTGGAAAAACTGGTCAATCGGTATGCGGAGTACCATTTGAAAGGGAGCCTGATAAGCCTGAAAAAAGGCGAAACAATCGAGTCTGTTTGTGAACGGTTGCTGGAAGCCAACCACCTGATCCATCAGGACCCTGACAAAAAAATATTTTATGAATTCGACCATGTTCCTGTGCTATAGAACGAAAAAACGGTGAGAGTATTCATATGAATGATTTTAAAAGGATGCTGTCCCTTTTTTTGCAACAATGCTGAACCGTTGGCGGGTGACGGCGCCCCAGTAGGGATCGTCGTAGCTCTCTTCGATGAAAGGGGTGCCGCCAAAGCGCGTGATCGTTTTGCGCCAGAACGAGGTGGCATAGTCCGCCCCCTCTATCTGCTTGACTTCCCATCTCCCGGGATGGCGTTCCCAGATCGTGTGGGCGAAGCGCACCCCGACGCCGTTTTGGCGAAAGGACGGGACGACGTAGAACTCGCACATTTCGTAGCGGTCGGATTCTGTTTTCGCGATGGCGGCGAGTCCTGCGGGGGTATCGTCGATTTCGAGGAGGAAACCGAGGACATCACCTCCGAGCTCGGTGTCGAGTTCGAACATCCCGGACGGATCGGGTTTTTTGCCTGTCAGCGGTGAAAATTCGGCTTCATAACATTGGGCGAGGTTGAGGTAGACGTTCAGGTTGGTTTCGGTGACAGGGATGATTCGCATGGGGGCAATACCGTTGGTGATTTATTCGGGGAATTGTAGCAGAATCGCCCTCCTTGGCGGGTGGGTTCTCGGCGCCGTCGTCGCGGCGGCAGGTGCAAATATAGCTGGGCGTACTGCTCACGGTGCATTCGTGGAAAACAACTGATCGGGACCCACAGCTAGCAGCTCCCTGATTGCATTCAGAAAACGGATATTGTCTTCCGGTAGCGCCGTCGTAATCCGCATAAACCCCTCACCCAGAGTGGGGTTATTCAACGGTTTGATGAAAATCCCCCGTGACTCCAGTGCCTCAGCCAGATGCACGGCGTTGTAGGGGGAGAAGTCGGCCAGAAAGAAATAGGTTTCGGTCGGATAGGTGCGTACGCGCAGTGCAGGGCGATCTCTTGAAATAGGGCATAGGTGGGCGTCAGCAGGTGAACCTGCTGGCCGAAGCGGTCAAATAACTGGCGCAGAATGAGCTCGGAACCGGCGTTGATGTGAATGTGGCGTTCGGAAACACCGATTTGCTCGCTGATGAGCCGGCGCAACGGCGCCGAATAGGGCTCGGTGTAATAGTTGCTGTGCGGCACTTCGGCCTGGGCCGCTTCGATTGCTTCTTTGATAGGCGGCAGGGGATTTTCGCACAGCAACAGTTTGATCCCCCCTAATGTGCTGCCCCCTTTTTCCGTAATGGTGCTCATGAGCGATTCCTTCTGTGTATATGGTATCCTACACCGCCACCGGCGACGCCCGTTTCACAGGCTGATCGCAGGCTGACAGGATTCGTTCGGATGTCTGCGAGTGGATTCACGATTCATCCTCCGTGGTGAAAAACGGCGATCGTGCCGATTCCAGCCAGCAGAAGTGCAAACTGGAACAGAGAAGCGGTGAGGGTTGTCTGCCGGTGCAATCCCGGAATGAGGTCTGCTATAGCGATGTAGATGAAACTTGCGGCCGAGATGGCCAGGATGTAAGGCACGGCTATATGTGTTTCGCCGAGCCAGAAATAGGCCAGCAAAGCGCCGGGCAGCGCAGTGGCTGCCGAAAGGCTGTTTAGTATCATAGCCTTGGTTCGGTTGTAGCCGTTGTCGAGCAGGATGGCAAAATCGCCTACCTCCTGAGGGATCTCGTGTGCGATCACTGCCAGCGATGCGGCAATCCCTAACGGAATCGAGGTAAGAAAGGCGGCGGCGATGACCACGCCGTCCACGAAATTGTGGAAGGCGTCGCCGATCAGGATCAGCGGCGCGGCGCGCCCATGTACTTCACACTCGCTGTCATGGCAGTGGCGCCAGATCACCAGTTTCTCCAGCACAAAAAACAGCACTATACCGGCCAGCACCGTCGCCGTCACAGAAAGAGCCGGGGCAAGTTTGAGTCCGGCAGGGATCATCCCGAGAAACGCCGCGCCCAGAAGGGTACCGGTGGCATAGCTGATCAGGCAAGGAACCAGCGTTTTGCGGATCTTTTCGGGGAAAAACAGAAACAATGCGGCACCCGCGATCGCCCCCACGCTGCCCAACAAACTGAACCCGATTATCCATAGCAGCATGCCATCTACCCCGGCTTTTTTGATACATTAACGAACTGTTGAAACATTTGATCATCAAATTAAATGAAATGACATCTTTTGGTCATTTTACGCTGTTTTTCTTAAAAACGCTCATGCCGCATGCGGCATGAGGACGGAGAACGGTGGATTAATTGTTTTTCTTGATGTCGTGGAGGAGGGATTTGATCTCTTCCAGTTCTTGCTGGATACGAAGCGATGAGACGCTTGATTTGTATGCCATGATGATCAGTTTGACGGAAACCAAAAACACCCCCGCTTCCAGCAACAGGTCGTGAGTGAACCCTGTAAAAAACAGGGCCGTCGCAAAAAGTACGAAGGTAACCACGATAACGAGCAGAGATCCTGTATCGAAATGTTTCATTTTTGCCTCTCTTTGAAACGGGCGTGGGATGTTGCTTAGTTTAGCACAAAATGAGGCAGAGGCTGATCCCTGCCGAGAGGACGGACAACCCGATGGCAAGATAGAGTGCCCTTTTGTAGAGCACAGCCTGATTTTTGGCGTCCTCGGCAGTCTTTTCGAGCCCCTCGATCACCTGCTGGAGCTTTTCGGCGAGGATATGGACCGACTGGGCGTTCTGCGTCACGGCGGTTTGCAACTCCACAATCTGCTGTGCGACCACCGGATCCGATTTGGTTTCTCCTGAGGATTTGGAAGTGAAGGCCGGTATGGCGACGGTCGCTACCTGGGCGATGTAGGGGGCGACGGCTTTTATAAAGGGAAGTATGTGTGCTGCCATGGGCTCTCCTGGCATAAAAAATAGTGTGACAGGTTGATTATAGCTCAAATCCGACAGGGCTGATGGATAGTCAGACGATGACAAACCGCTGGCGGGTGACGTTTCCCCAATAGGGGTCGTCGTACCGATCTTCGGAAAAAGGGGTGTCGTTGTAGCGTGCGATCGTCTTGCGCCAGAACGCGGTGGCGTAGTCCGCCCCCTCGATCTGCTTGATTTCCCATCTTCCGCTGTGGCGTCTCCAGATCGCGTGGGCGAAACGCATCCCCGTCGCATTTTTACGGAAGAGGGGGACGATGTAGAATTCGCACACTTCGAAACGACTGTCCTCTTTTTGCGATATCGCGGCCAGACCGGCCGGAGTGTCGTCTATGTACAACAGATAGCCCAAGACGTCTCCTCCGATAGGGGTATCGAGGGCAAAGAGCCCGGATGCATCGGGTTTTTTGCCGGTGAGGGGTGAGAACTCTGCCTCGTAGCACTGGGCGAGATTATGGTAGACGTATAGGTTGGTTTCGGTAACGGGGATAATCTGCATGGGATTGAAATTATCCCGCTTTTGTTCAAGGTTAGGACGGCGCCCTTTGGAGTAATCGATGAATTCCGAAATGTCCTCGCCGTTGTCAAACACTTCGTCAAATTCTTCAGCAACATTTTTTATTTCTATATGATCTTTATATTTTCCTGCCAAAGAGAGAATTGAAGCTCCATTTTTTCGTTTGTTGAGATGACCACCATCAGCTTTAGCGTATTTGCCACGAACACTTTTGCTGAAATCGTATTCTTCTGTCATGATTAAACCATCTGAATCTGCAATCGTTTTCCCATTGCATTGACCGCGCTTTCGATGGTTGCGAGGGTGATCGAGGTGTTGAGCGGATCAAGGAGACGGTCGATCGCACTGCGGCTGGTTTTCATCCGTTTTGCCATTTCGGTTTTGGTGATGTGCTCTTTTTTCATTGTCTCGGCGAGCTGATAGGCGATGACGCGTTTAATCGCAACCGTTTCGGCTTCTGCGAGCATCCCTTCTTCTTCCAAAAAATCATCGAAGTTGGTTCCGATTCCCTGAGGTTTCATCGTATCTCCTTGAGGCGTTTGATCGCCAAATCTATCTCTTCTTTCGGGGTTTGTCGGGTCTTTTTGATAAACCCGTTGAGCAATACCATCCAATCATCCATGATCGTAAAGATCACCCGTGCGATCCGTTTGTCGGAAATATTGCTCCGTACTTCGTAGAGTCTGTTTCCGAGCGGGCGTGATACGGGCATACCGATAGGCCATCCGTATTCGACGGTTTTGATATCACTTCCGACGATCTGACGGTCATGCGGTTCTAGTGATTTGAGCCATTCGCGTACGGGTTCGTTACCGCTTGGGCTTTGATAAAAAACGACGTTTATTTTTTTACTCATCGGATTGTACCATTTTTGGTACTATATGTCAAAAGTTGAGGATATGTAGGAGAAGAAGTATTTAGCATCAAAACTCCTTTTTTAAAGATGAGTGTAATGCTTTGCTTTGGTGTTTTGATAATATATTGCAGGATGAAAGATTATGTCCCTTTCTCTTTAGAAAAGAAAGGAACCAAAGAAAAGCGCCCCCGCAACAGGTCGCTTAACCGGCCGCTTCGCACTGCTGCTGCGCGGCCTGGCTCTGGGTGTGTTGCGGGGGCAAATACGTTTTAATGGAATGATTTTCGCGAAAGCGAAAATAAATAATAAAATCCCCGCGATCCAACACCTAGAGCCGTTCCGTAGGCAGTAGTGCCGAGAGGAACGAGCGTTCTTGGATTGCGGTATGCTCTTTTGGTATCTTTTCTCGCTAAAGAGAAAAGTACAGAAAAAGTTTGAAATGTGAGGTGAGGGAAGAAAAAAAGTAGCCTGTCCCCTTTTTTCTTCCATTTTTTTCTATAAAAAATAATATAATACGTGATTCATAAGTAAGGAGTAAAAATGCGAATAATTTTATTGTTTATAGTTATGATTTTTATTACAGGGTGTTCAACTCATCAACTTTCATTGTCAGATTTACCTGAACAACCATCTTCAGATACTTCTATTCTTTATTTTATACCCAATAACAGCGGAGCCGAAATATATCAAATAAAAGATAATAATGAAATTTTCTTGGGGAAAACGGGAGTTTCAGCGGGTGATTTCACTTTTAAATTCATTGTTGCAAATGTTAAACCAGGAATATACAAATTTAAAGCTAAAAAATTTAGTAGTGAGAGTAATGTGACAGTTGGGAAAGGGCAAACTATTATTTTGACTGAAGAGGCAGTGTGGGATGTTCCATCCGTTTTAGGAATGTTTGGAGTACCGGCTTTAGTAGCAATTTCTCAAAAACAAAGAATAATTGCTATGGAAGAAAATGAAGGTATTGAAAAAGTTTTGAGATTTAATCGTGTAAGTGGTGCTAAAATTGAAATACCAACTGTTTTAGCACCTTAAATAAAAAACATTTTCTGATTGGGTTCCCGCTTTCGCGGGAATGACGGAGAAAATGGGGATGGATTCCATATCTACCCTAAAGGGCACGTGAAGTACGGAATACCTTACAGCGCTTTCGCCATAATCCGATTCAACCGCGCAATAAACCCTGCGGTATCCTCCAGCGTTTCACCCTCATACAGTTTCGCCTGATCGAGCAGCACGTGCGCCGCGTCCTCGATGAGGTTCATGTCTGCGCTGTCGCTGAGCTTTTTGATCAGCTCATGGTTCGGGTTGATCTGCAGGATCGGTTTCGGAGCCGGTACGTCGCCCCCTTGCCCGAACTGCTTCATCATCTGCGCCATCATGTAGCTCGGGTCTTCCTTGTCGATTTTCAGACATACGGCCGATTCGGTGAGATCGAAGGTTGTTTCGACTTTTTTGACGTCTTCGCCCAGAGCGTTTTCGAGCTGGGTGATGAAACCTTCAAGCCCTTTGGCTTTCTCTTCATGCTCTTTTTTCTCTTCTTCGGACTCTTCGAGTTTCGCGTCGGTGACGTTGACGAATTTATACTCGTTGTACTCGGTTACCATCGGGAATACGATCGTGTCGATCTCTTCGTTGAGAACAAGGACATCGATCCCTTTGGATTTGAAACGTTCAAGCGCAGGGGAGTTTTTGAGCATTTGGAGAGACATTTTCGCAGAGATGTAATAGATCTCTTTTTTCTCCGCATCTACACCTTTGATAAATTCGCTGAACATTACCGGCTCGGCACTGTTGAGGGTGCTCAGTTTGAGAAGCTCCAGGATTTTCTCGCGGTTGCCGAAGTCGCTGTAGAGCCCTTCTTTGAGGACGTTGCCGAACTCTTTGTAGAACGCGTCGTATTTTTCAGTGTCGTTCTCCGCCATTTTAGCGAGCTCGCCCAACACTTTTTTAACCGAAGCGTTTTTGATCTTCGCCATAACGCGGTTGCTCTGGAGGATTTCACGGCTGACATTCAACGGAAGGTCGGCAGAGTCGATCACCCCGCGCAGGAAGCGGAGGTAGGTCGGCATAAGCTCTTTTTCATCGTCGGTGATAAAGACACGGTTGATGTAGAGTTTGATGCCGCTTTGGTAATCGACGCGGTACAAATCCATCGGCGCTTTTGAGGGGACGTAGAAGAGGGTGGTGTATTCCAACGCACCCTCGGCTTTGTTGTGCATCCATGCGAGAGGCTCGGAGGAGTCGTGGGCGATGCTGGAGTAGAAATCTTTGTACTCTTCATCAGAGATCTCGGATTTGCTGATCGTCCACAATGCGTTGGCTTTGTTGATCTGTTTGTTGACGGTCTCGTTGTGACCTTTTTCCTCACCCTCGGCCGGGGCTACCCACTCCTCTTTGTCCATGTAGATCGGGAAGGGGATGTGGTTGGAGTATTTTTTGACAATGCTCTCGATGCGGTGAGTCTCCAGGAACTCGCTTTCGTCGTCTTTGAGGTGCATGATGATCGTTGTACCGTGGCTGTCACGCTCTGCGGGTTCTAGGTCATATTCTGACCCCGCCATGGATGACCATTTGTACGCCTGCTCTTCACCCGCTTTACGGCTGATCACTTCGACTTTGTCGGCTACCATAAACGAGGCATAGAAACCGACCCCGAACTGACCGATGAGTTTGGAATCTTTTTTCTGATCCCCTGAGAGTTTTTCGAGGAACGCTTTGGTTCCCGATTTCGCGATGGTTCCGAGGTTTTCAACCAAGTCCGCTTCGTTCATCCCGATACCCGTGTCAGAGATAGTGAGGGTTTTTGCCTCTTTGTCGATCACGATGTCGATACGAGGGGCGAAGTTGACCCCTTTGTAGGCGTCGTCGGTGAGGACGAGCATATTGAGTTTATCGAGGGCGTCGGAGCTGTTGGAGACAAGCTCGCGGACGAAAATCTCTTTGTTGGAGTACAAAGAGTGGATCATGAGGTGTAAGATTTGTGAGACTTCAGTCTGGAACTGATGTTTTGCCATGTGACGTATCCTTTAGTG
>CAYXWQ010000041.1:0-12346 GCA_964468865.1 uncultured Sulfuricurvum sp. | reverse complement strand
ACGACACCTATGGGCATGATGCGGGGGACATTGCGATCAAAGCCCTCGCCGATATCCTGAAAGAGAACACCCGCAAAGCTGATCTGGCGATCCGTTACGGCGGCGAAGAGTTTCTCGTACTGCTCCACAACTCAACCAACGAAGGGGCGGTCGGGGTGGCCGAAAAAATCCGCACCCGTTTCCATGAGAAAAAATTCCAGTTCGGAAGCGATACGGTTCAAAAAACCCTGAGCATCGGCGTGGCTTACTTCCCGGCACAGGCCGATTCGATCTGGAAAGTGATCAAATTCGCCGACCTGGCTCTGTATGAGGGAAAACATACGGGACGCAACAAAGTTGTCGAATTTGAAGAACGGATGTTCAACGGAGGGGATCAGTTCTAAACATACCCCTTCTTGCATGAAGGGAACCACCCCTCTTTTTCCGCTTCTGTATTATGCTACAATGCACTATTGTGCTTATCCAAGGAACAACCGTGCGAATACTCTATTTTTTCATGACCGCATGCGCCTTGCATGCCCAGACGCTCCCTTCCCTCATCGATTCCGCACAGAACAACGAACGGATACAGAGTTACACCCAGCAGACAACCGTAGCCAAAATGGGATACGAATCGGCCAAACGCTCCTACTTTCCGCGCGTTGATGGATTTGTGAATGCATCGTATGTCGACCGTACCGGAGGATTCGACGCCAAGCAGACCCACAGTGCGGGAATCAAAGGGGAGTTCATCGTCTTTGACGGATTCAAACGCGAATATCTCCTAAGCCAGAACAAGGCGCTCGAAAACGCCGCACAGCATCAACTTCATGCCGCAAAAAAAGAGGTGGCACTGAGCGTGATAGAGCGGTACTTTGAACTCCAAAACACCTTCGATGAAATCGAAACGTACCAGGCGGCCTACGAACAGCTGCAGGCACAACTGTCACGGCTCGAAAAGTTTAAAACCGCCGGGCTGGCCAGCGAAGACGCGCTGATGCGCATACGTTCGGAACTCTCAGATGCATCGTACCGGATCGAGGATCTTCGTTATCAGGCCGATCGCCAGAAATCGGAGCTGGAGACGCTCACCAGCCAGCCCATTACCACACTAAGCCCTGCCGAAGTGCTGGTTCCGGCCGATGTCCCGGTACAGGAGCCGGACACGCTGATCGCCCTGCGCTATTCGCGTGATGCCAAAAGGGATGAAGCACATCAGCAAGACACCGCAAATCTCCCGACGCTCAAGCTCGAAGACCACTACACTTTTTACGACTACCGCCATGACCCGATCGCCCAGATGAGGGTCGATCACCAGAACAAATTCATTGCCTCGGTGAGCATGAACCTGATCGATTTTGCCGCCGCATCGACAGCCAAACAGGCACTGATGGCCCAGGCGCAGGCGCAGAGCTGCGACCTGGCCTATGCCATCAAAGAGTCGAATCAGAATCTCCTCATCGCCAAACGCTATATCGAGCGTTCGCGCACCCTGATCGATGCATCTCAAAGTGCTTACGACGCTTCGGCACAGACATTCGATGCCGTCAAACGAAAATACGAAGCGCGCATCGTCGATTACGTCACCTATCTTGATGCCCTTCACACTTTTACCGATGCGGCCAACCGCCTCAACCGTGCTAAACGGACGCTGCATTATGCCTATGCTGCTTATTATTATTACGCGGGACTCGATCCCAAGGAGTTTGTACGATGATGAAAACCATAGCGATGGCACTTTTGCTCGCTTTTCCCCTGTTGGCCGATGATATCTATGCCACATTCGACGTCGTTGCCCGTCAGGAAGCCAATCTCAATCTGAGTGCGCAGGGAATCGTGAAAAAACTCAATGCGGATGTCGGCATGCGTGTCAAAAAGGGGGATGTGCTCCTCGAAATCGACAATGACGATCTGATCGCCGGAGTCGATCTGTCCAAAGAGAGCCTCAAAAAAGCAAAAATCGAAGAGCAGTTCGCACGCCAGACCTATGAGCGCTACCTGCAGGTCAAAAGCGTCATCGACGCCGATCTGATGGATCAGCATACCCTCGCCTACCAAAAAGCCTCCGCCGCAGCCTCCGAAGCCAAAGCATCGCTGCGGTACAAAGAGACCCTGCTCGAAAAAAGCCGCCTGCGCGCCCCATTCGGAGGGGTCATTGCCAGCCGGGAGATCGAACTTGGAGACAGCGTCGGAGGCAATACGGCCCTCTTTCGCCTGATCAGCTCTCCGGAAGTCAAACTGATTCTGAAGTTTGATGAAAAATACCTGCCGCGGGTCAAAACGGGGGCAAAAGTCCGTTACCGGGTAGACGGTCATACCAAAGAAGCGTTCGGAAAAATCGCAAAAATCCACCCTTCCGTCAATCCGAAAACCCGCAAGGCGACCGCCGAAGTGCTGACGTCGAACATTGCCCCCGGCCTTTTCGGAGAGGCGTATATCATTGTTGGGAACGGCAAATGAGTAAAACCCATTTGCCTGCGCTGGCCGCTGTGGCACTGAAGCTTGCCCATGGGGGAGGATACCCTTATGTATAAATTCGCCATCAACCGTCCGATCACGACGCTGATGATGGTAGTGACACTGGTCGTATTCGGGATGATCTCTTTTCGCTCGATGCCCGTCGCGCTCTTCCCCAACATCGATTTTCCGATCGTCACGGTCCAGACAGCCTACCCCGGCGCCGATCCCGAAAGCGTCGAGTCGAAAGTAACCGACAAAATCGAAGAGGCACTCTCTGGGATCGACGGAATCGACAAACTCATCTCCACGAGCTACGAGGGGATCAGCGTCGTCACGGTACAGTTCGAGCTTACCAAAGATATCGAAGAAGCCGCCAACGATGTCCGCGATAAAATCGGCACCCTCAATCTCGATGCTGATGTCGAAACCCCCTCGGTGCAGAAAGTGAGCGCTTCGGGAGCCGCCTCGATCAAACTGTTCGTCACAACGAAAACAGGCGATCCGATTGAACTGATGCGTTTTGCAGACGAAAAAATCAAGCCACGTCTCCAAAGGGTGCAGGGTGTCGCCAAAATCGATATCGTCGGGTATCGCGACCGCGAAATCCGTATCTTTGCCGATCCGTTTCTATTGAACAAATACGGACTCTCCGCCGATGAGCTCCAATCGCGTATCGCCGCTGAAAACGTCCGCTCCGGCGGAGGGAAACTCATCTCCGCATCAAACGAACTGATCCTCAAAACGCGCGCCGATGCGAAAAGCATCGATCAGCTCAGATCGCTTGTAATCGCTCCGGGCATTCGTCTTGCGGATATCGCACGTGTCGAAGACGGCCTCAAAGATCCCCAAAGCTACTCGTCGCTGAACGGAGAAGAAGGGGTTTTGGTCGAAGTCCAAAAAATTGCGGGGAGCAACGACCTGAAGGTGATTGACGGAGTCAAAGAGGCGATGCCGGCTCTGGAAGTGTTGGCGGGTGAATCGTATTCGCTGACCCTCGTCGAAGACCAGTCCGAAAAAATCCTCGTCAACATCAACAACGTCAAATTTGACCTCATCTACGGTTCCATCCTCGCCGTGCTGATCGTCTTTATCTTTTTGCGCAATCTTACCGCGACGATCATATCGGCTCTGGCAATCCCCACCTCGATCATCGGTACGTTCGCCTTTATCGACATGCTGGGATACGATCTCAACCGCCTCACTCTCATCGGGCTGACCCTCGCGATCGGGATATTCATCGACGATGCGATCGTCGTCATCGAAAACATCTCCAAAAAAATGGAGCACGGTATGGAGCCGCTGGAGGCCTCTTTCGAAGGGGTGAAAGAGATCGCTTTTTCGATTCTTGCCATCTCGTCCATGCTGCTGGCGGTATTCGTCCCCGTAGCGTTTATGGGAGGGATTGTCGGGAAGTTTTTCAACTCTTTTGCCATGACGGTCGCCTCGGGAGTAGTGATCTCCTACGCCGTCGCCGTCATGTTTATCCCCACCATCGGGGCGCGCCTGCTCAGCGGGCACGAGAGCCGGTTCTGGCAAAAAACGGAGCCCCTGTTTCAAAAACTCGATTTTTTCTACCGCGCCCTCCTCTTCAGACTGCTGCGGTACAAATGGGTCACCCTGGGAGCGGTTTTGCTGATCCTCGTTGCCTCCTTCTCCCTCGCCGGCAAAGTGGGGGGAACCTTCGTTCCGATGGAAGACATGTCGGAGATGCGCGTCATGGTCAAGGCACCGGTGGGGATATCGCTGGAAGCGATGAAAAAAGAGATGGAACCGCTGGTCGAGACGATGAGACAGGACAAGCGCTTCAGCGCCGTCGTCCTCTCCATCGGATACAACGCAGCCCAGGAAACACACAAGGCGATGATCTACGCCAAGCTTCTCCCCGTGGGGCAGCGCGAAGGGCTCGAAGCTGTGATCGGGGCATACCGGAAAAGATTCAGAGACTATCCGCACCTGATCATAAGCGTCGAAGACGTCCCTCCGATTGATACGGGTGAGAGCAATGCCCCGATTCAGGTCGTCCTGACCGGTGCTGATCTGAAAACCCTCGAATCGCAGGCCCTCGCACTGGTCAAGATGCTCAAGGAGAGCCGTGGAACCATCGACATCGATACCGATTTTGAACCCGGAAAACCCGAAGTGCGCATCGGTATCAACCGAGAAAGTGCCCAGCGTCTGGGAGTCTCGGCACAGCAGATCGCCAATGCCGTCGGTTCGGCTTATTCCAGCGACAGCGCGATCTCCAATTTCGAACAAAGCGGCCGCCAGTTCGACATTACGCTCCGTTTCGCCGACGAGCACCGAAGTCTGCTACAGGACCTCAAAAAGATCCAGATACAGAGTGCCGCGGGAGAGATGGTCATGCTCGATGGGCTGGTAACCCTCGAGACGACCGAGGGGGCGGCATCGATCAACCGGTTTGACCGTGAACGCAAAATCCTTGTGACGTCCAATCTCGACGGTGCACCGCTCGATGCCATCGTCAGCATGATCGACAAGAATCTTCCCTCCCTGCTGGGTGAGGGGTATCACTACCGCTATACGGGCGATATCGAGCGGATGCAGGAGACGGCCGAAGCGTTCGGATTTACCGTAATGCTTGCGGTCGTGCTGATCTATCTTATTTTGGCCGCTCTCTATGAATCGCTGATACAGCCCTTCATCATCATGGTCGCGATGCCGCTCAGTTTTACCGGCGTCATCCTCTCCCTCTACCTCACCGGCAATCCGTTCAGCATCTTCGTCATGATCGGGATCATTCTGCTGCTGGGGATGGTGGGGAAAAACGCCGTCCTCGTCGTCGATTTTGCCAACAACGCGATCAAAGAGGGGAAAAATGTCGACGACGCCCTCCTCGATGCGGGGGAAAAACGGCTCCGTCCGATCCTGATGACGACGTTTGCGATGATTTTTGCGATGCTGCCGCTGGCGCTGGGTGGAGGAGCCGGACATGAGAGCAACTCCCCGATGGCGATTGCGGTGATCGGGGGGTTGATCAGCTCCACCTTGCTGGCGCTGTTCATCGTCCCTGTCCTCTACCGTATGATGTATCCGCTGGATGCCTGGCTGCGGAAATTTTATGAACGGCGCAGGCTAGAGTGAGTGATGCTTTGGCGGATTCTGGAGTGACAACAACGCTTCCCTCGCCGCCATTCGGCCCGCCTCGATGGTCGGGTAGGCTTTGTGAAAATCAAACGTTCCGCACACATCCTTGGAAATGTTGACCAGCACATCGGGCGGATAATTTCCCAGATGGTAGCTGATCAGGGTCCGCTGCACGGAATCGAGTGTCTTTTCCAGCACTTCATGTACCGGTACACCCTCGTCCTCTCCTTTAAACAACAGGCTTTGGGCTTTGTGCAGCGCATCGGCGATAGCTGTCGCGATCCCTGACTGCTTTTCGCTCTCGCTTGGGGGCAATACAATGTCGGGTTTGGGAAGATCGGCATACAGATTGACCGCGATGGTCAGGTCGGTATGGTCTGACATTGTCGGAGCGACCGGCAAAGGGTTCAATACCCCTCCGTCGACCAACAACATGTCACCGATCTGCACCGGCGTCAGAATCGCCGGTATCGAAATCGACGCGCGCACGGCGTTCAGAAGATCCCCCTGCTGGAACCATACCTCTTTGTTACGATTGAGATCGGTGGCCACCGCCGTGTATTTGATCGGCAGCTCTTCAATCAATGTGTTGCCGATCATCGTGGAGAGTTTCTCCATCACTTTTGTCCCCCGGAACACGCCGCTGCGGATATCCCACGAGAGATCGAGCCACTCACCGAGGTCTGAACCCTCAAGCCCTATGACCCACTCTTTGAACTCTTCCATCTTTGCGCAGGCGTAGAGCGCTCCCACCAGCGTCCCCATCGACGATCCGCTGATCGAGACGATCTCATAGCCTGAGCGTTCAAGCTCCTCGATAACGCCGATATGGGCATAGCCGCGCGCACCGCCGCTCCCCAAAACCAGAGAGACCTTTTTCGATTGTTTCATGGGTACCTCGACTGTTGTAATCATCCTTCAGGCGTGCGCCGATATGCTACAGCGGCATCGACGTGGCGTCATACGCTACAGCGCAGTTTCCGCCGCGGTGTTTCGCTTCCAGAAGGGCCCGTTTGGCCAGCTCGACCGCATACGCCATATCCTCCGTCTGCGTCGGGAAAAACGCCATCCCGATGCTGATCGTTCTGAGTATGGCGTAGGTATTGACCCGGATTTTCTTTTTGAACGAGGCGAGTAGAGCGTCAGCGAGTTGAGCTGCTTCCCCGCTTTCGTAATCGTACAGAACAACAGCGAAGGTGTCCCCCCCGTAGCGTATCACGATGTCCCCCGGACGGGTAAGATCCTGAATGTTGCGGGCCATTGCTTTGATCACTTCATTGCCGACCTGTTCATCATATGAATGGTTGATCAAAGCGAACCGGTCCATATCCACCATCAACAGGGCGTACGGGATCATCGTCCGTTTCGACTGGGCAACGATCAGCGCAGAGAGCTCCTCGAGGTACCTGCGGTTGTACAGAGCGGTCAGAGGGTCGATACGGACCGATTCCTCGAGTTTCTTGTTGATGATCTGGAGCCTGGAAGCGTTGATAAAATTCCCCATCTCTTCCGCTGCCGAGCGGATGGAAGGGATCTCATTTCCATTATGGGTTAGAATAGAAATGACCACATCCAGATCATCGGAAATCGGGTAATTGCGGCAGAGGTAATGAACGGTTGGATCGATCATTTTGGGACATGCGACTTCGCACTGCGTCGAATCGATGATCCCGGTGGAACGATCGGCACGGCATCCGCTGTTGGGTGCGTCGCACAGCAGGGTTTTCTCGGCATGGACCAGTCGGGTCGATTGTGTCATCGGGTTAAGCTCGAAGATCGTAAAATCGTTGAATCCCCAGCGGGTCCGTATCAATGCCACGATCCTCTCATACACTTCACCCAGATTATGGTCTTTTTCGATCGAGGCACGGAACCGCTCGATGTCGTAGAGCTGATTGATTCCCGCCTGAAGAGTATAGAGGGGATCGCTTTTGGGCTGATCGATCCGCAGGAGCGCATTCAGCTTCGCAGCGCTATCACCGAGAGAGAGCTGCAGTTTTTCCAATACCGAGTTGGTCCACATAGCGGCCGCATACCCCTCTTTGCATTCCGGGGGCTCGATGCAATGGCTGTAATCGCCCCCTTCGGCTTTTTCCATCGCTGCGGCCACATCGTTTAGCGATTCTTTGTACGACGCGGTAAAACGGCGGACGGAACGAAGCAATACAGCCGTCACAAGGAACATAACCGCCAGAGCACCGAGGGCGGAGAGTAGACCCGCCGCTTTTAGATCATTGATCTCCATCTCGATCGAAACCGCTCCCAACACGTCGCCGGTTTTGGCTTCATGGCAGCTCATACAGTCGATTTTGCCCTCTCCGCTCGCCACATAGGGGATCGTAAGGCGGTAAATCGTATCGGAAAACACTCCCCCCTCTACGCTCTCGAGTCTCTTCCCTTCGCGCAGTACCGCACGGTCGATCTCGTCTCTGGGTTCCTGGGGGTAGACCCCTTTGCCGTACTGCCCGATAAGTGCCTCGCTGCGTACAACCCACGCAGAGCGTATCCCCTCGATCGTGCCGATCTGCTGCAGCAAATCGTTTTGAGCATCAGAGCTTCCGGAACGCATATGCGACGTCAGCGACTCCTGCACAATCGCGGCTGCCATGTTCGCCCGGGAATCCGCTCCCTGATACCCGATATGGCGGAACAACAGCACCAGCACCGCACCAAATAGGATCATCATCCCGATCACATTGGCCGCAAGCATCCAAAATGTTTTCGTATTAATCATTATTCTCCGCTTATCAGGACATATCTAAAGTAGGGTTGATTATACTAAAAAAAAAGCTTAAGAGGAAGGAAAGGTTGAAAGAAGAACTCTTTCAACCTCTAAAAGTGGAGAATGGTTAATGGCAGCCGCAGCCAGTGCCGCAGCTACCGCCGGAAGTTTCCGCTTTGGGAGCTGCAGCGGTAGAGCAGGCCGATACGCCCGGAGGTGTATTGGGCTGGATCGCCTGGTTGTCGACGCCCCCCTCCTCGTTGATTTTTTCGATCATTGCCCACAGCTCCTCGGCTGCTTTCATGTACCGTTTTGCCGTTTCGGACGTCGGTGCGTAATACGTTACCGGCTTGCCTTCGTCACCGCCGATGCGGATGGAAGGTTCGATCGGGATTTCGGCGAGGATGCAGGTTTCAAACTGATCCGCCATTGCCTTGGAGGTCCCTTTGCCGAAAATGTCGTACTCTACGCCCGTATCCGGTGCGATAAAGCCGCTCATGTTCTCGACGACACCCGCGATCGGAATGTGAAGTTTTTTGAACATATCAAGGCTGCGGCGTGAATCATCGAGCGATACCGTCTGCGGCGTCGTGACCGTCACGCCGACCGTCACGGGGACGCTTTGCGCCAGCGTGAGCTGCGCGTCACCGGTCCCCGGAGGCATGTCGATGACGAGACAATCCAGATCCGACCACATGATGTCGCGCAAAAACTGCTCGATCGCTTTCATGATCATCGCACCGCGCCAGATCAGCGACTGTCCCTCTTCCATCAATGAGCCCATAGACATCATTTCGATCCCGTAAGCCTTGATCGGAAGGACTTTGTTTCCGACCACTTCGGGTTTGACCCCATCGACACCGAGCATACGCGGGATGTTCGGGCCGTAGATGTCCGCATCCAGAAGTCCCACTTTTTTCCCCTGCATCGCCAGAGCGACGGCGAGGTTGACCGAGGTGGTCGATTTACCGACCCCCCCTTTGCCCGAACTCACCATGATGAAGTTTTTCACCTGTGGGGCAATGTTTTTCCCTTTGGACGAACTTTCGCGGGGCATTTTGGGGGCGGTGATGTTGACGACGACCTCCGCCGCTCCGGCACGTTTGAGTTCATCGGTCGCTTCCAGAGTGATCTGATGCGCCACTTCCGGAGCGCTGGAAGTGATATCCACCGTTACCGCAACATTGTTTCCGTCAATTTTGACCTCTTTGACAAATCCGAACGTTACGATGTCTTTCGTAAACCCAGGATAGGTCACTTTGGATAATGCTGATTTTACAATTTCTTCTGTCATAGTTTTCCTTTTAATTTATTTTTCCGTTCGTGGTTCGACGAGCTCACCACGAACGGCACATTGGCTTAGCTCGCGTTTGCCTTGGCTTCCGCCGCAATCTGCGCGATTGCGTCGACGTTTTCCATGATGTTCTGAGTAATTTTGTAACTGCAGAACTTCGGTCCGCACATCGAACAGAACTCCGCTTCCTTGAAGACATCCTGCGGGAGAGTTTCGTCGTGATACTCCCGGGCCCGTTCGGGATCGAGGGCCAGTTCGAACTGACGGTTCCAGTCAAACGTGTAGCGGGCGTCGCTCATCGCGTCGTCGATGTCACGCGCCCCCTTCCGTCCACGGGCGATATCGGCGGCGTGGGCCGCGATTTTGTACGCGATGATCCCCGCCCGGACATCTTCGGCGTTGGGAAGCCCCAGGTGCTCTTTGGGGGTGACGTAACAGAGCATCGACGCCCCGTGCCATCCGCCGACGGCCGCGCCGATTGCAGAGCTGATATGGTCATACCCTGCTGCGATGTCAGTAACGAGCGGCCCGAGGATGTAAAACGGCGCTTCGTGGCAGTATTCGCGCTGGATTTTCATGTTCCGTTCGATCTGGTTGAGAGGGACGTGTCCGGGGCCCTCGATCATCACCTGGACGTTTTTCTCCCAGGCCCGCAGTGTCAGTTCGCCCAATACCTTCAGCTCGCCGAGCTGCGCTTCATCCGAAGCGTCGGCCAGACATCCCGGACGGAGAGAATCGCCGAGCGAAAGCGATACGTCGTAACGGGCACAGATATCGAGGATATCATCGTACGCCGTGTAGAACGGGTTCTCGCGGTGATAATGCATCATCCACGCCGCCATCAAGGATCCGCCGCGGCTGACGATCCCCATTTTACGCTTGGCGACTTTGGGCATCGTTTCGAGCAAAAAGCCCGCATGGATCGTGAAATAACTCACCCCCTGCTGTGCCTGCCGCTCGAGAACCTCAAGCATCTTTTCAATCGTGAGATCCTCGATTTTGTTGTTCACATCGTGGAGAATCTGATAGATGGGGACGGTACCGATGGGGATTTTCGAGTTGGCGATGACGGCGCGGCGGATCTCGTCGAGGTCGCCTCCCGTGGAGAGGTCCATCGCCGTATCGGCATGGTAGTGCTGGGAGACCTGGATCTTTTCGATCTCCCCCTGCACATCCGACGCAATCGCTGATGAACCGATATTGGCGTTGATCTTGCAGCGCGCTGCGATCCCGATCGCCATAGGTTCAAGGTTGGAATGATTGACGTTTGCGGGGATAATCATCCGCCCGCGTGCCACTTCGGAGCGGACCAGCTCGGGGTCTAAATCTTCAATTTTGGCGACATACGCCATCTCTTCGGTAATAATGCCCTGTTTGGCATAATACATCTGAGTGCGGACGGTGTCGTTTTGTCTTTTCGCGACCCATTCGGTTCTCATGGTGTGCTCCTTAGTTTCTGAAAGCTGTTTCGGACTTATAGATAAGAGCCCCTGAAAGGGGCGTATCAGTTTGAATGTATATCAAAAATTTCAAGATCGTTTAGGAAAAGATCCCGTTTTCTACTCTTGATTGTTCTAGAATTTAACACAAACAAGATAAAAAAAAGCTTTTTGAGTGTATAATTTCGTAACAGTTTCCAAAAATAGGATACAAATTGTCTGATTTGACCTTGATTTTACTTGCTGCAGGCAACTCGAGCCGTTTTAAAACGCCCGTTAAAAAACAGTGGCTTCGAATTGGTCATGATCCGCTGTGGCTTTATGTTACTAACAGTATCACAAAGCATCTCCCCGGCGTATCGATCGTGATCGCGGCACATACGGATGAAATGCCCTTTATGCGCTCCCTGTGCGATTTCACGATCGTTGAAGGAGGCGCCACCCGTCAGCAGTCGCTCAAAAATGCCCTTGCCGCCGTCGCCACCTCGTATGTCATGGTCACCGATATCGCCCGCTCCTGCGTCGATCCCGAGCTCATTTCCCGCCTGATCGAGCACAAGGAGAAGGCTGATACCATCGTCCCGGTGCTGGACATTCATGATACGGTCGTATATGAAGGCGCGACGATCGAGCGGGAGAGGGTCAAGCGGGTTCAGACTCCCCAGCTGTCACGAACCGACGTTCTTCGCCGCGCCCTCTGCACTGACAGCGAATACACCGATGAGAGCAGCGCCGTCGTTGCCGCGGGCGGGAGCCGATTCTTTGTCCCCGGCGATGCACGTGCCGCAAAAATAACCCATACAGCCGATCTCGCTTCTCTGGAGTGTCTGGGTTCCCCCTCCCCGGTGGTTTTCACCGGAAACGGATTCGACGTCCACGGCTTCGAAGAGGGAAAACCCATGGTGCTAGGAGGCGTATCGATCGACTCCCCATTCGGGTTCAAAGCCCACAGTGACGGCGATGTTGCCATCCATGCCCTCATCGACGCATTGCTGGGAGCCGCCTCGCTCGGAGACATCGGGATGCTTTTCCCCGATACCGACGACCGCTACAAAAACATCGATTCCAAAGAGCTTCTGGCGCAATGCGTTCTGAAGCTTCACCAATTCGGCTTTATCGTTTTGCACGCCGATATTACGATCATTGCCCAAGCCCCTAAAATCTCCCCGTATAAAGAACAGATGCGCCGCACCCTCGCTTCGCTGATCCAGATCCCGGCCTCCCGCCTGAATGTCAAGGCGACGACGACGGAGCATCTTGGCTTTATCGGACGCAAAGAGGGGGTCGGCGTCATGGCTACGGCATCGGTACACTATTTTGATTGGAAAAACGGATGAATGTATTAAT
>CAYXWQ010000040.1:0-12993 GCA_964468865.1 uncultured Sulfuricurvum sp. | reverse complement strand
ACTGAGCTATGCCGGCCTGTCCGAAATGGAGCTGAAATTATATACGCTCTTTTTTGAAATGTCAAGAGCAAATGCAAAAATATTCAATGAATCGTATAAACGACCTCTTTTTTCTTTTTTGTCTCGATGATTTCGTGTATCATCAGCCCTTCGATATCAAGCGCCAGCAGTTCCTCTACCGATCCGGCATTGTGCCTCGCCGCCTCCCGCAAAACGATCCCCCGGTACGCCTTCGCCCAGTGGCTCACCACTTTTCCCTCTTTTAAAAACTTCAGGGTTACGGGACGGTTTTTTGGGGTATAGAATTTGTCATAAAACCCTGCGCGGATATCGAGCACTTCCCGCTCTCCTATCCATTCGTCCAGCGTTTCGCTGAAATAGGCCTTGTAGTGCTTCTCCGGTGCTAACGCTCCGATCGATGTCCCCTGTTTGAGCTTGTAATCGGGTATGGGGTCTCCCGCGCGCAACGGCCCGAACAAATTCGAAAAGACGATGACCCTCTCCTCTATGTATCGCTGCGCCTCATCTGGCAGTGTATCGTAGCGGAGGTAATCGTACGCGACGCCGTCGTAGCGTTCAATCGCTTTCATGGTCTGCGCCGTCTCGAAAGAGGTTTTGTAGCGTTCATATTCGTCCGAATCTTTGATCCCGAACAGTTCAGAAAGTTCCCCATCGCTCCCCTCGCGCACCATCGCCTGATACCGATCCGCCACCTCGAGGCGTTTGTCGTACAGCTCGGGAAATATCAGTTTCTCGCGATCCAGCGGAGGCAATGTCCCTCCGATACGCTTCCCTTCGCTCGGTGCAAACAAAATAACCATTTCTTTCCCTTTTCGTTCTGAAAATCAAACCGTGGGGAGGCAATGCCCCTATCAGTAATACGCGGCGATGATGGCGTAGCTGATAAAAAACATCAGATGCGACGCCCCTTCGAAATAGTTCGTCTCCCCTTCGTCCGTCGTTTTCCACACCAAAAGGATCGTCAGCAGCAGCGCCCCGATCTGAAGCGGGTTGAAATCCAGGGTCAGGTTGATCCCGCTCATATACGCCAGCACCATCAGAATGGGGACCGTCAGGATGATGGAGACCGTCGATGCCCCCATCGCGATATTGACAACCCGCTGGATCTGGTCGTTACGCGCCGCCCGCACTGCGGTAAAAATCTCCGGGCTGACGCTGATGATGGCGATGACCAGACCGGCCAGTCCTGCCGATATGCCGTACTCTTTGGCTATTTTCACCCCGTCACCCGCAAAAATCTCCGCACCGAAGGCGATTATGGCAATAAAAAAGAAAATCGCAACAAAGTTAATCGGCGTATTAAGGTGCTCGAAGATGTAATCGCTCGACTCGCTTTCATCAATCTCCCCCTCGTGTTCCTGAAGCTTCCGTTTCAGACGAAAAAACCGACTCCGGGCCGTCGCTTTGAAAAAATGGGTATGGGTGCGTGTCTGAAAAATAAAAATGATGATGTAGAAGAAAAGGAGTATTCCGGCGATCAGATGGCTCACCTGAGTCAACGCTTCGGAACCGTGCTCCGTATGGCTTAAGAGGCCGGGAACCAAAAGGGCCGATGAGGAGACGAACAAAACGGTGCTGTAGGCGCTGGAAGTCTCTTTGTTGTGCTGTTGCTGGGTAAACGCAAGGCCGCCCAAAAATACGGCAAGCCCCAGCAGGACGTTCAAGTCGACGATCACCGCCGAGATGATCCCCCCCTTGACCGTCTCCAGGACCTCGGGCGAGTGTTTCACCTCCAGCAAAATAACGTAGAGGAGGATAATCTCGACCGCGACCGCACTGAAGGTGAGGACAAAGCTGCCATAAGGTTCCTGAAGGCGTTCGGAGAGGATATCGGCGACTTCGGCCACCGTCAATGAAAGTGCCGCAATCCCGATCGCGGCGAAAAGCGTCGCCAAAGAGGAGTCATGCTGAAGATGAAACATGAATGCAAGGGCAATCGAAACAATACCGATAAAGATATCCCAGTAGTCTTCGATAAAGTAGCGTATCCGCCTGTCCAATTTTATTCCTTAGAGTAATATGAGGGTAGCAAGCCCCAAAAAGCTTAAAAAGCCGACCACATCGGTCACCGTCGTGAGGATCACCGTCGATCCGATGGCAGGATCTATCCCCGCCCGTCTCAGACCCAATGGGATTAGTGTACCGAAAAATCCTGCAAAGAAAAGATTGATGATCATCGACAATGCTATGACCACCCCCAGCATGGGGATTTTAAACCACAAATAGGCGACGGCTCCGATAACGACCGCAAAGATGAATCCGTTAAACAATGCCAGCAGTACTTCCCGTTTCACGGTCACATACGCCTCTTTTCCCTCGATCTCCCCGAGGGCGATTTTGCGCACCGTTACGGTCAGGGTCTGCGTCCCCGCATTCCCCCCCATCGAGGCGACGATCGGCATCAAAATCGCCAGCGCAACAATCGCCTGGATGGTCGCATCGAACATTCCGATAACGACCGATGCGGCGATGGCAGTCAGCAGGTTGATCCCCAGCCAAATCGCCCTGGTTTTCCCGATGCTCCAGAACTCCTCGTCCTGTTCCGCTTCGTCATTGACCCCCGCCATATGGTAGATCTGCTCGGTCGCCCGCTCTTCCATGACATCGTGGATGTCGTCGGCCGTGATCCGCCCCAGCAGAATCTGGTTCTCGTCGACCACTGCGAGGGTACTGAGGTTGTAATTGGCGAACACTTCGACGACGTCATAGATATCATCGTGCGCATGGACATGGACCGTGTTGTGCCCTTCGTGCAGGATATCCCGGTATATCTCGCCGGGTTCCTGAAGGATCAGGTCCTCCAGCAAAATTGCCCCGATCAGACGGCGGTGCTTGTCGACGATAAATACCTGGTGAACGTTGTCGATCAGCTCATCCGCTTTCATGGAACGGAGCCGTTTGATCGAATCGCCGACGCTCTCGTCTGCTTTGGCTTCGAAAAGCTCGGTCTGCATGTAGGCGCCCGCTTCGTTTTCGCTGTACGAAATCAGCGTCTCGATCGTCGAGCGGTCTGCATCGGAAAGTTTGGAGAGGACCTCTTCGGCCAACTCCTCGTTCACCTCCTCGATGCTCTGGATCAAGTCGGCCGCGTCGTCGGTATCGAGTTCGGCGGCCAGGTCAGCCAGCCCTTCGGCCCCGAGCTGTTCGTACGCCTCTTCCATATGCTGCTGAGGCATTTCCAAAAGGACTTCGGCCAAAATCTCTTTGGGAAGCGTCTCCAGCGTTTTGGTATAGAGCTCCTCGTTTTCATCGTGAAGGGCTTTTAGGAGGATCGCGATTTCGTAAATATGAACGTTTTCGTCAATCCCCTCGTTGTAAAGGGCAACACGATTGTTGATAGACTCAATAAGATTTTCAATCATGTCTTTTCCTTTGTAAATCGGTCTTTGTAGCTGCACTTCTGGCACAGCTCTTCGTGGGCGATCCCTCGGGCAAAACCCTCAGTGATGGCCGAAGAGCGTTCTGATGTCAGAATTCTATCCAAATTTGTCACGTGGAGATTACCCAAATCGATCATCCCCTCTCCGTCCAGGCAGCACGGCACTACCCGCCCGTCGGCGAGGATGGCGATTTGGCGGCTGAGACCGTGGCAGTACCCGTCCCCTGAAACCGGATTCTTCAGGCTGGGCCATTCGAAATAGCAGTCGAAATGGAGAAGTACTTTGGACGCCAGCCGGATCCCCTGGCGTCCGCCGCTGATCTGTGACGCGATAAAACCGTTTTCCAGGGCAAAATGGTTTTCCAGCCGTTCAAAAAGGGTTTTGTTGAACTCCGTTTCGCTGTGGGCCTCGTCAAGGTTCCAGAGCCTGAGATTGATGAAAAAATCCTCTTCTTTGGCCAGCTTCTCATCGCACAGCGCCAAAATAGGCTCAAGATACGCCTCGAACGGACGTGAGACGCTGTTTTTGTTGAAGCTGTTGAGAGAAACATTCACCTGCCGCACCGCAGGATGAAACACCGCCGCACGGCGTGAGGAGTCCAGATAAAAACCGCTCGTGGTGACCATCACTTTGAAACCGAGACGTTTGGCGATGTCCAGATAGTGCCCCAGGTTTGAGAGGACCATAGGGTCCCCCATCACATGAAGCGCCACTTCGTCGGTATAAGAACGCAGCTGCGTGAGGACCGATTCAAAAAAAGAGGGCTCCATCGTCACCGTCGGCTGCAATTTGGGGGGGCAGAAACTGCAGGCGAGACCGCAGACATTGGTCACTTCAACATAGGCACGGACAAATTTCATTATAATCCCTTTATGCAAACACTCGAACAGATCACCCAAACCCTAAACACCCATGATGCGGTTATGCTCTATTTCAGCGCTCCGACGTGCAACGTGTGCCACGCCCTCAAACCCAAGCTGACCGAAGCGCTCATGAACGAATTCCCGGCTTTTGTCATAGAGAGCATCGATATCTCTGAAACCCCAGAGATCGCTTCGCAGTTCACCGTTTTTACCATTCCGACGGTACTCGTCTTTTTTGAGGGACGGGAATTTCTGCGCAAAAGCCGCCACATGAGCGTCGGGGAAGTGGTCGAAGCGATCAGACGCCCCTATCATATCATGCTAACGCCATCGGAATAACATCCCGATTGGCTACGTTAACACTGGGTTTCCCTCGGCGGGATGCCCAGCACTTACGCGCCAGTTACGGTAAAAAACTGACGATCCCAGCCGTCACGGCGACGTTGAGAGATTCGACGCCGCGGTGCATCGGGATCGAGACGGTGTGTGTTGACGCCCTCATCACCTCGTCGCTTACCCCTTCGGACTCGTTCCCCAAAACAAAAATCGCCCGTTCCGGAATTTTCAGCGAATGGATCTCCTCTTCCGCATGCGAAGAGAGGGTGATGATCGCCGCCTCCCTCAACCCCAGGATCTCCTCGAGGGTATCGCAATAATAGATCGGGATTTTAAAGAGAGTCCCCGCGCTCGCTTTCATGACCAAAGGCGAGAGTTTGGTAGAGTTTTTCTTCGGAAGGACAATACCGTCCATCCGGCTCGCAGCAGCGGAACGGACGATCATTCCAAGATTCTGGGGGTTGTTGATCCCGTCCAGGGCCAAAAGCCGAAACGCTCCAGGCAGATCGTCTTCGATCTGCGATGCGCTTCGGTAATTTTTGGCCTTGACATCGATCGCAACCCCCTGGTCCTGCGCGCTGTTTTTGGAGATGCGCGACAGAGCATCTTTGGTATGGTACTTGATCTCCACGCCGCGCATTTCGGCGAGATCGATGATTTCGCTGATCGTATCGTCGATCCGGTTGCTCTTGGAGAGATGGAGCCTGTGGATATCGACCATCTCGTCACGCAGCACCTCGACGGCGACGTTGCGGCCGTACAGAGTGATCAGGGAGTCAAAAAAACGCTTTTTTTCAAGATATTGGGCTGAATCATGCACTGGCATCCCCTTTTTTCAGACTCATTCGGACAATAAGATACCCCAGTACCGCCGATGTGAACGATCCAAGCAATACCCCAAGCCGCTCATCCGCAAGATCGATCCCCGCTCCTCTGGCATTTTCAAATGCCAAAGAACCAATAAAGAGCGACATCGTAAACCCGATTCCGCTGAGGACAGAGACACCATAAAGCTGCATCCACGTCACGCCATGTGGGAGTTTCCCAATGCCGCTTTTAACCGCCAGCGCCGTGAAGACAAAAACCCCGATCTGTTTGCCGAAAAAGAGCCCCATGGCGATCCCAAGGGTGATATTGTCGACAAAATCCTTCGGGGTGATATTCCCGAAGCTGATCCCCGTGTTGACAAACGCGAAGAGGGGGAGGATGACGAAATTGACCGGCGCATGGAGGGAGTGCTCCAGATGGTGAAATGACGCCTTGTTGTTTTTTAGAGGGATGATCAATCCAAGCGCCACTCCGGCCAGAGTCGCATGGACCCCCGATTTCAGGACGGCCGTCCACAGAACAAGTCCGACCAGCACATAGGCCGTGTTATTGACGACCCCGCGTCGGTTCATCGTGATCAGCACCGCAATCATCGCCGCCGCCGTTATCAGTGAGACCGTTGAAAGTTCAGAGGTGTAGAACAAGGCGATGATAACGATGGCACCTAGGTCGTCGATGATCGCCAGGGCCAGCAGAAAAAGTTTCAGTCCCACCGGGACCCGATTCCCAAGGAGCGTCAAAATTCCCAGTGCGAAGGCGATATCGGTCGCCGAGGGGATTGCCCATCCCCCCAGTGCCACGGGATTGTCGTAGTTGAACCAGGTATAGATGAGTGCCGGCACGGCCATCCCTCCCAGCGCGGCGATCGCGGGGACCGCAATCGCGCTCGGGTTGCTGAGCGAGCCTTCGATCACTTCGCGCTTCACCTCCAAACCGATCATAAAAAAGAAGATCGCCATCAATCCGTCGTTGATCCACAGCAAAAGCGGTTTGGCGATTGCGAACTCTCCGAAACTGACCACGACCGGCGTCGAAATGAACTCGTTGTAATTACCGCTCAGCGGGGTATTGGCCAGGATCATCGCCATCATCATCGCGATCACAAGGAGGATTCCGGTCGCCGATTCGAGTTTCAGGAAATGGACCAGGGAGTTTTTGAGCATGAGCTCTCCTTATAGGGGTTCAAAGTATATATTATTATGCCATCGAAAAACAAACGAAAAGTAGCAGCGGAAGCCCCGAGTGGGGCAAAGAAGGGGTCAGATGCGCGATGCGATCGCCGATGCGCTGAAGCCGAAACGCTCAAACAGTTTGTCCGCCGGAGCGCTGGCACCGAAGCTCTCCATGCCGATCAAAACATCGGCAAAACGGTACCATTCCAGTCCACGCGCCGCTTCGATCGCCACTTTTTTCGTAGAGGGTTTGATGATCGAATCGACGTAGCTCTGCGGCTGCTCCAGGAGCAGGTCAAAACACGGGACACTGACCACGTTGGCCATCGTCCCTTTCGATTCGAGCAATTGGGCCGTCTCAAGCGCCAGACCCACCTCGGAACCCGACGCCATCAGTGTCACGGTCGCATTCTCGCGCTCTATCAGAAGATACCCGCCGTTTTCAACATCCCCTTTTACAGCAGAAGAGAGAAGCGGAAGGTTCTGGCGCGAGCAGACAAATGCCGACGGCGCATTTTTCATCGAAAGGGCTTTTTGCCAGCATTTCACGTTTTCATTCCCATCCGCAGGGCGGTAGACATAGAAATTCGGAAGCGCTCTAAACTGGCTCAGATGTTCGATCGGCTGGTGGGTCGGGCCGTCTTCGCCGACGCCGATGCTGTCGTGGGTCCAGACAAAAAAGTGCTGAATCCCGCTAAGCGCCGCAATACGTGCGGAGGGTTTGAGGTAATCGCTGAAGACAAAAAAAGTCGCGCTGAACGGCATCAAAGGGCCGTAAAGAGCCATCGCGTTCGCAATCGACGCCATCGAATGCTCGCGGATACCGAAATGGATATTCTTACCTTTGGGGAAATCGCCCATGTTGACAAGTTCCGTTTTGTTCGAGGGGCCCAGGTCGGCTGACCCCCCCAGGAATCCCGGGATCGCCTTGGCAATCGCGTTGAGGATGATCCCGTTGGTGTTGCGGGTCGCATCGGCTTTTGCAAATGTCGGCCACTCAATGCGGCTGAAATCGGGGTTGATCAGCTGCTCGTAGGCCTCGTTCTGTTCGCTTAGGGGAAGCTCTTTGAGGCGGTGGTTCCACTCCCGCTCCGCCAGGTCCCCTTTTTCAATCGCGCATCGGAACCGCTCAAGGATATCGTCGCTGACAGAGAAGGTCGCTTCGGGATCAAATCCTGCCTGGATCTTGGCCGCTTTAATAACGTCGTGCCCAAGCGGTGCCCCGTGCGCATGGTGGGACCCTTCCATCTTGTCCCCTCCTTTGGCGATGACGGTATCGGCGATGATGAGAACCGGACGGCTCATCACCCTGGCCTGCGTCAATGCCGCGTCGATCTCGTCGAAATTGTGCCCGTCGATCTCGAGGACGGCCCAGTTTTGAGACTCGAACCGACCGCGGATGTTTTCACTGATACTGAGCTCCGTGGAGCCTTCGATCGTGATCCGGTTGGAATCGTAGATAAGGACGAGGTTGTCCAGCCCCAAATGCCCCGCAACCGAACACGCTTCATAGCTGATCCCCTCTTCGAGGTCGCCGTCACCGCAGAGGCAGTAGACTTTATGGTCGATCAGAGCGGCCGTTTCGGAATTGACTTTGTTCCCGACGTATTTGGCGGCCATGGCAAAACCGACCGCATTGGCGATCCCCTGCCCGAGCGGCCCCGTGGTAATCTCAACTCCGGCGGTGTGACCGTATTCGGGATGCCCGGGGGTCGCGGAATCAAGCTGGCGGAACTGCTTGAGGTCTTCGATCTCCAGCCCGTACCCCCAGAGGTAGTAGAGCGAATAGATCAGCCCCGTACCGTGGCCGCCGGAAAAGACCAGACGGTCGCGGTTGAGCCACTGGGGGTTTTTAGGATTGTGGACGAGATGCTCGGAAAGGACGACGGCGATGTCCGCCAGCCCCATCGGCGCGCCCGGATGGCCCGAATTTGCCTGTTGTACCATATCGGCTGCTAAAAAGCGGATTGTATCCGCCATCTTTTGACGCATTGCATTGCTCATCATAAATCCTTATGTCGGTGAATGTATTTGACCAGTGTTGGTGACAGTTCACGGTGCAAACTCTCATCAAAACTCTCTATCTCTTTTATAAGCCCTGCGGCTACCCTCTCGGCTTCGCCCATCGCCCCCTCGAATCCGAGCAGCGTCACAAAGCTGTTTTTGTCCGAATCGTTGTTCGTTGTTTTTCCCGCCTCTGCATCGCTTTGGGTCACATCGAGAATGTCATCCTGGATCTGAAACAGCAGCCCAAGATCAATCCCGAAATCGTACAGTCTCTGCGAGAGGTCGTCCCGCCCGGCGATGATCGCTCCCATTTTCAACGACGCGGCGATCAGCTTGCCCGTCTTGTGAATATGGAGCATCTTCACCTGGTCCAGCTCCAAGCGCTGGTTTTCGAAATAGCAGTCGATCGCCTGTCCGAGTACCATCCCATTCAGCCCTCCGTTATAGGAGAGTTCCCGGACCAGCTTAACAATCATCCGATCACTGAGCGGAGCATGGGAAAGGAGTTCAAATGCATAGGTATTCAGCGCGTCCCCGGCCAGTATAGCCGTCACTTCGTCATAGGTTTTGTGGAGCGTCGGAATCCCCCGGCGAAGATCGGCATTGTCCATCGCGGGGAGATCGTCGTGGATCAGGGAATAGGTATGGAGCATCTCAACCGCCAGGGCAACCGGATAAGCGCTCTCCAGCAGCAGCGGGTTATAGGCACGGACCACCCCCAAAAGGAGCCCCGGACGGAATCGTTTCCCCCCGCCCTTGAGCATTTGGCGCAGTGCCTCTTCGTAGTGGGGATGGAAACTGGGAGCGCTGGGGAGATGGGCAGACAAATAGGCTTCAAATCTCTCCATCGGTACTCCCTGTTGTTTTAACGGAATTGTACCACATGGAGCTTTTATCCCCTTTATTTCGCGAAAGGGTTCATCCCCCCAAGCATCCCGAGGGCATGCTGTTTTTTATTGTCTTCCACCATTTTGTAGGCATCGGTAATAGCCGAGAGGAGAATGATCTGCAAAGAGGACTTGTCTTCGAGAAGGGAATCGTCAATCTCCAGATCGATCGCTTCTCCTTTTCCGTCCAGCGTCAGCTTGACCATCCCCCCACCGCTTTTGACGGTATAACGGCGCTCTGAGAGCTCCTCTTCCATTGCTTTGGCCTGCGACTGGAGCGCTTCGAGCATTTTGCCCATATCACCTAGATTGCCGAACATCAGATCTTCTCGATCACATCGGTAATGGCGTTCTCGTCGTCGACGAGGACGACGGTCGGCTTGTAGTTTTCGAGTTCGGCATCGTTGTAGGTAGCATACGCCACAATGATGATCTTGTCCCCTTTGTGCACTTTGCGCGCTGCGGCACCATTGAGGCAGATATCCCGTTTACCCCGTTCGCCGAGGATGATATAGGTCGAAAACCGCTCGCCGTTGTTGATGTTGAGGATCTCAACCTTCTGTCCGACACGCATTTTGGAAGCTTCCAAAAGTTCTTCGTCAACCGTAATCGATCCGACGTAATTTAGGTTGGCATCCGTCACCGTTGCGCGGTGGATTTTGCTGTAGAGCATTTCGATCAGCATCGTTTAGCGACCCATCTGCTTCATCATCTCTGCAGGGGTGATCGGCGCATCCCACAGTTCGGCCGGGATAACATACTCCTGCACCACTTCGCCGCCGATGATGTGGCGGTCGATGATTTCGTTGATTTTCTCTTTGGTGAGACCGCTGTACATGACATGTCCCGGTTCAACGAGCATCACGGGACCCACGTTGCAGCGGTTCATGCATGAGGTACGGATCGGCTGCACCGTCGCGATCAGCCCACGCTGCATCAACGTCTGGGCCAGATGCTGAAAAAGATCCTGCGTCTGGGGATTGACACAGCTTGGTTTCGGCATACCCGGAGGGGAGCTTTGCTCACATTTGAAAATATAAAACGCTGGTTGTGGGATACCCATCGGCTACTCCTTCGTGGTTCGGTGCATCGAGGCACTGGAAAATAATAACGGCATTATAGCCAAATTCGAAGAGCCTCTATTAAGCTCTTGGATACAACTCCTCCCTTTAAGGGGGGCTTTAGGGGAATGTGTTACCTTTGCGCCAGCAGCTCTTTGGCCACGACGCGGTCGTCGAAAGGGAGATGCTGATCGTAGATGATCTGACTCGTCTCATCCCCTTTCCCCAGAATCAGAACCACCTCGTCCCCGCTTCGCTCACGCAGCGCCTGCGCGATCGCGTTGCGGCGGTTGACGTCGACATAAACATTGCTTCTGTCCTCAATACCCGCCAGAATGTCCTCGATGATCGCATCGGGGTCTTCAAAACGGGGATTGTCGCTCGTCACATAGAGTTTTTTGGCATACGATGCTGCCACCCGCCCCATCAGCGGGCGTTTCGTCCGGTCCCGGTCGCCTCCGGCACCGAAAACGACAAGAACCTCTTTTTCCTTCAACGCTCCCAGCACCTGCTCCATCCCATCGGGGGTATGGGCGAAATCGACGATGACGAGCGGATCGGTACTGACCACTTCCATCCGGCCGCTGACCCCGCCGAAATTTTCCAGCGCTTCGGCAATCTCTTCGAGCGATCTGCCGCTGAGAAGATGGACCGCCCCCATGGCGGCGGTCACATTGTAAAGATTGAAAAAGCCGTGGAGCGACGATTCGAACGGGACAAGCTCCTCGAAATGTTTCAAGACACCGCTGACGCCGTTGTTCAGCGAATAGGCGACGATTTTATACGTGGCTGGATTTTCCACCCCGTAGGTATAGGCATTTTTGATGTTGAACTGCGCACGCGGCTCGTCTTTGTTGATCAGTTTCTTTGACTCGTCCTGGAAAAAAAGATTTTTGACCCGGGTGTATTCCTCGATGCTATCGTGATAATCGAGATGATCCTGGGTGATGTTGGTCAAAATCTTCAGATCAAAACCGATCCCCGCGATCCTCTCCTGCTCGATTGCATGCGAACTGACCTCCATGACGAAATATTCGCACCCCGCTTCAATGGCCTGCAGCATATGGCGGTAGGTGTTCAGAACCGTCGGGGTGGTGAGGGTTTTTCCCTCTGCCGCGGTATCGTTCATGAAAAATCCGCGTGTCCCCTGCATCGCAGCTTTGTACCCAAGATCGAGCAGCAGCGAGTAGATGGCGCTTGCGGTTGTCGTTTTTCCATTGGTCCCCGTAATGCCGATTACTTTGAGCCGGTTCAGGGCCAAAAGGTCCCAGCACTGCTCAGGGGTCAGTACCGTGTGCGTGCCCCGCTCCAGAGCGTCGTCTTTGTATTTTGCATTTTGCTTTGTGAGCAAAAAAGCGGTTTGCGGATCGCATTCACCCGAATTTTCGGTGATGAATCGATACGGCTGGTTTGTGAGTTCAATTTTCAAGCTTTTTCCCTTTGGCCAGTCGTCGAAGGAGATTACGGAGCTGCCGGTCGTTCGGATAGACACCGAGGGCACTTTCGAGATAGCTAAGAGCCATCTCTTTGTAGCCGTGATCGATCAGATTGTCCAGAAAATCGACGAAGTCTTCTTTTTCCGTAATGATAACACGGGTTGAGAACATGATGTTTTCAAAAATACGGTTAAAATCTTTTTCATCCCTGACCAGTTCTTTGAATTCATTATACATAATCCCGTCTTCATACGCCAGACGCTGTTTGACCGATTCATCAAATAGGCCCGACAGCTGCTCAAGCGTGCCGTCCATCGTTTCGAGAATTTCGGAGATAACGACATCCGCCTGTTCCGCGTCTTCACTGCGCAAAATCGTATAGTAATCGAACAGCGCTTCGGCGCCGGCTTCGCCGCTCATCGCCATATCGGCCAAAATCGCACCATTGTAGGCCTCTTTACATTCCGGGTAATCTCGAAGGGCCAAAGAATAGTCGCGCAGCGCTTCGGAATATTCACCGGCTAAAAAATGTTCGTTTGCCTGATTGAGGGTTTTGGATAGATGGATTGTTTTCATAATTATCCCTCCTGTTTATACTAATATCGACATCGTCAGAGTGAATTATAGTGTGTCTATCTGATGCTCCATCCCCTGCGGTACATTGATAACGGCCAGCTCGGGGTGGATATCCATACGCAGCTGACGTTCTACGCCGTATTTGAGGGTATTGCCGCTGCTGGAGCATCCGATGCAAGCGCCCTGAAGCTGTACATACACGGTACCGTTTTTGACGGTTAAAAAAGCGATGTCCCCGCCGTCCAACGCCAAAGAAGGTCTGATTTTATCAATTACGCGGCGCACAGGCTCCATCAATTCTTCATCACTGAAAGGGATCATAGTCATATTACCTTTGTTATACGAAATCATGAGAGAATAATAGGAAAAATGGGCTAAACAAGGACTAACGGTAAATGGATAGTTTGTGAGCGAAGCTCGTTTTAA
>CAYXWQ010000039.1:0-13804 GCA_964468865.1 uncultured Sulfuricurvum sp. | reverse complement strand
TCATGTGGGCCAACAATGAAACGGGGATGATTTTCCCGATCAAAGAGATCGGTGACATCTGTAAAGAGCGGGGCGTGCTGTTCCACAGCGACGGTGTTCAGGCCGTCGGTAAAATTCCTGTCGATATGCAGGATGTCCATGTCGATTTCATGTCGATGTCGGCGCATAAATTCCACGGTCCCAAGGGGATCGGAGCCCTCTATATCCGCAACTCGCAGGAACTTACCCCGCTGCTGCACGGGGGCGAACACATGGGAGGGCGCCGTTCGGGTACCCTGAATGTCCCCTATATCGTCGGGATGGGAAAAGCGATCGAGCTGGCCACGGAGAATATTGAAGCCAAAATGGCCGATATCCGTGCCAAGCGCGACCGCCTCGAAGACGCGCTCCTCGCCGAGCTCGAAGATGTCTTTACCGTCGGAAAGCGTGAAAACCGCACCCCCAACACCATTTTGATTTCGATCCGCGGGGTCGAGGGGGAAGGGATGCTGTGGGATCTCAACAACGCCCTCATCGGCGCGTCGACCGGATCGGCCTGTGCGTCCGAAGATCTCGAAGCCAACACCGTCATGCTTGCCATCGGTGCCGACCATGAACTGGCCCATACGGGGATCCGTTTGAGCCTTTCGCGTTTTACGACGGACGAGGAGATCGATTACGTCATCGGTGCGTTCAAAAAAGCGGTTGCTCGTCTGCGGGCTATCTCCAGCTCGTACGCAAAAGTGCAACCAACCCCCGGCGGCGAAGCCGGAGAATGTAATATTCACCATTAAAGGAACGCGGTAGAAGCAAAGCTCCTACCGCTACGCTGGCCGCTATGGCACTAAAGCTTCGCTCTTCGAGCGAGAAATAAAGTATCGGAGAAAATACTATGGCAAAAAATGATCTTTTGGGCGGATCTCTCTGGGATCAGTACTCCAACAAAGTAACGACATTGATGAACAATCCTCAGCATCAGGGGGAGATTACGGAAGAAGCTGCCGCTGCGGCAGGGCACAAGCTGATCGTCGCCGATTTCGGGGCGGAGAGCTGCGGTGACGCGGTGCGTCTGTACTGGGAAGTCGATCCCGCTACCGACACGATCGTCAATTCCAAATTCAAAAGTTTCGGATGCGGTACCGCGATCGCGTCATCGGACATGATGACCGAGCTGTGTATCGGCAAAACGGTCCAGGAAGCGGTCAAAATCACCAACATCGATGTCGAGAAAGCGCTTCGCGATGATCCGGAAACCCCGGCTGTTCCGCCTCAGAAAATGCACTGTTCGGTAATGGCATACGACGTCATCAAAAAAGCGGCAGGGCTCTATCTCGGCGTTGATGAATCGAGTTTCGAAGACGAGATCATCGTGTGCGAATGCGCCCGTGTCAGCCTGGGGACGCTGCGCGAAGTGATCAAGCTCAACGATCTGAAAACGATCGAGCAGATCACCGACTACACCAAAGCGGGGGGATTCTGTAAATCCTGTATCAAGCCCGGCGGACACGAAGCGCGCGAATACTACCTCGTCGATATCCTGGCCGATGTGCGCCGCGAGATGGATGAGGAGAAAATGCGCACGGCAGCCGATGCCGGTGCGCACGGTGATTTTGAAACGATGACATTGGTCCAGAAGATCAAAGCGATCGACAGTGTCATCGACGAAAGCGTCCGCCAATTCCTCATCATGGACGGAGGGAACATGGAGGTCATCGATATCAAGGATTCTCCGGACTATATCGATGTCTATATCCGCTACCTCGGCTCATGCTCCGGATGTGCGAGTTCGACGACGGGAACCCTCTATGCGATCGAATCGACGCTCAAAGAGAAACTTTCCCAGAAAATCCGCGTTCTTCCGATCTGATTATATACGCCGTAGGAGCAAAGCTCCCACGCCTACGCTAACGCTGAGTTTTCCTCGGCGGAAAGCCCTCGCACGCTTGCGCGCTATTCTTCTTCCCCCGTTTTTGATCAAAAATTCTTATCAAACCAGTCGGCGACGACGCTTCGAATCGTGTGGCGCAACTGGATTCCCGCGATAAAATCGCTGTGCTGTGCCTTGTTCAGCAGGGTGACGAGGGCGTTGCGCCGTTTGGAGAGGAACGGGTGGTCGATCTGCCCGGGATCCCCCATCACGACGAGGCGCGTTTCATCCCCCATCCGGGTTCCGATGAGCTTGAGGGTGGCGTTGGTCATGTTCTGGGCTTCGTCGATGATGACGAATTTGCGCGAGATCGTCGTACCGCGCATGTGGGCGATGTCCATCGCTTCGATGTTGTATTTTTGCATGAAGAGTTCGGTGGCGTTTTCCCGCTTGATCGAATTGACGTTCCCCGTGTATTCGACCCGCGCATCGATCGAGCGGCTGCTTTGATGCTCGATCGTAAAGTTGATCGCGGCATAGAGGGGATACATAAAATAGCCCAGCTTCTGCTCTTCGTCCCCTTTTCGAAATCCCAGTTCGGACTGCGGATCGTTCGCCGTAACGGTGTTGCGGGCATAGACGATCCCCTCGACGATCCCCTCTTCGACCAGTTCAAGCCCTGCCTGAAGAGCGACAAGGGTCTTCCCTGAGCCGGTTGAGCCGGCGACGACGGTGACATAGTTTTGGGGATGGGTCATCATCGCGTAATAAAATTTTTGTTCAAGATTCAGGGGACGGACGAGCATATCATCGAAATGTTCTCCGAAACGGCGGTCAAATTCGCACCACTCCAGCTGGCCGTTGAGCGGAAACGCATAGCGCTGAATGCCCGTTTCGTACTGCTCCGAAGTCGTGGAAACCGCTTTTTGGATGAATGTGATCTGGTCGAAATTGTGGTGTTCGTGCTTTTCGGGAAGGGCCGGAGTTTCGTCGTACTCGTAGCTGTAGGAAAAATCGATCTGTTCGGGGGCTTCGACACTGCTGTTTCGGATACTCTGGGTCTGGATGCCGCGTATCTCGGCGGATATCCGGAAGGACATGTCGTTGGTGAGAAGGGTCAGGTCGTAGTCATCGGCGATTTCGGCGATCTTGGCGTCGTTGAGCCCTTTGGGTTCGCTGAAGGAGGAGGTGATGCGGTAGTGCTCACGGTGGATGATGAACAGATCGATCAGCATCCCCTCTCCCCCGTGCAAGGATCGCTCAAAATTGAGGGAGAGACGGTAATAGCGGTCGTTGGGGCAGAGGGATGGATCGATCTTCTCCTGGACGCACGGGGGGAGTTCTACCGAGCTGATCGGCTCTCCCCAGGCCAGATCGGCGAGACGGAAAAATTCCCGAGCCTGAAAACCCGCTTCGGAACGCATGTCGTCTTTTTTGCTGTTCAGTTCGGCGAGAACGACGTTTGTGATGATGACTCCGTTTTGGTTTTCGTCGCTGATGCGCAGAATGTTGGTCGGATCGTCGAGAATAACGGAAGTGTCTAAGAGGTAGCAGTTTTGAGTGGTGGCCACAGAGAACCCTTTGAGTAAGAATACTCTATGGTAGCAAAAGAAATCTTAATATAGTTCGATGAATGGTATTGTTTTTCGCTGGCCGAAGCAGCGCCTTGAGCGGCTGCGCACGGTGTAGATTCCTAGGCGTAATAGCCTTTGAGGCCGTTCATGGTGCGGCCCATGTTGAGCAGCACCATATCGGCACACACGAGGGCGGCCATCGATTCGGCCACGACCGAACCGCGCACCGCGACGCAGGGGTCATGCCGCCCTTTGAGCGATACATGGACACTGTGCCCTTCGGTATCGATGGACTCCTGATCGATGAAGATCGAGGGGGTCGGTTTGAAATGGACGCGCAGCAGCACGTCATCGCCGTTGCTCATCCCCCCCAGGATCCCTCCCGAATGGTTTGTTTTAAACCCTTGCGGGGTGATGGGATCGTTGTTCTGGGACGCCAGAAGCTCCGCACTGTGGATCCCCTCACCGATTTCGACCGCCTTGACGGCATTGATTCCCATCATCGCTTCGGCGAGTACGGCGTCGAGCTTGTAATAAAGCCCCTCACCCAGGCCGATCGGAAGTCCCGAAATCTTGATGGTTGCGACCCCGCCGACAGAGTCATGGCGGTTTTTGGCTTCCAGAATGGCGGCTTTCTGCACCTCTTCGATGTTGGCGTCGAGGGCATAGATGGGGCTTTGGGGAGGATAGGTGAAATCGAGCACGCCGGCCTCAATCCCGTGGATAGCGCTGATACCGCTGTGAAACGAAATTCCCAGTTCCCGGAGCATCAGTTTCGCAACCGCCCCTCCGGCGACCCGTGCGGCTGTTTCGCGCGCCGATGAGCGTCCGCCGCCGCGGTAGTCGCGCAGGCCGTATTTGTGAAAATAGGTAAAATCGGCATGGCCGGGGCGGAAGATATCCTTGACGTTGGAGTAGTCGCCGCTTTTTTGGTCGGTGTTGTAGATGACCATCATGATGGGGGTTCCGGTGCTCACCCCTTCGAACACGCCGCTGAGGATCTCGACTTTGTCTGCCTCTTTCCGGGCGGTGGCGAATTCGTTTTGCCCCGGACGCCGCCGGTCGAGTTCGCTTTGGATGTAGGCTTCATCGAGGACAAGCCCCGCCGGAACGCCGTCGAGGACGCAGCCGATCGCTTTGCCGTGCGATTCGCCGAAGGTGGTGATGGTGAAACGTTCGCCGAACCTATTCATTTTGATTTCCTAACGCCAAACGGAACAAAGTCCCGATTGGCTACGCTAACGCTGAGTTTGCTCACGCAGCGGGCCCATTTTTTCATCTTAGCTCCTCGTGCAGCATGTCAAGGGCGATTTTCGCTGCTTCCTGCTGCGCCTGTTTTTTGCTTTTTCCCTGTGCCGCGGCGTAGCGCTTCCCGTCGATCACTACCGCGACTTCGAATTCTTTTTTGTGATCGGGGCCGTGGGCGGCGATCAGCTGGTATTCGGGGGTGATGCCGTAGTGGGCCTGGGTCAGCTCCTGCAGCGAGGTCTTGTAGTCTTTGAACAGGGAATCCAGGGAGATGTCGTCGTGGACGTTTTCGAGGAGATGAACCGTGATCTCCTGAACCTTCTGGAGGCCCGATTCGAGGTAGATCGCCCCCATCAGCGCTTCGAACGCGTTGGACAGCAGCGAGCTTTTGGTCCGGCCGCTGTTGTTCTCTTCGGCGTTGGAGAGGTAGATGTATTCGCCCAGATTGAGGTGGTTGGCCAGACGGGTGAATCCCCCCTCATTGACGAGGGAAGCACGCATTTTGGAGAGTTTCCCCTCGTCGAAATCGCGGAATTTTTTGTAGAGGTATTCGCCGACGATCAGATCGAGAACCGCGTCGCCCAAAAATTCGAGGCGCTCATTATTGTAGGGCTGTTTGTAGCTTTTGTGCGTCAGCGCTTCAATAAGGAGCTCTTTGTTCTGAAAATGGTACCCGAGCCGTTGCTGCAGGGTTTGTAGATCATCCATTGCCGTTTATTCCTTTTTTAATATTGTAACACGCCTATGAGCGAAGCCCATAAGGCTACGTTAACACTGGGTTCTCCTCGGCGGAGCGCCCGCGTTCGCCAGCGTGCTTTTCATTGCGCGCTATTTTTAAATTTTTCCGCTTCCGATTTGGCGATGACGTCGCACCGTTCGTTTTCGGGATGGCCGTCGTGCCCCCGGACCCACTCCCCGTAAATTTTATGGGGAGCCGAGACCTCGAGGTATTCGCGCCACAGATCGGGATTTTTGACCTTGGCAAAGTTGCGTTTGACCCACCCCTTTAGCCATTCATTGATCCCTTTGATCACGTAGCTCGAATCGGAGACGATCACTACGTCGCAGGGTTCTTTCAGGGCCTTGAGCCCTTCGATGACACCGCGCAGCTCCATCCGGTTGTTGGTCGTATGGGGCTCGCCGCCGCTGAGGATTTTCTCTGTGGTGCCGTACCGTAAAATCGTCCCGAACCCTCCGGGCCCGGGGTTGCCTAAAGACGAGCCGTCACTGAAGAGAGTTATTTTCTTCAAACCGTTCCTTCGCAAGATCCATGATGACATGAACCGAATCAATCGCATGGCAGTGGGGACAGCGGTGGAACGGCAAAAACGAAATCTGTTTGCATTCATCACACGTATATTCAAACTGCAGCGTCACTTTGCCTACTCCGCATTTGCGCAGAGCTATCAGGGTGTCAAACTCGAAAACAGGACTGCCCTCAGCGAGGTCGACCGAGCCTTTGGCACTGTAAAGCTCCCGCAGGTAGGCGTTGCTTGAAATTATATCCAAATCGAGATTTTCATCCCTGAGGCGCCAGAGGATATCGCTCAGGCGGGTCGAGAGGGATTGGTCGAACATGTGCCATCCCAGCGCCGGCCGGTAGGTAAAGAGCCACTCGAAAATCATGTATCCCAGTTTGCGGTGGGTCTGGTAGAGTTCGATCAGGCGGGACGCTTTTTCATCGATTCCCAGCGAGGGGTCGCAGAGGAGAAGGCGGCATTCGAGATAGAGCTTTTCCCCCAGCTTGTCGGGCGAGAGTTCCAGGAGCGATTCCATCACCTCGAGCGCCTTGTCGTACTGCTGGAGCTGCTCGTAGATCAGAATCAGAAAATGGAGGGCCTGCGGGGTGCGGGGATGGTTTTGGAGCAGCTGCAAAAAAGTCTGCCGTGAGCGCTCCAGAAAACCCGCTTTGAAATAGCTTCTCCCCAGCAGCAGCAGAACCTCTTTCTGGAAAATGGTGTCGCGGTGTTTGGCGAGGAGGGCATGGTAGATTTCAACGCTTTTTTCATAATTCCCCTGCATCTCGAAACTCTGCGCCAGCATCAGCCACGATTCGCTCGAGAGCGAATTGGAATGGACCTGCTCGCTCATCCGTTCCGCCCCCTCCAGCGAATCGAATTTTCCGAGGAACGATTCAAGATCACGGTGCTCTTTGGCGGCTTTGTAGCGTCCCCACCAGTAGCTGAAAAACGAAAGGACGAAGAGGAGGATAAAAAAGACGATCACCCCGAAGAGGGGGTCTCTGAATTCGATAAAAAATGTATTCATGCCGTATTATAGCTTTTGAAGGGTGATTTCGAGTATAACCCGGCTTTTTGGATCGATCCGGTAGGAAAGAGGCGTTCCGGTGCCGTACGTACACTGATGTGCGCCGCACTGCAGCTTCGCATCCTCCAAAATGGCGTCTCCTATCCCCTGACCGCGACGGTCCTTGATGAGATCGGAGTGGAGGGTTATGCGCTCGATGCGTTCCTCCGAGGCGTCAGGAAAGATGTGGGCCAGCAGATGATCTCCGCGTTTGAGAGCGAGGAGCGTCTGGGCCTTTCCGGGGGTGATCAGGCTCAGTTTTTCGAGGGTAAATCCGGGCATTTTGCCTTGGAGGAGGGCGGGATCATACTTCTCTCCCGGATGGATGGCACCGAGTCCCTCTTCGCTCAGGGTGAGCGGATAGGGGAGGGGTTCTTGCGGCGAGTGGCAGCTGGCGAGAAAGAGGGGCAGCACGAGTGCGAACAGAAAGGATTTCATCAGAACAGCCTCTCTACCATCAGCTGCATCGAAATCCGTCCGCCCCACTCGTTTTTGTTGACCGTGTAGCTGCAGCTGAGCTTTTTGTTCTCGGGGCACTCGAGGGTGCGGCGGAATGCGATCAGTTCGAGCGTTTTGGGATGGACGGAAGAAGGGCGCAGTTCGAGACGGCTGTGGGACTGGTCGCTGCCGAAAAGCTTGATGCTGACCACCTCGGCGTTTCGGAGCAAAAAACGGGGGCGGGGGTTCCCCTCCCCGTAGGGCTCGAACCGTTCGAGGAGTTTCAGAAGTTCGACGTTGATCGCCTCGTGCTCGAGTTCTCCGACGATGTCGCTGTGGGGGATGAAATCTTCGGGGTCGAGGCTTTTTGCCGCCTCGTTGATCCCCCGGGCGAAAACGGCAACGTTTTTCAGCTGCATGGAAAGCCCCGCTGCCATTTTGTGCCCCCCGAATTTATCCAGCAGTTCTCCCTGTGATTGGATCAGGGTGTAGAGGTCGACGTTACCGATGCTCCGTCCCGAGCCTTTGGCGATGCCGTTGTGAATGCTCAGAACGATGGCGGGTTTTTGGAAATGGTTGACGAGGCGCGACGCGACGATGCCGACGACCCCCTCGTTCCAGTGTTCCCCGGCGACGACGATGACGCTCTGGGTCGGGTCGACCTGTTCCATCGCTTCGGCGGTCGTCTGCGCTTCGGTCTCCTTGCGCAGGGTGTTTAGGGAGGTGAGGAGTTCGAACTGGTGGTACGCTTTTTCCGTTGTCGGGGCGAGGAGGAACTCCAGCGCGATAGACGCGTCTTCCAGCCGCCCGGCAGAGTTGATCCGAGGCGCGATCTGGAAGGCGATGTCCTCCGAACCGATGGCGCTGCGGTTGAGATAATCGCGGATGATGACGAACGGGGCAAGAGAGGAGCGCTGCATCATCTCAAGCCCCGTTTTGACGATAGCGCGGTTGATCCCCACGAGCGGCATCACATCGGCGATCACCGCGAGGGCCAGAAAGGGGAAAAACTGCCGCATGTCGACATTCTGTCCCAGCTCCTGTTTGAGAAGCCCCATAAAGAGCCACGCCACCTGCGCACCGCAGATCTCCTTGAACGGATAGGGGCAGTCGCGCTGTTTGGGGTTGATGATGGCATAGGCATCGGGAAGGGTGTCTGAGGGGGTGTGGTGGTCGGTGATGATCAGATCGATTCCTCTGGTTCGGCACACGTCGGCCGCGGCAAACGCGTTGATCCCGTTGTCGACGGTGAAGACGACATCGGCCTCTATCCGCTCGAGGATCCCCGGAGAGACGCCGTATCCGTCGGTGAATCGGTTGGGAATGGCGGTGCTCAGGGGATAGCCGATGAGGTCGAAGAACCGTTTGACGATGGCGGTGGAGGTGACGCCGTCGACATCGTAATCGCCGACGACGGCGATTTTTTCGCCGTTGCGGATCGCCTTGGCGAGGCGCCGGGCCCCTTTCATGGCATCTTTGAGCTGGCTTGGGTGGGGAATGTCGGAGAGTTTTTCAGAGGCACTCCCAAAACGGCGTGCCAAAAAATCTCCCAGAGAGGTGTGATCGAGAAGAGGGACCTCAGGCAGGGTTCGCATGCGCAAACGTCGCTTTGACAAACGCGAGAATCGACGCGTTCGGGCTTTGGAGTCGTGACGTGAATTCGGGGTGAAACTGCACGCCCAGGAACCACGGATGGCTCGGGATCTCGACCGCTTCGATCAGACCGTTGGACTCTCCGGTGATGATCATCCCCGCCGCTTCCAGGGCATCACGGTAGGTCGGGTTGGCTTCGTAGCGGTGGCGGTGGCGCTCGAAAATCAGGTGTTCGCCGTTGTACGCGGCGCGCAGATGCGACCCCTCTTTGGTTTCACACGGATATTCGCCCAGACGGAGCGTTCCCCCCATCGGAGAGTGGTGGGTCCGAAGCTGTTTCTGGCCCGACTGGTCGATGAAGTTGTCGATCAGATAGATCATCGGATGGGTGGTCTGCGGATTGAACTCGATGGAATTGGCATCCTCATACCCCAGGACGTTGCGGGCGTATTCGACCAGCGAGAGCTGCATCCCCAGACAGATTCCCAGATACGGGATGTTGTTTTCGCGGGCGTAACGGATCGCCTCGATTTTCCCCTCGACGCCGCGGTTTCCGAATCCTCCCGCGACGAGGACCGAATCGCAGTCGCGCAAAAGGGCTTCGGCTCCCTGCGTTTCGATCTTTTCACTGTCGACCCAGTGGATCGCGACGCGGGTATCGAGATGGGCGCCTGAATGGATCAGCGCTTCGATCAGCGATTTGTACGACTCTTTGAGCTCGAGGTATTTCCCGACGAACCCGATCGTGACGTGGTGTTTGGGGGAGACGATTTTTTTGACCAGTGAATCCCATTGCTCCATATCGGGTTTGAGTTCGCCCAGTTCGAGCTCTTTGGCGATGGGGGCCAGGATGTTCTGCTGCAGGAAACTGAGCGGAACGGCGTAGATCGTCTGTTCGTCCATCGCCTCGATAATGCTGTCCGAGCTCACGTCACAGCTGAGGGCGAGTTTCTTTTTGAAGGTTTTGGGGAGCTTCTCTTCGCTGCGGGCGATGATCATCTGCGGGGTGATCCCGATGCGGCGAAGCTCCTGTACCGAATGCTGCGTCGGTTTGCTTTTGTGCTCCCCGGCCGCTTTGATGAAGGGAACGAGGGTGACATGAATGAAGAAGGTCCCTTCCACTTCGTCGTCGTGTTTCATCATCCGGATCGCTTCCATGTACGGCAACCCTTCGATATCGCCGACGGTGCCGCCGAGTTCGACGACGAGGATGTCATGCCCCTCACCCGCTTTCTTGATCCGGTCGACGATCTCTCCTACGATGTGGGGGACGACCTGGATCGTCTGCCCGAGGTATCCGCCGCTGCGCTCGCGCTCGATGACGGAGCTGTAAACCTGCCCGGTGGTGAAGTTGCTGGTACGCAGATACGAGCTGTTCAGGAACCGTTCGTAGTTTCCGATGTCGAGGTCGGTTTCGGCGCCGTCTTTGGTGACGAATACTTCACCGTGCTCCAACGGGCTCATCGTGCCGGGGTCGACGTTGATGTAGGGGTCGATTTTGAGCATGCCGACATTTTTGCCGGAGTGTTTGAGCAGCGCTCCGATGCTCGCCGCTGTGATCCCTTTTCCGAGTGAACTGAGTACACCGCCGGTTACAAAAATATACTTGGTCATGAGTTGTTCCTTCGAGTTTTGAATCTGCATGGTTGGTGAAAATAGCCCGAAATGGGCATCGCGGCGACGTCTAGGGAGCCGTAACTTTAAGTAGCGCATTATATACTTTTATCGCTTATAAAAGGATAATCATGGAATCGGCCCTCTATTACGTCACGATCGCACTCGGTATCTCCATCGTCGTCAATCTTGTTTTGAAACGGCTGGGGGTGTCGCAGATTATCGGGTATATCATGACGGGGATAGTCGTAGCCTATGCGTTTGATCTGCGGCACATGGCCGATTCGCATACTCTCGAGATGATTGCCGAATTCGGGATTGTCTTTTTGATGTTTACGATCGGTCTGGAGGTTTCGCTGCAGCGCCTCTCGACGATGAAAACCGATGTTTTTTTCAACGGCACCCTGCAGGTTCTCCTCTCCGCATCGATCTTTTTCATTCTGGCCTACGGGGTGCTGGGGATCTCACTTGATGCGGCGATGATCATATCGATGGCGCTGTCGCTCTCCTCGACGGCCGTCGTCCTCTCGTATCTGAAATCGACCAAGGAGATCGTCCGCCCCTACGGCCAGAAATCGACCGGTATCCTGATTTTCCAGGACATCGCCGTCATCCCGATCCTCCTTCTGATCGGTTTTTTGAGTTCGAACGGGGAGAACATCGGGGACGTCCTTCTGCGCACCGCGATCAGTGCCGTGGTGATCGTCGGGCTCTTGTTCATCGTCGGGAAACGGGTCATGACGAGACTGCTCCACTTCGCCTCCTCCAGCGAGGTGGACGAATTTTTCATGGGTTCGGTCCTCGTCATCGTCGTCGGCGCCTCCCTGCTCGCGCACGCGTTCGGATTCACCTATTCGCTGGGGGCGTTCGTCGCGGGGATGATCATCGCCGAAACCCGCTACCACCACAAAGTCGAGGCGGACATCGCGCCGTTCAAGGATCTGCTGCTGGGGACCTTTTTCGTCACGGTGGGGATGAAAATCGATCTGGGGCTGTTCGTCACCCATATCGGGGAGATCCTTCTGATCCTTCTGACGGTGCTGGTGATCAAGGCGGTAGTCATTTTCGGCGTCGTGCGGATCTATTCGCAGTCGAAAATCGCCTTCAAAACAGCGGTCGCCCTCTCGCAGGTGGGAGAGTTTTCGTTTGCGATTTTCGCCCTGGCGGGGAATTACAAACTGATCCCCCCGGAGCTCTCCCAGACGCTTGTGCTGGCGATTGTCCTCTCCATTATCATCACCCCGTTCGTGCTGGCGAACCTTTCACGCATCAGCGGCTATTTTTTCAAAGATGTAAGCGTGACGGAGAGCTTCAGCATGCTCCCCGGACGGAGCAACCACATTATCGTGTGCGGGTACGGCGTCGTCGGTAAGTTTGTTGCCAAAGAGCTCCGTGCCGAAGGGGTCGATTACGTTGTCGCCGACAACAGCTACAAGCATGTCGAAGAGGCCTTGCGCGACGGCCAGGAGGTCTATTTCGGGGACATGTCGAAAATCGCGATCCTGGACAAACTGTGCGTCCATGATGCCGTCAGCGTCATTGTGACGCTCGACAATCTGGAGAAAAAACGGCTCATCTGCGAAGCGATCCTTCAGCATGCCCCCAATGTCAAACTGGTGGTCAAGGTGGTGAGTCTGGAAGAGAAACGGGCGCTGCGGGGATTGCCGATTTCGATCACGATCGACGGGAAAAAAGAGGTGGCCGCACGCCTCGTATCCGAGGCCATGCAGTGTGATCTGGAGAAATAAAAACGGTTATTCCTGTGTAGACTGCTCGGTAACAAGCCACTGCAGATAGCGGATTGACCACTCCAGGTCTTCGAGGGCCGTATCGACCGCCTCGAGCGGTTGCTCCAGGTGCTGTTTGAGCTCTTTGAGACGCTGTTTGAGATACTGCGCCATGTGGTAGTAGGAATTGAGCGAGGTGTCGTCCTGCGCTTTGATGATCAGATCTTCGAGGGTGTTGACGAGCTCCTGCTCATTGGGGAAAATGTTCCCTGCTTTGCGGATGGTGCGCTGCACCTTCTGCAGGTGCGCCATATCGACTTTGAAATTTTCAGGATTGGCAGACATCAGTTACCCCGTGACCCCGGTTTGATCGCTTCGGAACCGTCTGCGCACAGAGGGCAGTTTTCCGGTGCATACATCTCGAAATCGAAATCGGCCAGCGCGAACAGGGGCTTGTTCTCGGGAAGGGAGCAGTTGCTCTTGCGCTCCAGCGCAGAGCCGGAACGTTTGCAGAAACCACGGTTGGCGAGGGCGGCGAAACCGACCACTACTCCCCCCAGTGCTTCGATCGCCTTGGCCGCTTCCATCGCCGAACCGCCGGTGGTGATGATGTCCTCGCAGACGAGGACCTTCTCACCCGGTCTGATCTCGAACCCGCGGCGGATCTGCATCTCCCCGTTGACCCGTTCGGCGAAGATCGAGCGCTTGTCGAGCGCGGTCGCCAGGGCGAATCCGGCAATCAGCCCTCCCAGCGCGGGAGCGCACACGGTATCAACGGCGATCCCGTCTTTTTTGATGATATCAGCCAGCGCATCGGCGAGAAGTTTCGCGGTTTTCGGATCTTCCAGCACTTTGGCCGATTGGAGGTAGTACTGCGAATGGTTGCCCGAGCTGAGCTTGAAGTGCCCTTCAAGCATCGCGTTGGCGTCGAGATAGATTTGTTTGACGTCCATGTTACACCGTCAACAATTCCTGCTCTTTGTTTTTGAGCAGTTCGTCGATTTTCGCGGTGAATTTGTCGGTGATTTTCTGTACCTTCTCCTGCGCTACTTTGGAATCATCCTGAGTGATCAGTTTGTCCTTTTCGAGCGTTTTGATTTTGTCGTTCGCTTTTTTGCGATCGTTGCGGACAGCAACTTTGGCCTCTTCCGCCATCCCTTTGGCTTTTTTCGCCGATTCCTGACGCTGGTCTACCGTCATCGGAGGGAAGAAAAGCTTGACGTCGGTTCCGTTGTTGTTCGGATTGACCCCGATGTCGGCTTTCATGATCGCTTTTTCGATAACGCCGAGCATCGATTTTTCCCACGGGGAAATGGTGATCGTTGTCGCGTCGGTTGCCAGAACGCTGGCGGCTTGATCCAGCGGTACGAGCGAACCGTAGCTCTCGACACGGATGTTGTCTAGAATTTTGGTCGTCACTTTTCCGGTACGCAGTGTACGGAAGTCGCTGAGCATAT
>CAYXWQ010000038.1:0-15080 GCA_964468865.1 uncultured Sulfuricurvum sp. | reverse complement strand
ATGGTGCGATCGGCGAGATTTGAACTCGCACACCTGTTGGCACTACCCCCTCAAGATAGCGTGTCTACCAATTCCACCACGATCGCAGTTAAAAAGAAAAAAGATCAGCCGAAGCTGACCGAGGGTCATACCCGGAGTTACCCGAGGTATGGGTTCGCGTAAAGAGCGATAAGAGCGATAACCAGGGTATAGATAACCTGAGCTTCGATCATCGCAAGAGCGATGAACATAGTTGTCATCAGTTTACCGCCAAGACCCGGGTTGCGAGCTGTACCGGCGATAGTTGCAGCAGCAGTGCTACCCATACCGATAGCACCACCAAGTGCGGCCAAACCAAGACCAACACCTGCAGCGATCATTGAGTACGCTTTAAGCGTTTCGTTCACTACTGCTTCTTCAGCACCAAATGCTGCAGCTGCAAGAGCGATCATAAGAAAAAGAACTTTTTTCATGTGTGATCTCCATAATTTAATCAAAGTCCGTTCGGATATGTGTCCCTACTTATCACTTTGTGGGTGGAATTATAATCACTCGGAGCTAAAAAATTACTTAGCCCGTCCGAGACCGATTTTATTTCCTTTGAATTCGACGATCTCCACCATGATCTCATCCCCCTCGGAGAGGACATCGCTGACGCGGCTTACATGGCCGTCCGAGATTTTCGAAATATGGATCAATCCGTCCACGCCGCCGGGAAGTTCGATAAAGGCACCGAAATCGACGATCTTTTTGACTTTCCCTTTGACCACGTCGCCGACTTTGTATTCCACTTTTTCGACAGGTGTGGCGCTGCTGGCGATCCCTTCGATGTGATCACGCGCTCCGCGGAGTCCGTCACGGCTTTTGCCCGTGAGTTTGACGGACCCTTTTTTCTTGTCGATGTCGATCGTCACGTCAAAACGCTCGATGATTTCGCGAATCGTTTTACCCGCCTGCCCGATGATGTCGCCGATGACGCTTGGATCGATGTGGAACAGATCGGTGCTCGGCAATGTCCCTTCGTTGAGTTCGATTTTTTCTTCGCTCGTCGTCATAATGTCGATGATGTGGGCGCGCGCTTCTTTGGCCTGATAGAGGGCTTCTTTCAGTACTTCCAGACGGATACCGCCGAGCTTGATGTCCATCTGCATCGCCGTAATCCCCTCTTTGGAGCCGGCGACTTTGAAGTCAAGATCCCCGTCATGGTCCTCAAGCCCCATAATATCGGTCAGAATCGCGTAGCGCTCCCCCTCGGAGACCATCCCCATAGCAACCCCCGCGATCGGATCAGCCATGTCGATATCCCCGGCGCGCAGCGCCATATACCCGCCGCACACGGTTGCCATCGACGACGAACCGTTCGATTCGAGGATTTCGGATACCAGGCGGATGGTTTGGCCGTTTTGCGAACAGCCGCCTTCGAGGGCCCGTTTCGCCAGGTTACCGTGTCCCAGTTCCCGCCGTCTGGGTGCCCCGATCGGGGAAGGTTCACCGACACTGAATCCCGGAAAGTTGTAATGGACCATGAACGATTCGTTTTGGGTGCCGCTGTCGGTCAGGTTTTCATACATCTGGGCATCTTTGGAGCCCCCGAGGGTCAAAACGACCAGCGCCTGCGTCTGACCGCGGGTAAACAGCGCCGAAGCGTGCGCCCCCGGAAGAACATTGGTTTCGATGCTGATCGGACGCACTTCACGCAGCCCCCGTCCGTCAGCACGCACTTTTTCATCGAGAATCTGGGCACGGACCATACTGCGCTTGACCGATTCGATCGCTTTTTTCAGCTCGTGCTCGTTCCACTCGGGTTTCTCTTTCATGATCGCTTTGCGGATCGTCCGCAGTGCCGTACTGCGCTCCGTTTTCGCCATCTGATTGATCCCTTTTTTCAAATCATCGGTATGGTTTGCACGTACGTATTCGACCATCTCGCCGTTCACTTCGCTGATGACGTATTGCAATTCAAACGGATCGGAGGCGTAAGGCTTGAATGCCGCTTCGTAGCGCGCATTCGCCGCCTTGAGCTCGGCCTGTGCCTGAGTCAGGATGTCGATCAGCTCATCTTCTCCCATGGCATTGGAGCGGCGGACTGGAAGGGTCTGAGAAACTCCTGCAGAATCGATAATCGGGTCGATGATTCCCATCTCTATGATCTCCGTCTCATCGCTTCCTATGCTTTGCATCTCAATCATCAGCATGTCGTCTTTGCTACCGGCAAGGTAAAGGTCAAACGTGCTCTCCACCATCTGCTCACGAGACGGGTTGAAAACGATCTCTCCGTCAATTTTGGCCGCACGGACCGCGGTTACCGAGGTGAAAATGTCGATATCCGAAACATACAGCGCTGCGGATGCGGCATTGAGTGCCAATACCTGCAGATCGGCCTCACGGTCGGCGCTCAGAACCATTACGGTGATCTGCACGGGGTTGGCAAACCCTTTGGGGAACAGAGGGCGAAGTGAGCGGTCGACAATCCGTGACGTCAATGTCTCGAAATCGCTCGGCTTGGTCTCCCGCTTTATAAACCCTCCCGGAAATTTTCCGGCGGCGTAGCTTTTCTCGATGTACTGTACCGTCAGAGGCAAAAAATCCTCATCGACAAAATCGGTCTCGTCTATGACGACCGTCGCGAGGATGACGGTATTCCCGCATTTGAGCCATGCGGCTCCGTTTGATTGTTTGGCAACCTGGCCGAATGCGTACGCTTCTTGTTTGTTGGTCAACTCGAGCTCAACGTTATATTTCATGTCTTTTCTCCAAAATAGTCTCTATCGTTTCTTCTTCTACCGGTTCGAATTCCTGGTAATAAAATCCCGTATCGATGTAGTCGTCGATCTCGTGCAGGCAGAATACGCCGTCCACGATCGGATCCAATGCTTCCACTACACTGCCCGGCATGATCGGAGCGGCAACGTAGACCGCTTTGGCTTTCTGGGCGAAAGCGGTTTTGATGGCGCACATGAGCTTCAGCCCCGTTTCGCTCCCCTCATCGACCAGAAGAATGTTCTTCCCCTTCATCGATTTAAAATGTTCCCCCTTGCGGTATTGATAGATGGCGCTGAGGATCTTCTCCTCATGTTTTCGGGTCGCCTCGCCGTAGATGTAGTCAACCTGTATTTCAAAAGCGTCGACCAGAGCCTGATGGATGACGATCTCTTCGGTTTCGCTGACACGGGCCAGCTCACATTCAGGATTTTGCGGTGCGGTAATGGCCCCTGAAAAAATAAAATCGATCGGCAGCCTCAGCCGTGCATTGATCGCATCGGCGATGACAAGCCCCCCCGAAGAAACAGCGATCAGATTCCACGACTCACTTTTCATCCGGTCCAGCGGAAGGAGCTCTTTGAGCTGCATCGCGGCATCGGCGCGGTTTTTAAACGTAATCGCCTGCATCATTCAGCCCATCAGCGTGCCATCGACGCAGTGCCGAGGGTGTACTTGATGTCGTTGTCGATAAACCGGAGTCCAAGTCCGAAAAAGAGGTTTTGTGATCCGGGGTTGAGGAAATTGTCCCATCCCCCGTACAGTTCGAGATGCTTGAGCATCTGGTAGCGAACCTGTGCTTTGAGATGGACCCGCTCGGAACGGATATCGTTGACGGCGTTGAAATCAAACGCTTCGGCGCTGAATTTGAGACGGTCGTGGTTCATGAAATAGTCAAACCCGACCCCACCGGTCGATTCGATCGCTCCGAAACGGAGCAGAAGGTTGTCGAACCGTTTCCCGTACTGGAGTGAATAGAGCAGGTCGCTCTCGGCATGTTTCTCGGGACCGGCAGGACTCAGAGAATAGTCATCAGTGCTGATCAGGTCAAACATATAATACGTTTCGGGGTTGGGGAGATAGTTGACCCCCAGATAGACTTTGCCGTATCCGTCACGCATCATGTAGTCGGTGTGCATGGCCACCTGCAATTCGCTCGTTGTAAAATTGGAGAGCATCGAATCGACTTTTCCGAAGGCCTCTTCTCCGCTTTTGAAAAACTCTCCCGCCGATGCGAGAGCCGTTTTGAGCGAATTGCGGTTTTCCGCCAGTATCGCGGTAACGTTGTCTTCGATGCCGACAAATTTGTCAACCGCTTCGGGAAGCTTGTGTTCCAAAGAGCCGCTGATATTGTCCATCCGGGTGGTCAGAGAATTGATCCGCGCCATGATCGCAGGGAGATCTTTGTTGACGGTATCGGCGCTTTGCGAAAATCCGGCGGACATCTCCCGGAAATTACTGATCGCCGCATGCAGATCTTCGCGGTTCTCCACGATGACGCCATCCAGGTTTACCCCGACGTTTCGAAATGCGACGATCGCCTCCTGAATCGCCCGGCGATGTTCGTCGTCGAGCGTTGTGCGAAAATCGCGCATCAGCAGTTCCAGTTCTTTGGCCGCGGCATTGATCGAATCGCTCGTCTGGTCAAACGAGGCGTATCGCTTCGCTTCCGAAAGCGCCTCTCCGGCATTGAGCATCTGTTCCGAATCGCCGACAGCGATATTGATAACCTTGGATCCCAGAAGCGATTCCTGCGCCACGATGACCGTTGAGTCGTCGGGAATTTTCACCCCTTCATCGATCGAGAGCCCCAGTTTTACCCGTTTTCCCTCGATCGTTATCTCCTCGACTTCGCCGATCGTCACACCGTTCATCAGGACATGGGTATGTTTTTCGATCCCGGAAGCATCGTCGACATAGGCTTGAACTTTGTAGGCGTTCACCCCCCATTTTCCGAAAGAAGTCACCTGGGTCGAGAGAAACAACAAGGCCCCCAGTGCCATAACGACAAAAAGGCCGATTTTTGCTTCCAGTTTCATACGCTGTCCTCTTCTTTTAGTTGCTGGTCAATTTGTAATTAAACTCGGACCCGCCGATGGGTTTGAGAATAATCGTGATAAAAATATACGAATCGTCAACCGAATCGTTCCCGGTCGTATTCGTCAGGATCGGGCGGCGGTTCTGAACCAGTTTAAGACCGAAATCGAGGCACCGCTGCGAATACAGAAACCCGATTTCGCTCCGCTTGAGCAGATCTTCGTGGTAATCGTACGCCACCATCCCGAAAAATCGGTAATGCTGATTGTACCGATACGCGGCATCGGCCGTCCAGTAACTCGAATATATCGCCGTGTTATTCCGGAGCTGATCGGTGTAATAATGGCTCACACCCGTACTCACGTCTCCGTCATTATAGCGCAGCGTGTTTTGTTCTTTCGTAATGCGGTTACGGTCATGGTTGTAAGCCGTCTGGTTGTAGTAGGAGAGCGCTTCGGTGATCTCCCATTCCAGCTCGTTTTGAAGCTCTCCGTAATAGCTTCCGGTATCATCGTATCGGAAGTTCTGCGAGAGGCGGTCGGCGAAGAGCTGTTTTCCGTCCTGAAAAATATAGTTGTTCAGCCCCAAAGAGAGGGTATTGCCGGGCTCATTGAGGGTATAGTATTCGCATGCCGCATTCGTATTCCCCGGAATGCACTCTCCATTCTCATGAAACGTTTCGTAATAGCCGCCGTAATGGCGCGTTCCCGCTTCGGTATAGCTGACAGATGGGGTCATGACATGGGTGAGCGATTCATACGGACGTACCAGGGTCGATGAGAGGGCGACGGTGTGGTCCAGCTGCGCGTATGTCCCCTGCTCGTAGCGATGGGTATCCGTGATCAAGTTTCCATAACTATCAACATAGGGATTAACGGGATTGCCATAAAATCCGATCACCCTGGCCGAAGCGTTGGCCGTATAGCTCAGATCGAGATATTCGTCCATCAGCGATGTCTGGAGGCTCAGGGGGACGTTAAAATCCCCCTGCACGGCCCGTTTTCCGTCAGGGCGGTAAAAGTGGGTGGCCATCGCATCGGCGCTGGTGAGGAGAACATCATCGAAAAAGGTTTCCAGATAGCGGTGGTAGTGGAGCGTCGGGAGGGTTTGGATTGTCCGGGCGTTGCTCTCTTCGTCGAGATATTGGTAATGCTTGAAATAGGCCCCGAGGTAATTGTCTTCGCTGCCGTAATAGGCGTTGATCCGCGACATAACCTGGTTGTCTGTGACGCTTTCGGTTTCGTCCGTTTTCTGCAGGTTCAGATAATCGACATCGTTCATCCATGATCCGTCGACATACAGACCCGATTCACCTTCCAAATCAAGACCAAACCACTCCCGCAGCGGAGCGCTGTGGCGATAATTGATGTCGTATCCGAAATGTTTCAGGTTCGCAAGGTCGTACTCTTTTGCGTATTCGCTCTGTTCTTTGAAATACCCCACGCGGATCGAGCCTTGCGATGAGAGGGTGTCGACAAAACGAAAATCGGTGTAAATCCCCGCTCCCCGCGATGTACGGATCTGGGGGCGCAGTTCCAGATCCCACCAGTTGTGGGGAGCGAAATAGATCGGCTGCTGATAATAGAACCCCTCGGAATTCGACCATCCGAACGAGGGGATCAATAGACCGCTGCGACGTGTGCGGTCGGTAGGATATCCGAAATAGGGGAGATAAAACACCGGAACCTCGCCGAATTCCAGCCGGGCATTGTAAAGGTTGACCCACATCGCTTCGGTATCGTAATCGGCGCTGCTGAAGCGGATTTTCCAGAGCGGATCGGTCGAATCGCACCCCGAAACGGCTCCACTTTCCAGATCGATCTCGTTCTCGCACGCCTGCGCTTCCTCGGTGCTCATCCATAAACCGGTGGATTGATCGAACATGTAGTAGGGTTTCGAATAGCGTGTGTCGTTCGTCAGATCGACTCTGGCATAGTCGCTGATTGCATGGTACTGGTTGGCTTTGAAGACGTTGACCGATCCGTTGGCTTCGACGATCGTCGTGTTGCGGTCATAGGTGATCTCCGAGGCGCTCAGGATCTGGTCCTGATAAAAAATGACCGGGTTGCCGCCGGCATGCGCCGTCGAGCCGTTCATATCGGCATAGGTGCCGAAAAACTCGACGCGCTCGTTGGCCAGCAACACCGTAGAGGCGATTAAGCTGATCCAGCCGAGCCTACGCATCGATCACCAATGTCCGTGCGGTACGATCATGCCAGCTCCGGCGGTAAGGGTCGAGCATGGCCCAAACGAACCCGAGATAAAAAAAGAGTTCGCTGACCACCCGGAAGACGCTTCGGTTGAAAGCACTTAAAAAACCGGGACTGGAGAGGGTAGAGAGTTCGATGATGCGGATTTTCATCACGATTTTTCCGATACTGGCTCCGTACTGCATCGTAAAAAAAGTGTGGTAGACGATTTTGATCGCCATGTATTCCAGCAGAAAACTGTTGGTCACGGCAATCATCGCCTCGAGCGTTTCGGCTTTTGCCATCGCGTCCCACAAAATGACGATCATCAACACCGACAGAAGAAGTTCATCGATACCGAATGCAGCTGCCCGCTGACGCAGAGAAGCGAGCTCGAGCCGTTCGCGCTGGATCAGCGTATCGAGTTGTTCGTCCATCAGCGCAGCGCTTGATACGCGATATCGGTGCGGAGCTTTTTCCCCGCAAAATGGACCTGGCCGCAGAGCATGTAGGCTCGGTCACGCGCTTCTTTGATGCTATCGCCCACTCCGATACACACCAGAACACGCCCGCCGGTAGCGTAGAGTTTTCCGTCCTCTTCGCTGACCCCAGCATAGGCGATATGGGTGTTTTGCGCAATCTCGGGATGATGGATCTCATCGACGATGATTTCCGCCGGTTCGGAGTTGGCGTACGGATAGTCGCGGCTGGCCATGACGACCCCTACGGCGTATTTGTCGTGGAATTCGACGTTGAGTGTGTCAAGCTGTTTCGTCGCCGCTTTGTAGAAAAGCTCGCTTGCGGGGGTTTTGAGCAGCGGCATCAGAATTTCGCACTCGGGATCGCCGAAACGGACGTTGAACTCGAGCGTCAGCGGTTCGCCGTTCACGATCATCAGTCCGATAAACAAGACCCCCTCGAACGGAGCCCCCTCTTCCTGCATCCCCAAGAGCGTCGGCCGGACGATACGATCTTTGACTTTTTCGTAGATCACGTCGTCTACGAGCGGGGTCGGGGCATACGCACCCATCCCCCCGGTATTGGGGCCTTCGTCGTTATCGAGAAGGCGCTTATGGTCCTGCGCCGCAGGAAGAAGGATAAAATCTTTTCCGTCGCACAGGGCGAACATGGAGAGCTCGTAGCCGTCAAGAAACTCTTCGACAACAACCCGTTTCCCGGCATCCCCGAACGCTTTTCCGCTAAGCATCTCGGAAACGGCCACCTTGGCTTCATCATGGCTCATCGCGATGATGACTCCTTTTCCCGCACACAGTCCGTCGGCTTTGACGACGATCGGCGCCGTGAGGCTTTCGATGAACTTGAACGCATCACCGATGTGACCGGTCTCGATGTAGCGGGCCGTCGGAATGGCATTTTTGGCCAGAAAGTTTTTCATGTAGACTTTCGAGCCTTCCAGCTGCGCCGCCGCTTTGCTCGGGCCGAAGATCACGAGTCCTCTGGCCTTGAAAACATCGACTATCCCCTCGCTGAGCGGCCCTTCAGGACCGACAATGGTTAAATCGATGGCGTTGTCGAGGGCAAACTGAGCGAGCTCTTCGTAATCCTTGATCGATACATTTTCACCGAGGATCGTCGTCGCACCGTTTCCGGGGGCGAAAAACAGTGCCGTTACCGCTGGGTCTTGCTTAAGCACCCGCCCGATCGCAAATTCGCGTCCGCCGTTTCCGATTACCATTACACGCATACATCACCTTGTCTGTCATAAAGTTTTTGTGGGATTGATCATTCTCTCATCTCAACACCGCATCGATGTTCAAATGAAACAAAGGCCCGGGCGGGCGTCTCGCAGTAGCTTTGGTTCTCAAAGCCGAATAAAGCCACTCGAGCGTCTTTACCGGCGGCAATCTCTCGCCCGAAGGCTCAAACGAGACCACCGACACCAAAAGACGGCTACGGCTGTGACTAAGTGTATATGTAGAACCCTCAAAATGCGATTACTCGCTTCGCCCAGAGTCAATAATTATAACGCTAAAAGTCTAAAAAGGGGATGAATTTTCGTCCTCCGATGCAATTTGGCGCGCCAGTTCGACCGCCGAGGCGACACTTGTCTCCTCGCTCAGCGACGAATTGACCCCTTCGGGAAGGGCTTTTTGGGTTGTCGTGCCGATGGCAACCACCGCGTGGGTCGGACGAAGCGTGTATTTATGAAGAAAACATTCAATGCTGGACGGAGAGGTAAAAATCAGGACAGCGTTCTCATCGATCGCTCCCACTGCAGTGTCAGGATTGCAGCTCGTCTGATAGACGATCGCTTCGTCGATGACAAATCCTCTGCTGCGCGCCTCATCGACCCACGATGACGCCACTTTTTCGGGACGCAGATAGAGCCATCTGCCCGAACGTTTCTGCGAACTGAGAACATCAGGAATCGAGACACCATAGCCCGATCCCGTTTCGACACTCTGCGCTCCAGCCGCTCTGGCATATTCGGCGGTGGGTTCGGAGACGCAGATACAGGAGAGTTTCTCCCACTCTACAGGGTAGTTTCGGAGCGCCTCAACCCCCTGTTTCGAGGTCAGTATGATCCCTCCATAACGGGAAAAGTCGATCTTAGGGGTCAAGAAACGGATAGTGAGGACAGGGATATGGATCACCCCGGGATACGGGGTTTTGGAGATCAGATAGATCGGGCGCAAGAGGTGCGCCTTATTCCCACTCGATCGTTGCGGGCGGTTTGGAGCTAATGTCGTAAACGACGCGGTTGATCCCGTCGACTTCGTTAATGATGCGGCGGCTGATCCGCTCCAGCAGATCGTGCGGCAAATGGGCAAAGGTCGCCGTCATCCCATCAACCGCCTCAACGACCCGGACACACACCGTATTGTCGTAAGTGCGGTTGTCCCCCATGACCCCTACCGATTTGACGTTGAGAAGGACGACAAACGCCTGCCATGTACGGGTATAGTAACCGCTCACTTTAAGTTCGTCCAACAAAATCGCATCGGCTTCGCGCAGGAGGTTAAGATCGGGTTTGTTGACCTCTCCCATGATGCGGATCGCAAGGCCCGGCCCCGGGAACGGATGGCGGTTTACAAGCGATTCGGGAAGCCCAAGCTCCATACCCAGTTTACGCACTTCGTCTTTGAAGAGATCACGCAACGGCTCGATCAACTCAAAATCCATCCAGTCGGGGAGTCCGCCGACATTGTGGTGGCTTTTGATCGTGACGGACGGGCCGTTGACGGAAACCGACTCGATGACGTCGGGATAGAGTGTCCCCTGCGCGAGGAATTTGATCCCCTGGTGTTTTTTCGCTTCCGCTTCGAACACCTCGATGAAGGTATGTCCGATGATTTTGCGCTTCGTTTCAGGATCGGTAACACCGGCAAGCTTGGAGAGGAAAATCTCCGAAGCATCGGCAACGACGAGGGGGACTTTCAGATGGACTTTGAAAATATTCTCGACCGATTCGCGCTCCCCTTTGCGCAGAACGCCGTTGTCGACGAATACGGGGATCAGCTGATCGCCGATCGCTTCGTAGAGAAGCGCGGCAACGACAGAGGAGTCAACTCCGCCGCTCAGGGCGCAAAGGACTTTTCCCTCACCGACCTGCTCGCGGATTTTGACGATCTGCTCTTTGAGGAAGTGTCCCATGTCCCATTTTTCGGTGATGCCGCAGATTTTGCGGGCAAAATTGCGCAGCATCAGATACCCCTCTTCGGAGTGGTTGACCTCAGGGTGATACTGCATCGCGTACACACGGCGCGCTTCATCGGCAATCGCCGCAAAGGGAGAGTTTGCCGAATGGGCGATCGGGGTGAACCCTTCCGGGAGAACGTCAACTTTGTCCGAGTGGCTCATCCAGACGATCCTCTCGTTGTCGCAGTTTTCAAACAGCGGAGAGTTTTTCTCCATATCGATGTAAAGTTCCGCTTTGCCGTATTCGTGGTGATCACTGCGGACAACCGAACCGCCGAAATCGACAGCAATCCGCTGCATCCCGTAACAGATTCCAAGCACGGGAATCCCCAGCGCATAAACACCCTGATCGACCTCATAGGCATCTTTGTTGTAAACGGATGAGGGACCGCCGCTCAGGATAATCCCTTTGGGATTTTTTCCCTTGATGGTGTCGATTTTGGTGTGGTACGGAAGGACTTCACAATAGATTTTGTCTTCACGCAAACGCCGCGCAATCAGCTGAGTGTACTGGGATCCGAAATCAAGGACGATAATGCTGACATCTTTCACGGATAAGCCTTTAAATTAGAGATAGAGGAAGGGAAGGTGGTACCCTAATGCTAATGAAAGGGTACCCTATTGTAGTTTAATTTTCGATATGGATTAATAAATACCTAAAATGATGAACTGGAAATACCAGACGGCCAGGGAGACAAAATAGCCGATCAGAACCGTCCACGCCAGTTTGATGTGGGAAGAAAACGTATAGATTCCCTGCATTTTCCCCATGACACCGACGCCGGCCGCGCTTCCGAAGCTGATCAAAGAACCTCCTATACCTGCCGTCATTGTGACAAGCATCCATTGAGCGTGATCAATGTCGGGATTGGCTTTCAAAACGGCCGACATAACCGGAACGTTATCGACAATCGCTGAAAGGAATCCGATACCGATATTGACCAGCGTAGGATCGAATGCTTCATACAGCTTGGCCGCATACGTTAAAAATCCGATGAAATGGAGCGCTCCGACGGCTGCCAGAATACCGAAGAAGAAAAGCAGCGTATTGTTTTCGATTTTGCTCATCGCCTGGAAAATATCGACGTCGATATTGTGTTTTGTTTTGAGAAAATAAAAATAGAGCTGCAAAAGAGCCAGACCGAACAGCATCCCCCACATCGGAGGCAGGTGCATCACCTGTTTACCGATGACAGCCAGCGCGATGGTGAGCGCTCCGAACGCGATGATCACTTTTCCCCCTTTGAGAACCTTGATTTTTGCGGCTTCATCCGGATTACCGGCCCCCAACGGATCGATATCGGGAACGTAGCGGCTCAGCAGATACGCCGTGACGAACCAGCCGATAAATGCCGCCGGGAAGAGATAGAGGAAATCGGTGAATGCCCCTTTTTCCGCCGCCCACACCATCAGGGTCGTGATGTCCCCAAACGGGCTCCACGCACCGCCGGCATTGGCCGCGACGACGACGTTGATCGCACCGGGGACCAGAAACTCTTTGGTTTTGTTGTCAATCGTCAGCAGCACCGTGGAAAGGATCAGCGCCGTGGTCAGGTTGTCGGCAACGGGTGAGATGAAAAATGCGAGCAGTCCGGTAATCCAGAACAGTTCGCGGTAGCTGTACCCTTTGGCAATCAGTTTGGCGCGCAGGGCGCTGAAGACGCCCCGCTCGATCAGTGCCTCGATATAGGTCATCGCGACAAAAAGGAAAAAGAAAATTTCCGCGATTTCGAGGATCAGATGGTCGATCTCGTGTTCAAAAGGGGTAAAATCAGCCCCGACGGCGGCATAATAGATACCGATCAGGACAAACATCAGCGTCCCCGTAAAAAGAGCCGGTTTTGCCTTGTCGATATGATAATTCTCTTCGGCTGCGATAAAATAGTAACCCACTACAAAAATAGCAAGCAGCAGCCATCCGAACGGATGGCCTACAAAATTTATCGCGGCCTGTTCCGCAACCGCAGTTGTCATTCACTCTCTCCTTGTGTAATAAAATGGACTCCGATCGATTCGGTCCGTTTCTGCGCCGATTCGACGATGCAGCGTGCGCTGAGCAGCCGCAGCCGCAAAAGCCGTCCGATCTCTCCGGCGAGCATCGCATCGATCGCTTCTTTTGCCGCCTGAAGCCCTTTTGGGGTGCGCACGATGGAAACATTGTCCCACATAATCTTGCGCAAAGCGTCTTTTTTTTCTTTGTCCCCCTCCCTTTCAAGAGGTTCGGTCCCTGCTTCGAAGTGGCCCTCGCAGCTGCGGAGAGGGTGGTCCAAAATCGATTCGGCTGTTTTTTGGGCGAAAACAAGCCCCTCCAGCAGCGAATTGCTCGCCAGACGGTTGGCGCCGTGGACACCGGTCGATGCCGCTTCGCCGACCGCATACAATCCTTTTACCCCCGGAATGCTTCCGTCCAGACCGGTTTTGATCCCCCCCACGGCATAATGAAATGCCGGTGAAATCGGAACACGGTCTTTGGGGAGATGAAATCCCAGATCGTACAGCCCCTTGTAAATGTTCGGAAACCGTTCTTTGAAATATTCTGGGTCAAAATGTTCGCAGGAGAGATAGACCTGCTTTCCGCTGTGCTTTTTGTAGTCGAAAATCGCACGGCTCACGATGTCGCGGGGTGCCAGTTCCCCCCGGGGGTCATAGTCGAACAAAAAGCGGTAACCGTTTTCGTCCACAACATGGGCCCCTTCTCCGCGCAGCGCTTCGGTCAGGAGCATCTTTCTCGCCCACGTATTCGCGACAAATACCGTCGGATGAAACTGCATCATCTCCATCGACTCCAGGGCGATCCCTTTTTCCAGACAGATACCGTGGATATCGCCGCTGATCGTGGAAGCGTTCGTATGAAATTCATACAGTGATCCCACTCCGCCGCTGGCGATGACGACATTGTCGGCAAGGACGATCCGGCGCTTGTTATCGCTGAGTACCTCGACCCCGCAGCACTGACCGTTCTCGATCAAGAGGTCGACAACCGTCGCATCGCTCAGCATCGGATGGGGATTTTGCTGGAGGAGAAAAAAATGCAGGTGTCTCCCCGTCGCATCGCCGCCGGCGTGAAGAATCCGGCTGCGCGAATGGGCCGCTTCTTTCGTGTAGAGGAGGTTCCCCTCGTTGTCCTTATCGAATAGAAAACCCCGCTTGAGCAGATCCGCGACCACCTTGCCCGAATTTTCGCTCATTAGCCGAACGGCATCGACGTTGCACATCCCCGCCCCCGCTTCGAGCGTATCCTGGACGTGCAAAGGGATATCGGCTTCGTCGTATGCCGTCGTTACGCCCCCCTGGGCATAATAGGTGTTACACTCCCACGGATGCGATTTATTAATGACAAGCACTTTCAAGCTTTTAGGCAAAGCAATCGCCGTATACAGTCCCGCTATCCCCGATCCGATGATCACTACATCATAACGCAACGGATGAGCCCTCTGCCTTGGAATCTTTTTCGTAATACGGCGGCGCTTTGTAGCCGCAACCGCCCAGCAGTGTCAGCAACGCGGCAGCGCTCAGAACGGCCGTCATTTTTTTCATCATATTTTTTCCTCTGCGAGGCAAGATTAATCTTTGTCGACACACGCGCCCAAAGCGCTTTTTCTTTAAATATTTCTCTGTTCGGATGGTATAATAGCTTCAATAAATTATTGATTAAGTGATTACGATGATCGATCAGATTCGCTCGCTTCCCCATCAAGCGGGAATTTACCAGTACCTTGACGAAAAAGGGCGGATACTCTACATCGGCAAAGCCAAAAATCTCTCCAAACGGGTCAAAAGCTATTTCAACCTCACGCCGGCCCTCTCTCCCAAAGCAACCCTGTCGCTTCGCATCCAAAAAATGCTCGCAGAGACCGTCAGCCTCCATTACATCATCGTGGAAAACGAACACGACGCCCTGATCCTCGAAAACTCGCTGATCAAGCAGCTCAAACCCAAATACAACATCCTCCTGCGCGACGACAAGACCTACCCCTATCTCTACGTCGACCTGGACGATCCCTACCCCCGCTTCGAACTGACCCGCAAAATCATCCGGGGGAAATCGGTCCGCTACTTCGGCCCCTTTTCCGTCGGAGCCCGCGACATTCTCGATTCGCTCTACGAACTGCTCAAACTGGTTCAGAAAAAAAGCTGCCTGAAGGGCAAACGTGCGTGCCTTTTTTACCAGATGGAGCAGTGTCTGGCCCCCTGCGAGTTCCCCGTTCCCCGCGATACCTATATGGCCTTCGTCACGCAGGGGATCGAATGGATCACCCACAAACAGCGATTGATCAAACAGCTCGAGGCGAAAATGGAGTTCTATGCCGAATCGCTCCGCTTTGAAGAAGCGCTCGTGCTGCGCGACCGGATCGAGCGGATAGCCAAAAGCGAGGTCACCTCCCAAATCGATCTCGCCTCCCGCGACAATTACGATGTGTTCGCGATCGAAACGGACGAAACACGCGGCTGTAT
>CAYXWQ010000037.1:0-15359 GCA_964468865.1 uncultured Sulfuricurvum sp. | reverse complement strand
TCGCTGCGCCCGATCAGCTCTTCCATCGTGCGGTATCCCAGCTGCGCCATGATTTTACGGACATCTTCGGCCAGGTAGGTGAAATAGTTGATCAGCTGATCGACCGTCCCTTTGAAATACTCACCGCGGAGTTTTTCGTTCTGCGTCGCAATACCGACGGAACATTTGTTGACATGGCAGATACGGAGCATTTTACAGCCGATGATGGCGAGTGCTCCGGTACCGAACGCATAGCTCTCGGCACCCAGTAACGCTGCCTTGACGATGTCGGTTCCCGTTTTTAGCCCGCCGTCAGTCTGTACGTGGACGAGACCTCGGAGATTGTTGACTTTGAGTGCGTTGTGGGCTTCGGAAAGCCCCAGTTCCCACGGATTCCCCGCGAATTTGATCGAGGTGAGAGGCGCAGCCCCGGTACCGCCGTCGCCGCCGGAAATGATGATCTTGTCGGCATACGCTTTCGCGACCCCGGCCGCGATCGTCCCGACGCCTGCGGCAGAGACGAGTTTGACCGCCACTTTGGCATTCGGATTGACCTGTTTCATGTCGAAAATCAGCTGTGCCAGATCCTCGATCGAATAGATGTCGTGGTGCGGCGGCGGAGAGATCAGGGTGACGCCCGGCATCGTATAGCGCAGACGTGCGATGAGGCCGCTCACTTTGTGACCCGGAAGCTGTCCCCCCTCGCCCGGTTTGGCCCCCTGGGCGACTTTGATCTGAATCTCTTCGGCGCTGCGCAGGTAGGCCGGGGTGACCCCGAACCGCCCTGAGGCGACCTGTTTGATTTTGGAGTTTTTCAGCGTACCGAAGCGGGCCGCGTCTTCTCCCCCCTCACCCGAGTTGGACTGGGCGCCGATCGTATTCATCGCCACCGCAAGGCACTCGTGTGCTTCGGGAGAGATCGATCCCAGCGACATCGCCGCCGAGGCGAACCGTTTGAAGATCGTCTCTTTGGACTCGACTTCGCCGATATCAATCGGGGCGCGGTCGGATGTGAATTCGAAGAAATCGCGGATGAACTTCTGTCCGCGGCCGTTGATCAGGGCGCTGAGACGGTCGAAATCTTCCCGTTTACCCGTTTTGGAGACACGGTGGATCGCGTGGATCACACCGGGGTTGAAATCGTGGTGTTCCTGACCGTTGTAGAATTTGTAGAATCCTCCGATCTTGAGGGGGAACACGGTGTTGAAACCGCCCACTGCGAAGGCTTCTTTGTGATTACGTTCCAGACGCGCGTCGATGTCTTCGTAGGTGAGACCCGGAATAAGGGCATGCGACTCGCCGAAGCACTCTTCGACGATTTCGCGGCTCAGTCCCATGACGTCGAAAAGTCCGGAGTTGCGATACGAACCGATCGTCGCGATCCCCATTTTCGACATGATTTTCAGCAGCCCGGCGTTGAGGGCGTGGTGAATCGATTTGAACGCTTCGGAGCAGCTGATATCTTTCTTGTGTTCTTCCAGGTGCGACGCGGCGGTGGCGAACAAAAGGGAGGGATAGACGGCGCTCGCCCCGTAGGCGATCAGCGTCGCGGCACCGTGCGAATCGATCACTTCGCTCGTGCAGGCGACGATCGAACTGAGATGGCGGATTTTTTCGTCCAGCAGCGCGCGGCTGATCCGTCCGACGGCCATCAGCATCGGAATGGTTTTGTGTTCACGGTCAAATCCGGTGTCATCTAGGATGATGATACGGACCCCCTCTTCCCGGACCGCTTTGATGATCTCGGAAACCAGCGCTTCGAGTGCCGGTTTCAGCGCTCCGCGGTATGCGGTGGAAAACGTCCGGTTCGTGTAGAAAGTCTCGAACCGGGGAGATTTGCGGTCCCCGAACGATTTGAGGACGTCGAGTTTTTCGCGGGTGATGATCGGCGACGTCGCCTTGAGACGGTGGGCGTGGCTTGGGATCTCGTCAAGGATGTTGTGCGTCTCGCCGAAACCGGTGTTGAGACTCATGACGACTTTTTCGCGGATCGGGTCGATCGGCGGGTTGGTCACCTGCGCGAAACGCTGTTTGAAATAGTCGCTGAAGTTGCGCTGTACGCTACTGAATGCGGCCAGCGGGGTGTCGTCCCCCATCGATCCGACCGCCTCTTTTCCGTCGCGGATCATCGGCTCGATCACCTGCTCGACCACCTCCTGGGTGATGTTGTAGAAACGCTGCCTCTCTACGAGGTTTTTGGCGTCGAATTCACAGCGGCTGACGTACTGCTCCTCCACATGCTCCTGCAGATAAATCATGTGGTCGTTGAGCCATTTCATGTAGGGATTGGAGCTTTTGAGATAGTCGTTGATGTCGCCGTCTTTGAGCACTTTTCCGAATTTGAGATCCAGTCCGATCATCTGTCCTGACTGGAGGCGTCCGCGCTCTTTGATCTGATCTTCGGGGATGTCGATAACCCCGTATTCACTCGCAATGAGGAGAGTATCGTCATGGGTGATGATGTATTTGGAAGGGCGCAGTCCGTTACGGTCTAGGACACACCCGATATAGCGCCCGTCGGTGAGGGAGAAGGCCGCAGGGCCGTCCCACGCTTCGAATACAGTCGAATGGTATTCGTAAAACGCTCTTAGTTCCGGGTCCATGTGCGGAGCGTTCTGCCACGGCGCGGGGATGACGGCCCGGGCCGCCTTGAAGAAATCCATCCCGTTGATGATCAGGAATTCGAAGAAGTTGTCGGCGCTCGCGCTGTCCGATCCGCCCGGCTGGAGGATCGGAAGGAGCCGCTCGATCTCTTCGGCCGTGAAAACGTCGCTTTTGATCGATTCTGATTTTACCGCGACGTTAAAACGGTTCGCTTCGACCGAGTTGATCTCGCCGTTGTGGGCGACAGCGCGGAACGGCTGGGCCAAACGCCATTTGGGGAGGGTATTCGTCGAAAAGCGCTGGTGGAACAGAGCGAACGAGATCTTGAATTTTTCGTTTTGGAGGTCCGTGTAGAACTCTTTGATGTGGGTCGGCATGATCAGACCCTTGTACGAAATGACCGTTGTGGACATCGACGCGATGTAAAAATCAAGATCGTCTACGAGCGCGTGTTCGATCTCTTTTCGGCTGAGATACAAAAGCGCGTCGAAGCGCTGCGAAGCCATCAGCGAATTGGGAGTAATAAAGATGTGGTGGATTTCAGGCAGTGTGGAGAGCGCCTGTTCCCCAAGGGCGTTCGTATCGACCGGTACGACACGGTCCAGAACCACTTTCAGATCGTTATTGAGACAAACGCTTTTAATGGTACTCAATTGTGCCGCATCGCGCGTAAACACAACGGCAACCGCATACATTTTGGGGAGCTCCACACCGAGTTCTGCCGCAGTAGCGCGCATAAACTCTCGGGGAAGAGAGAGGAGCAGTCCGCTTCCATCCCCGGTTTTCCCATCAGCAGCTACCGCACCGCGGTGCATCATCCGCTCCAACGCGGTAATCGCATTTTCCAGGTTTTCATGCGAGGGGCGGTTTTTGATATTGGCGATCAAACCAAATCCGCAGTTGTCTTTAAATGATCGTAACAGGTCTTGATATTCCACTCTAATCGTCACCTTTCACCGGAAATTTTCGGCAAATTGTTATTTTTTAATCTCTTTTTAAACTTAAGTAGTTTATAGAGATGAAAATCGCTTTAATTTTATCGATTCTTAGGTTAAAAAAGTTTAAAATGACGGTCAATCAGGAAAGTTTTCAAGAAAGGCGTGTAAAGAAGAAGCAATCATGCAGGGATTCATCATCAAGCTTACCCGCTCACGCGAAGAGGATATGATAGTTAGCATCATAACCGAGGAAAACTTACAGACACTTTACCGTTTTTACGGTGCACGCCACAGCCCGATCAATATCGGTTTCAAAATCGATTTCGAAGTGGAGCATTCACTTAAATCCTCGATCGGACGCCTCCGCGACGTGATCCATCTGGGATATCCGTGGATGGGCAACTATGACCGGATCCGACTGTGGCAGCAATTTATCTCCCTTTTTTACCCCCATCTCAAAGATTCCGAAGAGATCGGAAGCTTTTATTTCTCCCTCCTAAACGATGCCGCCTCCAAATGGAAAGAGCAAAACCCCAAGCGGGTTGCCATTGAATCGTACGTACGGCTTCTGAATCGTGAGGGGCGTCTTCACAAAGAGCTCTGCTGTTTTTTCTGCGACGAGCCGGTCACGGAAGAGATATCGCTGATACGGGCCTTCATCCCTGCCCACAGACACTGCTCCCACACTCTCCCCATCAATGCCAAAGGACTCGAATGGCTCTACGATCACGGAACCACCCTGTTTTTGGATGACAACGAGGTGGAAAGATTGTGGTACGTCATCAACGAGGGGCTCTAGAGAAGCCCTTATAGCAAGACAGGTATACTAATTGCTTTCCGTACCAAAACCCTGTAAAAGAGAACGCATGCGTCCCCACTTCATCCGAAAAGCGGTCCTCTCCCGATATGCTCGGAGCTCACGTCCCAAACCGGGATCGGACACCGCCGCCAAAAAAAAAGGTTCAACGCTCGAAGAGTGGTATCATGAGGTTCATGCCAAAACCAGCGGCCGAAGCGAATCGGTCTATCTGGATAAAAATGCGGCCGAAATCGAATCGATCATGCGTCACAACCGTGCCCTCATCGATTCTCGACAACACCATAAAAAATAAGGGAGTTTCATGTCCATTCCATCGCCGATCGCCCGTTCAGGTGAAACGTTTCTGACCCTTTTGCCTTCCATGGCAAACCGCCACGGCCTCATCACCGGTGCGACGGGAACCGGTAAAACACTCACACTGCAAAGCGTAATCGAAAGTTTCTCCTCTCTGGGTGTCCCCTGCGTCGTCTCGGACATCAAAGGGGATCTCAGCGGCCTTGCCGAAGCGGGGGGAAACAACGCCAAAGTGAACGAGCGGCTCACGCAAATGGGGTTCGAACCGCGCTTTGAGAGCTTCCCCGTAACGTTCTGGGACGTCTGGGGAGAAAACGGCCATCCCGTCCGCACGACGATCAGCGATATGGGACCGCTGCTCCTCTCCAGGCTGCTGGGGCTCAACGAGACCCAAAGCGGCGTTTTGACCCTTGCTTTCAAAGTCGCCGACGACGAAGGGCTCGCCCTGCTCGATCTCAAGGATCTGCGTGCGATGGTGCAGCATGTCGGGGAACGTTCCAAAGAGCTCTCTCTAACCTATGGAAACGTATCCTCCGCCTCGATCGGGGCGATTCAGCGTTCCCTCCTCTCCCTCGAATCGCAGGGGGGAGAGAACCTCTTCGGCGAGCCGATGCTCGACATCCACGATCTGATCCAGACGGTGGAGGGCAAAGGGGTCGTCAACCTCCTCGATGCGACGAAACTGATGAATACCCCCAAACTCTACGCCTCGCTGCTGCTGTGGCTTCTCTCAGAGCTTTTCGAAACCCTGCCCGAAGCGGGCGATCTGAAACAGCCCAAACTTCTTTTCTTTTTCGACGAAGCGCACCTCCTTTTTGACGGAGCCCCGGACGTGCTCATAGACAAAATCGAACAGGTGGTCCGGCTGATCCGTTCCAAAGGGGTCGGAGTCTTTTTCATCACCCAGCATCCCGGGGACATCCCCGAACAAATCGCCGCACAGCTGGGCAACCGTATTGCCCATGCACTCAGAGCGTTTACCCCCAAAGACCAAAAGGCGCTGCGGGCGGCGGCCGAGACGATGCGGGACAATCCCGACCTGGATGAACAAACAGCGCTGAGCGAACTGGGAATCGGGGAAGCGCTCGTATCGTTCCTGGACGAAAAAGGAAAACCGGAAATGACCCGACGGGCCCTCATTATCCCTCCCCTCTCAAACATCGGACCAATCACCCGCGAACGGCGGAGCGAGCTGATGGCCCTCTCTATCGTCGGCGATACCTACGATCAGACTCTGGATCGTAAATCGGCGTATGAAATACTCACGGAGCAACTGGGGAAGCGCAGTGTGCGCCAAGAGCAGGAGACAAGCGCCAGGGAGTCAGCCAAAGCCGAGCGAAGCACGGGCCGAAGCCGTGAAAGCGCTGCCGAAGCGCTGGCCAAATCGGCCGCCCGCGCGATCGGTTCACAGCTGGGGCGGACGATCATACGGGGTATTTTGGGAAGTATTTTCAAAAAATAAATTTCAGATGTCGTAGTGGTAAGGCTGGTACGCCTGATCGATTTCAGAGAGCTTCATCCCGAACAGGGCCCGAAGTTTCTCTTCGACATCGCTCCAGAAATATTCGAGGATAACGCTCGAGCCGACATTCCCCTCTATCTTGTAAAAAGGGCCTTCGAGCGCCTCGACGATCTCGATCACCTCGATCTCGTGCGCCTTGCGGGCGAGTTTGTACCCTCCGTGAGCCCCGCGGATACTGGTGAGCAAATGGTTGCGCCGCAAAACCGACAAAAGCTGCTCGAGATAGCCGTGTGAAATCTGCGTCATCGCCGCGATCTCTCTGACCTGCATCGCTCTTCCGTGAGGAGCATGCGACAGGACGTGCATCGCCGCGAGCCCGTAGATGGCTTTGGATGAGAGGACTGCCATTATGCGCCCCCCAGAGGATAAATTTTTTTGGAGATGTAATAAAGCTTGCAGGCGATGCAAAACCCGAAAAAAAGGTCCAGCGCGGCGCAAAAAAGATATACCGCTGCGATGGCGTTGACTGCCCATCCTATCCCCAGCAGGTGAAACACCGCCAGCGCCCCCATGAATCCGACACCGAAATAGGCGGCCAGCCTTTTGGCCCCCGCATCTTCCAATTTCACCGGGAGGGACAGTTTTCGCTGTATCCACAGCGATACATTCTGCGTCGGGCTGATCTGTTTATAGCCGAGCAGCCGGATCGCAAAATCGATGATCAGAACCGCCAGAATGGCCACCATGCCGCTCACGAGATAAGCGATGACACCGCTCATCACGAACAGGGTATTGATACGGGTGATGGTTGCATCCACCTGACGAAAGATCAATGGGCATTGCTGAGCCATCGGAAGCTCCTTGTTTTTGCGCCATAGTAAAATAATGTTTTCTTATTGTCAAGTATCCACAGCAATTTAATAAGGTATTTTATCCTCAGCGGCTCTTGATCAGTTCCCGCACCTTTTTTTCAACCGCTGCGAGCGATTCGAAGGGCTTCAGGATGTAATGGTCGGCGCCGATTTTATGGCTCTGCAGCACTTTGTCGAGCGTCGAATAGGCCGTCATCATCACAACGACACACCCGGGATCTTTGGCCTTGAGCTCCTCCAGGACGCTCAGGCCGTCGCGCTGCGGCATCATGATGTCCAGCAATACCCCGTCGTACTCGCCGGCACGGAAACGGCTCAGGGCATTCAGGGGGTTGTCAAAAGAGGTGATTTTGATGTCACCTGCGCGTCCCAGCGCTTTTTCAAGCATCGAGCCGATCGAGGGTTCATCGTCTATAATCATCAAACGTATCATTGTTTACCTCCGAAAAGTTGTTCGATCGCACTCCCCATCAAGTCTTCCGTTTTTTCCGCTACGAGAACATCGAGCGCCTCAAAGACCCCATGGCTCGCCTCTTCGATTTTGCGGATCCGTTCTTCGATTTGGGTACGCGAACAGAGTTTTTTGCCGTCACCGCAGTCAGCGATGAGGGCATTTGCCTGCGTATGGACGATCGCATGAGGGGTCTCCAGCCTGCCGTATGATTTCAGATGTCCGAACTGCTCTTTTCCAACCCCCGCTTCGTACCATTTGCCCAGCCGGCAGGAGTGATGATCCACGGGAGAGAAATCGCTCTCCTGCCCGAACAGGAACGCGTAAACGTTGTTTTTGTAGATCACGTGGTCGATTTTGGCCAGGTTGCTGAAAATGTAGTTACTGATGTCCATGATCTCATAGACGCTGCGTGAGGAGTTGCGCTGGAAAATTTCCATACGGCTCCCCATCTGTGAGACGTCGTCTTTGGTTTCCGATACGATCCCGGAGAGTTCTTCGGTCGCTGTTTCGATCTCGTTCGTGTCCTGTTTCATCGACTGGATCACGATTTCGATCTCTTTTGTCGCTTTCTGGGTCCGTTCCGCCAGTTTGCGCACCTCATCGGCTACGACGGCGAAACCTCTGCCGTGCTCCCCTGCCCGCGCCGCTTCGATCGCGGCATTTAGAGCGAGCAGATTGGTCTGGTCGGCGATGTCCTTGATCAGGGCGACGACGTTGGAGACTTCATGCGACCGGGCGACCAGATTGGCGGTCGTCGAGAGTGTCCCCTCCATCAGCTGCGCGAGGTGGTTCATCCCCTCATCCACTTCCTTGACCAGCATCAGCCCTTCATTCGATCCCTGCGCCGTTTCGCGTGACTGCTGCGTCATCTCTTTGAGTTTTTCGAGGATACTGATGAACACGTTTTGGGTTGCGCTGAGTGCCCCTTTGATGCTTTTTTGGTGCATCTCCAGCAAACTTCCGTCTTCGCCTCCGACGATGGAGGCTTTGGTCAGAATGAACCCTTTGGCTCCTTTGCTCAGCTTTTTCTGGATGACGGAGGCTTCGCACTCCCCGACAATAACCTCGCCGGAACCTTTTTTCAGCTCCCGGACTACCCCCTCTTTGTCGCTGATCGCCTGGGCTCGGGTATTAAAGAAAACTGCTTCTCCATTCTCGTTTAAAACGACGACAGCCTCTTTGTCGCTGATCGCAGCGATCTCTTTGTAGAGTGCCAGCTCCGCAGCCAGTATATCGCGCTCTACCCTCAGGATATCGGCTTCTTCCTTGTATTTTCTCGCATCAGATCCAAAAAACATCCTATTTTTTCTCCTCTAAAGTTTTTAACACGATCTCAAACGATGCACCGTGATTTTTATTGTTGACGCGTATCGTCCCGCCGTGCTTGTCCACAATCGCTTTGGCAACGTTGAGCCCTATCCCCATGCTCTTTTTCTTCTCTCCCCCGATGGCAAAATCAAAAATGCTTTTCAGCATGGATTCGGGTATTCCCCCCGCATTATCGCTTATTTTAATCACAATCTCTTTACGGCCGCAGTGCAAAGAAATGTTCAGGGAACGGTTTTCATACGGCATTGTACCTTTTTCAAATTCGTCCAGCGCATTGTTCAGGATGATAATCCATACCTGTTCCAGACGGGTCGATATCCCCATCGTCATGCAGGATAAGGAGTCATACATTGTATCGAGCGTAAAAATGTCGCCATTGAGGGTGATCGGGACAATATGTTTGGCTCGGTTGAGGACGATCCGCAGCGCATAGACGATCGTCATATGGACGCTGCACGCTCTCATCTCCTCTTTGCCGGTTCCGGCGAACTCATACATCGAGCTGACGATCGATTCGATCCGCGCTATCCCCTCTTCGATCGGCTCAAAGATCGATTCCATCTGCGCCACCTTCCCTTCGCATTCGAGTTTCAGCAGCTCGAGGTTGCCTTTGATGTAGGTGATGGGGGTGTTGATCTCATGGGTAATCGCTGCGGCCAGCCTGCCGACGCTCATCAGTTTTGCATCGCTGAGTTTTTCCTCTTTGAGCCGCTCGAAATCGGTCACGTCGACAAAATAGAGGATATGGTACTCCTCATGCCGGATCATCGGATCGGGCATGGAGGTCGTATGGAGCGTATAGTAGCGTTTGTCACCGTCGAGGCCGATCAGAATGACCCTCCCATCGATTTTTGCCTCCTGAAACAGCGCGAAAATCGATTCCAGAAACTCTCTCTGGCTCCCTTTTTCCTCCAGAATCGGCACCAGATTCTCCTCCTCTTCACGCATCCAGCTCCACAGCCCGCACGTCGAAAAAAACTCCCCGCTGTTGGCATATCCCCCCAGTTCCAGAAATTTGCGGTTGATCATGATCGCTTCGCGGCGGGAGTTGAACAAAACAGCCAGCGAGGTGTCGTAATCGATCAGCCGTTCCATACTCGCCAAAATGGCACGGTTTGTTTCGGTGACGTCATGCCCGATAAAGACGATCTCGTCGATCCCGCTTTTTTCGTTGAGGACCGCATAGAGGGTCGTATCCACCATGATCGGACCGCCGTTCGCGTCGAGAAGCTCGATAATCCCGCGATAAATTTCTCCCGCCTTGAGCCTCTCCTGGACCAGAGAACGCAAAAAAAGTCTGAAACGGGGTTCAACGAACCGTAACCAATGGATCCCCTTCATCTGCTCCGCCGAATACCCCAGAAAATTCAGAAGCAAGTCATTTGCTTCCAGAATGTATCCCTTTTCATCCAGACGTGCCGAAAGGGAGGTTTTGGAGATGGCTCCGAACATCAGGTTGATATGTTTGAACGCTTTTTGAGCCGATTTGGCCTCCCGCGATTGGCGTATCAGCCGCTGGGCCACCTTTTCGACCGCGCCGGGGGAGAGGGGCTTGATCAGATATTTGTCGACCCCCACATCGATCGCCTGCACAAAAAGATCGCTGGCGTGATTTCCGGAGATGACGACGGTTTTAATGTCGGGGTTGTCGCTTTTGCACTTGAGGATCGTCTCAAAAACGTCCGGATCCATCACGCGGGGATGAAAAATCAGCACATCGATATTCTCGAACGTACGGGGAAGATCGTTGCGTACACTCAGCTGTGCATCGACACTTTTCAAGACCTCGCAAAAAAGGTCCTGCACCGATTCTCCCGGCGCGTGAAGGCTCCAGTCGGTGATATAGGTGAGATGGATGTTCTCTGTCATGCTTCTGTCTTTATATGGAACGTCCTATCGACGGTTTTCACCCGCCCCGCCGAAACGGATTCTTATGCTTTTTTATAATAATATCTAAAAAAATAATATTTAAGTTTTAATTTATACATACAGGAGGGCTCCTGATTCATCCGTCTATTAACCATTTTCCGATAAAATTCGCCCCATCAAAAACCAAAAACGGATCTGTAATCATGAAAAAACTGCTGTTTGCGTTACTCGCCTGCGTCGCCCTCAGCGCCGACGACATCTATGAAGGGGACCTCACCGCTGCCGAAGCACATGAGATGCAAAAAAACGGGGAAGCCATCATCGTCGATGTCCGCACGACCCTCGAATTCATCTACACCGGACACGGCGAGGGATTCATCAACATCCCGGCCTATGAGTGGACCTATGTTCCAAAATCACTCGAGCAACGGGTCAAAAGCGCCGAATTCGAACTCAAAAACGACAAAGTCAAAGGGCACGTCGAAATCCAAAAGCTCTACGACGCCAAAGAGGTTTTCAACAAAACGTTCACCTCTGATGTCATGAAAGCGATGAAACTCCGCAACGTCGACTCGGTCATCCTCGTCTGCCGCAGCGGCCCCCGCTCCAAAGCGGCGGCGAACCTCCTCGCTAAAGAGGGGATCAAAGCTTACAACCTCGACAATGGATTCATGTTCGGCTGGAAAGAAGCCAAAATGCCCTGGGACGGGTATTAATAGCGGTAGAAAAACAGATAGCTCAATCTTTAAGTAAAGTGATGTACCATAGCTCTGATAGATAAGGAGCTGTGATGAACTTTCACGAAAAAATCACTCCGGACGAACGGCTGTTCCTGAACACCGTTTTACTCCTCTCCCTCTTCGCGCTTGCCGCTTTGATCGTATCGGTCCGCAGCGGCTATCTGGCCCATTTGGACCAATCCCTTCTGGGCGGGTTTCACAAAATGAAATCCCCCCTCCTCGACCATTTTTTCTCGACCATCACCTGGATGGGTTCTTTGTGGGTTCTGTTACCGATGTACCTTGTACTCGTCCTCTCCCTTTCGCATCAGGGAAGCACCATTGAACGGGTTATGGGGATCGGGTTTTTCGGCGCGGTCATCACGACGTACGTCATCAAGTTCATGATGGAACGCAAACGGCCCCATTTTTACGCCACTATCAACGAGCTTCCCCTCGATCCCTCTTTTCCCAGCGCCCACACGACACAGATCATCGCCTTCACCCTGCTGTTGTGGATCATCCTCTACACCGGCCCCACCGTCATGAATATCGTCATGACGGTAGCTCTCATGATATTGGCCGCTTCCGTCGTCCTCTCGCGGATGTATCTGCAGGTCCACTATCCGACCGATGTGGCCGCAGGGGCGCTCATCGCCACCATCTGGGCATCGATCGCCGTACTGACCGTCAAATCGGGGGGAACCGGATGAAAAACAAATTTCTGGGAACGGGAGAGCGGGGCTACCATCCGCTGCGCAAATTCAAAATCATCCTCTCGGGACTGCGCTTTGCCGTCATCTACGACTTCAGCGTATTGTATAAAATCGTTCTGTCGGTCGCGGTGCTGATACCCGTACTGATCTTTAACGACAAAGTCAATGTGGCCCTGATCATCCTCGCGACGGGGGTCATGCTTTCTGCGGAGGTGTTCAATACGGCCATCGAAGCGATGTGCGATTACATGGAGACCCGCTACAACGAAAAAATCCTGATTATCAAAGACATCGCCGCCGCTGCCGCGGGGATCAGCATCTTCACCTGGCTGGCCGTTTTGGGGTATGAAATCATCGCGCTCATCCCGGCTCTGCGGGCTATCTTCGGATAACGTCCCTCTCTCTGACCCATAAATATTCATCGTCACGGGTCGGCTGCCATACGCGATTGACGAAATACCCCGTAATGCGGATCCACCCGCCGGAGGGGAGAGCGGCCGTAAACGATCTGCGCGCTTCCCAGGTATCGACGATCGAGCCGGAAGGGGCATTGTAAACCGGTGCGTCCACGGCCATCCGGTACGCCGCCGCTCCCGTTTTCTTGGAAGCGGGTTCTGCGAGAGCTGTTTTTGCCGGTTCGACAGAGGTTTTTTTCACGGCACGGGGCGTCACCCGCTCGATTGCAGCGACAACAGGGGCCGGACGTTTTGCCCCGGAGGCGGCCAGATCGGCTTTGAGTTTTGCGATCTGCGATTCGGCGCGGACGAGCTTGGATTGCAGCGCATTGAGTTTCTCGGTCGGTTCTACCGTTTTCGTGACGACCTTCTCCTGCACCACGGGACGCTCTTTATAAACAATTTTCTCGACCGGCTTCTCTTTGTAGACGACCTTTTCCTGCGTCACGATCCGGTCTTTGTAAACGACTTTTTCGACAATCTTTGTCACAGGCTTTTCTCGGTAGACAACTTTCTCAACGGTCTTCTCTTTGACGACTTGTTTGGGTGTGGCGCTTTTCAGATTCGCTATTTCTGATCGGGCATTGGCAAGCTCGCGCTGCAGCGCGGTGATTTTTTCGGTCGGTTCCACCGTTTTGGTGATGATTTTCTCTTTGACGGCCGGCGGGATGTTTTGGAGCTGCACGATACGGGCGTTGGCTGTGGCCAGCTCCTGCTGCAACGCCTTCATTTTTACGGCATCGGCTGCCGACGGCTGCGGAGACGATTTGAGCGATTTTGCGGCGGCCAGTTCCGTGCGGAGTTTCGCGATCTGGGCCTGCGCCGATTCGAGCTCTTTTTTCCCCTTCTCGGGCGAGCTCTTTTCGAGCACTTTGTGCAGATGCGCTATCTCGTCTTTGGCTTTGGCAAGCGATTTGGTGAGGTTTTCGCGCTCGATCTTCGCTGTTTTGACGGCATGGGCCTGCTTGCTGAGCTGCTCGTTGCGCGCCGCGGCCGCTCGGTATTGCTCATCACGGGAGGTAAGCGTTTTCTCGAGGCTGCGGATCACCCCCTTTTTACGGGTGAGTTCCTGCTCGTTTTGGGCATTGCGCTCTTTGAGACGCTTGAGCTCGGCACTCTCTTTTTTGATCTGCTCTTCCAGTACCGAAATGCGTTTCTGGTACCCTTTTGTTTTCTCCAGGAGATTGCCGTTTTGGCTCTGGCGGCACTCTTCGTATTTTTCCCGGAGCTTCGAGACTTCGTTCAGAACGCTCTGGGGATCGCCGGGGGCTCCGTAGAGATACGCAGCGCTTATCATGCCGGCGACGAGGGCTCTCATCGCGCTCCCTTCTTCGTCAGTTTGACCCCCATCTCGAGGTGGTGGGTATAGGGAAACTGGTCAAACGCCGCCATCGCCTCTACGGTATGGGTCTGTTCAAGGATCTCCAGATCGCGGCGGAGGGTTTCGGGATTGCACGAGATGTAGAGGAGATGGTCGAACCGGCTCGCAAAAGCGCAGGCCGCTTCATCGAGTCCCGCCCGTGGCGGGTCGACGAAGAGGGTCCGCAGACGGTAATTCTCCAGATCGATCCCCTCCATCCGCCGAAACGGACGGACCCGGTCGAGCGCCTGGGTAAACTCCTCGGCGCTGAGGCGGACGAAATCTATGTTGGAAACGCCGTTGAGTTCCATGTTCTGCTTCGCGGCATGGATCGAGGCTTTGGAAATCTCGGTCGCGAGGACCCGGTCGAATTTCGACGCGAAAGGGATGGTGAAATTCCCCGCCCCGCAGTAGAGCTCGAGGAGGTCGCCGCCGATCCCCCCAAATTGTCCGAGCGACCATGCGACCATCTGCTCGTTGACCCGGGCGTTGGGCTGGGTGAAGCTGTTTTCGATGTGGATATAACGGTATTCGCGCCCCGAAATCTCGAGCGTTTCGGTCACATAGTCCTGCGACAGGACAACCTTTTGTTTGCGGCTTCGGCCGATGAGATGGATCCCAAGCCGCTCCTGCAGCACCGATGCTTTCGCTTTCCACTCCTCATCCAGCGCCCGGTGGTACAGGAGGCTGACACACATCTCCCCCTCACCCGAGGCGAGGAAATCGACGCCGAAAAGCTTGCGCCCCATCTCCAGTTCGGCGAGCAGAGGGAGGAGTTTTTCCATGACCGACGAAATGGCGGCAGAGACGATCGAGCATGACGCGATTTTGACCATCCCCTGACGGTCCATGCGGTTCATCGCGTACGACATCCCCCCATCGTCGTGGTAGATCTTGAATTCGGCGCGGGAGCGGAACTGCTGCTCCGGGGAACGGCACACCGTGATCTCACCGCCATAGAGGGGGGCAAAAGCGTCCCGCACGAGCGAGAGCTTGTGTTCCAGCTGCCCTTCGTATCCGTTTTCATAATCGCGGCAGCTGCCGCAGATACCGAAATAGTCACACTGCATGTAATTCCTTATTTGACGCTGGCGATCAGATTGCCGATCAGGAGGTTCCATCCGTCCACCATCACAAAGACGAGTATCTTGAACGGCATCGAGATCATGACCGGCGGAAGCATCATCATCCCCATCGACATCAGGATCGAAGCGACGACCATGTCGATGACAAGGAACGGCAAAAAGAGCAAAAACCCGATCTCGAACGCCGTTTTGAGCTCACTGATGACGAATGCCGGGATGACGACCGTGAGGGGAACCTCTTTGACCGACTGGGGGTTTTCCATATGGCGGATCCGCAAAAAGAGGGCCAGATCCTTTTCGCGGGTGTTGCGGATCATGAAATTTTTGAACGGATCGGTCGTTTTCTCGAACGCCTCGTCGTAGCTGATCTTCTCTTCGCTGTAGGGTTTGATCCCCTCATCAT
>CAYXWQ010000036.1:0-15456 GCA_964468865.1 uncultured Sulfuricurvum sp. | reverse complement strand
GGTGCCCGGAAGAAAGCGTTTAGCTGAAAAGAGAGTTGACGCTCTCGTTGTGGTAGACGCGGCGGATCACTTCTGCAAAGAGAGGCGCGACGCTGAGAACTTTGATCTTGTCACTGTGGCCGCGCAGTTCAAGTGTATTCGAAACGACCAATTCATCCAGCTCGCCGTTGTTGATGTTGTCGTACGCTTTTCCACTCAGAACGCCGTGTGTCGCACACGCCATAACCGACGTCGCCCCTTTTTTCTTCAGCGCAGCGGCCGCTTTGACCATCGTTCCGGCCGTATCGACCATATCGTCGATCATGATCACGTCTTTTCCGGCGACGTCTCCGATGATGTTCATCACTTCAGACTCGTTCGCTTTTTCGCGGCGTTTGTCGACGATGACCATCTCCAGCCCGAGCTTTTCGGCAAAATAACGGGCCCGTGCAACACCGCCGATGTCCGGCGACGCGATGACAGGATTCGGGAGATTTTTGGAACGGATATGTTCCTGGAAAATGATCGAACCATAGAGGTTGTCGACGGGAATATTGAAAAAGCCCTGGATTTGTCCGGCGTGCAGGTCGATGGTGACAACCCGGTCGATTCCCGCCGTCACAAACATATCGGCAACCAGTTTGGCGGTGATGGGAACGCGGGGAGCCGCTTTTCGATCCTGGCGTGCATACCCGAAATAGGGGACAACGGCGGTAATGGAACTCGCGGATGAGCGGCGAAGCGCGTCGGTCATGATCAGCAGTTCCATCAGGTTGTCGTTGGAAGGGGCACCCGTGCTTTGGATGATAAACACGTCACGTCCGCGGACACTTTCAGAGATTTGAACGTTGATCTCGCCATCGCTGAAACGCTTTACCTGTGCTTTAGAGAGGGGAACATCAAGGGTTCTGCACACCTCTGCCGCAAATTCCGTACATGCTGAACCGCTGAAAATTTTATATCCGCGCATAGTCTTTCCTGTTGCCAATAAATTATCGCGATTATAGCAGGGGGAGTCTTAGTGAGAGATAATATTTTGTCATTCCCGCGCAGGCGGGAATCCAGCTTTGATATTGAAATATGGATCCCCGGGTCAAGCCCGAGGATGAGGAAAGATTTTACGTGCGATAATCGGCATTGATTTTGACGTATTCATACCCCAAATCGCACCCGTAGGCAGTAAACGCACCATCCTGAAGCCCGATATCACAATGGATCGTAAAGGCGCTTTTTTGCATGACGGCTGCCGCGATCGGCTCGAGCTCCTCGTTGAAAAGAAGCTCCCCTTTTTTATAGACGCACACATCGTCAAACCAGATACTCAAAAACGCCTCGTCGCACATGATACCGCTAGCGCCGACTGTCGAAGCGATCCGCCCCCAGTTGGGGTCCTGACCGAAAAGGGCCGTTTTGACCAAAAGAGAGTTGGAGAGGGCCTTGGCGGCTATCTCCGCTTCATGGGCATTGACCGCCCCGCTCACCTGATAGGTGACGAGTTTCGTCGCCCCTTCGCCGTCGCGCACCATCTCTTTGGCCAGAAACAGCATCATCGCTTCCAGCGCCTCTTTGAACGCCTGCGGATGGAACGCCCCGCTCTTTGCGTTGGCCATCACCAGCACCGTATCGTTGGTCGAGGTATCGCCGTCCACGCTCGCGGCGTTGAACGTCGTATGGACGCATTCGTCCAAAATAGCCTGCATAGCCGCTTTGTCCACGGCGGCATCGGTCGTGATGAAGCAGAGCATCGTCGCCATGGCCGGATTGATCATCCCCGCCCCTTTGGCCATCGCCCCGATCCGGAACGACTGGCCGTTTTCGAGTATCACCTCGTAGGCGATCCGCTTGGCGAACGTATCGGTCGTCATAATCGCCTCCGAAGCGCTGATCCCGTCGCGGCGGGTGAGGTCGAATTGCTGGGCCCCCTCGATGATCTTGGCTTTGGGGAGACGTACTCCGATCACTCCGGTCGAACTCATCACGGGATTCTGGATCTGGGGAAATGCCGACTGGACAGCGTCCATCACTTCGTCGATGTCATCGATCCCCGCTTTCCCCGTCATCGCGTTGGCGTTTTTGGAGTTGATCAGGACGAAATTTCCCTCGAACTCCCCTTTCGCGCGGAAATGGCGGATGGGAGCCGCCGTCATTTTGTTCGTCGTAAAGACCGACGCGATCGCGCACGGGGTATCGGAATAGACGAACGCCAGATCTTTGGCCCCCTCTTTTTTAAGCCCAATGTGGATGCCGTCGGCGTAAAAACCTTCCGCCGCGCACACTCCCCCTTCGATACAGTTGAGTTTATACATATTTCAGCTCCTCCGGCTTTTCGTATTTTTTGATGAGCCCTTTGGTGTACAAAATACCTTTCTGCGTTCCGATCACCAGGAGTTTGCTTTCGCTCATCACCAGCACGTCCCCTTTGGGCATCGGCATGAACTTGCCGTCTTTTTTTGTGATCCCTATGACCGAAACGTTGGCGATGTCACGCAAATGGGTCTCTTTGAGTTTTTTGAGAACCATCCAGCTCGTTTTGGGGACAAAAATCTCTTCCATGTCGAGCGGCGTGTCGCTTTTGTACAAAAACTGCTCCAGCAGATTTTCCATATCGGGGCGTGCCGCCATGGCGGTGATCCGCTGCGCCGTCAGTTTGGTCGACGAAACCACCGTATCGGCCCCGAGTTTTTTGAGCTTGTCGATATCGCCGACCTCTTCGGTCGCACTGATGATGTAATAGGGAGAAGGGATCCGGTGCTCTTTTTCAAACAGCCGGACCGAAGCGATCAGCGCGATGTTGTCGGCAATCGAGCTGGAGAGGGTGATCAACCCTTTGGCCGAACTGAGATGCGCTTTGAGCATCGCCTCTTCGGTATGGGGATCGGCTTTGATGTAATAGGGGTATTTGTGCTGCTTCGCGATCGCTTCAATATCGTCCCGGGGATCGACGACGACGAAAGGGATATGGCTCTCTCGCAGCTGCTTCGTCACCTGAATCGCGTACTCGTTATGATGACAGATGACAAAATGCTTTTTCAGCCGGGCAATCCGGTACAACATTTTCCGCTCCTTAAAAATTCGTTTGAGCTCTCCCTGATTGACAACATCAACGGAAATCAGGATCACAATGGTGAAAATCGCAGACCCGAAAATAATCAGCGTTATGGTGAAAAGTTTCCCTATCGCCGAGAATTCCCCCTCTTTCAGCGCACCAAAACCGACGGATGTAATCGTATAACCGGTTTGAAACAATCCGTCAATGAGAGAATAATCTTCAATAACGATATAACCGATCGTACCGAGAATCATGCTCAGCTGAATGAGGATCAGAGGGGTTCTAAAAGGGAGCAATTGAGCATAGAGCTCATCATTGAGAGTAATGTGAGGTTTGGGAGCAGGCTCCCAGTTGAAAAATTTCTGTATCTTTCTAAGAAGATTCAACGCAAACCCTTCAGGGGACGTTTACGAATCTTTTTTCAGAGTACGAAGCTCGGAAGCAGAAATTTTCAGCTTTTTAGTAGTACCGTCTTCAAGCGTTACACGAACAGTACGAAGGTTTGGTAAAAAACGACGCTTGGTTCTGTTTTTCGCGTGAGAAACATTGTTCCCGCTCATTGGGCCTTTACCGCTAATAGCACATCTTCTTGCCATTTTGAGGCTCCTTGCGTAAAAATTTAGTTGCGAATTGTAGCCTACTCAACCCAAAGCATTCCTTAAAAACTTTTAAAAGCGTCCATTCGTTGCCGCATACACATCCCCAAGAGAACCGAATGACCCTCATAAAGCTGTTTTTAACGTACACTCACTACAATTAGAGCACTTTATATAACGGGCACATACGACGTGGTAACACCAGAACAGATTTCTCTTTACATCCAAACCATTCCGGCCCTCCCTTCTGTCCTAAAAGAAGCGCTTTCCCATATCCGCAACGGCGAACTGACCAAAGCGGCCAAATGTGCCGAAGAAGACCCGGCCCTCAAGCTCTATCTCAAAACCCTTGTCAACCGCCCTGCGTTCGGATTTCGCAACGAAGTGAGCGATCTGTCCCAGATTTTCAGCATTTTGGGAACCGCAGGGGCCTACCAGATACTTCACAACTACCTCATGAGCCTGCTGATACCCCAAAAGTGGACCCTTTTTGACCTCTCGGCGACCGCATTCTATGATTTGCAGGCTTCGCTGAGCCAGAAATGGGGACAAATCCTGGCCCATCTGCGATTGCAGAACCACGAAACGCAAAGCGTCATCACCCTTCTTCCCGCCGGCATCATTGTCTGCGATGCCTTATTCGGAGAACATAAAGCCGACGTCGAACAGCTGCGCAGCGTCAAAGCACTCGATTACAACACCATCCTCTCCCGGCTGAGCCAACGGACTCTCTTTGACATCTGCGACGACATTGCCCGTCTGTGGGAGATGCCCCCTCTGGCGGCACGGATCGTCCACGGGGCGTCCGGACTTGATCCCCACATAGAGGGGAACGAGAAACTGCTGGCGCAGTGGATGCATCTGCTGCTGTTTTACGAGCTGAGCCAGGGGCCCTACGTTTCGGCAGGGCTGAATGAATTTCTCGATTTTCAAATCGATTTCGTTCACGGCATCTATGAATCTTTTACACAGGTAGTGGGGTACGATGAGAGCAACCGTTAAAGGACGTATCGCCGTCTTCCACCCGCAGGGGTTTCTGGATGGGAACAATGCCCCCTCTTTTCTGACGATCGACGACATCAAAGCGACCGAAGCGCTCAACATCGACATGCTTCTGGTGTCGCTTAAAAAAGTGATTTTTTTCAACAAAAACGGCCTCGATGTCTTTATCCGGCTGCTGCTTGATATCCGGAACCAAAAACACATTACGGTCGGTCTGTGCGATTACGACCACACCAAATTCAAAACGATCAACGCCTTTTACGGCGGGAACCTCAACTTTTCCCTTTTCCGGACCGAAAAAATCGCCGAGCTGTTCGCCCCGACAAACAAAAGCGATTCCAAAACCGTCCTCCTCTACAACGACGACCCTTCCCAGCGCTCCGCGATGGCGATCGAGCTCTTCGATTACGGCCACAACCCGATCATCGCGCAGACAAAAAAAGAGTTTGACGAAAAAAAGCAAACTGCCGACCTCTACTACGCCATCATCGACGACACCTATCTGGGGCTCTTCGGGCAGAAAATCGCCACCCGTGTCACCGGCAATGCCATCATCTATACGATCGCCAACTTCCTCGACGCCGAAATCGGAAACACGTTCAACATTGCCTACCACAACAATTCGCTCAACGTCGGTTTCCGTCTTTTCATCTTTGATGCGTACAAAGTAGTTTCGATGAACGTCCATGCCCTCAATTTTTTTACCAAACTCGCCTCGTCGGCCGCCGAATACAATGCAACGATCTGTTTTGTCGGGATGACATTTGAAAAAACCCCCGAAAGCTTCAAAAACGAGCTGGAGGATGCGGGGATCCTTTTCTTCGACCAGATGGATGACATTCTGAAAAACAAAGAACTTCTGCAGGAACTCGGCGGCAGCTCTTCCGCGTCCAAACAGACCCGTTCGGTCACCAAGGCGCTCATCAACGAACTACCCAACTTTATCGACGCGACCGCCTCGACGATCAGCATGATGACGAATGCGAAAGCGACCAAAAAATCGGTGAACATGCAAACACTGGATATCGGCACGGCACGCAACCAGTACGCGAGTTCCATCGGATTTTACGGCGATGTGGACGGAATGATCATCCTGATCTTCCCAAAAAAGATCGCCAAAAAAACCTGCGAGCTCCTGATCGGCGAAGATACCGACGATGAAGAGACGATGCTCGATGCCCTGGCCGAATTCGTCAACATCATCGGCGGCCGGGCAAAAGCGCTGCTGGGAGAGAAAAAACAGCACGTCGACATTACCCTCCCCCGCACCTACGGCAATGTCCATGCTCTGATGGAAATGGCCCAGAACAAAAAAGGGGTACAGGTCAACCTCGATTTCGAAGAGAGCCAGTTTGTGTTCTTTTTGACCCGTTAAACGCCATCAAGGATCGCAGCAGGCAGAAGGTTTTATACTCTTCTAGCCTCTTGGCCAAAGCTCTCTACAAACCTATTTCGCTAAAATAGCGAAAAAAAACAAGGTGTTCCCCATGCTCGTCGCTCCCAGCGTTCTCTCCGCCGATTTCGGCAATCTGGCCCGTGATGTCCGCGCCATCTGCGACGCGGGGTGCGATTTGGTGCACGTCGATGTCATGGACGGCCATTTCGTCCCCAATCTCACGATCGGCCCCGTCGTTGTCGATGCAATCGCCAAAGCCGCGACGAAACCCCTCGACATCCATCTGATGGTCCAGAACAATACCTTTTTCGTCGATCTGTTCGCTCCCCTTAAGCCCGAATACATCACTTTCCATATCGAAGAGGAAAAACACCCCCACCGTCTTGTCCACTACATCCGCTCCCTCGGGATCAAACCGGGGATCGTTCTCAACCCCCACACCCCTGCCGAAACGGTCGAGCATCTCCTGTGCGATGTCGACATGGTTCTCGTGATGAGCGTCAACCCGGGATTCGGAGGGCAGAAGTTCATCCCCAGCGTGATCGAAAAAATCAAACGCCTCAAAGCGCTCCGCGACCGGATCAACCCCACCTGCCTCATTGAAGTCGACGGGGGAGTCGGCAGCAAGAATATCCAGGAGCTCAAAGAAGCAGGGGTCGACGTCTGTGTCGCCGGAAGCTACGTCTTCGGCCAGAGCGATTACAAAGCCGCCATCGAAAGTCTAAAAGTTTAAAATGCGTGTCAAAATCTGCGGCATCACCAATCTAGTAGACGCTCTTACCGCCATTGACGCCGGGGCCGACGCACTCGGGTTTGTATTCTATTCCCAATCGCCCCGCTACCTTTCTCCCGAAAAAGCCCGGGAGATCATTTCAAAGCTCCCCCCGTTTGTCGAAAAAGTAGCCCTTTTCGTCAATGAGGACCCCGATACGATCCGCTCCGTCTGTCTTGCCAGCGGATGCACCCTCGCACAGATCCATTTTGACGTCAGCGATGATTTCTACCGCGCCATTGGCTTCCCAGCGCTCAAAGTCATCCGCGCCCAATCGAGCGATGATCTTCTACGCTACAGCGATGAGTACCGCCTTATCGACGCCTACTGCGAAGCATACGGAGGAAGCGGCAAGCGTCTCAATATCGAATGGTTTGATCACATCGACTGTTCCAAAATCATCCTTGCCGGCGGGCTGAACCCCGACAACGTTGCCGCACTCAAGCCTTACGGATTCTACGGCGTCGATGTCAGCAGCGGTGTCGAAGCATCCCATGGAAAAAAAGATCCCGACAAAGTCCGTTTATTTGTCTCCGAGGCGAAATCGTGATGCTGGATCCCAAACACTTGCACCGTCTCGCACGGCACGGAATCCCCAAGGAGGAATTCGAGTCCCTCGTCGGCGGTGATCTGAGTATCGAACTGTTCAAAGCCCAGGGGCTCAATCTGCTCCTCGACGATGGCACATACCACCTGCAAACCGCTCTGGCATCCATCGATGACACCCTCTTTTGCATCGTCGATATCGAAAGCAACGGCTCCAAACCCTCACGAGACCAGATCATCGAGATCGGAGCCGTCAAGCTCCAAAACGGGCGCATACTCGATACCTATGAGAGCCTGGTCTACTGTACCGAGATATCCGAACAGATCCAGGAAATCACCGGAATACGGGTAGAGCACACCCTTCAGGCACCGGCACTCGGCAAAGTGATGCGGGAATTCCGCCTCTTTTTGGGAGATGCCGTCTTTGTCGGACATGATGCCAAATTCGACTACAATTTCGTCTCCGCCATGATGGAACGTGTCGGTCTCTCCAAGCTCCTCAACCGCTCGCTGTGCACGATCGATCTGGCGGAGCGGACAATCGAAAGCGAACGCTACGGGCTCGCCTACCTGAACGAACAGCTTGAGCTCTACAAGGATGCGACACACCATCGTGCCCTCTCGGACGCTGTGACCACAACCAAACTGCTCAAACGGACACTGGCGCTTGTACCGGCATCAATCACAAACACCGAAGAACTGATCGCTTTTTCAAAAGAGGCCAAACGGCTGAAACGTCCGAAAATGAAAAAAGAAGAGAAAAAAGAGAAAGAATGATCCCCTTTTAAAGGGACCGGCAGATTATTCGGCGAAACGCCCCATCCCGACAAGACGGTTGTAACGCTTTTCAAGACGCTCATCGTCGCTGAGCACTTTTAGCTCGCTGACCTGATTGAGGAAATAGGTTTTCAGAGCATTGGCCGCACCCTCTTTATCGCGGTGCGCACCAATAAGCGGTTCGTCGATGATGTCATCGATCAAATCAAGCTCTTTGAGATCGGCGCTGGTGATTTTAAGCGCCTTGGTTGCCGCTTCGACTTTGCTCGGATCGTTCCAAAGAATCGCCGAGCACCCTTCCGGAGAGATGACGCTGAAAACCGAATAGCGCATCATAGCGAGACGGTCGGCGACGCCGATGGCCAGAGCACCGCCGCTCCCCCCTTCGCCGATAACGACCGACACGGTGATCGTATTGAGGTTGGAAAGTTCGAGCAGATTCCGTGCAATCGCCTCGCTCTGGTTGCGCTCTTCGGCACCAAGCCCCGGATAGGCGCCCGGAGTGTCGATCAGCATCAGAACGGGGATATGGAACTTCTCGGCCATTTTGGCCGCACGAAGCGCTTTGCGGTACCCTTCGGGATGGGGCATACCGAAATTTCGCTTGAGCTTGTTTTTTGTTCCGCGCCCTTTTTGCTCGCCGATGACCATGACACGCTCTTCGCCGATATAACCGATGTAGCAGACGATGGAGAGGTCGTCCCGGAAATGGCGGTCACCGTGAATCTCGTATTTTTTATCCAACAACAGATTGATGTAATCAAGAGCGTAAGGGCGGTCCTGATGGCGCGCCAGCTGGAGCTCCTGGTAGGGGGAGAGGTTCGAATAGGTTTTTTCGACCTCTTTGTCCAGATCCTGCTTGAGAATCTCTACCGCGTGATGGTCGTAACGGACCTCTGCGGCAATAATCTCCTCCTGAATCTGGCGGATATTCTGTTCAAAATCTAAATAGGTAGCCAACGGCTTGCCCTCTTAGTGTTTTTTGAAGATGACGACACCGTTGGTACCGCCAAATCCGAAAGAGTTGCTCATAACAATATTGAGTTCCGCTTTCCGTGCCGTGTTCGGAACGATATCGAGATCACAATCAGGGTCAGGAGTTTCATAGTTGATGGTCGGAGGGATGATGCCATCGCGCATCGCCATGATGCTGATGACCGCTTCGATACCGCCGGCGGCACCGAGGCAGTGCCCCGTCTGCCCTTTGGTCGAGCTGATCGGAGGACAGTTTTCGGCTCCGCCGAACGTCTCTTTGGTTGCCATGGTTTCGTACCAGTCGTTGTACTTGGTGCTGGTTCCGTGGGCATTGATGTAATCGATTTTCGGACTTCCGGCCATTTTCATCGCCGCTTTCATCGCACGCGCAGCACCCTCGCCGCCGGGAGCCGGTGTCGTGATGTGGTTGGCGTCGCCGCTTTCCCCGAATCCGATCAGTTCAGCATAGATACGCGCACCGCGCGCGACGGCGCTTTCGTACTCTTCAAGTACCAGAGCCGCAGCCCCTTCACCCATAACAAACCCTTCGCGGTCCGCATCAAATGGGCGTGAAGAGCGTTTTGGCTCGTCATTGCGCGTGGAGAGCGCTTTCATCGATGCGAACCCGCCGATACCGACGCCGCAGATCGCCGATTCCGCCGCTACGACGAGCATCTGGTCGGCACCGCCGAGCATGATTGTTTTGGCCGCTTCGTTGATCCCGTGCGTTCCCGCCGCACATGCCGTGACGCTCGAGAGGTTAGGCCCTTTGAGACCGTACTCGATCGATACAAATCCGCCGAGCATGTTGACGAGTGCCGATGGGATGAAAAATGGAGAGATGCGGCGAGGGCCTTTGGTTTCCAGAACGATGGAGTTGGCTTCGATCGCTGAGAGTCCGCCGATACCCGATGCCGCGCTGATGCCGAAACGCTCTTTGTCGATGTTTTCAGCAAAAGCGGCGTCTGCCATCGCTTCCTGTGCCGCTTTGAGACCAAAATGGATAAAGCGGTCCGCTTTTTTCACCTCTTTGGGATGCATAACCGTCGTTGGGTCAAATCCTTTTACCTCACCGGCAATCTGGACGCTCTGAGCCGATGCATCGAAAATCGTGATGGTATCGATACCGCATTCGCCGTTACAAATCGCTTTAAAGGAGCTCTCTTTGTCATGACCAAGCGCGTTGATCATTCCCATTCCGGTTACTACTACTCTTCTCACATTCTCTCCTGATGGTGGATGGTCTGAAACTTTGGCTCCGTTAAGCCAATCTCTTAGACCATAAAAATTATAGTTGGCTTATCAAGGCAGATGCCTCGATAAATGGTTTTTAGTTTTTGCTTTCGATGTAGTTGATTACATCTTGAACCGTCTGGATTTTTTCCGCTTCGTCGTCAGGAATTTCGATATCGAATTTCTCTTCGAGAGCCATTACCAGTTCAACAACGTCGAGGCTGTCTGCGCCGAGGTCTTCAACGAATTTAGAATCCTCTTTTACTTCGTCCGGGTTAACGCTGAGTTGCTCAACCACTACTTCTTTAATATCGTCCAAAAGTGCCATAATAGCTCCTGTTCTAATGAATAAAATCGCGAAATTATAACATATTTAACTTAAGAGGGGAAATTTTGCCCTACATCAGCATCCCGCCGTTGACTTTTAGGGTCTCGCCGGTGATGTAACTGGCATGATCGCTCAGTAAAAACGCCGTAGCTTCGGCAACTTCTTTGGCGTCGCCGAAACGGGCCATCGGGATTTTAGCGGTGAAAGAGGCTTTGACCTCTTCTTTGAGCTCGTCGGTCATATCGGTCGCGATGAACCCCGGTGTCACCGAGTTATAACGGATACCGCTGGTCGCCGCTTCGATCGCGAAACTTTTTGTCATCGCGATCATCCCCCCTTTGGAGGCGGCGTAGTTGGTCTGCCCGGCATTCCCGCTTTCACCGACGATGGAGGCCATATTGACGACGGCGCCGAATTTTTGTTTGCGCATCGTTTTCATCGCTTCGCGGCACCCTATAAACGCAGAAGTAAGGTTGGCGTCGATGACCCCCGTGAACTCCTCGACCTTCATCCGCAGGGCCAGTTTGTCGTTCGTGATCCCGGCGTTGTTGACGAGATAGGAGAGCTCGCCGTCGGCCTCGACGATCGTTTTGATCGCATCTACAAACGCCGCTTCGTCCGCTACGTCGAACCCGATGACCGCTGCCGTTCCCCCTTCCGCTTCGATCGCCGCTTTTACCACGTCGGCTGCCGCTGCGCCGCTGCGGTAGTTAATCCATACTTTCAAACCGTATCCCGCCAGAACTTTGGCCACTTCCGCGCCGATGCCCCGGCTTGAACCTGTTACCAATACATTTTTACCTGTGAATTTCATGATTATCCTTAATTAATAGATTATTGTCATCCCCGCGAAGGCGGGGATTCAGCTAGATTCCCGCCTTCGCGGGGATGACGGATGTCAGATCAACGGGCTGTCCATCTCTGCGGGGATTTCGAGCCCCATCAGCTTGAGCACCGTCGGCGCGACGTTGTTCAAAGCGCCGGGATGGACATGGGATACCCCTTCCGCCATCACAAAACACCACACTTTTCCGACTGTGTGGTTGGTCAGCATGTTGCCCGCGTCATCCCGCATCTCTTCGCAGTTGCCGTGGTCGGAGGTGATCACTACCGCATAGCCGTTGCGCTCCGCCGCTTCGACGATCCGTCCCAGCTCATGATCTACCGCTTCGACCCCTTTGATCGCCGCTTCGAAGTTGCCCGTATGGCCCACCATATCACCGTTGGCGAAATTGACGACAACGAAATCGTACCCTTCATCCATCGCTTTGACGACGACGTCTCCCACTTCGCCGGCACTCATCTGCGGCTGCAAGTCGTAGGTTTTGACCTGCGGGCTTGGGATCAGCACCCGTGTTTCGTTTTCGTAAGGTTCTTCGAGTCCTCCGTTAAAGAAAAACGTGACGTGGGCGTATTTTTCCGTTTCCGCCGTATGCAGCTGTCGCAGCCCCGCGCGTGATATCACTTCGGCGAGGGTATTCGTCGGGGTATCCTTGGGGAAGAGGACCGGGAAAGGGAAGTTTTTATCGTACTGGGTCATCGTGGCCAGGTGGGTCGGCACAAACTCTCTCTCGAACCCGCTGAAACCGCGATCCCCGATCGCCGCGGTAATTTCGCGCATCCGGTCACTTCGGAAATTCAGCATCAGCACGGCATCGCCGTCTTTGAACCCTTCATACCCTTCGAAGGCGGTCGGGGTGATAAACTCGTCCGTCTCTCCGGCCGCGTAGGCATTTTCGATATAGTCGGCGACGCTTTGATCGCTTTTAGGGGTGGCGCGCACGATGGCGTCATACCCTTTCACGACCCGGTCCCACCGATTGTCGCGGTCCATCGTAAAAAAACGTCCCCCGATCGAGGCGATTTTGATGCTGCTGTAGCTGTGGGTATTAACCGTGTGCAAAAAAAGCTTCGCGGAGGTGGGGGCGACATCGCGCCCGTCAGTGATCAGGTGCAGCCACACCTCTTTGCCCTCATCGGCGGCGATCTCGGCGACCCCCATGATATGGTCGATGTGCGAATGAACCCCTCCATCGCTCATCAGGCCGATCAGGTGGAGCCGTTTGCTCGTCCGCAGCAGGGCCGAAAAGAGGGGATTTTTTTCAAAGCTCCCTTCCTGCAGCGCCAAAGAAATTTTGACGAGATCCTGGTACAAGACGCGTCCGCTCCCGATGCTCATGTGCCCCACTTCGGAATTTCCCATCTGCCCTTCGGGGAGCCCCACGCTGAGGCCGAACGTATCGATCAGCGAATGGGGCACTTCGGCAAACAACCGCTCATAGGCCGGTTTTCTGGCCGCATGAAACGCATTGTAGTCGCGTTTGGGCGAATAGCCGATTCCGTCGGTAATGACCAAAACGGTTTTTTTGCTCAAGTTGGCTCCTTGATTAATCAAACTTTGGGGGGATTATATTAGAATGTCACTTTTGCATTGCTTTTGAAATTTAATCACAAAGAGTCAATCGGATGTTATATTGGTTTTATCAAACCCTCGGGATCAATCTGTTCCAGTACATTACCCTCCGCGCAGGGGTCGCTTTTTTCATCGGTTTGTTTCTCACCCTCTTTTTGATGCCGCGCTTCATCGCATGGGCGCAGCGTTCCAGCCGCGTCCAGCCGATCAACGAATACGTCAGCGCCCATCAGGGGAAAGCCAAAACTCCGACGATGGGGGGAATCGTTTTCATCACGTCGACGGTCATCGCCTCGCTGCTGAGCGCCAATATTTTCAACCCCTTCGTCATCGGCGGCCTCCTCACCCTCGTTTTTTACGCCTACATCGGCTTTACCGACGACTGGGGCAAAATCCGGGGAGGCCACAACCTCGCGGGGCTCTCGGCGCGTGCCAAAATGGGGTTGCAGCTCATTTTCGGTCTCGCAGTCGGCGCGTTTTTGATCTACTATGCCAAACTCGACACCGGGTTTTACGTCCCGTTTATCAAATCAAGCCTCTTTGACATGGGGTGGTACAGCATCGCGTTCTGGGTCCTCGTCATCATCGCCACCTCCAACGCCGTCAACCTCACCGACGGCCTCGACGGACTGGCGACCGTCCCTTCCATCTTCGCCCTCCTCTCGCTCAGCGTCATCGTTTACATCGTCGGAAACGCCGCCCTTTCCCACTACCTGCTGATGCCGAAAATCCCCGCCGGGGAAGTCGTCATCATCGCCGCCGCGCTGATCGGCTCGCTCGTCGGCTTTTTGTGGTTCAACTGCCATCCCGCACAGGTCTTTATGGGGGACAGCGGTTCTCTGACCCTTGGGGCCTTCATCGCCTATATGGCGATCATCGGCAAAAGCGAAATCCTCCTGATCCTGATCGGACTGATCTTCGTCATCGAAACGGTTTCGGTCATTTTACAGGTGGGAAGCTACAAGCTACGCAAAAAACGGGTCTTTCTGATGGCCCCTATCCACCACCACTTCGAAATGAAGCAGTGGGCGGAGAACAAGATCATCGTCCGGTTCTGGATCATCTCGCTGCTCTCGAACATCCTCGCCCTTATCACCCTCAAAATCCGCTAAAAGAGACGTTTTATGGAAAGACACAACATCGCCTGTTTCGGCTACGGGAAAACCACCCGGGCCATCGCCAGACATTTCGGCCCCTGCACCTTTTTTGATGACAAGGTCACCAAACCGTTCACCGACGAAGAGGGGAATTTCCTCAAACCGATTCAAGAATTCGACACCCGACTCTACACCCATGAAATTCCCTCTCCCGGGTTCCCCCCCTCCCATCCGTTGATCCAAAGCGCTTCGCACCTCATCAGCGAATACGATTATTTCGCTCCGAAAATGCCGTTTTCGATCTGGATCAGCGGCACCAACGGCAAAACGACTACGACCCAGATGGTCGAGTATCTCCTTGCCGACAAGGGGGCGATCAGCGGCGGCAACATCGGCACCCCTCTGGCCGACATGTCCCCAAACGCCCCCATCTGGATTCTGGAGACCAGTTCATTCAGCATGCACTACACCAACACCGCCCGCCCGAATATCTATGCCCTCCTCCCCGTCACCCCGGACCACGTCAGCTGGCATGGAAGCATGGAGGAGTATTACAAAGCCAAACTCAAACCCCTTTCGATGATGAAAGAGGGGGAAGCGGTCATCCTCCCGAAAATGTTTGCCGATGCGCCCACGAATGCGTTCAAGATTCTCTACGAAACCGAAACCGATCTGGCGGAGTATTTCGGCTTTGACACCAGCCGTATCAAATTCAAAGGGGCGTTTTTGATGGATGCCCTGATCGCGATGGGGATCGACAAAATCCTCTATGACCGGTGCGATTACGACAAAATCAACGCCTTCGTCCTCGATCCCCATCGCCAGGAGGAGTTCCGCGACTCCCGCGACCGGCTTTGGATCAACGACTCCAAAGCGACCAACATCGACGCAACCCTCGCCGCGCTGCGCACCTACGGCGATCATCCGATCCACCTGGTTTTGGGGGGCGATGACAAAGGGGTCGATCTCGAAGAGCTCTTTGTCCCGCTCAAAAACTACGATGTAAGCGTCTACGCCATAGGTGCCAACGCAACACGCCTCGAAGCCCTGTGCCGACAGTATGCGATCCCCTGCACTCTGTGCAATACCCTCGATGTCGCGGTAACCGAGATCAGCAAAAAACACACCCGCCACAGCGTCGCCATGCTCTCCCCCGCTGCCGCCAGCCTCGATCAGTTCAGCTCCTACGCCGAGCGCGGAAACCTCTTCCGCGAACTGGCCAAAGCGGCAAAATAACACTTTTTGCTCTTTAAGCTTATTTTTAAGCTTACCGGGCTATAATTTCGGCCTCAC
>CAYXWQ010000035.1:0-17104 GCA_964468865.1 uncultured Sulfuricurvum sp. | reverse complement strand
TGACCCGTTTGTCCTTGGCGCTCTCGCTGACCACCGAATAATCGATAAACTCGATGTCATGCGGCTCGCCGAAATAGGTCTTCTCGAAAATTCCGAAGATCTCCTCGGCGCTCAGCTCCCGCCCCGCCTCGTCGGTGACGTGCTGGACGATCCGGCCGATCTCTGGGTGCATTTTTTTCGGCAAGGAATAGCCGAATTTATCTTCGAGGACATAGGCGACTCCCCCTTTTCCCGACTGGGAATTGATCCGGATGATCCCCTCGTAATTGCGTCCGACGTCCTGCGGATCGATCGGAAGATAGGGCACCTCCCAGAACGCATCCGCTTTGCTACGCTGATAGGCCAGCCCCTTGTTGATCGCATCCTGATGCGACCCCGAAAACGCTGTGTACACAAGCTCCCCTACATACGGATGACGTACATGGGTCTCGATGTCGGTACACCGCTCGACCGTTTTGACCACCGTCTCCAGATCGCTGAAATCCAGCTCGGGGTCGACCCCCTGTGTGTACATGTTCAGCGCCAGGGTGATGATGTCGACGTTCCCCGTCCGCTCCCCGTTACTGAGCAGTGTCCCCTCGACCCGGTCGGCCCCGGCCAGCAGCGCCAGTTCGGTCGCCGCGACGGAGGTGCCCCGGTCGTTGTGGGTGTGGGTAGAGATTAGTACGTGTTCACGGTTGGTGAGGTGGCGGCTCATCCACTCCACCTGGTCGGCGTAGACGTTCGGGGTCGCCATTTCGACCGTCGCGGGAAGGTTGATGATCACCTTGCGCTCAGCGCTGATCCCCCACCGGTCCGTCACCGCGTTACAGATGCGGGCGGCGAACTCCAGTTCAGTCCCCGTAAAACTCTCGGGAGAGTACTCGAGCATGATCTCACCGTCGTGTTTGGCCGCACGCGCTTTAACCATGTCAACCCCTTCAAGGGCGAGGGCGATGATCTCATCCTGCTCTTTTCCGAAGACGATCTTGCGCTGCGCAACCGACGTGGAGTTATAGAGGTGGACGATCCCTTTTTTGACCCCTGCGAGGGCTTCGAACGTCTTGTCGATCAGATGTTCCCGCGCCTGGACAAGGACCTGGATCGTGACGTCATCGGGGATCAGTTTCTGATCGACGAGGGTGCGAAGAAAATCGAACTCGACTTTCGACGCCGAGGGAAACCCCACCTCGATGTGTTTGAATCCGAGTTTCAGCAAGAGAGAGAAGAGGGTGAGTTTCTGATCCAGGTTCATCGGTGTGATCAATGCCTGATTTCCGTCGCGGAGATCGACGCTGCACCAGATGGGGGCGTGCGTGATGGTTTTGGACGGCCAAACACGGTTTGGCAAATCGACTTGCGGATAAGGGCGGTATTTGCCCGTTGAAGCGTGTTTCATACGAAACTCCTTGTTGAAAATCTCTTCTCATTCCCCTTGCTGTTGGCAAATGAGTATCGTGATTATAGCAAAAAGGGCTTTTAGCGTAATTAGGGTTCAAGTGGATTATAATAAGGATACGCAAATTTTTAACGATCGCTGCGATTAACATCAAAAAAAAAGGGGGGATACAACAATGAAATTCATCGCGGTTTTGCTGTTGAGTCTATTCTCCACTATTTTGTACGCAGCCTGCTCAAGTGCCTATCAACATGCTTTCATAAATGAGACCAATACCAAAGACAACTTCATCGAAATCTACATTCTTGGAACCGCTCCGGCAGGCAATTACACGGTTAAAGCATGTGTAGCCGGGAACAATTGTTCTGTCCAAACCTATAATGTTAACGGTACCTCATCATGGTACGTCAAAGATTTCGACCTGATCAACAACCGCTCGGAGTTTGACATCACCCTCTATGGCCCGGACGGGAATGTGGCCGATTATATCCGTATCGGCGATCCTCCGACCACCTATACTACCGATTATCTAGATTGCGATTCCATCAAATCGCACCTCAACACATCCGCCCACACCTACCATCGGACCAACAGCGGGCAGCGTGACTTTTACCGATATCCGGACGGATCGGCTACATGGCTGGAGACCAATTGGGGAAATGACACCAGCGGAACATCCAATGCATCCTCCCTCCCTCAGATGCTTTACGTCGATGATGACAGGCAGCAATGCCCGAACGCAGCCTATACGACGATCAGTTCTGCCGTTGCAGCAGCGACGAACGGTTCAACGATCATGGTTTGTTCCGGAACCTACAACGAAAGTATCAACCTTACCAAAGATAACCTCACCGTCACCTCCCAAAGCGGAAATCGCGACGATGTTGTGGTCACCAACAGTGGCAATGTTTTTTATTCCCTATCGACAACCGATCTTCAAACCACCATCAAAAATCTCACAATCGAAAGTTCTTCAGAAAACGGCATTTACACAACGGACACCAGCAACAGCAAAAGTATCACTTTCGATAATCTCAAAATCACTGCCGCAGGTCATGCGATTAATATCAATGCCTCTTCAGCCCTCACCATCAAAAACAGCTGCCTGCATTCCAGCGGGGCTTCCGCCGTCAAGCTCGGCAACGGAACCAACCATATCACAATCGCTTCCAACACTATTCTGACCGATTCACCTACAACCGAAGCGCTCTATATCGGCAGTGATTATGACAACACTTCGGTCACAAACAACTGTCTTTACGGAAACAAACTGCTCTACCTTAAAACCGGCGGGGGCGGAATATTAGGTTTATTGATCCCAGCAGACACAACTACACTCAATGGAAACTATTATTATGGATCAACTGCCAATCCATATACCTACATCAGACCCGCACACAATATTTTAGATTTGCTGAGACGGTTTGATGATATCAATCCTCGGATGTCATGCGCTCTTCCTCCCTGTGGTTCGACTCCACCGCCTCCGGAAATCTGCACCTCGTTTGCCTACGACCTCTACCATACCTCCGATCCCTACCGCCTCCAGACCCGTATCGCGCAGCATCCGTTTGACGTGAACGTCACCGTCGCCTGCACCGGCAGCGGCGAAATACCCGCCCGAAAAATCACGGCCGTTTACGGCGTCAGCGGCAGCTGCCCGACGGGTACTGCGGGGCTCCCCGTGCTGTGGAGCGGATCGGCCGACATCAACGAAACGCAAAAAACGATCACCCTGAGCGGGCTCAACAGCCCACGAGCCTATTCGGATCTGCGGCTGATGCTCGAAACCGACACCGGAGAACTCAACTGTTCCTCCGACAGTTTTGCCATCCGCCCCCCCTCCTTTGCCATCACCTCCCCAGCCTCGCCGATCCGTGCGGGGAATATCACTTTACAGCTCTCCGCTACCGACAGCGACGGCGGTTATAACGGCACCGCGAGCGCGACGACCGTTCTACAGACACCCGATCCCGACTGCCCCGTTTCGAGTGGTTTTCTCAAAATCGGCGGCGGAACGGCCGAGCCCCTGTCCCTTTCTTTTTCCAATGACACCCACAGCTCGGACGTGAACGCGACCGACATCGGGGAGATATACCTCAACATCAAAGACACGGCATGGACAGCGGTCGACCAGACCAGCGACTGCATCCCGGACAGCAACGTGACGGTCGCCGACAGCGAAGGAAGGTTTGGATGCAACATCGAGAGCAATATCTCTTTGCGCATCGTTCCCCACCACTTCGATGTCAACGCCACCCTCTCAAATGCCGGAAACGGGTTTACCTATCTCTCCAACGACCTGAACATGTCGGCAACGCTCGACCTCCGCCTGAGCGCCCAAACCGAACAGAACGCGACGACCCGAAACTACAATGCGGAGTGTTATGCCCAGACGACGAACCATACCGTCAGCTTTGCAATCAATCCGGCGGTGAGCGTGGGGAATCTCCACTATCTCGAGACCAACACCTCCCGCACCGACATCAATACGACCGCAACCTCCTTTGTCCTGACCGACATCCCCAAAGCGATTTTCGGCAGCGACACCAACGGTTCGGCCCGTCTGGAGATCAAACTCAACTTTGATCGAAATGCCGGTCTTCCCGTCAATCCGTTTGATCTCAATATCTCCTCCATCAGCGTCACCGATGCTGACGGGGTTACAGGATCAGACGTTGCGGCCGGGGATGCCACCTTCGTCTACGGGCGTGTGAAGGCTTATGACATCACAACCGATATTAAAGACGTCCTCAATCCCGTCGAAATCGAAGTCTACGGCAAAAATTCTACCCATGGTTTTTTGGACGGCAAGTTACAAAATACCCTTTATTGGTACCGCAATATCAACCACGACATCGCAGCTATCGTATCGGGAATGGCCCAGAACAATGCCATCGAGGTAAACGCAACCCGAGAATCTCCTATTGGAGGACTGCATAATATCTGGATCACGAATGACGACCAAATTACTGGGAAACAAAAGATCACCCTCGAGTTGCCCGAATGGCTTTCCATCACGCCTGCCAACAATACGTTCATGTACCAATACATCAAACCCTCCGATGAAGCCGACAGACTGATAGATACTGCCAAAGGGGTCAACAGCGGCAATTTTACCGGAAGCGATTTTAAAATTCAGCAAAACAAAAACACCACCCAAAAAGGGATAAAAGTATTTCGATGAGAAAAGGACTCACCCTAATCGAACTGATCCTCTCGATGGTGATCATCGGAGTCGTATTTACCGTTATCCCCCGACTCATTATGTCGATGAACCAAAGCGCGCAAGTCACTATCAAAGAAGAGGCGATGTTTAATGCCCTAGCCCTAATGGGTGCCATTATCAATCTTCCGTGGGATCAGAACAATACTGAAAATGATCAAATCCTCGATACCAACTCAACAACCTACGAATGCAATACGACCAGCGGCTATCGGATCGGCGGATTTGTCGGAAGCCGGAACTGCCGCCCGACCAGTAATGATCTAAATTTAACCGCGTCGCCATTAGGACATGATAATGTCGGAAATGACGATTTCAACGATATAGACGATTACAATGGGAATATCACCACTACAAAATCATGTACCAATTTGTATGATCTGAATACTACCGTCAAATATGTGAATGAAAATGATTTTTCAAATGTTTCAGGCACATCCAATGCCAAAATGATAGGGGTCAAAGTCAAATACACGTCTGGACATAAATTTCAAAATACAGCAAACTGCATCACCGATCTCAACTACACCTCTTATAACCTCGGCAATATTCAAATCAACTCGAGGAGCTGGTGATGCGCCGCGGATATACCCTGATCGAAATCATCATTACCGTGGCTATCACCGGCATCCTCGCTATAGGGATGTTCAAAGCGTTTGAAGCGATCACGTTACGGAGCGAAAAAGCCAAAATCCTCACGACCCTCTCGATCGATAGCCAAAGCGCGTTGGATCAAATCAGTCTGCTCCTCTACAACCGCGCACCGATGTCGGTCAAAGGATGCACCAACCCCTCTGATTGCGTACCGTTGGATGAAAACACCGAAAACAAAACCATCTTGCAATGGTACGGAACAGCCAGCGAAAGCTATCAAAAGGGAAATTACAGCGGATTTATCGATATGGCACAATCATCAAAACCTGACCTGTTTACGCCCGATACCAACCCAATTGCCATTGCAAACACCCAAACCGAAAAATGGGAAACGTATGATGTTTCCCAGCTCGGCCTGAAATTTGCCGGTGCTTTTGAAAACGGCATCGACGAGGAAGCATATCGAATCACCTCTATCAGCGATAACCACATCACACTGTCCATACTGCCAAGTGATGATAAAATCTACGAAAAATACTATATCGTCGATAGCGCTTATGCCGTCACGCGGAAGAAAAATAACCCGTGCGGTGTAACTTATACCGATGAAGACGAGAACGATCTTCTTCTTTACTACGACTTCAGACCATGGAACGAACAGACTATGTGTGACGGTAAAGTTTCCCTTTTGTCTTCCGACGTCTCCGCCTTCAGTGCCCACTATCTCAATGGCACGATCCGCCTTGGGATCGACATGAACCGCAGCGTTCGGGGAAGTAAAAATCCGGTGCGCCTATCCAAACAGAAGGTGGTGTTCTGATGCGGCGCGCGTTCGGTCTTCCACAGGTCTTAGTGATCCTCCTCTTTATCGGCGGGATCGTCACCGTCACGATGCGCTACGCCTCGCTTGGGGCCAAACACTACGCCGACAGTTACACCCGCGAACAGGCGGAGCTCTTCTTGCACAGCGCCACCGAAGCGGCACTGCTGCAAATCAGCGGTCAAAATCGTTCTTCCGCGTCTGAATGTGCCAATGAATTCGTCATCACCTCATCCGATCAGCGTTTTGTCGCAGAAATCAATGTCACCAAATATTATCTCTATAACGGATTAGACAATGATGGATTAACGTGGAATTGCGGGATAGATCGAAATGTTGCCATCCAAACTCCCGAATCTCACGGGATGATTGATATGACCGTTATCGTCGAAACGAATGCTACACATCCAAAAAATCCAAAAGATCGCCCCATCCGACTTGAACGAAGGAGCCTGCAGCGCCCATGATGACACGTGCTTTTTCCCTGATCGAACTGATCTTCGTTATTGTCCTGATGGGAGTTTTGGCCGGCATCGGTTTTTACTACAGCCGCCCCGACTATACGCGTCAAGACGCCCAGTACACCCTCCTCAAACTCAAAGAGGCCCGTTACCGCGCGATCGGATACGATACGGGAAATGAAACCATCTGTTCGGAGGGAGGATGGCTCCAGCTTACCGCAACGTCTCTCGAAAATGACGGCGGCACCTCGAAGCACGACATTAAATCCGAAATTGCCCCCGAGGGGTTGACGATCTGTTTCGATGCGCTTGGGCGCCCACATGACGAAAACAAAACATCACTCGATTCTCTCCTCCATGTTCCGTTGGATATCAATTTTACCGCTCATGGGGGAAAAAAGAGTACGATTCGTCTGTATCCGCAAACGGGATATGCTATAATCCCCTGCAATAACTAATGTGTTTTTTTAATATTACCGGCACGTAACGACCGAAACCCGTAAACAAAGCAGGCCCATGGAGCACCCGAAATTTCTTTTTATCGAGCATGACCGTCTCCGCGTGTATCACGACGGCGCGTTCCATGAAAACGGCGAGACGAAGCTTCACAGCGGCGCCATCGTCCCCCTCTCGCTTCTGAATATCCATACCCTCAAACTTCCCGACCATCTCAGCGACGAAGAGCTCGCCATCCAGGTGGAAATCCGGATGTTCGAAGAGGGGAATCTCAGCAGCGACGAAGAGTACACGATCGATTTCATCCGCCATCCGATGGCGACGGAGAGTTCGGTGCTGGTCGAAGCTTTTGCCCTCTCCCATGCCAAAGCGCAGGAATATTTCGGCGAATCGTTGGCCAAAACGGGTTCCATCGACCGGATCGTTCCGGGGTTTATGGTGTACGCTTCCCTCTATCCCGCCATCGAGGCCCGAAACGACCTCTTCCTCTACTGGGGAGAAGAAGAGGCCTATGCGGCCATCTATCAGGAGGGACATTACATCGCCCACCGCAGCATCGAAACCCTCACCACGATCGCCGTGGAAACGGGTCTTGATCTGAACAAACTGAAATTTTTCCTCCACACAAAAGGACTCGTCGAAGAGAACTACGCGAGCGAAGAGCTGAACAAGTACATTCTCCTCCAGGAGCGGATCGCCAAAAACATCGAACGGGTTGTCCATACGATCAACCACAAACGGGGCCTTTTCGGCCTCAGCGGAATCGACCGCTGCTATCTTGATTTCGAGGGAAAAACCGTCCCCGGGCTGGAAGATATTTTCAAGGCATACGGGATCGCGGGTCTCGTCCCCGAGCCTCTGACGCACGAGAACACCCCGCCCGATGCCATCCATGACGCGCTATGCGCCGATTACCTCTCCCAAAACATCCCCTTCAACCTCTCCCCCTACCTGCGCAAAGCTCCCTGGTATGCCAGAGAAAGCGGAAAATTTTTGGGGATTGTCGGGGGAGTGCTCCTCTCTGTCCTCCTCGCCTCGTTTGGTGTTTCGTGGATGGTCGGCAGCGCCCAGGAGCGCAACGACGCACTGAACCAGGAGCTTTCCGCACTGCGGCAGGAGACGTCGGCCCTCTCCGCCACCCTGAAAAAAAACCACGCGGAGCTCAAAGCCCATCAGGCCGAATCGGCCGAACGGCGCGAAGAGATCCTCCTCTACAAAGGGGCGGAAGAGACCGCGGTCCTCATCCGCGACATGCACACGGCCCGACAGCAGTTTCTCCTCGATACGACCGCCGAACTTGGGCGCTACCGCCTTGGAGCGATGCTGATGGAGCAAAACGGCTCAAAATCGATGAACGTTCACGTGGTTGCCGATGACCGCAAACGCGACGACATCGCCAAGCTGATGAGCGGCCTGTATGCCAGAGGGTATCAGGATGTCCAGACCCACGAGATCAAACGCGACAACGGCATGTACAACAGTCTGGTAAAGGTGACGCGATGAGCGAATTAGAGACGCAGCTCGACACGATCGACGAGCAGCTTTTGGCCTACGGGCCGGCACAGCGCTGGCTCATTTACATCGGAAGCGCGGCGGGGATACTCCTGATGGGATGGATGTTCTACCTCTCGGATGCCCTCGCGGAGCTCTCCGGCCTGGAAGAGCAGAACCGGGCTCTGGTTCAGCAGATCGGCGAAAATTCTCCCGAAGTGTACCGGTCCAAAATATCCCAGACGGCCGAAGCGATTGCCCGGGAAAAATCACGCGCCGCCGCCCTGGAACATGAAAAGCAGGCTCTGTTGGCGGAAATGAGCGCCAGCAGCGGACTCGTCTTCAACAACCGCACCTACGCGCAGATGCTCGAACGGTTGCTGGAACGTTCCGTATGGCTGGGGCTCAAAATCGAACAGATGGAATCCGAAGAGACCGCCAAACCCTTCTTCGGCAAAATAACCCAGCATAAAAAACTCACCGTCACCGGAACAGGAAACTACCCTGCCATCGCCGATTTTCTGGCATTTGTCGAAGAGCAGAACACCCTCGTACAGATCGATACGGTTCAGATCCGTTCCGATGAGGAAAAACCCCGTTTCGAAGCGGTCATCCTCTACATGGGGGTTGCGCTGTGAAACGGATCATTCTGGGGCTGATCGTATGCCTGTGTGTCTCCGAGGCGCTTCAGGCGCAGATGTACGATCCGTTCCGCAAAACGGCCAAACCGGCCGCTTCCGCAGGGAGCGGACTCCGTCCGCCGCCGCCGATGGCCCTCCCCGCACCCCCTCCCATCACAGTCAGCGCCGTCATGAACGGCAAAGCCTTCATAAACGGTGCATGGTACCGGATCGGGGATCGGGTAAACCATCACGAAGTCACCTATATCGATAAAAATTTTGTCGGCCTGAAAGAAGGCAGCCGCCTGAAAATGATCGGCGTCGGCGCCAACCGCCGTGTACTCGGCACAAAGGATGTTCCATGAAAAAACTTTTATTTCTCTTTTTGCTGCCGCTGGGTCTCCTCCATGCGCAGGAGTGCGTCAACAAGCGTTTCAGCCTGAGCGCCTATCAGAACCGCGGTTCCGCCCTCACCCTGATGGACCTGGTGCGCGACGTGGCGCAAACCTGTCAGATCAGTGTCGTCTTCGAAGACGCCCGCTCCAAAGAACAGCTCTCGCAGCCGTTGGACATGGTGAATATCCAGGATTACACCCTGCCCGAGCTTTTTACCTTTATTTTTGACGAGCACAACCTGTTTTATACGTATGACCCTTCCAAGAAAATGCTCCGGGTCTCCTATACCAAAACCGTCAATTTCAACGTTGACTACATCAACATGTCCGAGCTGGTCACCGAATCGACCAAATCGATCACCGTGGGGCCCAGCACCAACACGGGGGTCTCCGCATCGGGTACGACGGGGAACGGCTCGACGACGACAGGAACTTCTTCAAGCAATTCTTCCTCTTCGGGAGCCAACAGCGACTACACGAACGTCCGGGCCATCTCCACTTTCACTTTCTGGGATGAACTTCAAGCCCATATTCAGCAGATTCTCCAGGTGGATGACGCCTACAACGAGACGCTCCACAAAACCCTCGTCAACCGCGACGCCGCCGTCGTGACCCTCACCGGGACCAAGCGCCAGATCGAGGGGGTCAAGCGCTACCTCGACAAACTCGAAGCGCGGATGCATTCGCAGGTGATGCTCGAAGCCCATCTGATCGAGCTCACCTACAACGATTACCGCTCAATCGGGGTCAACTGGAGCAACTTTTCGCTCGCCCTGGCGGGGCAGTATTCCAACGCCTACACGAACATCGCCGGGACCGCCAACCCGGTCTACAAGTTCGGAATCGACTTCAACCCCGCCGGACTCATCGATTTCCTCAAAACCTACGGGAATGTCGAGATCCTCTCGAATCCGAAGGTCCTCACCCTGAGCAACCAGCCCGCCGTCATCAACGTCGGACAGCAGCTGAGCTACCTCTACCAAAACGGCAGTATCATCGGCACGACCACGACCCCCACCACCGTCACCAACACCCTGGGCTCCGTCTTCGTGGGGCTGACCCTCAACATCATCCCCGAAGTGACGGAAGACGGCTACATCATCATGCGGATCAACCCGATCACGAGCGAACTTCTCAACGAGTCGGAGCTGAGCCCCTCCAACGGAGGTTCGGGGACCACGACGAGCCAGACCGAGCGGACAATGCCCCCCGATACGCGGGTCAAGCAGATGACCTCGATCGTCAAGGTCAAAGATTCCCAAAAGGTCCTTATCGGAGGGCTGATCGAGAAAAAAATCTCCCGGGACAACACAAAAGTCCCCTTCGTCGGAGACATCCCTCTGCTGGGGCGGCTGTTCAACAACGACACCGATACGACCCGCAAAAGCGAACTTTTCATCCTGATCACCCCGACGCTCGTCAAGCAAGACGTCTTCCCCTCGATCGACGATGCGATCCTGAAACGGTTTGACTGAGATGTCACGATGGCTTGAGGCAGCGGTGCGTTTCGAAGAGCGGCGCGACAGCAGGGACTATTTCGAAATCCAAAGCGCGCTGGGGGCGACGCAGAGGATCCAGACCCTTCTGGAAAACACCTTCCGGCAGCTCATTTTTCTGATCGGCGAACCCGGCAGCGGAAAAAGTTTTTTGCTCCACCATCTCCACACCTTGTGGAAAGAGGAGCGCGATATTCTCCTGATCGAAACGCCGTTCATGACGCCGCTCGATCTGCTCAAAAAACTCCTCGCCCACAAAGGGGTCGAGGGCCCGGGAGAAGACATTGAACAGCTTCGCCTTGCTGCAACGGAGCTTTACGGCTCCTGCGACCATCTGATCATGATCGACGAAGCGCAGCTGCTGAGCCCGGAAATGAAAGAGTTCATCCGCATCCTGAGCGACTCCAAAGCATTCTGGTTTATCCTTGCGATGCACCGCAGCGAAGGGGAAGCCATTTTACGGGCCCCCCATTTCAAAAGCCGTCCCCATCGGATCATCGAGCTCTCCCCACTCACCCCCGTAGAGTGCAAAAATTACGTCCACAAAGAGCTGCTCCGGATCGGTTTTTCCGAAATCACCGACGAACTGAGCCCCAAGCTGATACAAAAAGCCCACCGGATCAGCCAGGGAAATTTTCGCAATTTCAAAAAGATTTTTTACCATCTGTTTCACCTGCTGCACTACACCAACAGCCACAACAAAACCAAATATCTGCGTCCTTCATCCTGTACCCTCACGATGGCCGCGATGAGCGCGGAGCTCCTACATGATTGATAATTTCGACCGGCTGGTACAGCGCTGCGTCCTCCGGCGGCGACGGCAGATGATCCGCCTCTCGTTGATGATCGTCGGTACAATTCTGATGGTGATCGCCTCCGTTTCGGGATATCAGATGTGGCTGGCTTCCCAAAAAACCGCCGCGGCCGTCCATACGCCCCCCGAGGCGCACATCGCGGCCAACCCGCCTGCCGTTTCTGCCGCACCGGACGAATCCAACACGACCCATCAAAGCGCGGAGCCGATGCCGGCCGTACCCCAGGCGTCCCAAAAACCGCTCCCCCCTGCACAAGAAACACCACCGGTGCGCACAGAACCAGAACCTGCCGCCGCGGCCAAAACGGCTCCCATTCAGCCCGCCCCCCTGCGCAGCGGGCCCCTTTTTGACGTGAGCACCCCCTCCCAAAGCGCATCCGCCGATCCTCTCGAAACCTATCAGCGCCGCCCCGGATACGACACCGCCCTCTCCATCGCCCGCGATTTCTACGCCAAAAGCAATTTTTCAGAAGCGGCCGTATGGGCCAAAAAAGCCAATCAGCTCAACCGCGAAGGAGAAGAGGCATGGCTTCTCTACGCCAAATCGTACTATGCCCAGGGGCGAAAAAACGAAGCGGTAGGGGTGCTGGAACTCTATCTCAACTACAAAGACTCCCGCGCCGCAACGGAACTGCTGCGTACGTGGAAAACATCAGGAGAATAGGATGATCCGACAACAGGTACGTCTGGGAGATTTGCTGATCGAGCAGGGGCTCATTACCCCCGAACAGCTCGACTACGCCCTGCAACAGCAAAAAGATTCGGGATTCGCCAAAAAACTGGGTGAAGTGCTCGTTGATGAGGGGATGGTATCGCACAAAGAGATGGCGCTGCTGCTGTCCAGACAGCTCAAAATCGATTTTGTCGACCTCTTCGGCGAAAAAATCGATTTCCTTGCCCTCGCCAAGTACTCGATCCCATTGCTGACCGCCGCCAAAGCGATCCCGTTCAAGGAAGACGAGGACTACGTCTACATCGCCACCTCCGACCCCCTCAACTACGACGCCCTCGAGGCGCTCGAACGCAACATCGCCATCAAACCGATCAAGGTCTACCTCTCGCTGAGCGAAGACATCAACCACATCTTCCAGCGTCTGGAGATCATCAAAAAGACCCAGACCATCGCCGCAGAGGTGAAAAAAGAGATCAACAACGAAGGGGCCAAAGGGGGCGAGGGGGAAGCGAGCGCCGTCATGCAGCTCATCTCCCTGATCATCAAAGACGCCATCCTCCGCCGCGCCAGCGACCTGCACATCGAACCGGAGCTCCAATCGATGTCGGTCCGCACCCGGGTGGACGGGATACTGCAGGAGACGTTCGTTTTCGATCTTGACATCTATACCGCCCTCGCCTCCCGGATCAAACTTCTGGGCAACCTTGATATCTCCGAGCGGCGCAAGGCTCAGGATGGCCGTTTCAGTCTCGATATCGCAGGGGGAAAATACGATTTCCGTCTCTCCACCACCCCTACGCTGTTCGGCGAATCGATCGTCATGCGGATTCTGGACCAGCAGAAAATCCTCCTCAAGCTCCACGAACTCGGCTTCGAGAACCGGAACCTCGAACTCTTCAACGAGATCATCCACGCCCCCTTCGGGATCGTCCTCATCACGGGTCCCACCGGGAGCGGTAAGACTACGACCCTCTATGCCGCCTTGAACGAGGTCAAAAGCATCGAAAACAAGGTTCTCACAATCGAAGACCCGATCGAGTACCAGCTCCCCCTCGTGCAGCAGGTACAGGTGAACGAGAGGGTCGGGTTCAGCTTCCTCGAAGCGCTCCGATCGTTTCTGCGCCAGGACCCGGACATCATCCTGGTCGGAGAGATCCGCGACCTCGAGACCCTCAACTCGGCTGCCCAGGCGTCACTGACGGGGCACCTCGTTTTCTCGACCCTCCACACCAACGACGCCCCCAGCGCGATCGGGCGGATGGTGCAGATGGGACTGCAGCCCTATCTGATCGCCGATTCGCTCGTCGGAATCGTCGCCCAGCGCCTCGTTCGGAAAATCTGTTCCGAGTGCAAATACGAGATCAAGCCGCACAAAAGCCTTCTGCGCAAAGTGGAGCGGTGGATCACGGACGAGACGAAATTTTATGCGGGCAAGGGATGTCCCAAGTGCAATAACACGGGATATTCGGGACGGATTTTGATCTCGGAGATCCTCGTCGTCAACGAAACGATCGCCAAAATGATCAGCGACGAGTCCTCCAAATACGACATCGCCCGCTACGCGCAGCAGAATGAAGGGTTCGAACCGATGATCATCGACGGCCTCTCCAAAGTCCTTCGGGGGATCACCACCCTCGAAGAGGTGCTCCGCGTGACCAAGGAGATCTAGGTGAAATTCTACCGGGTCCGCTACAAAAGGGGAAAACAGAGATTGTCGCTCACCCTCGAAGCGGCGCACAAAGCCGAGGCCCTCAAACGTTTCCGGGACAAAGCGCTCGGCGTTCCGCTGGAGGTCAAAGAGGTCTCCGAATCGTTGGAGATGAAGCTCGAGCGGTTTCAACAGCGCTTTCGCAACCCGATCAAAAACCGCCGGGTCAAAGACGAACCCTATATCACCTTCCTCGATCAGCTCGCCACGATGCTCGATGCGGGGATGCCCATCAACACCTGTCTGGCCGAGAGTATCAGCGATACCCAGGACCCGATGCTCCGGGCGATCTTCACCGAAGTGCTCCGCGATATCGAAAGCGGCCAGAGCCTGAGCCGCTCCGTGGTCGGATACCAGCGCCAGCTGGGGACCCTCTCCCTCTCCATGTTCGAACTGGGAGAGCAGACGGGGACGCTGAGCACCGCCATCGCCAAACTCTCCGCCATCTTGCAGCAGATCTTCGACAACCGCCAGAAACTCAAAAAAGCGACCCGTTATCCCCTCTTCATCCTCGTCGCGATGGGGATCGCCTTCACGGTCGTCATCACCTTCGTCGTCCCCCAGTTCCAGAGCTTTTTCGAAGAATCGGGGATGGAGCTCCCCTTCCCCACAAAACTGCTGCTGTGGACCGAACACGCCATCAGCACCTACGGCCCCTATATCCTCACCGGGGCTGTTTTCCTCTCGGTCGCCTTCAGTTTTGCCTACGCCAGAAATCCCGCTTTGCGGCTCAAAACCGACCGTTATTTTCTGAAAATATACATTGTCGGCAAAGTGACTTATTACGCCATGATCGGCCGTTTTATCTATCTTTTCAACGTTTTGACCGATGCGGGGATCCCGATGATCGATGCGCTGGAGATCGCGATGGGGGTTGTCGACAACAGCTACATGAAACAGGAACTCAAAAAAATCCCCATAGCGATCGAAGACGGCCGTTCGCTGGCCCAGGGATTTTCCGAGAGCGGACAGTTCGAGGGGATGGTCATGCAGATGATCAAAGCCGGAGAAAGCAGCGGATCGCTGGGAACGATGCTCGGGAAAGTGAATCGGGTGTATAATAACCGCTACGATTACATCGTCGACAATGTCGCTACGTTGATCGAACCGATCCTCATCGCCGCCATAGCGGGATTCGTCCTCGTTCTGGCACTCGGGATCTTTTTGCCGATGTGGTCCATGGTCGATATAGCAGGATAACAGATGGAACTCGAAACCGGAACGATCACCGTCGCTATTGTGAGTACCCTGATCCTCGCATTCGGGCTCTGGGTCATTCACAGAATCACAAATATTTAGCGTCTTCCTCGGCCTCTTTTTTCATAAACCACAGGTACCCCCCGATCAACACCGCTACGCCCACAACCAGGCCGACGGTGATTTCACGCAGATACTGCACGATCAGCGCTTCGTTTCCGCCGATGAAGTATCCCAATAACGCCAGAATCGCCCCCCACAACCCCGCGCCCAGCGCCGTATAAAAACTGAAAAGCCCCAGATGCATCCGGGCCAGCCCCGCAGGGACCGAGATGAGCTGCCGCACTCCGGGGATCAGCCTTCCCGTAAAGGTCGATATGGCGCCGTGCCGTTCGAAAAAAAGATCCATTTTTTCAAGGCTTTTTGACGAAATGAAAAAATAGCGGCCGTACTGCACCAGAAAGCGGCGCCCGATCCAGAGAGCCCCGAAATAGTTGATGTAGGCTCCGATCATCGATCCCGCCAGCCCCGAAAGGATCACGAGAGAAAGATCCATCTTCCCCTGTGCCGCCAGATACCCCGCCGGGATCATCACGACCTCGCTGGGAAACGGGATGAATGAACTCTCCACCGCCATCAGCACCACGATCCCGGCATACCCGAATCCGGCCACCGTATCGACGAGCCACTGCGTCAGTTCAGCGAGCATCGGAATCCTTTTCGATCGTTTCGATGATGTGCACCGCACCGCTGGGGGCGATCAGCCGGGCCAGCCGTTCACTCTTGGAGCGGATGTCGCTGAGGATTGCCCCCTGAAGCTTGGCCCCTACCTCATCACCTTGGCGTTCGCACCATCCGCAGTCGTATTTGAGGATGTACTGCGCGTTATGGAACTGGTGATCGGCGGCCGCATGGGGAAACGGAATATAAAACGTCGGAACCTGCGCGGCGCACAACTCCCACAGGGTGCTGGCCCCCGAACGGCTGATGGCAAAATCGCTCCGCGCGACGAGAGAGGCGATCTCGGTCGTAAAACCGTACACCTCCGCATCGATTCCCAGCTCGCGGTAGGCACTCTTCACCCGCTCTTCCTCTTTCGCGCCGCACTGGTGGATAATGTGCATCCCGCCGCTCGCCAGCCACGGCGCGATCTCCAGGGCAAGATCGTTGATGAACTTCGCCCCCTGCGATCCCCCCAGAAAGATAACCGTCTTGATCCGGTCACGGACACGGGCATCGCGGAAATAGACGGGATTGACCGGATAGTCGCAGTGGTTTTCCCCCTCTTCGTAGGAGCTGAAAAACCGCTTCGCCTTTGGCCGCAGGAGGGTATTGAGCTTCCCCGTCACCGCGTTTTGTTCGTGGATGTAGAGGGGTGTATTCATCGTAACGGCGGCCAGCGCCGCAGGGGCAGCCGAAAATCCCCCGACACTCACGACGGCGTCGGCACCGAATTCGCGAATAAGGCGGCGCGATTCGACGACCGCTTTGAGGGTCTTCCACAGCGCTCCGAGTTTCCCCAACCCCTTTTTATTGACGACCCCCGTCGTTTCGAGAAAATGGGCCTCTTCGAACACCTTGCTTTCACCGAACCACTGACGGTCCTGCCCCGACGTCGACCCGATAAACATGACGCGGTGCCCCCGAGATACGGCCGCTTCGGCCAGCGATAAGGCGATAACGAGGTGTCCCCCGGTCCCCCCTCCCGTAAAAATAATATTCATTTTTTATCCCCCGGTTTATAGACGATTTTTTTGGAGAGCATCAGCACCATC
>CAYXWQ010000034.1:0-17289 GCA_964468865.1 uncultured Sulfuricurvum sp. | reverse complement strand
CGGTCGTGACGGCCAGCGTCCCCTCCGAGGCGATCAGGATCCCCGCGATGTTGTATCCCGCGACGTCCTTGATCGTCCGTTTTCCCGCCTTGATGATATCGCCGTTCGGGAGGACAGCGCGGATCGCCATGACGTAGTCTTTGGTGATGCCGTATTTGGCGGCGCGCATTCCCCCCGCATTTTCGTTGACGTTGCCGCCGATCGTGGAGTACTCCTGGCTTGCCGGATCGGGCGGGTAGAAAAGGCCCACTTCCTCGACCGCTTTTTGGAGATCTTTGTTGATGACACCGGGCTGGACAACGGCGACCATGTTTTGCATGTCGATTTCGAGAATTTTGTTCATGTGCTTTTCAAACGCGAGGACGATCCCGCCATGGGCCGGGAGGGCACCGCCGGTAAACCCGCTCCCCGCCCCGCGGGGGACGATGACGATCCGGTGTTCGTTGCAGTAGCGCAGTATGTCGCTGACGTCCTGCTCATGGCGGGGGAAGACAACCGCATCGGGTTCGAACCGTTCGCGTGTCGCGTCGTACGAATAGGCGATCAGGTGGGCTTTGTCGCTGTAGACGTTTTCTTTGCCGACAAGGGTGGTGAAAAAATCGATGGCGCTGGGTGAAAGCATCGTTATTCCTTCAGATCAAAATGGCGCAATAGTGCGCTTTTATCGCTGAATTTTGCTTTGTAGAGCTCATATAGCTCACGGTTTTTTGCATTGTTTAAAGCAATTTGCTCGAGATAATAGGGCTCATAGCTCTCCAGACGCGAACTCCCCTCTCCCCACCATGCGGCACGGATGGTCGGGATGCGCGAATAAAACGGCGTCACTGCCTTTTCGGAAGAGGCGAGGGACGGGGCACTTTGGAGGAGGGTGAAGCTTTTGCAGTCGAGGGTGAAAAGGGTCTGTGCGCTTTGGATGTAGAGGAGCCCGACGGAGTTTGCGGTGCAATAGTTGTGGAAGTCTTCGACCAGCGGGGTGGGGTGCCCTACGCGCGAAAGGTACGTCGCAAAATTGTCGGGGTGTACCCATTCAACTGACGGGATGCTTTTGGCAACGGTGTCGTACGCGTTGTCGTTGGGGGCGATCAGAAGGGCACGTTCGTAGTCATACGCCAGCACGGCGGTATCGGAGGCTTTTGGGGTCCAGTTCCCTCCGGGGAGCGATTCCTGGCGAAGGCCGTCGTATTCGCTGAAGCGCAGAATGGCGCGATTGTTGGAAGGGTTGACCTCTTCGACACGCGCGTTGGCAATGATGGTGCTGTGGGTTGCGTCGAACTGCCGGACGATAAAGCCGCTCATCCCTTTTTGAAGATGTTCGGCCGTAACGGCCGCACGGTCATTGTCCACTTCGAGCAACGGGGTGGTGATGGATGCGGCGTTTAAAACGCCCAAAGAGACAAGGGTAAGAAGCCAAATGCGCATCATGGTAACCTTTTGAAAATGTAAGTAAAGCGATTATAGCCTAAGGAGTCTTTGTAAATGAAACTTTTGATATTATTTATTTCTTTTTTTGCCTCGCAGAGGCGAGCAGAGCAGTTTTTACAAGGATCGAGATGGGTCGGATTTTTATATTTTTGGTGTTGCCCATCCTCCTTATGGGTGCCGTTGTCAAACCGTTCAAATGGAAAGACGGAGAGAGTTTTTTGCATTTTTTGGAGCGCAAAAAACTCCCTCTCTCAATCTATTACGATGTTGACAGGGAAGACCAGAAGCTGACCGAGGACATCCCCTACAGCGCGAACTGCCAGATGCTGGTCGATGACAAAAACATCATGCGCCAGATTCTGATTCCCGTCAATGACGAGCTCCAGCTGAATATTTTCCATGTTCCCGAAAAGGGATACAGAATGAAGGTGATTCCCATCGTCAGTGAATCGCGCAAAGAGACGCTCTATCTTCCTGTCGAAACGATTCCCTATGACGATATCCTCAAAATGACGGGATCGAAGAACCTGGCATCCTCTTTTGTGAAAATGTTCAAAGGGAAGGTGGATTTTCGTCGCGGGATCCGGCAAGGGGACCCGATCGTGATGGTCTACACCCAGAAATACCGTTTGGGGAAACCCTTTTCAATGCCGGAGGTTCACGGTGCGATGGTCGAAGTCGGAGGGAAACGGTACGCGGTGTATCGTCACAGAGACGGGCACTATTACGACGAAAAAGGGGCGCAGTACGAGAAATTTTTGTTCAAGCTTCCGATGCGCAACCCCCGTATCACCTCCCGTTTCACCAAAAGCCGGTTCCATCCGGTGCTGAAACGCTACCGTGCCCATCTGGGGGTCGATTTCGGCGCCCGCCCAGGGACGCCGATCCTCTCGACAGGGGATGGAAGGGTCAGTTTCGCGGGATATTCGCGAGGATACGGTAAGACAATCAAAATCCGCCACAGCAACGGCCTCACCAGTCTGTACGCCCACCAAAAATCGTTCAAGAGCGGCATCCGGACAGGCTCGAAGGTAAAACAGGGTGAAGTCATCGGCTATGTAGGTTCTACCGGCCTCTCTTCGGGTCCTCATCTGCATTTCGGGATGTACAGCGGCTCTACCGCGATCGATCCGCTCAGCGTCATGAAGAAAAAAACCGAAGGGTTTACCGGAAAAGAGCGCAAGGCGTTTTTGGCGATCCGGGACAAGATGGACGGAGAGTTTAAAAAAGCACTGAGCAAAAAGCTGATTGGCAAACCCCATATTGATTTCCATGAAACCTATTATGTCGACAAAGAGACGTTCAAACCCAAACCGTTCTAAAAAGGGATAAGCCGATGATAGAGGATATCACCCACCTTCCGTGCGAGAAATCGGAATATGTCAAGACCAAGAGGATTTCCTACCGCCAGGACGGCATCCCCAAAACGTGGGATATGGTCGAGGTGCATGACAGCGTCGCGATCCTCCTCTATCATGAGGAGCACGATACCCTGGTCGTCGTCCGGCAGTTCCGCCCCCCCGTCTATCTGAAAAACGGCGACGGATTTACGTATGAACTGTGCGCCGGAATCGTCGACAAGGAGAAGCCGCTGGAAAAAATCGCCCACGAGGAGATACTGGAGGAGTGCGGATACGACGTGCCTCTGGAGAAGATCGAGAGGGTCACGTCGTTTTATACGGCGGTAGGGTTTGCCGGATCGGTGCAGACGCTGTACTATGCCCGTATCAACGAAGCGATGCGCGACAACGACGGCGGCGGGATCGGTGTCGAATCGATTGAAGTGATCGAAATCCCCGTAGGTGAGGCCAAAGCGTTCGCGATGGATGAGACGATGGCGAAGACGCCGGGGCTGATGTTCGGGTTTGGGTGGTTTTTCGAGAAGAAGCGGTAGGGTTCCCCCTGAGGGGAAGTGATTAGAATTTGTAGGAGAGGGTCGCGTAGAAGTTGCGACCTGGTTCGTTGAGGACGAGGGGATCGACGCCGTCGCCGGTGATAAGCTCGTTTCCGATGTAGCCGTTGTTGACAGCATAGGTGCGGTCAAAGAAGTTGTTGATCCCCGCCATGACCGAGAAGCCGTTTTGGAAATCGTGTCCGTATTTGAGGTTCAGGATACCGTATCCTGCGATTTCTTTTTCGCCGTTGTCGCTGTCGATGGTCTGGAAGCGGGCTCCGATCCATTCGGCCATCGCGTAGTTGACTGCATCGTCAAACACCAAAGCGACGCGTCCTTTCATCGGTGGGATTTCGGCCATGTCTTTGTCCGTCTGGTTGAGCTGGGAAGGGTCTTTTTTCGTCCCTTTTTGGTACGCCATGCCCGATTCTACCCGCCAGTCGTTATTAAGAAGGTAATCGGCCTGAAGATCGAATCCGATGATTCGTGCATCAATATTGGCCCAGGTTGTCGTATCAGCACCGTTTTTGTACTGGTAGATGAAATCCTTCAGGTCGCTGTAGAATGCTGTCCCCTTGACATGGAAGTTTCCGGCGGTGTGTTCGGCACCCAGGTCGATCTCGCGGTTTTTCGTTTCGTCGAGGTTGTCGTGGACACCATTGCCGGGCCAGTAGAGCTCTTTAGCGTCGGGGACACGGATTGACTGGCCGATTCCGACGAATACGTTCGTTGAAGGGGTGTAATTGTATTTGGCCATCAGATTGGCGCTGATGTTGTTGTACTCTTTGTCATGAGCGTTTGCATTGAGATTTTGATCGGCATCGATGGAAGTGTCATCGTAACGAACGCCTCCGCTGATGTCGTAGTTGCCGACGGTTTTGGACGCTTTGGCATAGAGGGCAATGTTTTTGGTGTCGACGTCCGGCAGCAGAACACTCATCTGAGGATTGCTTTTTGGTCCTTTGGTTCCGTCCCAGTTGCGGATACTTCCGTCCAGCCCGACCGATACTTTTGTCCCGGCGAGGGTGAGGGTATTTTCGATCGAAGCCCCTTTAATGGTGGCTTCGACGGGGGCGACCATGACGGTGTACATGGGTGCCATGCCTACACGAAAATCGGTTCCCATGACGTGTTTGACTTTGGAGTGGTACCCCTCGATTTTTAGTTCGTCAGAGTAGTCCGAGAGGTTCAGAAGCTCGTATTTGACGTTGAACATGTCGGTATCATCGACCTGCGCGTCCATTTTGTAGCGGGGGTAGAGAACGTCGTCGGCACGGTCGCCGAAATAGCTGAGGGTCAGTTTCTGGTTGTCGCCGACGCGACCGACGATTTTAGTCCAGAAATTGTTACGATCGTAGGCGTTCATGTCTTTATACGCCGCTTTGTACTCTTGCGGATGCAAAGCAGGCATACCGGGTAGCAAATTGTCAGTTTGTTCGGTGAGAGTCCGTCCCTCACCGTCCTTGTACTGCCCGCTCGTTTCGCGGCTGAAGCCGACCAATGCCGCTACGGCGTCGTTGCCCCCTTCGAGGACGGTGGAAATTTTGCGGTAGTCGTAGCTTCCCAGAGTCGCGGAGACTTCTCCGTGCAGCCCTTTTTCAGGATCTTTGGTGACGACGTTGATTTTACCGCCGAGGCTTCCGAACTGCGTTACGTCAAACGGCCCTTCCTGCACTTCAACCGAAGCGATCTGGCTACTGGAGACGTGCATGGCCGGAGGGTCCATACGGTTCGGACAGGCGCCGCACACTTTGGCATCGTCGATCGTGACGTTGAGGTTGTCTTTGCGGAAACCGCGGAGGATGATGTCGTTACCGACGCCGCTGTTGCGGACGTGGGTGATTTCGGGGAGGGTTTGCGAGAGCATTTCTCCCAAATCGCTCTGGCGGGAGAATTTGACCATATCGTCGGCCGAGATGCTTTTGGCCTCCGTTTTGTCCCCGTCGGCTTCGACGGTGATTTTCTGGATCATGACCGGTTCGGTGGCGAGCGCAGCAACAGCCGCCATCGAGAGGAGAGTAAACGTCTTCATACTTTAATTCCTTAAGCAAATATGAAGAAGTGTAGAAAAGAAGTGTTACATTAGTGTTAAGTAGTGAGTATGATCCCCTTGTACAGGGGAAATGCAATTTTATGTTACACTTCTACCCATGAAACCAACTTTTAAAAGAATCGCATTAACCCTTATACTTTTGGCTGCTTCGGGCTATTTTCTTTACTCGGGCTTTAGTATCCTCTTTAAATAAGCGATTCGGTCGGTTATTTCTCCCGTATCCGAAAGATACGGGGAGCTTCAGGGGGTTTTTAAAACCGCAATGAAACCTCTTCGGGGAACTGCATCGTGACGCAGTGGAGTGAGCCGTGCTGGCGGATCAGGACGGAACAGTCGATGGGGACGATGTCGCGCCCCTTGAACGCTTTGCGGCAGATCTCGATCGCTTCGGCGTCGCGGGGGTCATTGTAGACGGGGAGAAGCACCGCGCCGTTGATGATCAGGAAATTGGCGTAGGTCGCCGGGAGCCGCTCATCCTCGTAATAGGCGGGGGAGCACATCGGCAGCGCGACCAGGTTGAACGGTTCGCCGTCCACATCCCGCAGAGCCATCAGCTCCGCTTCCATTTTTTTGAGAGCTTCGTAATGTTCGTCTTTTTTGTCGTCGCATTTGACGTACATGATCGTATCACGATCGATAAAGCGGGCGAGGGTATCGATATGACTGTCGGTATCGTCTCCTGCGAGGTAGCCGTGGTTCAGCCACAAAATCTGCTCGACGCCGAACTCTTTTTTCAGAATTTCTTCGGTCTGCTCTTTATTCAGATGGGGATTCCGGTTGGGGTTGAGGAGGCATTCCGCCGTCGTCAGAAGGGTTCCCGCGCCGTTGGATTCGACGCCTCCCCCTTCCAGAATCAGATCGACTTTTTCCATGGGCGCTCCGTAAACGTGGGCAATGGCGGAGCTCATCGCGTCGTCGCGCGAGGCGTCGAATTTCCCTCCCCACCCGGTGAAGGTAAAATCGAGGAGCAGCGGTTCGTCCGCATCCTCGTCAATGACGGTAAGGACGCTGCAGTCACGTGCCCAGGTATCGTGCGTCTGATAGGGGACGAAGATGAGGTTGTCGTGGGAGGAAAAATAGGTTTTGACCGTATCGACGTCGTCGCAGACGATCAGGCAGGGCTGGTAGCGGGCAACGGCGGTCGCGATGTTGACAAAGCATTGGCGGGCCTCTTCGAGATAGGGCGCCCAGTCGCTCTGGGGATGGGGGAAAATGAGCTGAACGAAACTTTGGGGTTCGAATTCGGCAGGGAAATAACGCATTAATTTACCTTGATCTATAATTGCACCATCTATCACCCGTAGGGAACACATGGGATACATTACGCTTAGCCGCGAGGCACTGATTCATAATCTTGACATTATCGCACATCAAGTTGGAGCCAAAGATAAAATCGCCGTGGTTTTAAAAGACAACGCCTATGGCCACGGAGCTGCAGCGATGGCGCAGGCATGCGCCGAATACGGGGTAAAACAGGCGGTGGTCCGCACCGAAGCCGAAGCACTGGAAATTACCGAATTTTTTGAGAATGTTCTGATTCTTGGGGATCGGCCGAGCCATGTGAACCCCAAACTGAGCTACGCGGTCAACACCCTCGAGGAGATCGAGAGATTTCTGAGCGGAACGCGGATCGAGTTGAAAGTCGATACGGGGATGCACCGCAACGGGATTGCAGTTGCGGAACTGGAAACGGCGTTTGAGCGGATGGCGGAACAGGGACTGGTGTGCGTCGGGGTGATGAGTCATCTGCGCAGTGCCGAAACCCTCAGCAGTGAGTGGTACTGGCAGCGCCGGAAGTTCGACGAAGTCAAAAAAGAGGTCCGGAAACTGGGAGAGCGGTACGGATGGAGTCCCCGCTTTCATCTCTCCAACTCGGCCGGAACGTTCAGATCGGAAGCGTGCAGCGATGACATGGTTCGTGTCGGGATCGCACTGTACGGGTGTCTGGAAATGGACAAAGGGCTCTCCACCCCGCCGCTCAAACCGGTGCTGTCGCTGTGGGGGAATAAAATCGCCACCCGTCTTCTCAAAAAAGGGGAGAGGGTAGGCTACAACGGGATATACGAAGCGCCATCCGACGAGATTGTTTCGACGTATGATCTGGGATACGCCAACGGCCTCGACCGTCTCGCTTCCAACCGCTACGTAACGCCGCAGGGGGTTGCCCTGCGGGGACGGATTTCTATGGACAATGCCGTTTTTGCCTCTGATGCCGAAGAATTGCTTGTTTTCGACAATGCCAACGATTATGCGAGAAGCGTCGGAACGATCGGGTACGAGATCCTCGCCTGTCTGGACAGAAACCTCAAGAGGGAATGGATCAGCTCGTCACTTTGACAATCGCCTCGGTGAAAACAGCGCCGTCGAGACGGATGTCGATCAGTTCCTGTAGGTCGTCGGTGCTTTTGATGTAGCCCAGTACTTTGGCGTCAAAGAGGTAGTGTTCTGCCACTTTCTGGATGGCTGGGCCGTTTTTCGGGTTGACGATCAGGTACGAAGCCCGGAGGTTTTCGGCGACGACGGCGTCGCTTTGCGTCTCGACGAAAAGGGCGAAACGGACGCCGTTTTGCCGCAGGTGCTCAATGATGTCGAGGTTCTCGGGGGCGTAAAAGAGGGCGAGGAGCGTATTGGAGGGTGTGTGGCGGACCGCTTCGATCGAATCGATATGGTAAAACCGCTCCGAAGGGACACAGGGGTGGCCGAACAGGATCATGTTATCCCTCCATGCATTCGCGCGAGCAGTAGTATTTGCCGTCGCGCATGAACGCCTCTTTGGCCTGGACATACGTGCCGCACTTCTCGCACGGGATCATCGCCTCGTCCATCCCTTTGTCGCCGGAGGGAGGGGTGAGACTTTTTTTCTTCTTGAAAAACACAAAATAGACGGCGACAAGCGCGCCGATAATCAACAGCAGTTTCAGCATGGCTACCTCTTTATCAATAGGTAATGACGGTTCTGGGCTTCGATGATTTGGTAATCGAGGCTCTCGTCCACTTCATCATACACCCTCTCCCCTTTGTAGAAAAGCAAAAGGGTCCCAGGAACACAGAAAGGCTCGGAGAGCTTGAGGAGCATCCCTGTATCGGTGACGGCACGCGAGGTGATCAGATCGTAGGGCTCACTTTTGAGCTGTTCGACCCGGACCCCTTTGACGTCGACGTTTTCCAACCCCAGATCGGCTTTGACAAACTGCAAAAAGCTGGAACGTTTGGCGAGCGGTTCGACGAGGGTGAAACGGGTGTTCGGCATGGCGATGGCCAGCACCATCCCCGGAAATCCCGCGCCCGTCCCGATATCCATCGCTTTGGCGACGGGGGGGAGAAATGTGATCGGGATGAGTGCATCGACGATGAAGTCGTCGATCTGGTCGGGGGTTTTGGCCCCTGTCAGGTTGTGGATTTTGTTCCATTTGGCCAGTAGCGCCTTGTACTGCTCGATCTTCTCAAAAAAACGTTCATCCACCGGGATAGCTGCCTCGGTAATCAGTCGGCGTAAACGGCTCAAATGATATGCCCCATCTGCTCTTTTTTGGTCCGAAGGTACCCCTCGTTGTAGGGATTGGGATCGATGATGACGGGAATCCGCTCGACGATCTCGACATCCAGCCCCTCGACGACGTCCACTTTTGCGGGGTTGTTGGTCAGCAGCCGTATTTTGGTGAGGCCGAAATCGCTGAATATTTCGCGGACGACGTCATAGGTGCGCTGGTCGGGTTTGAACCCCAACTCGACGTTGGCTTCGACCGTATTGCGCCCCTGATCCTGGAGGCAGTAGGCGTTGATTTTGTTGAGCAGCCCGATATTGCGCCCTTCCTGACGGTGGTAGATGATCAGACCCCCTTCCTGGGCGATCAGTTTAAGGGCTTTGTGTAACTGATTGTTACAGTCGCATTTGATGCTTCCCAGCGTATCGCCGGTCAGACACTCGGAGTGGATCCGCACCAGAGGGGCTTCTTGTTTCTCGAAGCCGTCGGTAAAAATGGCGAGGTGTTCCTGGATCCCTTCCTTGTAGACGCGGATCTTGAAGTGGCCGTATTTGCTCGGCAGGTTGGCGATGGATGATTTTTCGAAGGATGGTTGCGTATTCATGAGGCAATTATAATTTCCTTTTCTTAATCTAAGTATCGATACACTTATCTGCTTAAAACAGATAAGGGAGAGATGGTATGGAGCGTTTCCGCCGTTTACGAATGAATTCGCAACTGCGCGCACTGGTGCGCGAAACGCATGTGGGGGTGGATGATTTCATCTATCCGCTGTTTGTCAGACCTGGGGAGGGGATCAAAACCGAAGTCTCCTCGATGCCGGGCGTCTTCCAGATGTCTCTGGACGAGATACTCAAAGAGTGCGGTGTCCTCCAGTCGCTGGGGATCCGCTCGATCATCCTTTTCGGCATCCCGGAGGTGAAAGATTCTGTCGGCAGCGACGCACTGTGCGACCACGGGATCATCGCCACCGCCGTACGGGCGATCAAGCGGGCCTACCCCAAAATGTTCGTTGTGACCGACCTGTGTTTCTGCGAATACACCGACCACGGACACTGCGGCATTTTGGACCATGTTCACGAAACGGTCGATAACGATCTCACCCTGGGAATCTCCGCCCAGCAGGCTCTCGTCCACGCCCGTGCAGGGGTTGATATGATCGCCCCTTCGGGGATGATGGACGGGATCATCACGACGCTGCGCGACGCCCTCGATGGCGGCGGGTATCCGAACCTCCCCATCATGAGCTACTCGACGAAATTCGCCAGCGGCTACTACGGTCCGTTTCGCGACGTGGCCGAATCGACACCGAGCTTCGGGGACCGTTCTACGTACCAGATGGACCCTGCCAACCGCCGTGAGGCGATACGCGAAAGCCTTGCCGACGAGGCGCAGGGGGCCGATATCCTGATGGTCAAACCGGCCCTGGCGTATCTGGACATCATCCGCGACATCCGCGAAGCGTCCGATCTTCCCCTCGCCGTCTACAACGTTAGCGGCGAATACGCGATGCTCAAACACGCGGGCAACGCGGGGCTGATCGACTACAACCGGGTCATGATGGAAACGATGGTTGGCTTCAAACGCGCCGGTGCCGATATTATCATCAGCTACCATGCTAAAGAAGTCGCCACACTTTTGAGTTAATGTATTTTATTTATGATATGATTGTTTTTTGTATCGAAGGAATCACGTGAGACATTTTTTAACGTTAAAAGATTACACCAAAGAAGAGATCCTCGACATTCTCGAGCTGGGGCTTCAGATCAAACAGGAGATCAAGGGTAAAACCTTCACTCCGCGTCTGGCGAATCAGACCCTGGCGATGATCTTTGAAAAAAGCTCCACCCGTACCCGTGTCAGTTTTGAGGTGGGGATGTACCAGCTGGGGGGGCATGCGCTGTTTCTCTCCAGTCGCGATATCCACCTGGGGCGCGGCGAACCGGTCAAGGACACCGCCCGCGTCATCTCCTCGATGTGCGACATGGTGATGATTCGCACCTATGAGCAAAGCAAGCTCGAAGAGTTCGCCCGCTACTCGAAAGTCCCCGTCATCAACGGTCTCAGCGACAGCTACCATCCGGTACAGCTGCTGGCGGACTATATGACAATGATGGAGTGCGGCAAAGACAAAAACCCCGTCGTCGCCTACGTAGGGGATGGCAACAATATGACCCATTCGTGGTTGATGCTGGCCTCCAAACTCGGGTTTGAACTCCGCGTTGCGACGCCCAAAGGGTATGAATGCGATCCGGCTGTCGTGGCTGATGCGATGGAATTCGCCCGACAAAGCGGTGCGAAAATCACCATCACCAACGACCCCAAAGAGGCGGTGGCGGGAGCGACCGTCGTCACCACCGACACCTGGATCTCCATGGGGCAGGAGGAGGAAAAAGCGCAGCGCCTCCGCGCCTTCGAGGGGTATATTGTCGACGAGGCGCTGATGGCGCTGGCTGATGAGGAAGCGATTTTCCTACACTGTCTCCCCGCCTATCGCGACGCCGAAGTGAGCGAAGCGGTCCTGGAAGGGAAGCAGAGTCTGATTTTCGAAGAGGCGGAAAACCGTCTTCATGCACAAAAAGGGTTGATGGTTTGGCTCGATAAACACCGTTAAAAGGAGAATTCATGCATTGGTTCATAGCGTTGGCCCTGCTGTCTTTGGCACTTCAGGGGGCTGAAGTGGTTCACGTCGGAGACAAGTTTAAAGATTCCGGCAAGTGCAAAGCGTGTCACAGCCACATCGTCAAAGAGTGGGAGGATTCGTGGCACGCGAAATCCCACTACGCCAATGATGAATATTTCCAGAAGACGATCGATTACGTCGCCCGCAAAACCAGCGGCAAATCGCTCAACACCATCAAGATCGAATGTGCCGCCTGCCACAATCCCCGTATTTCCGTCACCTCGACCGATGCCGAGTACGAAGCGATCGCGGCCTTGAAACTCGATAAAAATCTGGCCGCCACCAAGGCGCTTGCGAGCGACACAATCAGCGAGGGAATCAACTGTGTCGTCTGCCACAACATCGACAAGATCCACGACAGTCTTCCCGAAAGCAAGCGGGGGATCCACCGTGTCAGCTGGATGAAATCGGGTGTGATGAGCGGCCCGTACGACGATGCCACGTCCCCCTATCATAAAACTGAACGCCGCGACTTCATGGATACCAACCCCGATCAGCTCTGTTTTGTCTGCCATGCGAACGATACCTCCGAAGAGGGGCTCCGTTTCACCAACATGCAGTCCGAGTTCAAAAGCGGCGGCAAACAGTGTGTCGATTGCCATATGGGACCACGAAAAATAGGGGTTGCCGCAACATTGCGGGACAAAAACGGGCAACAGAACAAGCGTCTGATCCGCTCTCACGGCTTTATCGGGGCCCACAGCGAGGCTATGTGGAAAAACGCCCTCGCAGTGGAGGCCAAAAAAGGTGCGCGCACGCTGCAAGTAACCCTTAAAAACCCGCAGCCACATGCCCTTCCCAGCGGATTCGGATCCAGAGAGATCGTGGTCGAGATGCAGTATTTTAAGGGGGGAAAAGTGGTGAACACCGAAACCCGTTCGCTGACATCGCGTTATCTGAGCAAACGCGGCAAGCCGACGATCCCCCATCTCGCGGCCAAAACCGTGGAGAATCTCTCGATCCCGGCGAACGGTTCGAAAACGCTTTCGTTCCCGTTGGTAAACGGGGCTGATAAAGTATCGCTTAGCGTGTCATATCGTTTGGTGAATGATGAGGTGAGGGAGATGCTTGAGCTGAAAGATCCGGTCTGGTCGAAGAAAATGGTGATCAAAAAACTCAATCTAAGTCTGTAAGAGGATGCTTGTCTCCTCGGAGACAAGCGCTGGATGCCAATCAGTTCATCGACACTTTGATGATCAGATCGTTCCCTTCTTCGGCAACATTGAAAACGTGTTTTTTGCAAAACGTTTCGTTCATCTCTTCTGCCCACGCTTTCGCTTCGATCATCGCATCGTCTTTGCTTTGAAACGTTTTGAGACTCTCCATACCGCTTCGTTTGAAACAGCCACACTCTTTTTCGATTTTAACGTTGTACATTGTTTTGCTCCTTGAATTGCGTTCAATTTTTTTGGAAGTATAGTTCTTAAAGATTAAAAAAAAAGGACAAAATATAAACGATTTGAAACTAAAGGTTAACTTTAACTTTTATTAAAATGGGTTTGTCAGGAGATATTATGTTCCAAATGGGTATAATTCGGAAAATTTTTGGGTACCTTCGCAAAGCTTCATACGTGGCGTTTTTCTAAGGTACCTTCCATGGTAGAGATTCGATCTCTGAAAATTTACAGTCTCGGTCGAGACAATACACAGCGTCACAGCGGCTCGCGTAGCAACATGGGCTTTTTAGGAAATATTTTCGGATAACGAAAAACGGGTTCCTTTTTTTGCCGGGGTGGCGTATTATAAAGGGTTTACACATGAGTAACACAATCACAGTCACAGAAACAACAGAAGCGATAGCGGAAAATCTCCAGACGTTTGAGGATTTCGGTCTTCGCAAAGAGATTATGCAAAGCATCAATTATGCAGGGTTCAAAACACCAAGTCCGATCCAGTCGATGGTTATCCCCGTCATCATGGAGGGGCGCGACGTCGTAGGACAGGCCCACACCGGTACCGGTAAAACGGCGGCATTCGGTCTTCCGACACTGAACAAAATGAATCTCAAAGGGGGAATCGAAGCCCTCATCATCACGCCGACGCGTGAACTCGCCAACCAGGTGAGCGACGAGATTTTCAAATACGGAAAACACCTCGGTGTCCGCACCGTTACCATCTACGGCGGAAGCTCGTACAACCGTCAGATCGATCTGATCGAGCGCGGCGCACAGGTCATCATCGCAACGCCGGGCCGTCTGCTCGACATGCTCAGCCGCGACATGCTCAAAGGGTTCGCCCCCTCAACCGTCATCCTTGACGAAGCGGATGAAATGCTCGATATGGGCTTCCTGGACGACATCAACGAGATTTTTACCTATCTTCCGACAGAGCGTCAGACACTGCTTTTCTCAGCAACGATGCCCGCTCCGATCAAACAGCTCGCAGAGCGTATCCTGGTGAACCCGTTCTTTGCATCGATCACCAAAACGGAGACGACCAATACCGATATCACCCAGCAGTATTACGTCATCGAAGAATCCGAGCGTGACGATGCGATCATCCGTCTGATGGATGCGGAAGACGCGCAGAAAACCGTTGTATTCTGCCGCACGAAAAAAGAGGTTGACCGTTTGTCCAACGTCCTCTCAGCCGTCGGTTATTCGGCCAAAGGGCTCCACGGCGACATGGAACAGCGCCAGCGCGAGAGCGTCATCAAAGGGCTCAAAACGGATGCGGTCGACGTACTGATCGCGACCGACGTTGCGGCGCGCGGGCTCCATATCGACGGCGTTACCCACGTATTCAACTACCACATCCCGTTCGATGCGGAGAGCTACGTTCACCGTATCGGCCGTACGGGACGTGCGGGTAAAAAAGGGGTGGCGATCACCCTCGTAACGCCTTTGGAATTTAAAGAACTTCAGCGTATCCGCTCCAAAGTGGGTACGACGATGGAACATGCTTACATCCCGAGCAAACGCGACGTCAAAGAAGCGCAGGCGAGCCGTCTGCTTGCCGAGATCGAAAAACAGCACATCTACGACGAAGCGCATAAAATTCTCGATGCTCTGAAAGAAGATTACGACCAGGAGCAGATCGCTTATAAACTGATCTCTGTTCTGATGGAACGCAATCAGGTGCAGGGACCGAACCAGATCGGTATCGCGGCTGAGCGTCTGGAGAAAATTCTTCACAACCTCGAAAACCGTCATGACCGCGGCGGCAACCGCCGTCCCGGCGGATTCAACCGCAACCGAAGCGGCGGAGGCGGCTACCGCGGCAGCAATGATCGCGGCGGGGAAAGAAGCGGCGGTGGTTACCGTGGCAACACCGACCGTAGCAGCGGCGGAGAGCGTCAGGAAAGAAGCGCAGGCGGCGAGCGGGGTGACCGTTCACGCAGCTTCAGCGGTGGCGCAAACCGTTCACCCAAAACTCGCTATTAATTTTTTCTTCAACGCTTCCAAAAACGGCTCCATCGGGGCCGTCAATCTTGCTCCCTCTCTTTGTCTGATTCCCCACATCGGTTCGGGAAAATAGCTGTCGTCACGAAAACGGGCCATGATATGCCAGTGGACGCGCGGAAGCATGTTTCCGAACGACGCGATGTTGATCTTGTCGGGTTTGAAGTAGGCCAGCATCTCTTTTTCGATGAGATCCAGAACCTCCCATATCATCTCTTTTTCTTTGCGTGTGCATTCGGAAAACTCTTTGTGCTGAGCATGGGTAAAGATTTTCAGCCAGGGGATTTCACTGTCGTGGATTTCGATAAAGACAAGGGGATTAGAGTATAGCATAGGCGATTCCTATAAATCTGCCTCGATAGAGGCAAGCTTTTGCTGTCGCCTGCGGCTAAGCTTTCCGCAAGCTACATGTGCCATAGCGGCAAGCGTAGTCAAAGGGATGCATTCCTTTGACGTTCAAATAAAGTTGTTTAGCGGATACCTTTGCCGGCAAAAGGGACGAGGGCGCTTCCCCACGTCAGACCACCGCCGAATGCGTCGAGGAGCATCAGATCCCCTTCCTGGAGTCGGCCCGATTCGTAGATGTCGTTGATGGCCATCGGGATCGATGCGCCGGAGGTGTTGCCGTATTTTGCGACGGTGAGGACGACCTGCTCCTCGGTGAGCTCCAGTGCGTCGCCGACTGCTTTGATGATACGGTAGTTGGCCTGATGGGGGACGAAATGCTTGATTTCGGTTGACGCGATCTTGTTCTGTTCGAGAATGTCGATGACGTCGCTGGTGAGGGTACGGACGGCCACTTTGAACGTTTCGTTCCCTTTCATCTTCATAAAACATCCCGCGGCTTCACGGTCGAGCTCGTCATGGGCCGATCCGCTTCCCGCGTTCGGGGTCATCAGCAGATCGGCGTAGGCACCGTCCGCACCGGTGTGGATGTCGATGATCGCTTTGGATTTGTCGTCGGTTGCGCTGATCACGGCGGCTCCGGCTCCGTCTCCGAAGAGGATGCAGGTACCACGGTCGGTGTAATCGGTGATGGCGCTGAGTTTTTCCGCTCCGACGATCAGGACATTCTTTTTCATGCCGGATTCGACGAATGCTTTGGCGATGCTCAGGGCATAGACAAAACCGGTACATGCCGCGGAGATATCAAATGCCGTGATTTTCCCGAGCCCCAGCTTCGTAGCGATGATGGTTGCCGTGGAGGGCATACAGAAATAATCGGGTGAGATTGTGGCGCAGACGAGCATGTCGATCTCGCTCTTGTCCAGGCCGGAGCGTTCTATCGCCAGTTCCGCCGCTTTGACCCCCATGTCGCTGGTGAATTCGTTATCGGCGGCGATATGGCGCTCTTTGATCCCTGTGCGTTTGGTGATCCACTCGTCGGTGGTATCCACCATCGATTCCAAATCGGTATTGGTAAGGATTTTGTTGGGGACATATGCTCCGATAGATCGAAACGCTGCGTACATGATGGTCCTTTGAGAAGGAAATTTAGCTTTTGAGCTCTTCCAGGCGGTTTTCTATATGGTCGTTGACGCCGGTGTTGACGTAGCGGATCGCCTGGAAAATAGCGTTTTTGATAGCCTTGGGATTGCTCTTCCCGTGGCTGACGATGGCACACCCTTTGATCCCGATCAGCGGGGCTCCTCCGATTTCGGCGTAGTCGATCTCTTTTTTGAGGAGCTTGAAGACTTTGCGCATCAGCAGGGCACCCGTGATCGCGACGGGGGATTTGCGGATGTACTCTTTGATGAAATAGCTGATCGTTGAGGCTACCCCTTCGGACGCTTTGAGAACGAGATTGCCGATGAAACCATCGCAGACGATGACATCGCACGAACCGTCGAATATGTTGTTCCCTTCGACGTTTCCGATAAACCCTTTCTCATTTTTGAGCATTCCGAACGTTTCTTTGGTCACTTCGTTCCCTTTGGAACTCTCTTCCCCGTTGGCCAGGAGCCCCACGCGGGGGTGTTCGATTTTGAGCATGTCCTGGGCGTAGTAATACCCCATGATGCCGAACTGAAAAAGGTGCTCGGGTTTACAGTCGACATTCGCTCCGACGTCGAGCATAATGCTCCGCTGGCCTGTTTTGGTCGGCATGAGGGTAACGAGCGCAGGGCGCAGAACGTGTTTCAGGCGCCCCAGTCGGAGGGTGGCAAGGCTCATTGTCGCACCGCTGTGGCCGGCGCTGACAACACCGTCGGCATGCCCTTCGCGTACCAGTTCGATCGCTTTGTAGATCGAGCTCTCTTTGCGTTTGAGTGCATCGGTAGCGGCATCGCCCATGTCAATAACGTCGTCCGCTTCGACAATTAAAATTTTATCTTTATAGCCCTTGGGTAATA
>CAYXWQ010000033.1:0-18398 GCA_964468865.1 uncultured Sulfuricurvum sp. | reverse complement strand
CATCGCTACTACTGGAGCAGCGACACGCTCAATGCTCAGGAAGCGTATGTGGTGGGGTTCAAACTGGGTTCGGTCGCCACCGCTTCGAAAAAAGAAGAGGCTTACGTCCGATGCGTTACCGACAGCGAATAATTTCGCTATAATGTCGGTAACGAAAACGGAAAATCCGTAAGGCTGTCTAATCTCTGCACATTTACTAATCCTCTTTGTATGCACCATTCGTCCGCTTAAACACACCAAAGGAAACTTTACCCAATGCTATTTACCGATCTTAACCTCTCCGCACCGATTCTAAAAGCGGTTGCCGAAGAGGGCTACACGACTCCGACCCCCGTACAGGCCCAGGCCATTCCCCCCATTCTGGAAGGACGCGACATGCTCGCCGGTGCCCAGACGGGGACGGGGAAAACGGCGGGATTCACCCTCCCGATGCTCGAACTCCTCTCGCGCACACCCAACAAGGGGCCCCGCCGCGTCCGCGTACTGATCCTCACCCCGACGCGCGAACTCGCCGCGCAGGTGGGGGAGAGCGTCAAGACGTACGGCAAGTACCTTCCGTTCAAAAGCGCCGTCATTTTCGGCGGCGTAGGGATACAGCCGCAGATTACGACGCTTCGCAATGGTGTCGACATCCTCGTAGCGACCCCGGGACGGCTGCTGGATCACGTCTCTCAGGGGACGGTGGATCTGCGCCATGTGGAGATGTTTGTCCTCGACGAAGCCGACCGGATGCTGGACATGGGATTTATCAAAGATATCCGCCGCGTCATTTCGATCCTCCCCGCCAAAAAACAGAATCTCCTCTTTTCGGCGACCTACAGCGACGAGATCAAAAAACTGTGCGAATCGATCCTCCGCAACCCGGCCGTCGTCGAAGTGGCGCGCCGCAACACCTCGAGCGAACTGGTTAAACAAAGCGTTATCCTCGTCGACTGCAAACGCAAAAGCGCCCTGCTGGGGCAGCTGATTTCCGACAACAAGTGGGAGCAGGTGCTCGTTTTTACCCGGACCAAACACCAGGCAAACAAACTCTCCGAGTACCTCGGTAAAATCGGGATCACCGCCGCGGCGATCCACGGCAACAAAAGCCAGGCAGCCCGCACCAAGGCGCTGGCCGATTTCAAATCGGGTGCGGTGAAGATTCTCGTCGCGACCGATATCGCCGCGCGGGGGCTGGACATCGATCAGCTGCCCCACGTCGTGAACCTCGAACTCCCCAACATCGCCGAGGACTACGTCCACCGCATCGGCCGTACCGGACGGGCGGGGAACGCCGGGGAGGCCGTATCGCTTGTGTGTGTGGATGAGTACGATTACCTGAAAGGGATCGAGAAACTGATCAACCGCAAACTTGACCGCAACATCATCGAGGGGTTCGAACCCGATCCCTCGATCAAAGCCGAACCGATCCAGCAGGGGCGCGGCGGCGGGGGAGGGCGCGGCAATGCTCCCCGTTCAAAACCCCAGGGCGAGAAGCCGCAGGGCGGACGCAGAGAACCCCAAAAACGGGAAAACCGAACCCATCACGGCGAAAACCGCCGAAGCCGATGAGAATAAATTCTGCCTCGATAGAGGCAAGCTTCAGCGCCATAGCGGCCAGCGTAGCCAAAGGGATGCATTCCTTTGGCGTTCAAAACGAAATAATATGAAAATCCTCGTCGACGCCGATGCGTTTCCGAACGCTCTCAAGGAGATACTGCTGCGCGCAGTGCTGAAGCGTCAGATCACCACCGTTTTTATCGCTAACAAACGGATCGGTATCCCCGACGTGCACCACGTCTCGATGGAGGTGGTGGCGCAGGGGCCGGACGAGGCGGATCACCGCATTGCCGAGCTGTGCGAATGCAGCGATCTCGTCATCACCGCCGACATTCCGCTGGCCGACCGGATCGTCACCAAGGGGGCGGTCGCCCTCGACCCGCGCGGGACGATCTATAACGCCGAAAACGTCAAACACCTGTTAGCGATGCGCAACCTGATGGAAGAACTCCGCAACGCGGGGGAGATCACCGGTGGTCCCTCCGCGATCGGGGAGAAAACCGTCCGGGCGTTTGCGGACGGGCTGAACAAACTGCTCTCAAAACCGCGCTAGTCTTTTTTTTCTTCCAACACCGCATACGTCCCCGTCGCAAACGCGACGAGGTGCTCCCCGTCGTGGAGCTCGATGGTGACGAACGACGTCTTTTTCCCCTGACGCATTACTTTTCCGACTGCACGCAGATGGCTCCCCGCGGCGGGCTTGAGATAGTTGATTTTGATCTCCATCGTCACCGAGGTGTACCCCTCGGGGAGGTTCGAGACGGCGGCGTACCACCCTGTGTTGTCCATCAGCGTCGAGATGACCCCTCCGTGGATGAATCCGAGGTGCTGGAGATGGCAGGGCATCGTACTCAGCTCCACCTCGGCGCTCCCGTGCCCGTAGCGGATCAGTTTGCCGCCGATGTGCTCCAGAAACGGGAATTTGATCTCATGCATAACGTTTTTCCTTTTGATGTTTGTATTTTTCATAGGTGTCGGCGATGATTCCGATCCCCCGGTGCATCTGTTCGGGGGTTGTCCCGGTGAAATTGAAACGGGCTTCGGGGCTGCGCGGAGAGCCGGGATAGAACTCCCCGCCCGGGACGAACACGGCCCCGTTGCTCAGGCACTCCATTGCCAGCTCCTTCGCATCGACCCATTCGGGGAAACTGCCGTAGATGAACATCCCCCCGTTGGGCTTCGTGAAGCGAAAATCGCCAAGCTGGGAGATGAGCTCATGGGCGAGGGCGTCGCATTTGGCTTTGTAGGTCGAACGGACGGTGCGGAGGTGTCTGCCGAACAATCCGCTCTCCCAGAAACGCTCCGCCAGCAGCTGCGAGAGGGTCGAGGTGTGCAGGTCGGAGCGCTCTTTGAGGGCCAGAATCGGCGCTAGGAGGGCGGCATCCCCCCGGATCCACCCCAGACGCAGTCCGGGGGCGAGCGTTTTCGAGAAGGATCCGACATGGAGGGTGCGGTGGGGGGCGTACAGCGCCATCGGATGGAGCCGCTCCTCGAAAAAGAGCTCCATGTAGGCGCCGTCCTCGACGATGATCCCCTCGTGACGGATGGCGATCCGGGCCAGTTCTTCGCGCTGATTTTCGCTGTAGCTGATCCCCGTTGGGTTCTGGAAATCGCACATCAGGTAGGCCCGCTTGGTGATGGCGAAACGGCGTTCGAAGAGATCGATATCGAGCCCCTGTTCATCCAGCGCTACGGGATTGAGTGAACACCCGTTTGCGCTGAAGGCGTTGAGCGCCCCCAGATAGGCGGGTGCCTCGACGAGTGTGCCGAAACGGAAATAGGTGCGGCTGATCAGATCCAGCGCCTGCTGCGCTCCCGTGGTAATCAGAATCTCTTCAGGAGCAGTCGGCAGTCCCATCCCGGTGTAATACGACGCCAGTTTTTCACGCAGGGGAAGGATCCCGCCGCTCACCGAGTACTGCAACGAGGCGGGGGAAGCGAAGATTTCCTGCGAAGCTTTGTGCATCGCTTCGAGCGGGAACAGCGTTTCGTCGGGGAGTCCCCCGGCGAATGAGACCGTGTCGCTTCCGATAACTTCGAGAATTTCCCGGATGAACGAGCGTTTCATGGACGATCCTTTTTTTTCTGCTATTGTAGGGGAATCTCTTTTTTTATTCTTTATCCAAAGGATCAAAAAAGTTATTCAAAATAATCATTGTTTTTATTCAAATGTGCTAATATGGTCACTATCTTCCGCAGTCATGCGGAAAGCTTTAGGGGGTTGCAAGGGACAAACCTGTCCCTGCCACCCCGAGCGGCTTTGCCGGTCGGGATGTACAAAATAAAATGAAACGCGAAACGAAACATCTTCATTCGGACATTGTCAACGGCGTCCTCTCCTACATCTATCTGCACATCGACACGGAGCTGAATACCGCCGAGCTGGCCCGGATGGAGAGTCTCAGCGTCCACCATCTGCAGCGGATATTCAGGGAAGAGACGGGAAAAAACCTCTACGAGACGATCAAATCGATACGGCTGCAAAAGGCGGCCAGCCTCCTGCTGACCAACAAGTACGCGACCGTCTCGGAGATCGCCAGGATGTGCGGCTACAGTTCCCAGACCTCCTTCATCAAGGCGTTCCGGGAGCGGTTCCGCACGACACCGAAGGTGTGGAAAAGCGGCGCGTATCTGTCGTATTCGCAAAAAATTCTTGCTGCCTCCCCCTACGGCGCGCAGGAACGCGATTTTTCCGGGACGATCCCCCGTATCGTGAAGGCTCCGACCATCTACGCCGCCTACATCCGCCACCGCGGCTACAATGTTTCGATCAAGAACAGCTGGAACCGCCTGAGGGGATGGAGCATCGAAAACGGCCTGCCCGAGAATGCCCGTCAGATCGGGTTCCACCATGACAACCCGACGATCACCCCGCTGGAGGAGTGCGCCTACATCGCGGCGATAGAGGTACCCAAAGGGGAACACCCCCACGGTGCGGTGGCCTATTTCGAAATCCCCGCGTCGCTGTGTGCGGTATTTCGGATACAGGGCAAATACGGGGACGTGCTCCATTTCATGCGCTACGTCTACCAGATATGGCTTCCAGAGAGCGGATTCGAGGCCAAAACGCTCCCCCCGTATGCGATCTACCATAAAAACCACTTTCTGGACGAATCGGGGGAATTCGATCTGGAGTTTTATCTTCCCGTAACCCTTTCCTGAATCCTGATCAGTCCCTGTTTTCCGTAACTGCTTTGGAGGTTATGCCAGAAGTCTAGTAAAAAATTTCTTCTTCTATGATTATTAATACCAATACGATGGGTAGGTATTTCTTTGATCTAAATTAAGATAAAGAAGTGCCACACCGATCAAAATGACTGCTCCGACGAATGTGGGTGTAATTAAAAACGACCATGGTGCTCCGAGGAGAAAAACGATTACAGGATTGGAACCTGCTGGAGGATGAACGGTTCGTGTTATCAGCATGACTGCGATAGCTGTCGCCAAAGCGAGAGCCATACTCCACCATTCTCCACCGATGAGATGAAAAAAAAGCAGACCGATCAGTGTTGAAATAACATGCCCGCCGATGACGTTGCGGGGCTGAGAAAAAGGGCTTTTCGGAAAACCGAAAAGCAACACGCATGAGGCTCCGAATGATCCAAGGACTAAAGGCAGATTGGTTGCCTGAGTCAAAAAACCGATTGTGGCGATTGCACTGAATCCACCAGCCCAGGCGAAGGCGACTTCTTTAAGAGAGACCGCTGGAGGGAGAGGCATATGCTCTCCTGAAAATTTTTTGAAATAGGAGGTCATAGAATTTCTCCATACGGATTGATAGAAGTTAATAGCTCACCATTCAAATTGAATTTTGGTGAGATCGTGATGCCTATCCATGAGTGCAGCATACTGGCCCAGAGTTCAATGCCTTCCAATGCTTTTGAAATAAGGATTTGTCCTCGAATAGACGCAGCATCATGTACGTTAATGTATTCAAGCCCCATAATGCTGTGATGTTCATCTGCCTCGACGTGCACATCAAAATAATCGTGACCGACACCCAAAGAATGCATTTTAGGGGATATGGCTTTGAAAAAATCGTTTGAACATCTTTCAATACCGCTATTAAGGCCAACAAGCCATTTTTCGCGATCTTGTTCTATTGCCATTTGATAAGCATAATTTACACAAGCATTTGTTTCTCGCGTAGGAATTGTGTTGTAGATATCGTCTTTATTATCGATAATGCGATGTTTTAACATCCATTCCATAAACATAGCGGAATGATCTGCTTCACCGTACGCATATTTTGCGTAGAACGGCATCATGCTTGTTTCGCGTAGTGGGGTCAATGCCAGCATTAATCCCATGACTTTTGGAAAAGTATCGGAATGGTAATACAGTTGGCACGCTGCATTTTTAAATTCCTGTGGATCTTGAATGTTTTCGAGCCATTTGAAAAACGGCATATTTCTCACGCATTCAGAGGCGTTATAGATTGGCTTAACAATCCAACTGTGTTTAAGCTCCAGTTCACTTAATTGTTCCTGATTGATTTTTTCGTATATTACAGTGTTGATGTCGGTCATTATAGATCCTTTTTTATTTTGATGTTTGAGGCATATTTCGAACGAGATTTTTTTTAATGTAAATGACCTCCCCTTGCTTATTAAACAAACGTTTGTTTGGTAAAATATGAAAAAAAAATCATTCTAACTTTTCGATCAATTTTTTACCAATATTGAGATAGGTGTCAGGTAAACCGTATAGGTTCATCATCATAATTGCACCTTGCCATGCAGCCACGGCTTCTGCGGCTATTTGTTTGGCGTTAAATGTATCATAACGATTTTTTAGAATTTCCATTAGAGCATTTTCCCAATTCGTGAAATAAGCAATAATTTCTTGTTTAAATTCTGGTAGATCATGGGAAGCTTCAAGGGCAAGATTCCCAAGCAGGCATCCTCCCGCGCTTTTCAAGAAATATTCATCGGTTTTCTTGACAAAAAGAGATATTTTTTCCTGATCGGTCAGATTGTTTTGGTATGCGATACTGAAAATATAACGATTGAAATATTCGTGGATGTATTTGAGAGATTCAAGACCGATTTGTTCTTTGCTTTTAAAATAGTGATAGATACTTCCTTTGATCAATCCACATGCGTCACCAATGTTGGACATGGTTGTGTTGTGGTATCCATGCAGTTTAAAAAGTGCAACCGACTGTTTGATGATCGATTCTTTATCTGTTTTTACTATTGGCATTTTTTATCCAAACGGTTGTTTTGTAAAAGTCTATCGTTTTTCATTATGACCTGTCAAGTGATCATATTTCTTTTTTTTGTGCATACTTGGATAGTGGGAGTACTCTATCAGAGGTTTGGACAGGCTCTAAGCGTTTGAGGATGCGATAGGCTAAGATTATAAACATAATAGTTATTATAATAAGTATTTAAGCACAGTCGCTCTACACTTCCGCAAATTTTTACGGAGGAGGGATGCGATGAGTTTTGAATCGGACAACTCGGTCGCGTTTTTGATCGCCAAAACACGTAATATTCTCAAAAACGAACTCGAAAAAGAGCTCAAGCCCTACGGTCTGACCTACGCCCAGCGGGTCATCCTGATCCGGCTGTGCGAAAAAGACGGCCTGACCCAGAAAGAGCTGGCACGCGATACCTATTTCGAACAGTCGAACATGACGCTGATGCTCGACAAGCTCGAGCTAAAAGGGCTCATAGCCCGTGAGCCAAAAGAGAACGACCGCCGTGCCTATCTCGTACGGATCACGGCCAAAGGGCGCGAACTCTACGAACCTCTCGTCGCACTGGGCGACTCGATAATCGAAAGAGCCTTCTGCGGCGTCAGCCAGACCCAGAAAAAGGAACTTTCCCTCGTTCTGCAAACCATTTACGAGAATCTTCAAAGCACAAGATCATGAACCCCATACCTCTTTTAGGGCTGGCTGCCGCCCTCGTACTCCTCGGCGGGTGCGTTCCCAAAACCGATACGGCCGTTCCCCTTTCCCTGGCGCAAATCAACGCCGACCTCGAAAAAGAGATCGCTTCATTCGATCAGGCGAGCCTCTGGGAAGAGTGGTGGAGAGGGTATGGCGACCCCCAGCTGGACGCCATCATGGCCGAAGCCCTCGAGCACGCTCCGAGCATCAAAAGCATCCATGCGCGCTATGCGCAGGCTGAAAGCATCATCCGCTCCGCAGAGTCACGCAACGTCCCGGGTATTTCCGCCGACGCCGGGGTTTTGCGAGAACGGTTCAGCGCAAACCACATATTCCCCGCCCCGCTGGGGGGGAACGCGAACACCCTCTATCATCCCTCATTGGGGATGCGGTACGATTTTGATTTCTGGAATGCGCGCGAGTCGCGGATCAATGCGGCCAAAAATGGCGCGTATGCCCAGAGGGCTTATCTCTCGGCCTCCCGCCTCGCCCTTTCGAGCGCGATCTGCCAGACCTATCTCTCATGGCACTACGACGAAGAAAAGCGTCTGGTGCTGCGTGCGCTGGAGCAGACGGCTCTAGAAGAGCTCTCCATCGTCCGCCGCCGATACGCTCTGGGACTGTGTAACGGGATGGAAGTGCGTGAAAACGAACAAAAATATGCCCGAATCCATCAGCGCATCGCCGCACAGGGGGTGCTCATAGAGGGGCGGAAAAAAAGCCTCTGCGTACTGGCGGGGTTCCTCCCCTCACGCGCCTCGGCGTTCAAAATACCCGCTGTTTCAGAGCATTTTCGCGCTCCGATTCCCGGAGAGATCGTCCTGAACCTCCTCTCCCGCCGCCCCGACATCGCCGTGGCGAAATACACGCTCCTCTCCAAAAGATACGGGATCGAACACGCCAAGGCGCAGTTTTATCCCAACATCGTCCTCACGGGCAATCTGGGTTTCACCTCCTTTGAGCGTTCATCCTTGCTGGAATACGCCTCGGCCACCCCGGGAATCGGCATCGCCGTATCGCTGCCGCTGTTTGACGGGGGGGAGCGGGAGGCGAACCTCCAAAACGCCGCGAGCGACTACAACGCATCGGTGTACGAGTACAACGAAGCGGTGATCAACGCGGCCAACGAGGTGGTGGGGTTGCTGAAACAATCGGGTGAGTTTGAGGAACAGATCCGTTTTCACCGCGAGGAGCTGGTCTCCCGCGGCATGAACGAACGAGCCGCACGGAAAAAACACCTTCTTGGACTCAGCGACAAACTCCCCTATCTGGCACGCAAAAGCGAGGTGCTGGAGGGAGAACTGGATGCGCTGGAACTCGCGACGTACCAGTCGTCGCTGCAGATCGCGCTGGTACGCTCCCTGGGCGGCGGCTACCGAGAGGCCAAAGAGTAAACCATGGCAACGTTAGCACGAACCACGGCCTCCTATCGGCTGTTTTGGCGCGCATTCGCCGAATGGCGCGCGCAGGACGCTCCCGTTTTGATCTACATGGCCAAGGCCGCCATCGCAGGGCTTCTGGCATTGTCGGTCTCGATGATTTTGAACCTCCCCGATCCGCGGACGGCGATCTTCACATCGTTTATCGTCATGCAGCCCCAGAGCGGATTGGTGTTTTCGAAAAGCTATTATCGCATATTGGGGACGGTTGCGGGGGTGGCCGTATCGCTCGTCCTGATGGGGATGTTCGCGCAGGAGAGGGAGTGGTTCATCGCGCTGTTTGCCCTGTGGATCGCCCTGATGACGGCGGCAGGGCTCAAGTACCGGAATTTCCAGTCGTACGGTTTCGTCCTCGCCGGATACACGGTGTGCATCGTCGCGCTGCCGGTCATCGAGATGCCGCTGGAGGTGTTCGAGATCGCGACGTCGCGGTTTTCGGAAGTGCTCGTCGGGATACTCGCCGCAACGTTAGTGAGTGACCTGATCTTTCCCCGCCACCTCTCCGATTCGCTCCTAGCCGCCGAGCGGGAACGGTTCGGCGGCGTTCTCAAGAGCCTCTCGAATCCGGATGCCCTTGTCTGTGGCGGAGCCGCGACGGGACGTTTCGCGAGCGGGGTCGTGGGGCTGCATGCGACACAGGTCAACACGGCGTTCGAGGGGAAAAACGATCGCAAGGCGCGCCAGCACTATCAGCAGCTTAACATGGCCTACATGAACCTCTCGACGACGTACCATTCGCTTCGGACACTCCTCTCTCTGGTGGAAAACAACGGCCGGACCGGGGTGCTCAAAGCCGCCGGGGAAATCTATGCACCCATCGCTTCCGCACTGGGGCAGTTTCCCGACACGGCTCTGGAGTCCGATGACCTCTCCGAAGCGGTAGCGGCCCTCGAAGCGCTGAAACGTTCCGAAGAGGGACTGATAGAGCGTGAACGGCAGAAGATGCTCGGGGATACCGAAAGGCTTGGAGATTTTGACGCGGCGGCTCACCTGATGAAGCGGCTGCTGCGCGAACTGCATGTGTACTGCGTCATCTATCTCTCGTTTCTGCGTCACCGCCGCGTGGGGGATGCCTCGGAGGAGCTGAGCCGGACAGTCCGTTTTCAAACCCACACCGACCCCGTTCTCGTCGTCCTCGCGGCCTTCCGGGGGGCGGCAGTGCTGCTGGCCGGAATGGCGCTGTGGATTTTGAGCGGATGGGCCCTCGCGCCCCAGACAATCATGCTCTCGGTCGTCATCACGCTGCTCATCGCGACACTCCCCAACCCGCTCGATACGGTGATCAACTTTTTCAAGGGGGGAATCGCGGCGATCGCGTTTGCGGCGCTGTACGACTTTTACCTGATCCCCCGGTTTGCCTCGGATCTGTGGAGCCTGTGCCTGATTCTGTTTCCGCTATTGGCCCTGCTGGCATGGTGGACGACCCGTCCGAAACTGGGCGGTTTTTCGCTCGGATTTATTTTCATGTTCATGTACCAGACCGCTCTGGACCCCCATTACAAGATGACGGCGACCTTTTTTCTGGAAAACGCGCTGGCGAATCTGATCGGGATTGTCCTCGCCGGTGCGGCCTATTATCTGATCAATTTCTGGTCGGCCTCATGGACCCATCGGCGGGTTGCCGCAGCGCTTCGAAACCGGATCGTGATGCTCTGCGATGCCCCGCTGGGTGAGCAGCGTTCCGTACTGGAAAGTACCGGGCGGGACATGATCCAGCAGTTTTCGACCCACGGGAGGCTGAACGAGCGCTCGAGCGCGCTGGTGCTGGAGTGGCTGCTCTCGACTCTCGAGATCGGCAGGGCGGTGATTTCGATCCGACGCCATCTCGGGCGCGAAGAGGGCGTTCCCGAATCGGAGCGCAGGGCGCTGGACGCGCTGCGGGGATATTTCGCGACGGCTTCGGAAGCCGAATATGCGGTTTTGACACGACGCCTCGATGTCGTTCTTTCCGAGCTTCGCAGGAGTTTTGAAGCAAACGGGAGAGGGGGACGTTCCGCCGCGATTGCCGACGAGTTTGCCCTTATCCGGCTGCTTGTGCTGGCTCCGGAAACTCTGCCCGTGGCCAAGGAGGAATAATGCCGCTGGATATTACATTGTTCGGGGTTCAGATGCCGACGCTGCTCCCCATTTTTTTCGTTACGGCGCTGTTTCAGATACTGGTCGACCGCATCCTCGCCGATGCGGGGATATATCGCCATGTCTGGCACCCCGGATTGTTTCGGACGGCGGTGTTCGTCTGTCTGTTCGCGATACCCTGTATCGCCATCTACCCTTAAGGATTGACTATGAATAAAAATACCCGGTTGAACAAGTTTATCCGTTTCGCGATCACGTTCGGGGTTGTTTCGCTGGCCCTTTTCCTGGGGCTGATGCTGTGGGAATCCTACATGAACTCCCCCTGGACGCGGGACGGGCGGGTGCGGGCCGACGTGACGATGGTCGCCCCCGACGTCAGCGGGCTGGTGAGCCGCGTCGCGGTCAAAGACAACCAGCATGTCAAAGCGGGGGAGGTGCTGTTCGAGATCGACTCGGAACGGTTCCGCCACGCGCTGAGCGAGGCCGAAGCGACGCTGAAGGCGAAAAAAGCGCTCCTGGCGATGAGAGGGCATCAGGCTTCGCGCCGCGCCGCGGCGGGGGACGAGATCGTCTCGCGTGAAAGCACCGAGGATGCGGCGTACGAGGCCGCCATCGCCCGTGCCGACGTCGAGGAGGCGCACGCCCGCGTCGAATCGGCGCGGCTGGATCTGGAGCGCTCGTTCGTCCGTTCCCCTGCGGAGGGGTGGGTGTCGAATCTCCTGCTGCGCCGGGGGGACTACGTCAGGGCGGGGGAGAACCGCCTTAGCCTCATCAACAGCGGGACGTTTTGGGTGTACGGCTATTTCGAGGAGCATAAGCTCTCCAAAATCCGTGTCGGCGATGAGGCGGTGATGAATCCGCTGGGGACGAACGTATACCTGCGCGGTCACGTCGAGAGCATCGCGCGGGGGATCACCGACCGCGACAACGCGACCGGAGAGCGGCTGCTGGCCAACGTCAATCCGACGTTTACGTGGGTGCGGCTGGCGCAGCGGATTCCGGTGCGGATCGCCATCGATCACGTTCCAGAGGGGTTTACCATCGCCGCAGGGATGACCTGTTCGGTCCGCGTCAATCCTGACCAAGGAGCGCGATGAAATACGTTGAGAGCACGCCGGGATGGATCCTCGGGTCAAGCCCGAGGATGACGAAGTCCGTCATTCCCGCGAAGGCGGGAATCCAGCTTTGTTGAAAACCGAGGTTATGAAAATAGTCTATTTAAAAAGGAAAAATAATGAAAAAGTTACTGAGTCTTGTCGCCTTTATGGCTGTCGGAATTCCGTGTTTTGCAGGCGGTTTGGGAGAAGGTAAAACGGCACTTGAGTATCACGATTACGTCAAGGCCGCAGAAGCATTCGAACGCTCCTGTGCGGGGGGAAGCGCGGAAGGGTGTTTTCAGCTTGGAACACTGTATGAAAAAGGGATGGGAGTAGCCCAAAATCCCTACCGTGCATCGACCCTTTTCGCGCAGGCGTGCCGAAGCGGCGACGCCAAAGGGTGCAGCCATATGGGGGTAAACGTCACCCCTTAAATGAGTTCTTAATGGCCGTTCGTCTATAATCCTTTTAGATTTTACTAGAAGGTTTTTTTGATGAGCGTCCCCCCTTTTACCCATTTGCATCTCCATACCGAGTACTCTTTGCTCGATGGTGCGAACAAGATTTCCGCCCTCGCGAGCCGGGTGAAGGAGCTGGGGATGACGTCGGTCGCGATGACGGATCACGGTAACATGTTCGGCGCGATCGATTTTTACCACCAGATGCGCGGAGCGGGGCTCAAGCCCATCATCGGGATGGAAGCCTACATCCACAACGGCGAGGAGCTGGGGGACAAAAGCGTCAAACAGCGCTTCCACGTCTGTCTGTTCGCCAAAAACGAGACCGGCTACAAAAACCTGATGTACCTCTCTTCCAAAGCCTACATCGACGGCTTCTACTACTTTCCCCGTATCAACAAACAGCTCCTTCGCGAAAACAGCGAGGGGATCATCTGCACCTCCGCGTGTCTGCAGGGGGAAGTCAACTGGCATCTCAACACCAACAACGAACGGAACATTAAAAACGGGGCAGGGGGATACGAGGAGGCCAAACGGATCGCGCTGGAGTACCGCGACATCTTCGGGGATGATTTTTACATGGAGATCATGCGCCACGGGATCGGCGACCAGCTTTTCATCGACGAGCCGGTGATCCGCCTCTCGCGGGAGACGGGGATCAAACTCGTCGCGACCAACGACACCCACTACACTTTCCCCGACGATGCGCAGTACCACGAAGCGTTCATGTGTATCGGGATGAATAAACTCTACGACGACCCTAATCGGATGCGCCACTCGGTCCACGAGTTTTACATCAAATCGCCCGAACAGATGGCCCGCCTCTTCGCCGATATCCCCGAAGCGCTCTACAACACGCAGGAGATCGTTGACAAATGCCAGCTGGAACTCAAACTCGGAAACCCGACGCCGCCGAACTTCAAATTCACCCGCGAGTACGCAGAGCTGGAGGGGCTCACCATCGACAACGAGCCTGACGATGAGAGCGTCGAGCCGAAAAAACGGCGATCCGCGGCGGACAAAAACGACGCGGAGTATTTCATCCACTGCTGCCGACTGGGCCTCGAAGAGAGGCTCAAACACGTGCCCCCCCAGCGCCATGCGGAGTACCGCGACCGCCTCGAGTTCGAGATGGACGTCATCAACCAGATGAAATTCCCCGGGTACATGCTGATCGTCTGGGACTTCGTGCGCGAAGCCAAAAAGATGGGGATCGCCGTAGGACCCGGACGGGGATCGGCGGCGGGGAGCCTCGTCGCGTTCAGCCTCGAGATCACCGACATCGACCCGATGAAATACGACCTCCTCTTCGAGCGTTTCCTGAACCCCGAGCGGGTATCGATGCCCGATATCGATATGGACTTCATGCAGGCGCGCCGCGGCGAGATCATCGACTACGTCGTGCGCAAATACGGGCGCGAGCAGGTGGCGCAGATCATCACGTTCGGTTCGCTCCTGGCCAAGGGGGTCATCCGCGACGTCGCCCGCGTCCTCGACATGCCCCTCTCGCAGGCGGACATGATGGCCAAACTGGTTCCCGACGAGCTGGGGATCACCCTCAACGGCAAGACCAAAGGGGGAGAATTCAAGCCCGGAGCGTTCCAGAAAGAGCCGAAAATCGCCGAACTGATCGAAAACGACCAACAGGCGGCTAGGGTATGGGAGTTCTCCAAAAAGCTCGAAGGACTCAAGCGCAACGCCGGAATGCACGCGGCGGGGGTCGTTATCAGCAACGAACCGCTCTGGAAGAAAACCCCGATCTACAAACCCTCCGGCGAGGAGACGTTCGTCACCCAGTATTCGCTCAACTACCTCGAAGACGTCGACCTGATCAAGTTCGACTTTCTCGGCCTCAAAACCCTCGACGTGATCGACAGCGCGATCAAACTGATCAAAAACCGCTACGGCAAGACGATCAGCTGGCACGAGATCGACGAAAACGACCCCAAGGTCTACGAAACGATCCAGAGCGGGGAGACGATCGGGATGTTCCAGATCGAGAGTTCGGGGATGCAGGATCTGAACAAGCGGCTCAAACCCAGCTCCTTCGAGGACTTGATCGCGGTCCTGGCCCTCTACCGCCCGGGGCCGATGGAGTCGGGGATGCTCGATGACTTCATCGAGCGGAAACACGGCCGTCAGGCGATCAGCTATACGTTCCCCTCCATGGAGCCGATCCTCAAGCCGACCTACGGGGTCATCGTCTACCAGGAACAGGTCATGCAGATCGTCCAGACGGTCGGGGGGATGAGCCTCGGCGGTGCGGACATCGTGCGCCGCGCGATGGGGAAAAAGAAGATCGAAGAGATGCAAAAGTACAACAAAGAGTTCAGTGAGGGAGCCCAGAAACAAGGACTCGATTATGCGAAGGCTTCCGAACTCTTCGACCTGATCGAAAAATTCGCCGGATACGGGTTCAACAAATCGCACTCGGCGGCCTACGCGATGGTCACGTTCCAGACGGCGTGGCTCAAGACCTACTACCCGCAGGAGTTCATGGCGGCACTTCTGACGTCGGAAAAAGACAACACCGACAAGGTCGTCAAATACATCGACGAAGCCAAGCGGATGAAAATCACCCTCGGCGCCCCCGACATCAACGATTCCCAGCTGGAATTCTCGGCGATCACCAAAGACGGAGCCGACCAGATCCTCTTCGGACTGGGAGCGATCAAAGGAGTCGGCGAGGCGGCGGTCGAATCGATCCTCGAGGCGCGGAGCGAGGGAGAGTTCAAAGACATCAAAGACTTCATCAACCGGATCGAACCGCAGAAGGTGAACAAGAAGGTGATCGAGTGCATCATCAAGGCCGGAGGGCTGGACCGCTTCGGCTATTCGCGCCGCGCGCTGCTGGAGCAGGTCGAAATCATGGTCGAGACGGCGAAAAAAGGGTCGTCGCTCAAAAAAGAGTCGCAGTTCAGCCTCTTCGGGGATGACGAGGAGGTGACCACCGTCGATCTGGAACTCAAAAACTACGACGAATACGATCTCAAAGGGATCCTCGACTTCGAAAAAGAGACGCTGGGATTCTACGTCTCGGGCCACCCCCTCGACAACTTCCGTGAGCAGATCGATGCGATCAACTATACCCTCTCTTCCGAGGTAGAAAATATCGAGGATGGTTCCACCGCAATCTTCATCGGTAAAGTCGAAACGATCACGAAAAAAATGTCGAAAAAGGGGTCCATGTTCGGTCTTGTGAGTCTGATGGACTTCCATGGCAATATCGAAGTGATGCTTTTCTCCGACAAGGTCGAGCAGCTCGAAGCGATGGATCAGGACGAGCCGATCGCGTTCAAAGTAAAAGTGACCCATACCGAGATGTTCACCCGAATCAGCGTCTTGAAGATCATGACCCTCGCCGAGGCGAAAAAAGAGGCGAAAAAGGTCGAGACGAAAATCGTCGAAAACCTCCCGCCGCAGGAGCCTCTGAACCTCCGGATCCGCCTCAGCGACAACTTTGAGAGCCTCGAAAAACTCTACACCCTCGTCCGCCGCCATCCCGGACGCCGGCAGATCAAGCTCACGATTGTCTCGAAACTCGTCGACGTCGTCATCGATTCGGCGATACGGGTCGATAACAAGGTGATCGAAGAGATCGCAGGGCTTGAAGATGTGGATGTGATTTGACAAAGCGTACGCTTTTCGGTACGATTTGTGTATAAGGAGCTAACATGACCAAAGTTATCACCGCCAGTCAAGCAAGGTCCGACATCTACAATCTCATCGATGAGACGGCGCAAAGCCACGAACCGATCATTATCACAGGTAAACGTCACAACGCCGTTATGGTCTCCCAGGAGGACTGGAGAGCGATCGAAGAGACCCTCTACCTCACCGCGATCCCCAAAATGGCCGATTCGATAGTCGAGGCGATGAACGCCCCCGACAGCGAATTCAGCGACAGCGTCGAATGGTAGAGTACACGATCCTCTACAGCAAAGAGGCGCAAAAAGATGCGAAGAACCTCTCTGCAGCCGGATTGGCGGACAAAGCCAAAGAGCTGATCAAAATCATCCAATCCAACCCGTTTCAAACCCCTCCCAGCTACGAAAAGCTCGTCGGCAATCTTAGCGGAGCCTATTCGCGCCGTATCAATATCAAGCACCGTTTGGTCTATCAGGTGATCGAAGAGACGAAGAAGGTGAGAGTTCTGCGGATGTGGAGCCATTACGGGGAGTGATCTGTTTTTGTCATTTTTGTAGTATAATGTATCTACAAAACTCTACAGGAGTAGACAATGAAAAAAGCGATCAATATCCGTATCGATGAAGGACTCCTTGCCGATCTGGACCAGTATGCCCACGAACTAGACCGTCCCCGCACCTACCTGATCGAAAAAGCGGTGAGTGCCTATTTCGACACGCTTGATGAGATGATCAGTGACAAACGGATCGACGATATCAAAAGTGGAAAAAGCGATGTGATACCTCTCTCCGAGGTTTTAAAACGAGCAGGAATTCATGTATAACGTCGTTTTCGACAGAGATGCCGAAAAAGAGTTCCTAAAGCTCGATCAGAGTGCCAAAGAGCTGATAGCCAAAAAGCTCATCGATCTCGAAAACGGCCATTTTACGGGAGACAAGCCCCTCAAGGGAAGCCACAAAGGAAAATTTCGTAAACGGGCGGGAGATTATCGAATCGTCTACCTAAAAGAAAACGATATACTCCTCATTACCCTCATCCGTATCGCCCACCGAAAAGAAGTTTATTAACAAGAAGGTCATTATGCGCGAATTTAACGAAGAACTTTTAAGCTTTATCGATGCCTCCCCGACACCGTTTCACGCCGTCGAGTGGATGACGAAAACATTGGAATGCCGCGGATTTCACCGCCTCGAAGAGGACGAAGAGTGGAACCTCGAAGAGGGGCAGGATTACTACGTCACCCGCAACAACTCCTCGATCGTCGCCTTCACCTATCCCCCCTGCGCGGAGAAGGGGTACACGATTCTGGGGGCCCATACCGACTCCCCCCATCTGCGGCTCAAGCCCAACCCCCTCACGACGTCGGCGGGGGTCAAGCGGCTGGGGGTGGAACCTTACGGCGGGGTGCTGCTGAACCCGTGGTTCGACCGTGATCTGGGGCTCGCCGGGCGGGTCGTCTACCTTGACGGCGAGGTGCGCAAAGAGGCGCTGATCAACATAGAGCGCCCCATCGCGATGATCCCCTCGCTGGCGATCCACCTCGACAAGGAGGCCAATTCCAACAGAACGGTCAATGCCCAGACCGATATCGTCCCGATCATTGCGACGGGGGAAGTCGATTTCGAGCAGTTCATCCTCTCCCGGATCCGCGAAGAGACTTCCGGATTGACGCTGCTGGCCCACGAGCTTAGTTTTTACGATCTCCAGAAAGGATCGTTCGTCGGGGTGGATGACGAGTTCATCGCATCCGCGCGGCTGGACAACCTGCTCAGCTGCTTCACGGGGCTGCAGGCGCTGCTTGAGACGACCTATCCGATGATGCTCGCCTGCATGGACCACGAGGAGGTGGGGAGCGAAAGTCACGTTGGGGCAGGGGGGACGTTCGTCCAGGAGATTCTCCAGCGCATCGCGGGGGAGAACTACGGGACGCTGATGCGCCGCAGCCTCATGGTCTCGTGCGACAACGCCCACGCCCAGCACCCAAATTTTCCCGCCAAACACGAGAGCGAACACGCTCCCGTGCTCAACGGAGGAGTCGTGATCAAAATCAACTCCAACCAGCGCTACGCGACATCGGCGCGTACGCAGGGGCGGTTTATGCAGTGTGCCCGTGCGCTGCACATCCCGACCCAGACGTTCGTCACCCGCAGCGACATGGGGTGCGGCTCGACAATCGGCCCGATCACCTCCACCCGCCTCGGGGTCGAGACGATCGACGTCGGGGTGCCGCAGCTGGCCATGC
>CAYXWQ010000032.1:0-19352 GCA_964468865.1 uncultured Sulfuricurvum sp. | reverse complement strand
AAATTACCGAAATGGTCGAGAAAACCAATTCATTGATTCTCTATTTCGACCGTGAAAACTCGCATAAAGACCTCCTCGCCCTGCAGGACCATTTCGAAGGGGAGGGGAAAAGCTTCTACATGCGCGAAGTACGCTACGGCCTCTCCGCCAATGAATACATGTATGAAGTGCATATTCTCTAATTTTTCTTTTTTCGTCATTCCCGCGAAAGCGGGAATCCAGCTTCGATTTTTGGGGATGGATCCCCGGGTCAAGCCCGAGGATGACGGTAGTCGTCTTTGAAGGATACAAGGTTAACTTAAATGTCCAAAAAACTATTTATCGAAACGCTCGGGTGCGCGATGAACGTCCGCGATTCCGAGCACATGATCGCGGAACTGAACGCGCAGGAGGGGTATGAACTCACCGATAACCCGCGTGAAGCCGATCTGATTATGATCAACACCTGTTCGGTCCGCGAAAAGCCGGTCCACAAACTCTTTTCTGAACTTGGCGGATTCAACAAGCTCAAAAAAGAGGGGGCCAAGATCGGCGTCTGCGGATGCACGGCGTCCCATCTGGGCAAAGAGATCATCAAGCGGGCCCCCTACGTCAATTTCGTCCTCGGAGCCCGTAACGTCTCCAAAATCGGCGAGGTGATCCACCGCGACCGTGCGGTCGAGATCGACATCGATTACGACGAGTCGCAGTTCGCGTTCAAGGATTTCCGCACCAGCGCCTACAAAGCCTACATCAACATCTCGATCGGATGTGACAAGCAGTGTACCTTTTGTATCGTCCCCAAAACGCGCGGAGACGAGATCTCCATCCCCGCCGACCTGATCGTCGCCGAAGCGCGCAAAGCGGCTGAATCGGGGGCGAAAGAGATCTTCCTGCTCGGACAGAACGTCAACAACTACGGGCGCCGTTTTTCGGGCGAGCACGAGAAAGTCAACTTTACCGAGCTGCTCCGCCGTGTCAGCGCCGTCGATAGGGTAGAGCGGATCCGCTTCACCTCCCCCCACCCGTTGCATATGGACGATGAGTTTATCGAGGAGTTCGCCCGCAATCCCAAAATCTGCAAGTCGATGCACATGCCGCTCCAGAGCGGATCGAGCGAGATCCTCAAGGCGATGAAACGGGGATACAGCAAGGAGTGGTTCCTGAACCGCGCCGCCAAACTCCGCGCCATGGTCCCCGATGTGAGCATCAGCACCGACATCATCGTCGCGTTTCCCGGTGAGAGCGACGAGGATTTTGCCGATACCCTCGACGTGATGCGCCAGGTGCGCTTCGAGCAGATATTCAGCTTCAAATACTCCCCCCGCCCCCTGACGGAGGCGGAGAAAATGACCAATACGGTCGATTCGGAAATCGGGTCGGACCGTCTGAGCCGCCTCCAGGCGTATCAGGACACGATCCTCGATGAGATCACCGCAGGCTATCTGGGGCGGGAATTCGACGTTTATTTCGAAGAGCTCCGAAGCGACGGTTATGTCGCCGGGCGTACGGACAACAATATCGTCGTGAAGGTCAAGGGGAGCGAAGAGTGGCTGGGCAAAATCGCCCGCGTCAGGGTCACGGAGGTTTCGAGACTCGTTCAGTACGGAGAGATTGTTGCGTAAAAAGATCCTCCGCGTGCTGGCTTTGTGGATCGTTCCGCCGGTCGGTGCGCTGCTGATTCGTCTTTTGTACTGGACGAACCGAAAACGGTTCCATCTTCCCCAGACCGTCCCCTCCGAGCCAGTCATTTTCGCTTTCTGGCACTCCGATCTGCTGATGCAGCCCTATCTCTACTACCGGTTCCGAAACGTCCCCAAAGCCAACGTCCTCATTTCCGAACATTTCGACGGGCAGATTATCGCCCGGATTATGACGTTTTTCAAGCTCGGGACGATCCACGGCTCGACAACGCGTGGCGGAGCGAAAGTGCTGATCCAGGGGCTCAAATCCCTCTCGGAAGGGTACGACATCGGAATCACCCCCGACGGCCCAAAGGGGCCCCGGTACGAGGTGAGCGACGGCGTCATCGTGATGGCGCAGAAGCGGCATACGAAGGTGATTGTCTATCACTGCGTCCCCTCGCGCTACTGGCAGCTTCCCAGCTGGGACCGGTTCGTCATCCCCAAGCCTTTCGGGACGCTTGACTTCTATGCCTCCGAACCCATCGACCTCTCTGGGCTTACGATGGATGAGGCGAAAGTGCGGGTCAAAGAGGCGCTGATGCGCCATGCTCTCCCATGAGTCTCGTCCGCGACAAAGAGAGATTTTTAAAATATCTGGACGCCATCCGGGGGTATTCTGCGCTGACGGTGGCAAGTTACGACGAATCGATCACCCAGATGCTCGCGACGGCCGAAATCGAGGAGGCGGAAGGGGAGATACGGATCAACCTGATGCCGCTTCGCCTTCGCATTGCCTCCCAAAAGCCCAAAACGATCTCTCGAAAGCTCAGCGCCATCCGCAGTTTCGTCAAATATCTCCGAACTGAGGGAAAATCGGTCGATCTGCGCGGGGATGAGAGTGTCAAAATCCCCAAAACCCTTCCCAAACCGGTCTCCCATACGTACATATCCCAGACGCTGGAACATGCCGATCCCCTGGCCCGGCTGGCGATCATGCTCCTCTACACGACGGGGCTTCGCATTTCGGAACTGGCCAACCTCAGGCTCTCGGATATCGGCGAAGAGTGGTGCCGCGTCATCGGGAAAGGGAACAAAGAGCGCGATGTCCCGATGGTGCAAGGGGTGTATCAAACGATGCAGGCATATCATGCCCAGAACCCCGCGAGCGAGTACGTTTTTGAGGCCGGGGGACAAAAATTAAGCGAAAATAGTCTAAGATATATCATTACCAAGGCATTTGCGCAGAGGGGGCTGAACGTGACGCCCCACCAATTGCGGCATGCCTATGCGACCGAACTGCTAAACAATCAGGCGCGGATTGCCGATGTTAGCGAATTACTGGGCCATGCGAGCATGGCGACGACCCAGATCTATACCAAACTTGGAAACGCCCTGAAGATGGATCACTACCTCAAATCGCATCCTTTATGTCGAAACCGCGAGGAATCCTGAGTGATCCGTTGGCTTTTTCAGAAAATATTCGTTGCCGTCGTCCGCAATGGGGAGCGCCACGACGTCACGGTTGCAGCCTACAAGCGAAAAAAACGGCTCTACGCAGAGACCAAGCATTTCGAAGGGGAGTTTGCCGTTGACGAAATGGCCCGCTACGTGAAAAAATATGCCGAAGAGACTCCGTACTGCTACATCGCGATCCTGAACCCCGATCCCCACCAGGGGGCGCTGGAAGGGTGTTCGATCCACGATATCTATGAGGGTGAGGAGAGGGAGGGGGTCAAAACCCTTTGCCGCAAACAGAAATGGATGCTTTACACCTCGGAAAAAGAGCTCGAAGTCCTGCAGCGAAAATACGCGAAAACAGGGCTTGATTTTGTTTTTTCCCCGTTTTCGGCCCTGGAATATTTTTATGGGGATAAAATCGGCGGAAAAGTGGCCGGGTACGTCCTGGCACAGAAAGATTCCATCAGCATCGCGTTTTTCGAAGAGGGAACACTCGAATACGCCCACCATTACACGATGCACCGGGAGGGGGGAGAGATCACTGCCGAAGAGGGGGCCGGAATCGGATTTTCGGTCGGCGTCGAGGAGGAACGGGGTCGGGGGATCAATCTCGACGACATCGAAACGCTGGATGATCTGGAGATCATCGACGATCTGGACGATCTGGGGAACATCGAGGATCTGGACACCCTCGAAGAGATCGTAGAGTTCAGCGAAGAAGAGCCGATGATGGAAGAGAAGCGCACACCGCTCCTTTCGGGCAAAGAGGGGAAAGAGGAGATGGAGCGGTTTAACGACGATTTTTACCGGTTTGAACTGATCGAAAAAACCCTTGCCCGTTTTTACAGCGGGGAACATTGCCGCAACCGTTTCGTCGAGACGGTGTACATCGCGGACGGATACGGAAGCAGCACCGAACTCAAGCGCTATCTCGAAGACGAACTCTTCGTCAACGTCGTCATCCGGAAAATCGATCTCGGCGAAGCGGTGATCGCCCTATCGAGGATTGAAGAGGGGACACAATGAAACACAGTTTCATCGCTCCCAGACCCAAGCGGCTGATCAGCGCGGAGCTGAAGCTGGTCCTTTTCTTCTTCAGTGTGACGATCATGATGCTGGTAGGGACCTATCTCTATCTGGGGTACAAAACCTATGATTTCGTAACACAACGTCATGCCATCACCCAAAAAGAGGAGGAGCTGAACCGGTCGATCGAAGAAATGCAGTCGCAGATCAAAGAGATCGAAGCGGAAGTCAAAATCGCCGAGCGGATAACGACCGACAATACGGTGATGAAAGAGAGCATCCGCAACCTCTTCGATCTTGTTCCCGACGGCATTACCCTCTCCCGCGCGGAGCTGGAGGCCAATGCGCTCGTGTTGCAAGGGATCACCCCGACCAAAGATACCTATCACTACATGCTCGAAGCGCCTCTGAGGTCGATATTTCATCGGACCTACACCTCTTTTTCCCCGGCCGAAAACGGGTGGTACCGGTTTGTTTCCACCAATTACCTGGATGATGAAAACAACACGGAAGGGACAGAATGAACCGACAAACTTTTGCCATGGTCCTTTTATCGGTGATGTTGATGATCAGCGTTGTGGCGTTTTCGTTTCTGGTGCTGATACCCAAAGGGAAAGAGTACCGCCTGCTGCGTCTCGAAAGCAAAAAAGAGTTTCAAAAACTCGAATCGGCGCAACAAAAATACGACGAGACACGGATTCGGCTGGAGGAGTTCGAAAAGCAGCACCGTTCGACGATCAAGGCGTTTGATGCCTCTTTCAATACCGAACGTTTTACCCGTCTCTACAAAAAAGAGTTTGACGATCTGTATCTGACCGAAATAACGACTTTTGAGACCAACGGGACTTTCAAGACCTACGAGGTGAATGCGACGTCCAAAATCACTTCACCCCAGAGTTTCTATGCGTTTTTGGAAAATATCAACAAAAGCGAATGGATCATCGGCGTCAACTTTCCGATCCATTTCGAGCGCGACGGCGATAAAATCCGCTCCTCTTTTACGATGAGGGTCTATAATCACGAAGGGATCAAAGAGAAAGAGTAAACAGTTATAGCTTTTTCGCTCGCTCGTGTGCTGCGCGGACCGCTTCCATAAACCCTTCTCTGACGTTCCCTTTTTCCAGCGCTCCGTATCCGGCCGCCGTTGTTCCGCCGGGGCTCATGACATTGTCTTTCAGGATGGCCGGATGGGTCGTCTGGATCAGTTTGCCGAATCCCTCGAAAAGACCGCGCATCAGCGCCATCGCATCGTCGCGTCTGAGTCCTTCGCGCACCGCTCCGTCACACAGGGCCTCTGCCGCCAGGGCCAGATATGCCGGGCCGCTTCCGGCGAGGGCTGTGGCGATGTCGAGCTCTTTTTCGCTTGAGAGCCACAGTACGGCCCCGATCGAACTGAAGAGCTGAAGCGCCTGGGATTCAATTTCCGCATCTCCGACGAGCGAGGTCATGGAGGCGCCCATTTCGGCCGCAAGGTTGGGCATTGAGCGGCAGTAATGGCGAGCATTGATCGCTCTGAGCTTCTCCAGCGTCGTCCCCGCAAGAACCGAATAAAGGGTGTCGGCTTTTCCTGTGAGGAGGGGGGCGACCTCGTCCAGATTGGCCGGTTTGACGCACAGCAATACCTTTTTATCGCTCAAATCGGCGTTGCCGTAGAGGGTTTTTTTGACGGGATACCCCAGCGCCGTTTCAAAACGCTCCAGCGCCCCCATCGTCCGACCGACCACTTCGATCGTATGGGTTTCGCAAAGCCCCCTGGCCAACGCCAGAGCCATCTTTCCGTTGCCGACGAAGGTGATCGATTTACGCATCGGAAGATCCTTTGAGGTAGTTTTTGATCGGTTCGGCAAGGGCGAAATCGTTGCGGTTGTCGACGATGATCTGCGCCATTGTCTGGTTGTCGGTGTTGAAAATGAGGGGGGCGACAAAATTGATCGTCGAGTGTTCGATCGGATTCTGGACAATCATGATGTTGTAGATGAGGAGATTGGTGTCCTCTTTGATCTCCATCAAAGCCTGCAGGGAGGAGGGGATATCGAATGCGTATTCGCGCAGAGCGAACGGGTTGACGAGGGTAAAACCGGGTCCCTCTCCGACGCTCTCAAGGCGCATAAAAATATCGTCTATTTTGGTCAGTTCCATGCGTGAAACCGATTCGAACCCGAGCAACGGGAGTTTTAACTCAAACTGCATGACTACCTCTTAAAAACATAGTTAACTGATTTTAACACATCAAGCTAAAAAGTTTCGATCGATTGCGGGAGCGTTTAATCTCTTTTTGGTAAAATAGCTCTCAATTTCATGAAATGTAGGTTTAATAATGGTTAAAACATGGTTGGCCGCAATCGCGGTGCTCGTCCTTTTTGCGGGGTGTGCCAAAGAGCCCGAAGAATTCAACAAACCGGCGGAATACTGGTATGAAAAAATGGTCAATGCCGTGGCCAACGGAAATCTGGAGAAAGCTGACAACTACTTCAGTTCGTTGCAAAGCGAACACATCAGTTCGCCGTTTCTTTCCGAAGCGACCATGATTATGGCTCAGGCGCACATGGCGCAGGAGGAGTATCTGCTGGCCGAACACTTTTTAAATGAGTATGTCCGCCGCTATGCCACCCCTGCGGGACGCGAATATGCCGAGTTTTTGAAGATCAAAGCGAAGTTTCTGGCGCTTCCCAATCCCGGGCGCGATCAGGGGCTGATCGACGAGACGCTGGTCGGGGTAGGTGTATTCAAGCAGAGCTACCCCTATTCCCCCTACATGCCGCTGATCAATACGATGGAAACCCAGTTGCATCTGGCCAAGGCTTCCCTCAACGACCAGATCGCCGGGCTCTATGATCGTCTCCAAAAGCCAAAAGGCTCCGATTATTACCGCGCCATGGCGCCGGTGACGTGGATCGATGGGAGCGAAGTCGTCTCCGCCGATATCCCCTGGTACCGTGAAATGTTTGAGGGGGACGGCAGCAGCAGCTGGTACGACTTCCTGATTCCGAAAACGCGAAGCGTCGTCTCGATGGACGACAACGACAGCAAATAACCCTATGATGGAAAACACTTTATAAGGATTTTTTCCCATGCAACTGAGTAATTACAGCTCTTTCCCGACCACGCTTCCCGTGATCGCGGAGGACGAACTTTTTTTATACCCTTTTATGATTTCTCCCCTTTTTCTGAACGATGAAAAAAACATCGCCGCCGCTGCCGAAGCGATCGAAAACAACTCCCTCGTCATTGTCTGCCCTGTAAAGAGCGAACATGAGGGGGAACGCGACGGCGAAGCGGTTTATGACGCCGGTGTCATCGGATCGATCATGCGCAAAGTGGTCCTTCCCGACGGACGGATCAAAGTGCTGTTTCAGGGGCTGGCACGGGGACGTGCGACGGATTTCATCCCGGGTGAGCCGCTGCGGGCCCATGTCGATCTGATCCAGTCCGCCAGCGTCAACGAACTGAAAATGGATGCCATTTTGGAGGTACTGCGCGAAAAAGTGCGCGCCCTGTCGCAGGTGAGCAACTATTTCCCTCCCGATTTGCTCCGCACGATCGAAGAGAATCACGAGTACAACCGGATCGTCGATCTGATCAGCAGTTCGATCAAGATCAAAAAGGAAAACGCGTATCAGCTGTTTATCGAGCGCGATCCCGAGAAACGGTTTTTGATGCTGATCGATGAACTGATCGAAGAGACCGAGGCCAACAAACTCCAAAAAGAGATCCGCTCCAAAGTCCACACCCGCATCGAGAAGGTGAACAAGGAGTATTTCCTCAAAGAGCAGCTCAAGCAGATCCAAAAAGAGCTCGGGACCGATACCCACCGTGACGAGGAGATCGAAGAGTTCCGCAAAAAGCTCGAGGCGAAAAAAGAGAAGATGCACCCTGACGCCTACAAGGAGATCAACAAACAGCTCGAGCGGTTTGCCCGCATGCACCCCGACAGTGCCGATGCCGGCATCCTGCAAACGTACCTGGAATGGACGCTGGACATTCCGTACGGCGAAGAGGCCAAAAAAGCGCTGAACGTCCACGACGTCGAAAACCAGCTCAACAAAGACCATTTCTCTCTCAAAAAACCAAAAGAGCGTATTCTGGAGTACTTTTCGGTCAAAGAACTCCTCGAATTGCGCGGCATCGGCGACAAAGAGGGGCGCGGGGCGATTTTGTGTTTTGCGGGCCCTCCGGGGGTCGGTAAGACCTCTCTGGCCAACTCTATCGCCACGGCTCTCAAGCGTCCTCTCGTCCGTATTGCTCTGGGAGGGCTGGAGGATGTGAATGAACTGCGCGGACACCGCCGGACCTATATCGGGGCGATGCCGGGGCGGATCGTGCAGGGATTGATCGAAGCCAAAAAGATGAACCCCGTCATCGTCCTCGACGAGATCGACAAGGTGGCCAAGTCCCACAGGGGCGATCCGACGGCGGTACTGCTGGAGATCCTCGATCCCGAGCAGAACACCCATTTTCGCGATTACTATCTGAACTTCAACCTCGACCTTTCCAAAGCGATATTCATCGCGACGGCAAACGACGTGGGGCAGATCCCCGGCCCTTTGAGAGACCGGATGGAATTCATCAGTGTCAGCTCCTACACGCCACAGGAAAAGTTCCAGATAGCGAAGCAGTATCTGATTCCGCAGGAGCTGAAAAAACACGGGTTGAAGCCCTCGGAGCTCTCCCTTTCCAAAACGGCGCTGCAAGAGGTGATCGAAAAACACACCCGCGAAGCGGGGGTGCGAAACCTTCGCCGCCGTGTCGCCGACATCGTCCGCAAAGCGGCCAAAAAGATCCTTGAAGAGCCTTCGACGACAAAAGTGAGCGTAACTCTGAAAAACCTCAAGGAGTTTCTGGACAAGACGATCTTCGAAATCGACCGTACCGATCACATCGACCGTATCGGGGTTGTCAACGGTCTGGCGTGGACAGCTGTGGGCGGGGACGTTTTGAAGATCGAAGCGATCCGCATCAACGGGAAAGGGGCATTGCAGCTGACCGGAAGCCTGGGGGATGTGATGAAAGAGTCGGCCCGAATCGCCCATTCGGTCGTTAAAACCCTGATCGACGACGGGAAACTTTCTGTCGACCACTCCGTCATACCGCTCACCCCTTCCGAGCGCGAAGGGGACATGACCCCGGAGGCGAGCGAAGTGTACAAGCGGTTTGACCTTCACCTCCATGTTCCGGATGGGGCAACCCCCAAAGACGGGCCGAGCGCGGGGATCGCGATGGTGACGGTCATCGCCTCGATCATGGCAAACAAAAAAGTGCGTGCCGATATCGCGATGACGGGCGAAGTCTCCCTGACCGGAAACGTCCTCCCCATCGGGGGATTGAAAGAGAAACTGATCGCGGCCCACCGTGCGGGGATGAAGCTGGCGCTGATCCCTCAGAAAAACTATGACCGGGATCTGAACGATATTCCCGATGAGGTGAAAAACGCGATCGAGATCATGGGAGTCAGTCGGATCGAAGAGGTCCTCGAGCGCCTTTTAACCGACGTATAGCCTCCCACGCTTCGCGTGACCCGTACAGGTAGCCCCGGAGTTTGGATTCGACATTCAGCCGGCGGCACTCTTCCCGAAAACCCTTGTCCATGACTACGCCGCTTTGGTACGGGGCGATGAAGATGTAGTCGTGGTCTGCGCTCACAACATATTTTCTTCCTACGACGGCCGCTTTCTGGTTTTTCAGTTTCTCTTTTTCGGAATTTTTCATCACGTACCCAAGCGATTTGAGCTGCGAATCGACTCCCGAGAGGAGCGAGCGGGCATTGTTTGGGGCAGGAGCAAAATAGAGATCTCCGGCATGCTCGAAGAGCATTGGATCGATCAGAGTATCGCTATCCTCTTCGAGGTAGCGGAAGCTTCGCCGGATCGCATCGCGGTGTTCGCGCATCAGCGGGGCGCTGTAGCGGTGGCGGAAAAAATTGCGGGTATAGCGTTCGTCCGCATTGCTTTCGTCGGTAAAGTAGGGGATGCTTTTCGTGTGCAGATACCCCTCGATGCTCTCTCTGTCCCATTCCAGTAACGGACGCACTATCGTGATGCTGTTGTGCCGGTCACGAGAACGAATGCCGAGCAGTTCGGGCAAGCCCGCTCCACGGCACAGCTGCATCATCAGCCACTCCAGCCGGTCATTCAGCTGATGGGCGGTGAGGAGATGGCGATAGCCGTGCTTTTGCATCAGGTAGCCGAAAAAGCGGTACCGCTCCTCTCTGGCGCGGTGTTCGAAATTGCTTCCTTCCAGACGGCAGGAGTGGGTATGGCAGAGTCTGTGATGGTGTTCGGCGAGTGCTTCGGCGCTGGCCGCTTCGGCGTCGCTGGAGGGGCGTGTATGGTAGTTGACATGGGCGATGTCAAAATCGATTCCGTTTTCGAGGAGAAGATGAAAGAGGGCGGTAGAATCGACGCCGCCGGAGAAGGCAAGGAGGGATTTCCCCTCCCTTAGCAGGTCAAGGTGGAGGAGCTCACGCATGTCCCGTCACGGTCGCCAGCGGGTTTTTCCCGGCGATTTCGGTGATACGGGCATGGTAGATTTTCCCGTAAGCGAGTTCTTCGTCGATCTCGCGGTCGTTGACGTAGATCTCTCCGTCCACATCGGGGGCCCAGATCATGGCACGGGCGCTGAGCAGGAATTCGTGCTCGTCGCTCATCCCGTCGATGACGATCGCGATCTCGGTCCCGACCATTTTGCCGAGGCTTTCGTCTTCGACGTTTGAGGCGATTTTCCCCAGTTTCTTGGCGCGGGAACTGATCGTTTTGGAAGCGATTTTCTCGATCATCGTGTGGGCGGCGGTCCCCTCTTCGTCGGAGTAGCTGAAGACGTTGATCCGGTCAAAACCGAAAGAGGAGGCGAATGCCGCCATCTCCTCGAACATCTCTTCGGTTTCTCCGGGATGCCCGACGATAAAACTGGTGCGGATGAAGGAGTTCGGGAGCGCTTTCATGGCGTTCAGGAGCTCGAAGGTTTTGTCTTTTCCGAATCCCCGTTTCATGATGCGGAGCATCTCGTCGTTGATGTGCTGGATCGGCATATCGAAATAGTTGTGGAACGTTTTCGAATCGCCGATCGTTTTGATCAGTTTGAGGCTTGTCGTCGAGGGGTAGAGGTAGAGGATCCGCGCGCTTTTGACCCCCTCGATGAGCTCGATCCGCTTGATGAGATGGATGAGGCCGTCGCTGACGTTCTGGTCGCGCAGATAGGAACTGGAATCCTGCGAGACGAAGCTGAAATCGTAGTATCCTTTGGCCACGAGCCCTTCGACCTCCCGGGCGACACTCTCCAGATCGCGGGAGTGGAGTTTCCCTTTGAACGAGGGGATGGCGCAGAAACTGCACTGCTGGTTGCACCCCTCGCTGAGCTTGATATAGGCGTGGTAGGTCGATCCCGTTACGACCCGCTCGGCTCCGTCTATGAGGTAGACTTCAGGGGTAAAACGGCTCTGCTTCGCCGCGAGAAGTTCATCGATTTTGTCGTAATCGCCGACCCCTGTGAAGATGTCGACTTCGCTCAGTTCTTTGGAGAGCTCCTCTTTGTACCGTTCCGAGAGGCACCCAGCCATGACGAGGAGGGAATCTTTTTTGCGTCCCGCGTCGAGGTTGAAGATTGTGTTGAGAGATTCCTGCTTCGCCGCGTCGATGAATCCGCACGTGTTGACGATGATCACGTCGGCTTCGCTGCTTTCGTCGGTCATTTGATAGTTTTGAAGCCGTCCCAGCATCACCTCGGTATCAACGAGGTTTTTGGTACATCCCAATGAGACAATATGGAGCTTTTTCGACATTCACGACCTTTGAAAAAATATAAAACGTATTATATCCAAGAGAGATTTGGATACACTTTCACCATGCGTGTAATCATTACTATTTTAGCTTTACTGCCCCTTCTCTTCATGGGGGCGATTTTTCTCGACGGCCTCGAGATGGGATGGTTCGAATCGCTTCGGCGGGGGATGGAAACGACGTTGGGCGTTACATTTCCCGCACCGTCCAACCGTCTCTATTACCTCTCCAGACTCTCTGGGCTGAGCGCGCTGTGGCTGCTGATCGCCGCGTTCTGGGTCGGTCCTTTGCGGACCTATATGCGGTTCGATCTGGTGGAGTTTAAAAAACTGCTGGGCGCTTTTGCGATCGGGTACGGGGTTCTGCATCTGCTGCTGTTCGTCGCGGCGCACCACTTTTCGCTCCGTTCGCTGGGAGGGGTGTTCGCGTCGCACCTGTTTCTGACGGTCGGACTGGCGGCGCTCCTCCTCCTCTCCATCGTTCCGCACGTCAAGGCGTGGTACAAGCTCCTCTACATCGCCGTAGTGCTGGTCATTGTCCATCTTCTTCTGGGGTACCGGACGCTGGAAACGGCACACATCGTGGCGATTTCGTTGCTGAGCCTGGGACTCGCCCTCCGGCTCGTTAAAAAGTAGTGATGAAACACTACGACGTCATTATCCTGGGCGCCGGCGCCGGCGGGCTCATGTGCGCCGCACAGCTGCGGGAGCATGCGTCCCTCTCCGTCGCACTCATCGAGGGGAATTCCCGCCCGGCATTGAAGCTCAAAGCCAGCGGCGGCGGCAAATGCAACCTGACCAATGTCGAGGTGGACGAAACCCATTTTCTGGGGGATGAAACGCTGGTGCGACACATCCTCTCCGTCTTCCCCCAAAAACGATTGCTGGAGTATTTCCGGGAGGGGGGATTGCGCCCGGTTGTCCGCAAGGAACGGTACTATTTTTGCCCGAAGAGCTCCGATGAGGTGATAGCGATCCTCCTCGGAAAGGGAGCGGGCAGCGATCTTGTTTTGGGACACAAGATCCTTTCGGTTGAGGGGAACGGACCGTTTGTCGTGACCACGGACAAGGGGACGTTCCGAGCGTCCTCCGTCGTCGTCGCCACCGGAGGCGCGAGCTACAGGGAGATCGGCGCCAGCGACATCGGGTTGAAAATCGCCCAGAGCTACGGGATGGCGACGGTTCCTTTTGCCCCCGTACTGGTGGGACTGACGCTGCAGCCCAAAGAGTTCTGGATGAAAGAGCTCAGCGGGATCAGTTTCCCCGCCCGGATTCACGTCGCGGGCAAAACGCTGGACGAAGACCTCCTTTTCGCCCATCGAGGCATCAGTGGCCCCGTCGTCCTCTCCGCATCGCTCTACTGGCACCGCGGCGAGATCACGATCGATTTTCTCCCCGGTTTCGATCTGGAGGGGATACGAAAAGAGAAAAAGCTCCTCAGTACGGCCCTCCCGCTCCCCAAACGGTTTATCAAAGGCTTTTTGGATGCGGTCGGTATCGAGGACAAGCCGTGCAGCCGTTTGAATCCGGAGGAATGGGAAACGCTTTCGCGTATCCGGTCGTATGCGATGGCCCCTTCGGGGACGTTCGGGTTTTCCAAAGCCGAAGCGTGCCGGGGCGGGGTGGCGTGCGGGGAGATCGATCCCCTCACCATGGAAAGCAAAACAATACCGGGGCTCTATTTTATCGGCGAAACGGTCGACGTGACGGGAGAACTGGGGGGCTACAACTTCCAGTGGGCGTTCAGCAGCGCCGTCGTCTGCGCTAACGCCTTAGGCTCAATGGGTTCTAAGTCTAACACAGTAAAATATGAGAAATAATGGAGTGCGGCTTGCTGCACGTGAACGTATAAAATTAATAAGGGAGCTTTTATGATCCTTCTTGCCGGACCGTGCGTCATCGAAAGCGAAGAGTCTATTTTCAAAATCGCCAAATCGCTGGAGCGCTATCAGAACGATCCCCGTTTCGATTTTTATTTCAAATCGAGCTTCGACAAAGCCAACCGCACGTCGCTGGAGAGCTACCGCGGTCCGGGACTGGAAGAGGGGTTGCGTATTTTGCAAAAAGTCAAAGACGATTTCGGCTACAAAATCGTCACGGACGTCCACGAGAGCTATCAGGTCCCTGTGGCGGCGGAAGTCGTCGACATGATCCAGATCCCTGCTTTTTTATGCCGTCAGACCGATCTTCTCGTCGCGGCGGGGAAAACAGACAAGATCGTCAACATCAAAAAAGGGCAGTTTATGACCCCCGGCGACATGCAGTTTTCGGTCAAAAAAGTCCTCAAAACACGCGGATGCGATGAGGTCAGCTATGAAGCGGCCCAAAAACACGGCGTGCTGCTGTGCGAACGGGGATCGTCGTTCGGCTACGGCAATCTCGTCGTCGATATGCGCGCCCTCGTCATCATGCGCCAGTTCGCCCCGGTCATTTTCGACGCGACCCATTCGGTGCAGATGCCCGGAACCGGTACGGGCAAAACGGGAGGGGACAGTTCGATGGTTCCCCACCTCGCACGGGCTGCGGCAGCCGTCGGTGTGGACGGGTTTTTCTTCGAGACCCATTTCGACCCTATTTGCGCCCTCAGCGACGGGCCGAATATGCTAAAATTAGAACAGCTTGAAGCGCTCAGCGAGACGCTTTTGAAAATTGACTCAGTAAAAGGAAACTAAAATATGAATTTGATCGAAGGAAAATTACGTGTCATCTCCGGCAAAAAGGTGGCTATCGTCAGCACCCGCTGGAACCATTTCATCGTTGACCGCCTCGTAGAGGGAGCCAAAGACGCATTCGCCCGTCACGGAGGAAATGATGAGGATCTGACCCACGTCCTCGCTCCGGGGGCGTTCGAGCTGCCGATGGTGATCGAACAGCTTTTGAGCAGCGGCAAATACGATGCGGTATGCGCACTGGGTGCCGTGATCCGCGGCTCGACTCCCCATTTCGACTACGTTTCGGCCGAAGCGACCAAAGGGATCGCGACGGTGAGCCTGAAACATAAAAAACCGGTCTCTTTCGGACTGTTGACGACCGACACGATCGAACAGGCGATCGAGCGGGCAGGGACCAAAGCCGGGAACAAAGGGTTCGAAGCGATGACGGTTGTCATCGAGATGCTTGACCTCTACGAAGCGATTGGTCAGTAATGGCGACGCGTCATCAGGCCCGTATGGCGGTTGTGAGTTTACTGTATGCGTATGATCTGGGGAACCGGACCATCGCCGATTTCAGCGACGAGATTCTTGAAGAGAAAAAGATCCGTAACAAGCAGCGCGATTTTGCCCTCGATCTGTTCAAGGGGGTGACGGAGCATTTGACCGAAGTGGACGAAGCGATCGAAAAACACCTCAAAGACTGGGATTTCGACCGTTTGGGCTCCATCGAGCGGGCGACACTCCGTCTGGGTGCCTATGAGATCATGTTCGGCGAACTCGATTCGGCTGTCATCATCAACGAGGCGATCGAAGTGACCAAGGCGTTCGGGAGCGAGCAGTCTCCCAAATTCATCAACGGCGTCCTCGACGCGATTGCCAGAGACAAGTAACCCATCATGCGGCTTACCAAAGAACAAGCACTCGATCTGATCCGCAACGGCGATTTCAAAGAGCTGGGGAAAATGGCGACGGCGCGCAAACGCGAGCTCCATCCGGACGGAATCACGACGTTCGTCGTCGACCGTAACATCAACTACACGAACGTCTGCTGGGTAGACTGCAAGTTCTGTGCATTCTACCGCCACGGCAAAGACGAGGATGCGTATGTTCTGAGCTTCGATGAGATCGACCAGAAGATCGAAGAACTCCTCGAAATCGGCGGGACACAGATCCTGTTTCAGGGAGGGGTTCATCCCAAGCTGAAAATAGAGTGGTACGAAGATCTGGTCGAGCACATCCACACCAAATACCCCCAGATCACGATCCACGGCTTTTCGGCAATCGAGCTCGATTTCATCGCCAAAGTTTCCCATATCTCCATCCAGGAGTGCCTGTCACGACTGAAGGCAAAAGGGCTTTCCTCGATTCCGGGTGCGGGGGCCGAAATCCTCAGCGACCGGGTCCGCGACATTATCGCCCCCAAAAAGATCGACAGCGAGGTGTGGCTGAGCGTTCACCGCGAAGCGCATAAACTGGGGATCAAATCGACGGCGACGATGATGTACGGCACCGTAGAGACCGACGAGGAGATCGTCGAGCACTGGGATATGATCCGTCGGCTGCAGGATGAGACGCATGGATTCCGGGCCTTCATCATGTGGTCGTTCCAGGGGCAGAACACCCAGTTGATGGAAGAACATCCCGAGATCGAGAAACAATCCTCCAACCGCTATCTGCGGCTTCTTGCCGTGTCGCGTCTCTTTTTGGACAATTTCCCCAACATCCAGAGCTCGTGGGTGACACAGGGGCCCTATATCGGACAGTTGGCGCTGCTCTATGGGGCGAACGATCTGGGATCGACGATGATGGAAGAGAACGTCGTGCGCAGCGCGGGAGCGGGATTTAGGATGGCCAAAGACGAAATGGTCCGCCTGATCCGAGACATAGGGGAGACCCCGGCGATCCGAAATACCGCCTATGAGATTCTAGAGAAATTTGCGTGACACGCTTTGTAATAGCGATTTTATTTTTAGGGCAGTTTGTTATGGCAAGTACATTGGATTTTATTGAGGTGCACGGGGTTAAAATCCCTTTTATTTTCGAAGAGGACAAACGGCTTCCGATCGTATCGATGCAGGTGGTATTTACCGGAAGCGGAAGCGTCGATGAGGGGAAACATGCCGGACTGGCACGCCTTGCTGCGAAAATGCTGAACGAGGGGAGTCTGAAGCGCGGATCGGTCGGGTTTGCGGACGCGCTCGACGCGCGGGCGATACAGCTCAGTTCCCACGCCGGGAACGAAACCCTTGTGATCGAATACGGAAGTCTCAAAGAGGAGCTGGAGACGGGATTCTCCCTCCTCTCCGAGCTGCTGAAAGAGCCCAATTTCACCCCCAAGACGCTGGAGAAGATCAAAACGATCACCCTGAGCGAAATCGCCCGCAAAGAGGCCGATTTCGACAGTGTCGCCTCGAACGAGCTCAAGGCGGTCTTGTTTGAGGGGACGCCGATGGCGGCTCCGAACATCGGGACCAAAGAGAGTGTCGGCAATATCAGCCTCGAAGAGGTCAAAACCTTTGCCGAGACCCATATGGTCCTTGCAAATGCCCTGATCGTTATCGGAGGGGACATTCCGATCGACACCGCCAAAGAGAAGGTGAAACATCTGCTGGGGATCCTTAGTGCAGGCAAAGCCGGCGCCGAGCGTTATTACGAACCCCGCAAAACACCGAAAGAATCGCTCCTGAAACGCCCCCAGACCGAACAGGCCTACCTCTATTTCGGCTCTCCGTTTGCGATGCGCGAGGGAGATCCGGAGTTTTACAAAGCCCGCGTGGCGATGTTCATACTCGGCTCCAGCGGCTTCGGCAGCCGTCTGATGGAAGAGGTGCGGGTCAAGCGCGGATTGGCCTACTCGGCCTATTCGCGCCTCTCCGTCGCCAAAACCAACACCTATTTCAGCGGCTATCTCCAGACGAAACTCGAATCGCAGGAGGAAGCGAAAAAAACCGTGGTGGAGGTGATCGACACCTTCGTCCGCGACGGGGCGACCCAGGCTGAGCTCGATCAGGCCAAAAAGTTTCTCCTCGGCTCCGAACCGCTTCGGGTGGAGACCCTCTCCCAGCGACTGGGGCGCACCTTCAGCGAGTTCTATCAGGGGAAACCGCTGGGTTATTCGCTGCAGGAGCTGGAATTCATCCGTACCCTGAGCCTCGAAGAGCTCAACGACTTCATCAAACGCCACGGCGAGATCCGCGACCTGAGCTATGCGATCGTGACGAAATAACCGTCGATCCGGGGTATAGATGACGAACCAATCCCCCATTTCTCCCGAAGACGCCGACAAATTCCGTCGTCTGAACATCGGAAGCGTCACCGAGCTCTCCCTCATCATCCCCACCGCCTTCGAAGACCGCCGGTTAAGCACGGGGCTGCTTCATAATGCCCCCTGTGTCATTGACGCGACGGTAGAACGGGTCGTTCGCACCCCGAAAACCTTCAAGATCACCTTTTTCGCCCACAATCTCGACGAGATCGTCGAGGGGGTGATTTTCCATCCAAAGCCCTACATGATACACGCTTTTGTGCAGGGTACGCGGAGCTTTTTCAGCGGCAAAGCGCAGTGGGAGCAGGGGAGGTGGACGATCCTCCAGCCTTCCAAACTTTCCCAGACGGGCTCGATCGTCCCGGTTTACAAAACACCCCTTCGAGCCGACGTGATGCGCCGTCTCATCGAGCGGTATGTGAGGGAAGAGACGCTAAAAAACGACGGCCTACCCGATAAAGTAGCAAGAGAACTCTATCGGCTCCATTTTCCCGATATTCCCGAATCCCTGGACGAGCAGGGGTTCTATGCCCTCAAATTTGCCGAGCTCTACGACTACATGCGCCGACTCCGTCTCAAACGCCGATTCCACCCGACCCGCTACCGCGTTCAGGGGGACATCCGCGAATGGACCAAAACGCTTCCGTTTGAGCTGACCGATGATCAGAAAAAAGCGATTTCGGACATCGAACATGACCTGAAAGCTCCCCATGCGGCCCGCAGGATGATTGTCGGCGATGTCGGTTCGGGGAAAACAATGGTGATTCTCGCTTCGGTCGTGCTGATGGCTCCCTACCGCTCCATTCTGATGGCCCCCACGACCATCCTCGCAGCGCAGCTCTACGAGGAGGCGACCAAATTTCTCCCCCACCTGCGTGTCGCCCTGGTCACCAATGCCACGAAAAAAGTGCCTTTGGACGGATACGATTTCATCATCGGAACCCACGCCCTCCTCTACCGCGATCTTCCCGAAGCGGCTCTGGTGATGGTCGATGAACAGCACCGTTTCGGAACGGCCCAGCGTCACGCCCTGGGCAAGATCGCCGAAAACGACACGTCACCCCATTATCTCCAGTTCTCCGCGACCCCGATCCCCCGGACACAGGCGATGATCGACTCGGCCCACATCGACGTGAGCCTGATACAGCAGACCCCCTTTACGAAAAACATCGCGACCCGCCTCATCGGCAAAAGCGATTTTCCCGCGCTGATCTCCCATATCCGCGCCGAAATTGCGATGGAGCATCAGGTGCTGATCGTCTACCCTCTCGTAAAGCAGAGCGATACGATCGATTACCAGAGCATCGACGAGGCGCGGGGATACTGGGAAAAAAACTTTGACGCCGTCTACGTCACCCACGGACGGGACAGGGACAAAGAGGCCGTCTTGATGGACTTTCGCGAGAAGGGCTCGATCCTCCTCGCCACGACGGTCGTGGAAGTGGGGATCTCCCTCCCCCGCCTCTCCACGGTCGTCATCGTGGGTGCCGAGAGGCTGGGGCTCTCGACGCTCCACCAGCTCCGCGGACGGGTGAGCCGGACCGGGTTGCAGGGGTACTGCTATCTCTACTCCA
>CAYXWQ010000031.1:0-19514 GCA_964468865.1 uncultured Sulfuricurvum sp. | reverse complement strand
TCATGTGGTCGGATCTGGATTGTCTCGTCATCGACATGCCTCCGGGGACCGGTGATGCGCAGCTCACCCTGGCGCAGAGCGTCCCTGTCACCGTCGGTGTAACGGTCACGACGCCGCAGACGGTGTCGCTCGATGATTCGCGCCGCAGCCTTGATATGTTCAAAAAACTCCATATTCCGATCGCGGGTGTCGTGGAGAACATGAGCGGCTTTATCGCACCGGATACGGGCGTCGAATACGACATTTTCGGCAAAGGGACCTCCAAAGCAATGGCGGACCAGTTTGAGACCTGCATCCTCGCCGAAATCCCGATCGAACCTTCCATCCGCATCGGCGGCGACGAAGGCAAGCCGGTCACGTACTACGCGCCGACGTCGGAGACGGCAAAACGGTATATGAAAGCAGCCGAGCAGCTGTGGGCAACGATCGAGAAAATCAACGAGGAGGGGGGTGTCGACAACCAGGCGATCCAGCCCAACACCCCTCCGGGCGTATCGGCCTGCTCGACTGCTGCCGCTCCCAAAGCGGAAACTTCCGGCGGTAGCTGCGGCACAGGCTGCGGCTGCCACTGATTTTATTTCTTCTTTTATCGGCTGAAAGGGAATGTCCCTTTCAGCCTTTACCTCTCCATTTTTTCACTTATCAATATTCTTCGTTATTGCAAGAGCTGGCGCCTATGCGGACAATGGCTTGCGGGAGATTCGATCGGGGCAGAGGATGATATAGGGCGGGGGAAGGGTTCTGCCGCTTCAGAACTGATCCCCTCCGCTGAACATCCGCTCTTCAAACTCGACAACCTTGTTGCGCCCCGTATGTTTTCCCTCATACAAAGCCAGGTCGGCGAACTTGATCACTTTCCAGATCGAATCGGCCTGCCCGGGGAAATAAGCTACGCCGATGCTCAGGGTTTTTTGAACCGTATCGCTTCCGAACTGGAATTTCTTCTCGTGGAAACGGGTGCGGATTTTTTCGGCCACCACGACGGCCCCTTCGTTGGTCGAATTGTGTAACAGTACGAGAAACTCTTCGCCTCCGTAACGGATGGCAAGATCGGCTTTTCGGATGTTCTCTTTCAAAATATCGGCGAGGGCTTTGATCGCAATGTCCCCCGCATCATGCCCATAGGTGTCGTTGACCATTTTGAAATAGTCGATGTCAATCATCAGCACGGCGTACGAAATATTCGAACGGAGGGCCTGTTCGGAGGTCTGGTCGATGAATTCTTCCAAAAACCGGCGGTTATACAGGCCGGTGGCACCGTCGCGCAGCGATGAATCTCTGAGCTTGTCCATCAGGCTGCGGCTTTCAATAACCGCTTTGGCGGCTTCAAAATAGTTTTTGATGCTCGGAAGCGAGAGGTTGAGGACTTCGATCGTTTCGGCATCTTTGGCAGAGTACGAGAAGATCAGTGCCAGGTCATCGTTGACGTTGAACGGGATGCACGAATACTCTTTGTCTTCGGCGCAGTTGTTGCAAATATTGGGAAACTCGGTCGAGTAGACATCGCTGGCAGTACGGTATGCCCGGCATTCCAGCGCGTTTGAATCCGCGATCGGAAGACAAAAGCTCTTGTGATCGGTGATGTGGATTAGTTTGCGCTCTTTGGTCATTTTGTCCACCTCATAGAGGGCAAAATGGTCGAAATGAAACTTTTCTTTCAAAACATAGACAAAACGCTCATAGATGGCGTCTTTGTTTTTGTCGAGTTCGATCGTTTTTTTGAATTTGTAGACATCGGAGAGCTCGTGGATGATCGTCCCGGTCGTGTTGAGAGGATCGGAACAGCTGATGTTCGAGCGGGATACGAAGGTATTGAGGTCGTGCTTGATTCCTGCAAAGGTCTCTTCTATCTTGGCAAAGAGGGTATTCATCTGCTCCGCGACCTCGCTTCCGGCATCTTTGAGGGTCGTAGTAAAGCGGAATGAAAAGTCGCCGGTCCGTGCCCGTTTGATCCCCTGCTGGAGATTTTCAAACAGTTTCATGTAGGGTTTGAAGTAGTAATTCGTCACCCACAGAGCGATCAGGATGAAAACGACATTGATCGCGAAAATTTTTGCGATCGTAACGGCACCCGTCTGGCGGATTTCATTGATGTTGAACTCCATACTGATCGCCCCCAGGACATCCCCCTCCTGGACATTGTGACACGAGAGACAGTTGGGATTGCCATAAGCGGTCGCGATGTAGGGAATCGTAACGCGCAAAACGGCGTTTTTGGAATCTTCCCGGATTTCCCGGACGATCGTCCCTTCTTTGAGGACCTTCTTGTCAAGTGCATCGCGGGGATGTTCATTTTGCAGCCCCTCTCCGTACTGGCGGATGACTTTGTCGGATCGGACGATCCACAGCGCCTGTACATCTTTGATGTTGGCGATGTTGGTCAGGAAGAAATCCCGTTTGTCCATGATGCCGTTGACCATATGGGCGGTAAGGCCGTCACGGACGATCTCCGCCGTCATTTTCGATTTCTCGACGGCATTGTTGTAGCCGTATTCCCTGAAGTTGAGTGCAACGTTGGTAATGGTGGCGACCGCAAGCCCTATAAGCATCAGCGCAACAATAAATAAAATTTTTCGATTGGCATTCATCCCGAAGTAACCTTGTGCGAATTAATTTAGAAAAAATTATATTTAGTGAGAGTATCTAAAACTTTTTTAAAGTAATTTGAAAGGAGAGTGAAACAGTAGAGTTTATTCTACCGTGACACTTTTGGCGAGATTGCGGGGCATGTCGACGTCGTTCCCGAGGCGGATCGCGATCTCCATGGAGAGAAGCTGCAGGACCACCATCATTTCGAAAAACTCGAGCATGTAGTCGTCGTGGTGTTTGGTGCGGATATGGTCGTCTGCTTTGTCAAAATCGAGCGGGCTGATAGAACAGATCGTCGAATCGCGGGCACTGAGCTCTTCGATGTTGCTTTTGGTCTTGTCGTAGAGCTTGTGCTGTGGCAGGAGGGCGATCGTAAAGAGCTCCGGATCGGCCAGAGCGATCGGACCGTGTTTCATCTCGCCGCTGGGGTACCCTTCCGCATGCAGATAGCTGATCTCTTTGAGTTTGAGGGCCCCTTCCATCGCCAGCGGATAGAACACATCCCGGCCGATGAAAAAGAAACCGTGGCCGTGGAGGTAGCGTTTGCTGAGGCGTCGCAGCTGCTCGTGCACCGCGGGATCGACGGCTACGGTGGAGGGGAGGGTTCGCAGAAGCTGAATCTGGCGTTTGATCTCCGTGCTTTGAAGGGTTCTGCGCGCTCCGGCGAGATATAGGCTCAGCATCCACAGAACGCTCACCTGTGTCGCGAAGGCCTTGGTCGAAGCGACCCCTTTTTCGATCCCGGCGCGGGTGAGGATGCTGGCGTCCGCCAGCCGGACCATCGAGGAGTTGTCGACATTGCAGATGACCATCGTCTTCAGTCCCGCCTGTTTCGCCATCTTGAGACTTTCGAGGGTATCGGCCGTTTCCCCGCTCTGGCTGATGACGAGGAAGAGGGTGTCTGGAGTCAAAAACGGTTCGCGGTAGCGGAATTCACTGGCGATCTCGACGGAGGTACGGATATGGGCATGCCTCTCCAGCAGGTAGCTGGCCACCATCGCGGCATGGTAGCTGGTGCCGCAGGCACAGAGTTTGATCTCGTTGATCCCCTCAAAAAGTTCCTCTCCTATCTCTTCGAAATAGACGCTCTCGTCTCGCAAACGACCCATCAGGGTGTCGGCGAGGACGGTGCTCTGTTCGTAGATCTCTTTTTCCATAAAGAAACGGTACCCTTCTTTCTGGGCAGAGAGCTTGTTGTCGCTCAGAGGGACAAAGCGAAGAGGAATCTCATGGTGACGGGCGTCGAAGAGGGCGGTTTTTTCAGGGGAAGCATAGCCGTAGTGGCCGTCTTCGAGGTAGATCACCTCGTGACATTTTCCTATGAGGGCGGCGTCGGACGAGCCGAAAAGAACGTCATGGTCGCTGTTTCGTCCGAGTATCATCGGTGAACCGTGTTTGGCAAAAAAGATCGTATCGGAAGCGGAACTGTTGACCAGCAAAATGGCATAGGCTCCCTCCAGTTCCGCCAGCGTCTGCTTGAAAGCATCAAACGCGGTTGGCGCCGTTTTGAGATGATGCTCGAAGAGATGGACGATCACCTCGGTATCGGTCTGGCTGAGAAACTGAACCCCCTCATCCGTCAGCATCGATTTTAGTTCCTGGTAGTTTTCGATGATGCCGTTGTGGACGACGTAGGAATTCTGCCCCACATGGGGATGGGCGTTGAGCTCGGTCGGCTTGCCGTGGGTTGCCCAGCGGGTGTGGCCGATGCCGACGGCGAAGCCGCTGCTCTCATACGCTTTGGCCTTCTCTTCGAGGTTGACCAGTTTGCCGACCGCTTTGTACAGGGAGAATTTCCCCTCCTGCAGTACGGCGATTCCGGCGGAATCATACCCGCGGTATTCGAGTTCGCGAAGCCCGTCAATCAATATTTCTTTAACCGGCTTTGCCCCGATATACCCGACGATTCCGCACATGGATCACTCTCCTGTCAATTTGGCAATTATTTCGCGCGCATTATCGCACATCCTGTTTTGTTTTTCAATTAAGAAATGGTCGCGGGCCATGTTTTTGTTGGTGTGGATTTTGGCGGTCGCAATATTGATGTTCGCTTCGTCGAACAGCTGAACGAAATAGGCGAGGAGCCCCCGCTGATTGGCTGTGGTGAGATTGAGCTGGGCGTAATGGATCGAATGGTCGCACTCCAGGGTGATTTCGTGGGGTTTAATGATCGGTTTGGGAAGATCGATTTTTTTGGACATGTCAAATGCCTCTTCGACGATCCGTTCGATCTGCTCCATCGTCCCCACTTCTGGACGTTGCAAAAATTCGATCCGGAAGTATTTGATCCCCTCAAAGAGGGTGAAAATGTCCATCGATGCCACATCGAGGTAGCTGAGCTTTCCGAGAAGATACCCAAGATTGAGGGGGATTTTGCGGAAAATATGGATGACGAGGCCCGCTTCAAGGGAGAGGCGGTAGGTAAAGGTGCGGCAGTCGAATGCCTGTCGCGAGAGGGCGACGATTTCATGGGGGGTGTGCTTGAAAAAGAAGAGATCCGATTCGATCGAGAGAATTTTTTTCTGAGCGATTTTGCTCAGCTCCGCAAACTCCGGGTCATGGGTCAGTTTTTTCTCTTTGTTCTGGCGTTTGATCGCATCGGTGATCCGGTCGTTTTGAAAAGCGATCTCCAGGGAGGCTTCGTAGAGCTCATGGATCAGATTGGCACCGAAACTCGTATAGGTTCCCGGTCCCACGCCGGTGATGTCGGCGTAGGTCAGAATGTAGAGAAGGGTCAGATTTTCAGGTGTTCTGACCTTGGACATGAACTGATAGAGGGTTTTTTCATGGTAGATGTTTTCACGGTAGGCGACGTTGCTCATCAAGACGTGATGGCGTACCAGAAGCGCTCCGCGTTCGAACTGCTGGGAAGGCAATTTGAGGTTTTTGAGAAAAGGGACGATCAGTTTTGCCCCGACTTCGCTGTGGTCCTGCTTGCGCCCTTTGCCGGTGTCGTGCAGGAGGATGACCGCTTTGAGGAGAAGTTTGTCGGAGGGGCTGAGCTGTGCGTAAAGCGCCTCGACATTCGGGTCGTTGATGGTTTCGAGCGCTTCGATGCATTTGATCGAATGCAGATCGACGGGATAGTGGTGATAGCCGTCGAACTGGGGGAGGTGGAGCACTTTTTTGAATGCCCCGATGAGATGATGCAAAATTCCGGCGTCGTAAAAGAGTTTCAGCAACCCATAAAGGTGGCGGCGTTCAAACAGTTTTCGCAGCAGCGCATAGGTTTTGGCGCGGAGAGGATGTTTGATGGGAGCATAGGTGAAATGAAACAGAACGCTTGGGTCAAACTGCCACGGACGGTCTTCGAGAGCGACGAGCATTTCCAGCAGCGCATCGATCGAGGGGGTGGCGGTGCGGTAGGAAGCATACAAGACCCCTTCCGCCGCATAAAATCCTCTCTGGACTCTTCCCGCACGCAGACGGGACAGCGGTGCCGTGTTGTGCAGATGAATCCGGGCCATTTTCGTCACGTAGATCTGGGTAAAATTGTTGATCCTCCACTGCGCTTCGAGCAGCTTGGTCACGAGACGCCGTTCATCGCCAAATCCGAGCATCTGTGCGATGCGGGGCATGTCGTCGAGGACGAGCTGGTCTTGCTGTTTGCCGCTGAGGAGGTGCAGGGCGCTTCGGACACGAAACAGCAGCTCCAGCGCGATCCTGTATTCGCGGTACTGCTCTTCACTGAAGAGGGTCCCGGTGAGCTCTTTGAGGATCGTGACGCCGTAGAGTGTTTTGGCGATCCAGTAGAGAAGCTGCGAATCGCGCAGTCCCCCCACCCCCTCTTTGATGTGGGGCTGCATCGAGGAGGGGAATTTTTTGCGGCGGACTTCGGCCTCTTCGATTTTGGCGAGGATAAAGGCTCTGGGGTTGTCGTGCCGGATGGCCGTGAGGCGGGTCTGCACCGCACTCCAGGTGAAGGGGGAGCCGATGATGAGGCGCGACTCCATCATCGCCGTTTTGATAGTGATGTCTTCGCGGGAAGCTCCCAGCAGATCGTTCACCTCGTGGACGCGGTGCCCCAGTTTCAGCCCTGCATCCCACGCGAGGTAGAGGAATTTTTCGATGATCGCGGCGGTGTTGTATCCGTCGTTTTTTTCATACACGATCATCAGGTCGATATCGCTGTGAACGCAGAGTTGCTCGCGTCCGTAGCTTCCCAGTGCGATGAAGGCGATGGGGATGTTGCTGCGCATCGGGAGGTAGTTCCCAAAAAGGCGCCGCAGCACCGTTTTGTACATCAGGCTGATGATCGAATCGAGGGTTTTGGTGTGGATGACGAGAAAATCTTTTCCCTGGTTTCGTTCGAAAAGCTCTCCGAGGGAACTTTTATAATCGTGTATGTAGGATTTGAAAAGTTTCGAGATCGCAAAATCGCTGGCTTTGTTTTCGATGAGGTCTTCGATCTGTTCGGTGATGCTCATGATGACTGCTTTTTGGGTTAATTGTAGCGAAATTCAGCCCGGCAGAGTGGGCGGCTCAGGTGAAAAAATAAGCAAAATATCATTTTTTATCATGCTTTTACCGGGAAAGTGGTTTAATTGAAGGACGATACAATAAGAGAACAACGAAAAGGTTATACGGTTATGGTGAACAACACAAGCGTTTATAAAAAAGTCTACGCCATTCATGATCATGTGATGGGGCTTCTGCGCTCCATGCACATTCCCCCCTATCCGGCACAGTACAAAAAATATTTTGACACCCTGTTTTTGGAAATGGCGGATGATGAACTCCGCAAAAATCAGGAGGAAACGGAGAAGAAAGTCCTCAGCGGTTCGAAAGACGATGTCACGAAGTACCTCGATCTGGCTCAGAACTCTGTCGTCTCTTTTATCGAGTCCCACGCGGATATCACATCGGTAGCGCAAATGCAAAAACAGTATATCGACGATATCCCCTCAGGTGTCGTGGAACGGTGTGTCACCTTTATAGGGGGACTGAGCGAGCTGAACGACAAAATGTCCGACGAACTGGACAAAGCGCAGTCGAAAATCGACAAGCTCTCCGCAGAGCTTCAGGAAGCACACTCTGCTTTGACCATCGATCCGATGACCAAAGTCGGAAACCGGAAAGCTTTCATGGACGAGATGGACTCTTTGATCGAAGCAGGGCGGGAGAAAAAACTCTCGATGGTTTTGATGGTGATTGATGTGGACAACTTCAAATTGATCAATGAAGAATACGGGCATACGGCAGGGGACAAAATTCTCTATTTTCTGGCGCAGACGACCAAAACAATGCTCCGTTCCACAGACCGGATCTACCGTTACGGAGGGGAAGAGTTTGCCATTGTTTTAAACCGGTGCGATGAGGGCAAAGCATATGAGATAGCCGATAAAATTCGTGCGAAAATTGAAAGCAGCAACCTCCTTTACATGGGCAAGCGGGTTTATGTCACCATAAGCGCCGGTGTAACGATCCACCAAAAAGGGGATACGTTCGATACGTTGATCGGCCGTGCTGACAAAGCCCTCTATTGTGCGAAAAGATCCAATAAAAACTGTACTTTTCTGCTTGAATGGTGAAATTGAAAAAGGGTCTTTGTTTTGAATGAGCCTTTTTATTCTTTCGCTATAATGCGCCCAAAATAAGCAGTAAAAGATTTGGATATGGATTTGATCGAAAAAGTAAAACGGCACGAACGGTTGACACAGGACGAAGCGACAGCGCTGTATGATTTGGACCTTTTTACCCTCGGCGAGCTTGCCGATGAGCGGCGCAAGGCGTTGCACGGGAAGCGGACGTTTTTCAACATCAACCGTCACATCAATCCGACCAACATCTGTAAAGACGTCTGCAAATTCTGCGCCTACAGCGCCAGCCGCAAAAACCCAAACCCCTACACGATGAGCCACGAGGAAATCCTCTCCATCACTGACGATATCGCCGCGCGCGGCATCCGCGAAGTGCACATCGTCTCGGCCCATAATCCTGATACGGGGCTGGAGTGGTACCTGGAAGTGTTCCATAAGATCAAAGAACGCCACCCGCAGCTGCACATCAAAGCCCTCACCGCGGCGGAGGTCCATTTTCTCGCCGAAGAGTACGGCAGGAGTTACGACGAGATCCTTGATCTGATGATCAAAAACGGAGTCGATTCGATGCCCGGCGGAGGGGCGGAGATTTTTGATGAAAAAGTACGCGACTATATCTGTAAAGGAAAAGTCACTTCGGCGCAGTGGCTTGAGATCCACCGCAAATGGCACGAGAAGGGGATGAAGTCCAACGTTACGATGCTTTTTGGCCATGTCGAGGAGCGGCGCCACCGGATTGATCATATGATGCGGATCCGCGATCTTCAGGATGTTACAGGGGGATTCAACTGCTTCATTCCTCTCGTCTATCAGAGCGAAAACAATTTCTTGAACGTCAAAGAGTTCATCACGGCTCACGAAATCCTTAAAACGATGGCGATCAGCCGGATTGTTTTGGACAACGTTCCGAATCTGAAAGCCTACTGGGTCACCTCGACAGTCAACCTTGCCCTCGTGGCACAGGAGTTCGGGGCCAACGACCTTGACGGTACCATCGAACGCGAGTCGATCAATTCCGCTGCCGGGGCCAAAAGCGCCTACGGCATCAATCTCGAAGAGTTCGTCTCGCTGATCAGAAACAGCGGATTTGAGCCGATCGAACGCGACAGCCTCTACAATACCATCAAAGCATGGTAGACCTATAAGAAAATCTGTTAAAGCATCTTCTTTTGACTTCTCTGCCGAAACTTCAGTAAAATGCACTCATCAACCGTGAAAGGGGCTAAAAGGGTGTCAGGTCTCTATAAACGTCGTCTTTATGGTTACTTCATGGCCTACATCGTTGTGATGGGAATCGTGACGCTGTTGCTGAACAGCCGGCATCAGATGTTGGTCGACAACTATATCACTTCCCATTTGAAAGCATTTGATCAGCGCATCGAAAGCTATGAAACGATGCAGCAGAAAATGATTGAGAACTATTTTCGCCTTTTTCTGCAATCTCCGGAGATAGCGCAAATTATGGCGGAAGCGGCTGCGGCAGATCCTTCTCGTCAAGAGATGCTACGCCATGAACTGTTGGAGCGGACACGAAAGCTTTTTGGGACACTGCAGGAATACGACGTCCGCCTCTTATTTTTTCATCTTCCTGATTCGGTTGCTTTTTTGCGGGTGCACAAGCCTGAAAAATTTGGCGACTCTCTCATCGATTCCCGGCCGCTGATTGCCTATGCTCAACAAGAGAAACAAAAAATTTCTTCCTTCGAAACAGGGAAGCTCTTCGACGGATTCCGTACGGTTTATCCCCTGTTTCACGGGGGGAAGTTTGTAGGAACGGTCGAAATCGCCTACCCTTTTTTGGCGCTTAAAAAACAGGCGATCCACCAAAAGCCAGGTGCCTATACGTTTTTGATCAAACGCAGTGTTCAGGAATCCAAGGCAAAAAGGGAAGATATCGGCCGTCATTACTCCGATTATCTTTTCGGCGGCGAGTATCTTGAAGACAAAGAGAGCGCATTGCTGAGCGATGCCCAGGGATTTGAGAAAGGGGAGATCGAATCGCTGATAGCGGCTCATCAGACTACGATTCACAAAGCGCTTCGGGAGGGGAAACTTCAGGGAGTGAAACTCCATGACAGGGGAAAAGATTCGCTTCTGATCCTCAAACCTGTCAGCGAATTCGGCGGAAAACAGGTCGCCTATATGATCGAACTGACCGGAAATCACACTTTTTTCAGTGAGCGGGTACAGGAATCTCTCTTCCTCTGGCTCGCCATTGCGCTTTTGGCGGCATTGCTGTTGTGGTACATTTACCGTTACAACCGCTCGGTCGTTTTTCTCGAGCAATACCGTGATGCGATCGAAAAAACGATGATTGTCTCCAAAACCGATCCAAGGGGGATAATCACGTATGTAAACGACCGCTTTGCCGAAGTGAGCGGGTACACGGAAAAAGAGCTGATCGGCCAATCCCACAACCTCATCCGCCATCCTGATACCCCATCGGTTGTTTTCAAAGAGCTGTGGGAAACGATCAAAGCAGGGCAACTGTGGCGCGGGGAACTGAAAAACCGCACCAAAACAGGCGAGGACTATTATGTCAAGAGCACCATCTATCCGTTGCTGGACGAAAATGGCAGAGTTGTCGAATACATCGGATTGCGGGAAGATATTACCGAACTGGTCAAAGCGGCCAAAAAAATAGAAGATGAAAAACGCCGTTTCGACACAATATTCCAGCATCAGAACAGTATTGTCGTGTTTGCGCGAAAAGAGGGGGGGATCGAGATGGTCAACCACCGCTTTTTCGACTATTTTGATTTTATCGATTTACAGAGTTTTCTTGCTGCACATCAGTGCCTGTGCGAGAGGTTTATCGAACGGGAAGGGTACCTGTCGGCGTCGACGTTTCACGAATTTATCCAATATTTGGAATCCAGTACCGAGGAGCATCGCAAAGTGCTGGTGTACGATAAAAAAGGAAATGAACGGATATTGGCGGCGGAATATGCCTATATTACGCTCAACGAAGGGGACTATATCATTTTCTCCTACCATGACATCACGGAACTGGATGAAACGCTCCACCGAGAGGAGCAGCTTCGCCTTCTGGCACAGCGCAGCGAAGCGGCAAAAACGGAATTTTTAGCCAACATGAGTCATGAGATCCGTACTCCTCTAAACGGGATCATGGGATTTGCCAAACTTCTCGAAGAGGCCCACCTTCCCGAAGAAAACCGTCGCCAGGCTAAAATCATCTCCGCTCAGAGCAAAACGCTGTTGGGAATCATCAACGATATCCTGGATTTTTCGAAAATCGAAAGCGGCCATCTGGATCTGGAAAAAGTCCTGATCAACCCTTTTGTCGAGTTCGAGATGGCTTTTTCCCTGTATGCCTCTATCGCCCAGGAAAAGCAGATCGATTACAGTGTGAAGCTGGACAGCCGTATCAGCGAATGCATCGGGATAGACTCACTGCGGATCAAACAGGTGATGGGGAACCTGATTTCCAATGCCCTGAAATTCACCCCTTCGGGCGGAAAGATTGAGGTGAAAATAGAGCGTATCGATACCGAAAAAGGGCCTGACCGGCTTCGCTTCAGCGTCTCGGATACGGGAATCGGGATAGCGCCGGAAAAACTGCAGACGATCTTTTCTCCCTTCATTCAGGAAGACAGTTCTACGACGCGTGAGTTTGGCGGAACGGGGCTGGGGCTCAGCATCAGCTCGAAGCTGGTTTCGTTTTTTGGAGGGGAGCTAAATGCACACAGTGAAAAGGGGCACGGAAGCCGTTTCTGGTTTGAGATCACCGTGATGGAATGCGACCCGAGTTCGGTGCTGGCCATGAAGCTGGAAGAGACGAAAATCGGCGTGATGCATTCCAATTCCGTCGATTACCATCATGTTCTCAGTCAGCTGGAATCCTTCGGAATCGGCTATACCCCCTGCGACGAAAAAGTTTTCAAAACGGTTGTCCAAATGGATCGAAAGTGTGATCTGATCATCGTTTTTGAGGAGGATCTCGTACGCCGTCTCCTCGAAAGTTTTCCGCAGCGGGTTGGAGAAATTATCCTGATCGCGAATGCCTACCATACCTATCCCGACAATGTCCGAGTGATCAACGATTACGAAAACTGTCCTTCAAAACTTTACAATGCCCTGCTGGCAGCCGATGTACACGAAAACAACCGCTCTATTCCGCTGGATACGGCGCACAAACAGTGGCCCGGAAAACAGGTACTGGTGGCCGAAGACTATGATGTGAACCGGATGTTGATTCATGCACTGTTGCAGATGCACGGCATCCATCCCGATTTTGCCGAAAACGGCTCAGAAGCCGTCGAAAAAGTCGGTGCAAACCGTTACGATTTGGTTTTGATGGACATCAACATGCCGGGGATGGATGGCCTGGAAGCGACACGCCATATCCGGCGCGTGAATAGAGATATTCCTATTATCGCATTGACGGCCAACGCATTGACCGGAGACCGGGAAAGATTTATGGAGGCCGGAATGAACGAACACCTGACAAAGCCGCTCGACGCGGATCAGTTGGCCCAGTTCCTTGAGCGATTTCTCGGAGACCCTTTTGAACGGAAGGAAGAAGCGAGAGACGAACCCGAAATACTCGAAGATATCTATGCCGATGCGGTAAAATTTTTAAAATTGTCCAAAAAGATCATTATCAACCTTTTTGATGCTTTTTGTGGGAGCATGGCAGAACGGCTGGCCTTGTTGGAACACGCGGTGGCGGAGGGGAATTTCAAAGAGATAGAATACCAGGCACACGCCATCAAGGGGGCGGGGGCGAATCTGCATTTGCAGGAGATACGGGAGATTGCACAGCTGATGGAAACCCATGGTAGAAAGCAGGAGGAAGCGCCGTACGGCGAATATGCTTCGAAGCTGGCCAAAGAGGTCAAGAGAGTGTGTGATATCCATATGCAGCACCAACAGAAAAGATAGATTGCGATTCTAATAATTCTGTTAACAACCGACGATATAATATAACGATTAAATGTTTGAGGAGTGGGGAATGAAACGGACTGCGTTTACGATGCTTGAGCTGGTGTTTGTCATTGTTGTCATCGGGATCTTGGCAGTGCTGGCAATGCCCAGCTTTCAGACGAATATTCTGCAACAGGCGACGGAACAGGTTGCTTCGCATATCCGCTATGCACAGCATCTGGCTATTGTCGATGATAAATTTAGTCCGACGGATCAGAACTATCAGAACAAACGGTGGCGTTTCACCATGGCTGGCAATGACTACTCGGTGACAGACTCCGCGCTGACTGCCATAGATCCGCTGACGGGCGAAGACATTTCCGTTGATCTGGAGGATGCTTTTAACACGACGGCGACCGATGCTGTCATCCAGTTTGATCATCTGGGACGTCCGTACAACAATGCCGGGCTCTTGGCGGCGAATGCCACCATCACGTTGACTCATGACGAGGGGACGGCAACCCTTACGATCCATCCCGAAACGGGGTATGTTGAGGTTACCTATTAAATATCAGGCAGAGAAATGGGATGATGTCGAAGGCATTTTGCTATAATCCGCAAAACAGTTCCGGCCTTGAGCCCCTCATTGGCTCGGATAAGTAGCAGCAGAAGGGTTCTCGAATGATATTAATGATCGACAATTACGACAGTTTTACCTATAACATCGTCCAATACTGTCTGGAACTTGGTGCCGATTTGAAAGTGATCCGTAACGATGAGATGAGCGTAGAAGAGATTGAAGTGCTCCATCCGGAAAAAATCATCATCTCACCCGGCCCTGCAACTCCTGACGATGCGGGGGTAACGCTGGAAGTGATCAGACATTTTGCGGACAAGGTTCCCATACTCGGAATCTGTCTGGGGCACCAAAGTATCGCTCAGGCATTTGGGGCAGATGTCGTTCGGGCCAAACGGATGATGCACGGCAAGACTTCCAAAATGGTTCGCAGCAGCGACACCCCGATCTTTAACAAATTGCCAGAGATATTTACCGCGACACGGTACCATTCATTGATTGTCAAACAGGAGAATCTACCCGAAGCGATCGTTCCTACAGCCTACAGCGAAGACGACCATGAGATTATGGCGCTTCAGATAAAAGACAAACCCATCTACGGAGTTCAGTTCCATCCTGAATCGATCATGAGTGAATACGGACACGAAATACTCGATAACTTCCTTAAATTATGAGAGCCAAAGCCTTTTTATTTGCACTGTTGGGGATTGATTTTGTCCTGTTACTACTGCAGATACAAGGCCTGTCGATAGGGTATCACGAAGCGCAGATCGTATACGGTGATGTGAGCCCGTTGCAGCTTTTGCTCAATCTCTCTTTTTTCCTCTTAGGGGAGGGCGATTACGCCCTTCGGCTGCCGATGATTTTGCTCCATCTTCTCTCGGTTGTTTTGCTCTACGGAATTTCTCGCGCATACGTGAGCCGGGAAAGCGACCGTTTATGGATTGTTTTGATCTATATGCTGCTGCCGGGTGTGACCAGCGCATCATTGGTTGTGGACAACGCGGGGCTTATGATTGCAGCGCTTTTTTTGTTCGCGTATCTCTATTTTCGATACGGCATTTATGCGGCGGGCATCCTTCCTCTTCTGATCTGGATCGATCCGGCTTTTGCGTATCTGTTTTTGGCCCTCACGTTCTACGGATTCTATCGAAAAGAGTATTTGTGGCTGATTGCCGGCGTTCTGTCGCTGTGTCTGTCACTTTATTTTTTTGGTGTACAGATCGGGGGATCACCCGAAAGCCGTTTTCTGGATCTGTTGGGGATCTATTCGGCCATCCTCTCACCGATCGTCTTTGTCTACCTTTTTTATATTTTGTATCGGCGCATGATTGCCAAAGAGTGGGACATGATATGGATGATCGCTATGACGGCATTCACGATCTCGTTGCTCTTGTCGTTTCGCCAGAAAGTACCGGTTCAGACGTTTGCCCCTTTTTTGTTGCTGGCATTGCCTCTTGCGGCTCAAACTTTTTTTACGACCTATCGGATCCGTTTGAGAGAATTCCGGGGACGTTACCGTATTTTGTTTTACAGCGCTTTTCTTCTGCTGATTCTTAATGCCCTTGCCGTTTTTTTCAACCAGTGGATGTACCGTTTCTTCGATAATCCGACCCGCCACTTCTCCTATCCGATGCATGTTGCCAAAGAACTCGCACACCAGCTCCATCAGGAAAATATCTATTGCATCGACGCAAATGACGAGAAGTTACAGTTACGTCTCCGTTTCTACGGCATAAACCGATGCACTGACTACCGGCTAAATCAAAAATGGGTGGATGGCGCCAATAAAGTTACAATAAGTTACAAAAATATTCCCGTATTTGTGACTTATGTTACAAAAGTAAACAATATCTAGCCTTCTTCCGGTAAAATACAGTTTTCCATCCGTTTATATGACCCATACAGTGCTATAATTTCTCACAAATAGATTTTCGAAGGAGTTGCAATGGCTCAAAGAGCGATTCGTGAATACGACGGTAAAGCAATTTTCTCTAAACACTGGGAAAAATACTTCAGCGGGTTTCACTACGGTTTCAAATCAGTATTGGTGACCAACGGGGATGAACTGCGTGCAAAAGCACAAGAACACGGGTTTGAATGGCTAAAACAAGAGCCACTCGTTGCAAAACCCGATATGTTGTTCGGTAAACGCGGTAAAAACGATCTGGTACTGTTCAAAACAAACAAGCCGGGCGATGTGACCCTGGAAGATGCTGCCAAATGGATCGATGAAAAAATTTCTCACGAAACGATTCTCCTCTCTGGACAAAAAGGGACATTGACTCACTTTATCATTGAGCCGTTTACTCCGCACAGTCAGGATCAGGAGTACTATATCTCCGCGACAACGGTCGGCGAAGACGATGTACTGTACCTATCAGCCGAAGGTGGAATGGAAGTTGAAGAAGGATGGGAAGAGAAAGTCAATGAAGTAACCATCCCCATCACGATGGATGATGCAAACATCGAACATCTGATCCGCGCCAATGTTCCTGCCGGAATTCCAGCCGAAAACAAAGAGCGTTTCATCACGTTTGCAGAGCAGTTTTACAAATTTTACCGTGATTTGAACTTTGCCTACCTCGAAATCAACCCGATCGTTATGATCGGTAACGATATGCATATCCTCGACCTCGTAGCCCGTTTGGATGATACGGCCGGATTCATGATGGGTGATGCATGGTGTGGTGCGGAATTCCCAACAGCATTCGGCATGGAAGATCAGTCTCCTGAAGAAAAAGCGATTGCCGAAGCGGACTCCAAATCGGGTGCATCGTTAAAGCTGACCATTCTTAATCCGATGGGACGCATCTGGACGATGGTTGCCGGTGGTGGTGCGTCGGTGGTTTATGCCGATACGATCGCCGACTTGTCCGGAAATGTTGCGGATCTTGCAAACTACGGTGAGTACTCAGGCGGACCGACGACAGGTGAGACAAAATTCTACGCGGATACGGTTCTGGATCTGATGACACGTCACAAAGATCCCAAAGGACGTGACAAAATTCTTATCATCGGCGGTGCGATTGCAAACTTTACCGATGTTGCGAAAACCTTTACCGGGATTATCCAGTCGTTCGAAACCTATGCAGAGCGTATGAAAGAGCACAATACACGTATTTATGTCCGCCGTGGCGGACCGAACTATGAAAAAGGTCTCAAAGACATCAAAGAAGCGGCAGACCGTCTGGGTCTTTACATCGAAGTATACGGACCTGAGACTCACGTAACCGACATCGTGCGCATGGCGCTTGAGAAATAAGGAGAAAAATATGGGTGCTTTATTTACCAAAGATACACAAGCGATTTTTTGGAACAACAACGCAAGCGCAATCCAGCGTATGCTTGATTATGACTATGTCATCAATCGCGCAAAACCTTCGGTAGCGGCCATTGTTGCTCCGACATCAGGGAATAAATTCGAGAAATTTTTCTACGGTCCCGATGAAGTGATGATTCCGGTTTTCCGTAATACAGCCGAAGCAGCCGCAGCGTTTCCTAAAGCTGACGTTCTTTTGAACTTCGGTTCTTTCCGTACCGCGTATGATGTAACGATGGAAGCGATTGCGATCAAAGGGCAGTTCAAAACCGTGATGGTAACGGCCGAGGGGATACCTGAGCGTCTTGCACGTAAAATGAACCAGGCAGCTCGCGACGCGGGTGTCGTTGTCATCGGGCCTGCTACGGTCGGCGGTATTGCTCCGGGTGCGTTTAAAATCGCAAACGTCGGCGGAACGATTGAGAACATCATTAACTCCAAATTGCACCGTGCCGGTTCATGCGGACTTGTTACCCGTTCAGGCGGTTTGTTCAACGAGCTTTCCAACATCATCAGCATCAACGCTGACGGTATCGCCGAGGGTGTTGCGATCGGTGGTGACCGTTTCGTAGGATCGGTATTCATCGATAACCTTCTGCGTATGGAAAGAAACCCTGAAGTTAAATACATGGTACTTCTTGGCGAAGTGGGTGGCACCGAAGAGTACAAAGTGATCGAAGCCGTCAAATCGGGCAAAATCAAAAAACCGATCATTGCATGGTGTATCGGTACGATCGCGAAACATTTCAGTTCGGGCGTTCAGTTCGGTCATGCGGGTGCTTCGGCAAACGCCGATGCCGAAACAGCAGCCGCAAAAAATGAAGCGATGGCAGCGGCAGGGATCTATGTTCCTGCGAGTTTCAATGACCTTCCGGCCAAAATTGCCGAAGTATACGGAAAATTACGCGCTGAAGGTGTAATCGGCGAAATCGCTGAGCCTGAGCTCAAAACAGTTCCGAAAGTACGCCGTAAAAAAGAGTTTATCTGTACGATCTCTGACGACCGTGGTGACGAAGCGACGTATGCGGGTTATCCTATCAGCTCCGTGGCGACTCCGGAAACCGGCTTCGGTATCGGGGATGTTATTTCACTTCTTTGGTTCAAAAAACGCTATCCTAAATGGGCAACCGACTATCTTGAGACGGTTATCAAAACCGTTGCCGACCACGGTCCTGCCGTATCCGGTGCGCACAATGCAAAAGTTACCGCACGTGCGGGAAAAGACGTTATCAGCTCACTCGTGACGGGTCTTTTGACGATCGGACCACGCTTCGGCGGAGCGATCGATGATGCGGCACGTTATTTCAAATACGCAAATGACCGCGGCATGAGTCCTGCAGAGTTCATCGATTACATGAAAAAAGAGGGTAAAACCATTTCGGGTATCGGCCACCGTATCAAATCGGTTCGTAATCCTGACCTTCGTGTCTCGGGTCTGAAAAAATACGCGGCGGAACACTTCCCTGCGACCCCGTTGCTTGATTTCGCACTCGAAGTTGAAAAACTGACGACATCGAAAAAAGACAATCTGATCCTGAACGTCGACGGCACGATCGGTATCTTGATGGTCGATATGTGGCGCGCTCTTGGGTACTCTGAAGAAGAGATCGATGGTTTCATCGATGCAGGTGCCCTGAACGCCTTCTTCGTTGTTGGCCGTTCGATCGGTTTCATCGGCCACATTCTGGACGAAAAACGCCTTGGAATGCCGATGTACCGCCATCCGACAGACGATATTCTCTACAACGTCGAACTCGCAGACGAGATTTAATCTTCTGCACTATTCCCGCTTGCGGGAATACGCTTTCCTTTTTTTATTCTTTCTTCATTTGAATTTTTCTTCGCTATAATTATTTACTAAATATTTTTGTTATTCTATGTGGTGGATTATATGAAACACTCCGCTTTTACAATGCTAGAACTGGTATTTGTCATTATTGTGACAGGGATCTTGGCGATAATGGCCTTGCCGAATTTGAAGACCAATATGTTGCATCGGGCGGCAGAACAGGTGGCCGGGCATATCCGTTATACTCAGCATCTTGCCATCGTGGATGATAAATACGATCCTACGGATGAAACATGGTATAAAACGCGCTGGCAAATTCGTTTTTTAATTAATGGTTCTACACACTATTATGATGTCTTCAGCGATGAGGACAAACACGGTAATTCGGATGCGGGAGAAGAAGCGGTTGATCCGCTAACGCATCAGAGACTGGGTTCCGGGAGTACAATGAATACACCGAAAGATGCCGTCAATCTGACAGCAAGATATGGGATCACAAATATCGGGGGGACATGCGCGATAGGCGGAACCACAAAATTGGGATTCGATTATCTGGGGCGGCCGTATCTGGGAGTCAGTGCGGGCGTTTATTCAAATCCGGTTCCAATTAATGGCTGTACCATAACGCTGCACCATCCAACAGAGGGAACGGCAACGATCACAGTAGCTGCAGAAACGGGGTATCTCTCTGTTAACTATTGATCCAGTTTCTTTTAATTATAGAAGAGAAGTAAAGTTTTTACATTTTTCTTCTCTTTCTTTGCGAAACCTCTTGACATCTCTTATCTTTTCCCCTATAATTCCCGTCCA
>CAYXWQ010000030.1:0-21733 GCA_964468865.1 uncultured Sulfuricurvum sp. | reverse complement strand
CGCTCACCTCGTGGCCGCTGAAACGCATGTATTTGGCCAGACCCGAAATCCCGATGCCGCCGATGCCGATAAAATGGATTTTCATGTATTCTCCTTTTAATACGCCAAGGGAGCAAAACCCCCTTTGGCTACGCTAACGCTGTGTTTCCCTCGGCGGGAAGCCCAGCGCACTGGTGCGCTTTTATTCCCCAATCTCTTTTTTGAAAAAGCTGATATAGAATTTCCCGCCATTCTGGGTCGCGTGCATATCGACATATTCTTCGATGAAATCGTCAAACGGAATCTGGGCGTCGCACGCCGCACGGTGGAGTTTCATCGCTTCGCTGAAGGGTTCGTCGTTGCTGATCCCGGAGAGCACCTCAAACAGAGCGCTGGCATCATGGGCGCTCCCGGCACTGTAATGCTCGATGGCGTATTCGTAAAGCGCGCGCAGCGTCGCGAAATCCTGCACCTGGCTCATGTCGAGCTTCTCGAGGCTTTCGAGGGTGTTGGTAAGCCGCTCGAGGGCCAGGTCGAGGATGTTGGCGTAGTACGCCATCAGGGTATCTTCGTCGAACTTTTCATGGGCCTGCGATTCGAGGACGTAAAGAGACGCGATGTCCCCCTCACCCTGTGCCTGAAAAATTTTTTCTTTGAGTTCTTTCATTGCAGTGCCTCCTTCAGGCGTTCAAGTGCGTGGATCGTCCGCCCCGTCTCTTCGACGAGGGCGATCCGGATATAGCCGACGCCGGGGTTCTCCCCTGACGCATCCTCTCGGGCCAGAAATTCTCCGGGCAGCACTTTGACGTTGTAGTCGCGGTAGAGGCGCTGGGTGAATTCGAGCGCATCCCCTACCTTGAGCCAGAGATAGAAGGTCGCATCGGACGTTTCGATCCCCAATATCTCCTGTGCCGCCTTGAAATTAGCCGCATACACTTCGCGGGCACATGCGACATGCACCTCGTCCGACCACGCCATCGCAGCCGCCGCCTGAAGCGGCAGTGGCGACGCACATCCCACGTAGGTGCGGTACTGCGCGTATCCTTTCAGGATCTGCGCGTCTCCGGCAATAAATCCGCTCCGCAGTCCCGGCGCGGAAGAGCGTTTGGAAACCGAATTGATGACAAGGACATTCTTGAACGACGTGTTTCCGACATGCACCGACGCTTCGAGAAGGGAGGGAACCTGTTCGGCCGTGTAGATCTCGCTGTAGCACTCGTCGTTGATCAGGAGAAAATCGTGTTTGAGGGCGAGTTTCACCCATTCAGCAAGCTCTTCGAGACTGAGGACCGACGCCGTCGGATTGTTCGGGAAATTTAGGATAACGAGGTCGCATTCTGAGAGTTCCGCTTCGTTGACGAGCGGTTTGAAGCCATTCTCCTCGGTCAGGTTCAGATGGATCACCCGGGCGCGCGACGCGATCGCCGCCCCTTCGTAGATCTGATAAAACGGGTTGGTATAGGCCATCACCGGATTTTGTTTGTCGAACAGGTAAAACTGCGGGAAGTTGAAGAGCACTTCGCGCGTTCCGAACGTGCTGATCAGTTCCTCCGGCTGCAGCGTGACGCCGAAACGGCGTTCCACGAATCCTCTCATCGATTCATTCAGGTACGCTTCTCCCGCCGTTTTCGGATAGCGGCGGAGCTCTTCGGAGTGCTTGGCCAGCGATTTTTGGATAAAAGCCGGGGTTTCGAACTGCGGTTCCCCGATCGTGAGAGCGATCGGAGAATAGGCGGGATTCGGAGTAATTCCGGCCAATAGAGCGGTCAGTTTTTCAAATGGGTACGGTTCGAAATGCAAAGGTCAGTCTTTGTAATGGAATTTAAGATGCTTTATTATAGCGTCACGAGGCTTAACTATTGAATCCGAATCCCCATTTTACCTTCCGATCACATCATAGAGTTTTTTCGTCGCATAAAGAACCCAGACCGCGCCTACCAGATGGGTGTAAACCGACCAGTTCAAAGGGTTCCACTCCAGCTCGAATAGACTGACTACGGGGAGGGGAAGAAGCACGTGAAGCAGCCAATAGATTATCGGCTTGGTGAAACTTTTTTCCCGTTTTTCACATACCGTCGTATCGGCAATGTGCCCTTTTGAGCAGGGAACATTCCGCTCTGCTTTGCGGGTGTTCATCGGCGAACCTCCTTGCAATACTCTCTTGGAATAGTTTTACCCTTTATGAACCCAGCTTTTCATTATTTATCAATATTATATGTTTTTTTTTATCAATACGTCTCTGCTGCCGTTTTGAGCGACGGCGGCATCCGATCCTCCGTGCCGTCCACCATCCGTGCAAACGCTTTGATGTCATGGGTGCTCACGACCATGTAGCGCGGCTGGGAGGTCAGTTTTTTCGCCGAAGAGGCATGGGCGCGGTCGATAGTGAGCGCCGCGGCATATCCCGCCTGCGCCGCTTTGGCTTCCAGCTCGTCGTCGTAGATCCCGAAAACCCATGCGAGGTATTTCACCTCGTGCCCCATTCTCTCCTCGAGTTTTTTCTTGGCGCCGGCCAGCTGTTTGTCGACGAATTTCTCGTACTCTTCGCGAGAGAGCTTTTTCTTCTCGATTTTAAAGTTGGGGTGCCAGTAGGTGTGGGACTCGACACGGAAGAATTTCGTCCCCTCAAGCTCGCGCAGCTGATCCCAGCTCATCGCGTACGCAGCGTTGGAGATCGCGCTGGGGTAGACGAAAAGGGTCACGGGGATTTTGTACTTTTTGACCAGCGGTGCCATCTCCGAATAGACGCTTTTGTGGCCGTCGTCTACGGTAATGACGACCGGTTTTTTGGGAAGCGCGCTCTTCTCCCCCTTGAGGTGGCGCATCGCCGTATCGAGGGGGATCACCGTGTAGCCGCTTTTTTTCAGCCACGCGAGCTGCTCTGCAAACGCAGAGGTTTTGATCGTCATCGAATCGGCAACTTCGGGGCCGAAGCGATGGTAGCACAGAACGGGGATTTTTTTCTCGGCTCCCCATACCGAAGCGATGAACAAAAAGAAAAACACAACGAAACGGAACATGGATTGTAAACCTTTGGCGTAAAAATCGGGGGATTATAGCGCAACGGCATTAACATTATTAACAATAGTGCCTTGACTTTGTTGCTTTCTTATCCTAGAATTCGTCAAATTAGTTGCATAGTCAACTAAATTTCCCCGACAGGAGGGTGAATGAACCGCTGCGAATGCCCCATCGACGACTCGCTCGGATGTCTTACCAACCACGCCGGCCAGGCTGCACGGCATTTTCTGACCCGTCAGCTCGAATACAGCGGGATCGATATGACGATCGAGCAGTTCAAAATCATGGTCGTACTGTGGAAAGAGAAAGCCTCGACCCAGCAGGAGATCGCCGATTTCGTCGGCAAGGACAAAACGAGCGTCACCCGTCTGATCGCGGGGCTGGAAAAGCGCTCCCTCATTTGCCGCACAGCCGATGAACACGACAAACGGTGCAACCTCGTCACCCTCACCCCCCAGGGGGTCGCCCTTGAAAAACCGGCGATGGAGGTCTTGCAACGCGCCAACGAGTCGATCGACCGTGGATTCACCCCCGAAGAACTCGCGATAACCCTCCGTGTCCTGAAAAAAATGTGCCACCAACTCCACTACCCTTCAAAGGAATCCGAATGAAACGTCTCTCACCCCTCGCCCTCTCTGCCGCAGTAATCCTTGCGATCAGCGGATGCGAACGCCCCAAAGCCGCAGGGATGCAACAACCGCCGCAAGGGCCCGTCCCCGTTACGGCAACCCACGTCAACAGAGGCAGTTTCCCGGCCGTTTTGGAAGCGACGGGACAAACCGAAGCGTACAATACCGTACAGATTTATGCCCGCGTCAGCGGCTATCTGGCCAAGCGTTCCTACGTCGAGGGTGCCTTCGTGACGAAAGGGTCGACGCTCTTTACGATCGATCCGAGCGATCTTAAAAACTCCCTGGACAGCGCAAAGGCGACCTATGATCTGGCGACCGCCAACCATACCAACGCCCAGTCGGTGCTGAACCGGATCAAACCGCTGGCCGCGGCCAATGCAGCGAGCAAGCAGGAACTCGACACCGCCACAGCCAACGAACGCAACACCGCCGCAGCGGTTTCCGCGGCCAAAGCATCACTGGAGCAGGCACGCCTGAACCTCAGCTATACCACCGTCACCGCCCCCATTAGCGGCTTCGTAGACCGGCGCAAAGTCGACGTCGGGACCTACGTCAGCGCGGGGGCGAACGGGCTGCTCACCACGATGTACCAAAACGATCCCATCTACGTCAATTTTTCGTTCAGCGAAAACCAGAGACTTTCCCACCAGAATGCGATCGCTTCGGGGGCTTTGAGTGCCCCGAAAGAGGGAAAATACGAGGTGGAACTCACCCTTGGCGACGGATCGGTTCTGAAACGGCAGGGAAAAATCGACTTCATCTCCCCGTTTGTCGACCCGACGACAGGGAGCATCATGTACCGCGCCGTGCTGGAGAACAGCGATCATAAACTCCTCCCCGGGCAATTCGTCAAGGTCAGGGTCAAAGGGATGGAGTGGAAAGAGACCCTCTATCTCCCCCAAAAAACGGTCCTGACAGGTGACAAGGGGAAATTCGTCTACGTGATCGAAGCCAACAACACCGTCTCTGCGCGTCCCGTCACCGTCGGCGCATGGGTCGGAGAAAACATTCTGATCCAGGGGGGACTGAGCGGAGATGAAAAAATCGCCGCAGATGCGCTGCCCAAACTCAAACCGGGAGCGGAAGTGATTCCGAGCGGTAACTAAACATGTTCAGCAAGTTTTTCATCAACCGCCCGGTCCTCTCGATCGTTATCGGTATCATTATCATGCTGCTGGGGTTTATGGCGATTAAAACCCTCCCCGTCTCCCAGCTCCCCAATCTGACCCCACCGACCGTCGTCGTCACCGCCAAATACCCCGGCGCCGACGCCCAGACGATCGCCGACAACATCCTCACCCCTCTCGAATCGCAGATCGCCGGGGCCGATGGGCTGATGTACATGTCCTCCAAAGCCGCGGCGCTGCCGGGAAGCGGGACGATCACCTGTACGTTCAACATCGGCGTCGATCAGGACATGGCTGCCGTCGACATCCAGAACCGGATTAATTCCGTGTTGGCACAGCTGCCCCAGACGACCCGCGATCTGGGGGTGACGGTCGAGAAAAAAACCTCCGACATCCTCCTCATCGTCGCGATCACCTCCCCTGATGGCAGCCACGACGCGACGCAGATCAGCAACTACATCTCCTCGAACCTCCTCGATGAGATCAAAAAGATCCCCGGTGCCGGACGGAGCCAGATTTTCGGACAGCGCGACTATGCGATGCGGATCTGGCTCAACCCCGACCGTATGGCCACCCTCGGCGTCAGCAGCAGCGAAATCGCCGCCGCCATCCGAGACCAGAACCTCCAGGTCGCTCCGGGACGCCTCGGGCAGTCCCCGACCGCGGACGAGCAGATGTGGACGATGCAGCTGACCTCCAAGGGGCGTTTTTCGACCCCCGAAGAGTTTGCCAACATCATCATCCGCGCCAAAAACGACGGGTCGATGATCCGGCTGAGCGATGTCGCTCGTGTCGAACTGGGAAGTTCGAACTACGAGTTTTTCGGACGGGTTAACGGCAAACCCGCCGCGATGATCGGGATTTTCGCCGACACAAACGCCAACGCCCTCGACACCTCCGCGGCCGTCGAAGCCAAAATGGAAAAACTGGCCAAAAAATTCCCGCAGGGGCTCGCCTACGACATCCCCTACAACACGACCGATTTCGTCAAAATCTCGATCGACGAAGTGGTCAAGACCCTCATCGAGGGGATCATCCTCGTCAGCCTCGTTATCTATCTCTTTTTGCAGAGCGCCCGCGCCGCACTGATCCCGATCCTCTCGATCCCGATCTCTCTGACGGGGGCCTTTATCGGGATGTATTTGCTCGGGTATTCGATCAACACCCTCACCCTCTTCGGGCTCGTACTGGCCATCGGTATCGTCGTGGATGACGCGATCGTCGTCGTCGAAAACATGGAGAGGATCCTTCAGACCGAGAAAATACCGCCGCGCGAAGCGGCCATCAAAGCGATGATGCAGATCTCCGGTCCCGTCATCGCGATCGTCCTCGTAATGTGTGCCGTCTTCATCCCCGCGACCTTTCTGGGAGGAATGACGGGGCAGCTCTACAAGCAGTTCGCCGCCACGATCGCCATTTCGGTCGTCTTTTCGGGATTCATGGCCCTCACGTTCGCCCCGGCGATCGGTGCGATGATCCTGAGACACCACACCCATACGCCCAACGCCTTCTTCCGCTGGTTCAACCGCGCATTCTCAAAAATGACCGACAACTACGTCCGCCGATCGATGTTCATGATCCGCAAAGCGGTCATTTTCGGAATCCTCTATCTTGCGACGTACGGTTTTATCGCCTATTTTCACAAGACCCTCCCCACCGCATTCCTCCCCATGGAGGACCAGGGGTTCTTCATCACCAGCATCAACCTCCCCGAAGGGGCTACCGCCAACCGGACCCTCGAAGTGGTCAAGCAGGTCGAAGCGATTTTAGGAGAGCAGGAAGGGATCTACAAATTCACCGCCATCACGGGGCTCAACATCCTCACCTTCTCCCAGGAACCCAACTCGGCCGTCGTTTTCACCCGCCTCAAACCGTGGGAGGATCGGACGACCAAGGAACTGACCCTGTTCGGCATCCTGGGCAGCGTCAACCCCAAATATGGCCAGATCAAAGAGGCCAAGGTATTCGCGATGCCTCCTCCCCCGATCCGCGGGATGGGACCCTCTGACATGTTCAGCGTCCGGCTGCTCCAGCCGGGAGACAACAACTTCGCCCAGCATGCGGCCACGACGAACGAGTTCGTCAATGCCCTGCGCAGCGAACCAAGCCTCAAAAACCCTTTCTCGACGATGAACGTCAACACACCGACCCTCTCGGTCGAAGTGGACCGGGAAAAAGCCAAATCGCTGGGGCTCTCGATCAGCGACGTCTTCCAGACGCTGCAGGCGACGATCGGAACCATGTACGTCAACCAGTTCGACAAAAACGGCAAAACCTACTGGGTGCAGATGCAGTCTGACAGCTCCTACCGCGCCACCCCCGAGGATATCGGGCGCGCATGGGTCCGCTCCGGCAGCGGGATGCTCATCCCCCTCTCGAGCGTCGTCACGGTCACCATGTCGAGCGCCCCTTCGAGCATCGAGCATTTCAACGGGGTGCTGAGCACAACGATCATGGGTTCCCCCGCACCGGGATACAGTTCGGGAGACATCATCCAAACGGTCGAAACCGCTGCCGACAAACTGCTGCCCTCCACCGCCTCCTACGACTGGGAAGGACTTTACCTGCAGGAGAAACTGGTCGGTTCCAAAGCGCTGTTCATCGTCGCGTTTGCATTGGTGATGGTCTACCTGATCCTTGCCGCCCTTTATGAGCGGTGGATGCTCCCCATCTCGATCATGCTGGCAGTCCCGTACGGGATCATGGGTGCCTACACCGTCGTATGGCTCATCCCGTTCCTGAACAACAACGTTTATTTCCAGATCGGCCTCCTCACCCTGATCGCCCTTTCGGCCAAAAACGCGATCCTCGTCGTCGAGTTCGCCGAAGAGCAGCGGCAGCTGGGCAAAAGCATCTACGAGGCGACAATGGAAGCGGCCCGCCTGCGTTACCGCCCGATGATGATGACCTCGTTCGCCTTCCTCGCCGGGATGCTCCCGCTGATCTTCAGCTCGGGTGCCGGATCGGCCGGCCGTTTCTCGATCGGGGTAGCCATGTTCGGAGGGATGTTGGCCGCAACGTTTATCGAACGTTATTTCATCCCTTACCTCTATTACTGGGTTGCCACAGCCCAGGAAAAATTTACCGCACGCAAAGAGGCCATCCATGACTAAGCACACCCTCTACGGTTCTCTCGTTTTAACCCTTTTGCTGGGGGGGTGCACCATCGGGCCCGATTACGCCAAACCCGATATTGCCGTCCCCGAAACGTTCCGCGACGCCAACGGCTCGGCCGCCGTTGAAACACAATGGTGGAGCCGTTTTGACGATCCGGCACTATCCGCGGCGGTTGAGCAGGCGCTGAATGCCAACGACGATCTCAAAACGGCCGAGGCAAAAGTCGACGTCCTCCTGGGGAAATTTGATCAGGCCAAATCGTATCTCTATCCGCAGCTCAACGGCAACGGTTCCCTGACCCGCAAAGGGGTGTATGACGCTACCGGTCCGAATCTGCGTGACGGCGTCACCTCCACCTATGCCGCGTCACTGTCGCTGGCCAGCTACGAAATCGACCTTTTCGGAAAAGTACGCCGTGCCAACGAAGCGGCCAGGGCGTTCCTCCTCTCCTCCGAATACGCCAAGGAGACGGTCAGACTCTCGGTCGCAGCGAGCGTCGCCGCGTCCTACATCAAACTCTCCTCCCTCCAAAGCCAGATCGCTCTGGCCAAAGAGAACCTCACCATCAGCCGCGAGCTCCTGGAGATGACCGAGCTCAAATACCGGCACGGGGTCATCGACCAGAGCATCGTATTGCAAGCCGAATCGGAGTATCAGAACGCGCAGGCGACCCTCTCTGAACTCGAAGCGGCCAAGATTTCCGAAGAGGCGCTGTACAATCTGCTGCTCTCCCGAAATCCGCAGCATGTTTCGACGACATCGCTCGAATCGATCGCCCTTCCGCCCATCCCGGCGGCGCTTCCGAGCAGCGTCCTGACCCGCCGTCCCGACATTGCCGAAGCCGAACAGAACCTGATCGCGGCCAACGCCCAGATCGGAATCGCCCGGGCCGCCTACTTCCCGAGCATCAAACTGACCGGACTGCTGGGAATACAGAGCCTGGAACTGAGCGATTTTGTCTCCAACCCAACCCGGCTGTGGGAAATCACCCCTTCGGTGACACTTCCGATCTTCACGGCGGGGCGCATCGCGGGCGAAATCAAAACCGCCGAAGCGGAGCACAACGCCACCCTCTCGGCCTACCGTAAAACCATCATCAGTGCTTTCAACGACACCGACAGCGCATTGGGGCAAAACACCAAAGCCGCAGAACAGCTTGAGTATCAGCGCAAACGCTCATCGGCCATACAGCAGGCCTTCGAACAGGCCAAACTCCGCTATCAGGTCGGAGCCATATCCTATACCCAGATGCTGCAGGTACAACAGCAGTGGCTCTCTGCCCGCCAGGAGTCTCTGATTGCCCGGCAAAACGCGCTGATCGCATCGGTCACTCTCTTCAAATCACTCGGAGGGGGATGGAGCGCCGATACGCAGAGGTGACCATCCCTCTGCGAGGCAAAATCTCCCCTCTCCACGCTTACCCCCCCTCCGAAACTCTCTTGTTTTTCATCTCCACTCCCTTTTCAAATACCCCCCTAAAGACAACCATCGGTTAACAGAGGGGAAAAATGGAAAAAACAGGACATATTTTCCCCAAGAATGTCACCGATTTATCCGTTTTTTTCTCCCATTTGAGAGAAATGTGATGCCTTAAAAATCCCTATTTCACGCACTTCGCAAATTTTTCCAAAAAAAACAGCAAAATCTCTTGACAAATATGGGGGAATAAATGGTATACTTCCGCTACATTTTTTAAGGAGCCTTATATGTTGAAAATCGTTTCTGCTATGCTTTTAGCTGCTATGTTCATCGGATGCAGCGAGTCTGCTACTACTGAAGCTACACCTGCTACTGAAGAAGTTGTTGCTGAAGAAGCTGCTGCACCAGTTGCTGAAGAAGCTGCTGCACCAGTTGCTGAAGAAGCTGCTGTTGCTACTGAAGAAGTTGCTGCTGAAGCTGCTGCACCAGTTGCTGAAGAAGCTGCTGCTACAGAAGCTAAATAAGTTTAGCTTTTCTTCGCTTTCGCACTTCGGTGCGAAAACTTTCTCTTATATTTCTTTCTTAAACTTCCAATCAAACTAAAAATCGTACAATGTCCTAATCTTGTTTAGGAGTACCCCATGAAATACCTTCTACCCGTTGTATGTTCTGTTTTTCTGATCGGATGCGGCGACAGTGCCCAGACCGAAGCGCCTTTGGCACAGCCAGCCCAGGCGGAAGCTGCCGTCGACCAGGCGTCTGAAATGGCTACGGAAGTTGCCGGAGCCGAAACAGTCGCTCCGGAAACACCCGCAGAAGCTCCTGTGGCTGAAACAAAACCGGCTCCGGCTCCGTCCAAAGCTGCTACCCCGGTTACAGCAGCGGCGACAACAGCCGCTTCTTCTGCGGCAGCAGCAGCCACAACAGCTGTAGCGTCCACAACTGCCGCCGTAAAAACAGCGGCAGCCGCTGTCGACGGCACGGTTGTGTTCGCCCAAAAGTGCGCTTCATGTCACGGTATGAAAGCCGAAAAGGCCGCGCTTGGCAAATCCCAGGTAATTGCCGGATGGAACGAACAGCAGACGAAGGATGCGCTTAAAGGGTATCAGGCCGGAACATACGGCAAAGAGATGAAGACATTGATGCAGGGGCAGGCCAAAGCCCTAAGCGATGCGCAGATCGACGCATTGGCCAAACACATCTCGAAACTCTAACCCTCACTTTTTGGTAACGCGAATTTCTGCGTTACCAACTCCCCCTCGCCATTGAAAAAGAGATAGTATAGAAAATCTTTCCGGACACTCAGCCCCGCCAGATAACGCAATGCCAAGTTCGCCTGCAAAGAGGCGATGTGCATAACGATCGGAGCGGCGATCCCTGCCGGAGTTTTCTGGGTGATTTTAAAGAGTTCGTTGAACGAGGCGTTCTCGAAGAAACAGACCTGGCCGTTGAACGCTTCGACCGAACCGTAAATCCACGGCAGCCCTTTGGATTTGGCGTAGGTGTTGATCATCCCCCGGGTCGGGAGGTTGTCGGTCGCATCGATGATCAGGTCGACCTCGATGTTTTTCTCGGCAAACTCCTCGAAACGGCAGGGGTGCGGAGTGGCTTTGACATAGGGGCAGCGCGATTCGATCAAGGCACAGGCGATCTGGGCCTTGTTTTTCCCCTCATCGCCCGTCTTGAAAGCGATCTGTCGGTGGATATTGTGCAAGCTGACGGTATCGAAATCGACCATATGAATCTCGCCGATCCCCGAAGCACCGAGGGCGAATGCCAGTGAGGATCCCAGCCCTCCGCTTCCGATAACGGCGATCCGTTTGGACTGCAGCGAACGCTGTGTCTCTTCGCCCCACAGCTGTACCTGACGATGGAAATAATGCATCATATCGTATTCCTCCTCCACTGATCTCTTACTCTAGCATCGCTATCGTTAAAACGACCCCAATGGTGATCAATCGGCTAAGGAATTAACGGAAGACTTCCGTTTGCGGATCGCTTCTTTGAATCCCCACCCTTTGCGCGATTCGCTGATCGCCTTGCGGTCCAGATCGACGATCAGGAGCTCTTCTGTATTCCCAAGATCGGCTTCGACATCGCCATCGGGCGTAATCACCATCGAATCGCCGTAAAATTTCCAGGCGTGCTTTTCGTCGAAATATTCGCCGACGCGGTTGGCCCGTAGAATGTAGCAGTTGTGGGTAAAAGCCCGCGTTTTGAGCAATTCGCGCCACCGGTTGTGCGATTCGAACGTCGAAGCGCTCGGGATCAGTACGGCGTCGACATTTTTGGCATCCACCGCTTCCCATATCGGGTCAAAATGGGTTTCGAATCCCCCCATTACGGCGAATTTGAATCCCTCGACCGCAAAAATCATCGGCGCCTTCACCGGTTCGACCGGGTTGACAAAAAACTTCTCTTCGTTCCAGTGGGGATAGTTGATCAAAAACTGCTGAGGATAGTAAGTCACGCTGCGCGGCCCCACCTTGGCGATCATCTTCATGCACTCTTTTTTCTTCACCGTGACGATCGGGGCGACAAATACCAGATCGTATTTCTCTGCAAGCGCTTTGAGGGTCTCGATCTGATGGGTGCTTTGTTCGGAAATCATCGAAACGGGGGTTTGCACCAGCTCCTTGAAAAAAGGGTTCAGGAGGTATTCCCCCATCAAAACGAGTTTGACCCCTTTTTGGTGGGCAACACGGGCATAGTTTTCGAGTTTGTTGCTCCCCATACCGATCGAGGGGAGCTGCAATAGGGCGATACGCATCATTGGTCCTGGTTTTTGATGATTTGGATCTGCAGCTCGGCGTCGGAGATCATCTTTTCAGCCTCTTTGAGCTCTTTCATCCCCTCTTCGTACGCCTTGATGCTCTCGTTCATCGGAAGCGCGGGATCCATCAGTTTTTCGAGGATCTCCTTGGCTTTGGCAATCTTGGTTTCGAAACTCACTTCCTGACTCATAGGGCCTCCCGTACATAATTCTCTATTTTATCGATTTCAACCAAAAAGGCATCGTGCCCGTAGTCGCTTTGGACGGGGAAATAATCGACGTTCTCTTTCCCCTGTGAGGTCATCGCCGCATAGATGCTCTCCATTTCGCTTGGCAAAAACAGGAGGTCTTTTTCGAAACTGACCAGATAGAGTTCGGCGTTGATTTTGCTCACGGCCTCCTCCATCGAGTCAAACCCCCGCGAGAGGTCGTAGATGTTGATCGCCTTCGTGATGTACAGATACGACAGCGGATCGAACCATTTGGTAAAGTTGTAGCCGTTGTATTCGAGGTACGATTCGATCTGGAACTTCCCGAACAGTTCGAACAGACCGTCGTTGCGTCGGTACTCCCGTCCGAATTTACGCTCCATCGACTGGTGCGACAGAAAACTGATGTGCCCCGCCATCCGCCCGATCGCCATTCCTGTGAGACCGTTCTCCCGGATCGCATCGGGATCGTAATAGCCGTTTTTGAAATCGGGATCTTTGAGGATCGCCTCCTGCGCCACCTTGTTAAAGGCGATTGCCCATGGCTGCGTCGCCGCCGTCGTCGCCATAGCAATGATCTTTTTGGCGAAATTGGGGAAAAAGACGCCGAACGCCAGCGCCTGCATCCCCCCCATCGATCCGCCGATGATCGCGTGGACCTGATGAATTCCCAGACGGTCGAACAGTATCCGCTGCGCCTTGACCATATCGAGGATCGTGATGACGGGGAATTTGTAGCGGTAGGGCTCGTTGTAGGGGTAGCGCGGCGACATCGGTCCCGTCGAGCCGAAGCAGCTGCCGATGACGTTGGTGCAGATCACGAAAAAACGGTCGGTATCGACCGCTTTCCCCGGACCTATCAGACCGTCCCACCATCCGGGTTTGTTGTCCCCCTCGTAGGTCCCTGCCGCATGGTGCGATCCCGTCAGGGCATGCGTGATCACGATGACATTGTCCTTGTTCTCGTTCAGTTCCCCATACGTTTCGTAGACGATGTCGTAGGGCTCGAGAATACGCCCGCTCTCGAGGTAGAGCGGATTGGTAAAATGCTCGCTGTGGATCTGCAGGTTTAACATAACTTCCTTTACGCGTCCAATGCCTGTTTCAGGTCATCGATAAGATCTTGCGCCGCTTCTAGTCCGATGCTGAGGCGGACCAAACCGGAGGGGACGCCGCAGGCAATCAGCTCTTGCTCGGAGAGCTGCTGATGGGTTGTCGAGGCCGGATGGGTGATGATCGATTTGGAATCCCCGATGTTGACGACGAGGGAGAAGAGATTCGTCGCATCGACGATCTTCTTGGCCTCCTCGAAACTCTCTACCTCGAAGCTTAACAGCCCACTGGCCATTCCGTCATCGAAATAGCGCTGCGCGTTGGCGTAGTTGGCATTGGTTTTGAGCCCGGGGTAGTTCACCTTTTTTACTTTCGGATGGTTTTCGAGAAACTCCGCAACGGTCAGAGCGTTGCGGGAATGCTCGCGCATCCGCAACGAGAGGGTCTCGATCCCCTGGATGAAGAGCCATGAATTAAACGGCGATACGACCGCCCCCAGGTCGCGAAGGAGCGACAAACGGGCGCGGAGCGTAAAGAGCGGCAACGGAACGTCTACGTATACTAATCCGTGGTAGCTCTCGTCGGCTTCGTTGAACTGAGGATAGCGCGGATTGGATTTGATCAGATCGACCAGTCCGTGGCGCTCCACCATGATTCCGCCGATCGCAAGCCCCTGCCCTGTCGTGTATTTGCTGGCAGAGTGGACGACAACGTCGACCCCGTGTTCCAGCGGACGGCACAGTACAGGTGTCGCGACGGTATTGTCGACGATCGTGAGGATGCCGTGCTTTTTGGCGATCGCCGTGATCGCATCGATATCGGCGACGTCGATACTGGGATTGGTGAGCGTTTCAAAAAAGATCGCCTTGGTTTTGCCATCGACAAGCCCTTCTATCTCTGCGGGGTTGTGGACATTGAAAAAACGGGCCTCTATCCCGAAACGTTTGAGGGTGTGGGCCGCCTGGGTGAGCGTTCCGCCATAGAGCTGCTTGGCGCAGACGATGTTGTCCCCCGCTTCGGCGGCATTGGCGATCGCATAGAAGATCGCCGCCATACCGCTCGATGCCGCGAGCCCCGCCGCTCCCCCTTCGAGTGCGGCAAAGCGCTTCTCGAACACGTCGGTCGTCGGGTTATTCAGACGGGTATAGATGTTCCCCAGCTCTTTGAGGGCGAACAGATTCGCCGCATGTTCGACGTCACGGAACTCGTAAGCCGTCGTCTGGTAAATGGGAACGGCCATCGTACTCTGGGTATCCTTGTCGTACCCGGCATGGAGGGCATCGGTCTGGAGTTGCATTGAAACTTCCTTTTGTCAAAAAATTCTGCCTCGCCAGAGGCAAGCTTCAGCGCCTTAGCGGCCAGCGTAGCTTCGGGGGCTTTGCTCCCGAAGTGTTCTAAACATGATAGTTCGGCGCTTCCTGTGTAATGATGACGTCATGAACGTGCGATTCTTTGAGCCCAGCGCTGGTGATCTCAACGAACTCGGCTTTGTCCCAGAACACCGGGATGCTCTCAGAACCGCAGTATCCCATGGACGAGCGCAGACCGCCCATCATCTGATGGACGACCGCCGCGATCGTACCGCGGTACGGTACGCGTCCCTCGATCCCCTCGGGGACGAGCTTGTCCGCTGCGGTCCCTTCCTGGAAATAACGGTCGGTTGAGCCTTTCGTCATCGCTCCGATCGAACCCATACCGCGGTACGCTTTGTACTGGCGTCCCTGATACATGATCGTATCCCCGGGTGATTCTTCGGTTCCGGCCAGGAGTGATCCGGCCATGATGGCGCTGGCCCCTACAGCAAGCGCTTTGGCGATATCGCCCGAATAGCGGATACCGCCGTCGGCGATGACGGGAACACCGTGTTTGCGCGCAGCGGTAGAGCACTCATCGATCGCCGAAATCTGCGGCACACCGACACCGGCAACAATACGGGTTGTACAAATCGATCCGGGTCCGATACCGACTTTGACGCCGTCAACTCCCGCTTCGATCAGTGCTTCGGTCGCTTCCGCCGTCGCGACGTTTCCTGCGATGACGTCGATCACCATCTCTTTTTTGATCGCTTTGACGGTATCGATGATCCCTTTTGAATGGCCGTGTGCGGAGTCGAGAACGAGAACATCAACTCCCGCATTGACCAGCGCGCGGGCGCGGTCGAGCTGCCCTACACCGATCGCCCCGCCGACGCGAAGGCGGCCGAAGTCGTCTTTGTTCGCGTGGGGATACTCGATCCGTTTTTTGATATCTTTGATCGTGATAAGCCCTTTGAGGCACCCCTCGTCATCGATGATAGGGAGTTTTTCGATCTTGTTTTTGTGCATGATCTGCTCGGCCTCTTCGAGGGTGATCCCCGCTTTTGCCGTCACGAGAGGCATCGGGGTCATCACCATGTGGGCCTGTTTTTTCAGATCTTTCTCAAAACGCATATCACGGTTGGTCAGAATCCCCAACAGTTTGTTGTGGGCGTCGACTACAGGTACACCGGAGATTCGGAATTCGCTCATCAGCTGTTCGGCATCGGAAAGGGTCGCATCGGGATGGACGTAGATCGGGTCGATGATGATACCGCTTTCGGATTTTTTGACCTTCTTGATCTGCTTGACCTGCGTCTCGATATCCATGTTTTTGTGGATGATCCCGATCCCGCCCAGATGAGCCATCGCGATCGCCGCACGGTATTCGGTGACCGTATCCATCGCCGCGGAGACCATCGGAATGTTAAGGGGGATATTGCGGGTCAACATCGTTTTAAGGCTCACCTCTTTGGGGAGAACCTCGGAATATCTTGGGATGAGCAATACATCTTCAAATGTGAGGGCGCGTTTACGAATGTTCATGGATTATCCTTTCAGTTGAGTTTCGAGGCTTAATGCCCCGTTAAACAGGGTTTGCTCCGCGTATGGAGCGGCAATGAGCTGAAGTCCTACGGGCATGCCGTTAGGGGCCGTATCAACCGGCAGTGAAAGAGCGGGAAGCCCGGCCAGATTGACCGAAATCGTGTAGATATCGCTCAAATACATTTCGAGCGGATCGCTCAAAGCGCCGAACTCGTACGCGGTGCGGGGTGCGACGGGAGTGAGGATCAGGTCTACCTCTTCAAAAAGCTTATTATACTCCGCCTGGATCAGCGAACGCACCTTCTGCGCTTTGACGTAATAGGCATCGTAGTACCCGGAAGATAGGACGAAGTTCCCCAGCATGATGCGGCGCTGCACTTCAGGACCGAATCCGTTGGATCGGGTCTTCAAAAACGTATCTTTGAGGTTATCCCCCTCGACACGGTTCCCGTAGCGGATACCGTCGTAGCGGGCGAGGTTCGTCGTCGCTTCCGCAGTGGCCGTGATGTAGTAGGCCGAAATGTCGTATTTCGGGTCCATCAGGCTTTTTTCGACGATTGTGTGCCCCGCGTTTTTGAGGGCTTCAACCGTTTTGGCGTAGGCGTTGCGCACCTCTTCGGAGGCATCCTTGACGTAATCGGGAACAATCGCGACGGTCAGTTTCACGGACGGGTCGAGTTTGTCGCTGACTTTTCCCTCATTGCGTTCGGCGCTGGTCGAATCTTTCGGGTCGTACCCCTGGATGATATCGTACAGAATCGCCGCATCTTCGACGTTCTGCGTCATCGGTCCGATCTGGTCGAGCGAACTTGCGTACGCCCCCAGACCGTAGCGGCTGACCCGGCCGTAGGTCGGTTTCATCCCGACGATACCGCAGAACGCGGCCGGCTGACGGATCGATCCGCCCGTGTCGCTTCCCAGTGCCGCAACGGCCAGCCCTGCCGCCACCGCCGCCGCCGAACCTCCCGAACTTCCTCCGGGGACGCAGTTGTGGTTGAGGGGGTTGAGGGTTTTGCCATAGCAGCTGCTCTCGGTGGTCGAACCCATCGCGAATTCGTCCATATTGGTCCGTCCGAAGGGACTGAGGCCAGCTTCGAGCAGTTTGTCAATGACGGTCGCGTTGTAGGGGGCGATGTATCCTTTGAGGATGTTCGATCCGCTTGTGACCGACCAACCCTTGACCTGAATATTGTCCTTGATCGCGATCGGGATCCCTTCTCCGACATTGAGGAGATCGATGTAGGCATTGAGTTCGCTTTGCGCCTCAATTTTTGCCTTAAGTTCCTCTTTGAGCTTTGCAACCTCTTCGGAGGAGAGTTTTAACGCCTCTTTAAGTGTGATCATACACTTTCCTTTGTTCGTTTTGCTTTTTTGACCATGTATATCCCCCCGCCGATGACGAGAAATATAAGAGCTACCGTTTCGGCAATGAAACTTATTGGCACGGGCTGCGTCACGTCGATCATTCAGCGACCATCCATCCGGAGACGACCGAGGCACACCGCGGACATACCATATCGTCACTTTCGCTGTGGTATTTCCAGCAGCGGGGGCATTTGGCTTTGGTCGCCAGTGCGATGAAGTATTTCTCCCCTTCCAGGTCAAATTCGCCGAGAATGTTGTTCAAAGAGCAGGCGCACCACATGGAAATGACCAGATACTCTTCCGCATCCTCTTTTTTGACCGTTTTGGCTTTGGGATCGGCGGTAGAGACGACCAGTTCGAGGGTATTCTTGATCGTTTTCTCTTTTTTGAGGGTATCGACGATCTCGTTGAGCGCTTCGCGGACCGCTTTCATATATTCCTCGTTCCATGTACTCTCAACCGGTTCGATCGGCGCATAGAGCAGATCGAAAATATCGGTTGCGGAACCTTTGATGACCGCGGGAGCATGCTCGAAAATCTCGTCCGCCGTGTAGGTCAGAATCGGAGCGATGAGCCCCAGCATCGAGCGTGCGATGATCGCCATCGCGCTCTGCGACGAGCGGCGCGATGCCGAGTTGGCGTCATCGCAGTACATGCGGTCTTTGGTGATATCGATATAGACACCGCTCAGTTCGTTGACGATGAAATAGTTCAGTCCGCTCATACCGTGGACGAAGTTGTAGTCTCCGAAGAGGCGGTGAGTCTCGTCGAAAACCTCTTTGGCTTTGGCAACGATCCATTTGTCGATCTCCCCCATTTCGCTGTAGGGGACGATCTGCTCCAGCCCGTCGAGATTGGCGAGGATGATCCGGAAGGTGTTGCGGAGCTTCCGGTACTGCTCCGCCGTCTGCTTGAGGATGTTGTCGGAGATTTTCAGATCCCCCTGGTAATCGCTCATCGCAACCCACAGACGAAGGATTTCGCTCCCATACTGTCCCAGAACCTTTTCGGGGGCGACGACGTTGCCTTTGGACTTCGACATCTTCTCCCCCTTCTCATCGACGGTGAACCCGTGGGTGAGGAGCGCTTTGTACGGCGCGATGTGTTCGACCGCCGTGCTCAGGAACAACGAAGACTGGAACCAGCCGCGGTGCTGGTCGGATCCCTCGATGTAGAGGTCTGCCGGGTAGCTTCCCGCGTCGTAGTTGCGCGATTTAAGAACGGCGTTCCATGTCGAACCGCTGTCGAACCATACGTCGAGGATGTCGGATACTTTTTCCAGTTCGTCGGCTTTGTACGGGGATCCGGGGTAGAGGAGTTCTTCGATGCTCATAGAATACCACGCGTCGGTGCTGTGCATCTCGAAAATCATCGCGATAAAATTGAGAACCTTCTCATCCAGGATCACTTCTCCGGTCGCTTTGACGCGGAAGAATGCGATGGGGACCCCCCAGTCGCGCTGACGCGAGATACACCAGTCGGGACGGTTTTCGACCATCGAACCCAGACGGTTGCGTCCGGTTTCGGGGTAAAACGTCGTTTTGGCCACTTCGGATTTCGCAATTTCTCGAAGCGTTTTCATCTCACCCTCAGGCGTTCCATCGACGCTGATAAACCACTGTTTGGTCGCGCGGTAGATCAGCGGCGTGTGACTCCTCCAACAGTGCGGATAGGAGTGGCGGAATTTGGAAACTTTGAGCGCTTTGTCGCCGAGGAGTTCGATAATCGGCTCGTTTGCCTTGAAAATATGCATCCCGACAAACTCTTCGGGGGAAGGAAGGAGCTTCTCGCGCACGACGGTGGTGTCGTAGCACCCCGTCTCATCGACCGGCATCACCACCTCCAGGTTGTAACGAAGTCCCACTCGGTAGTCGTCCTCCCCGTGCCCCGGTGCGGTGTGGACACATCCCGAACCGTTCTCCATCAATACGTGCTCACCGAGAACCATGTGCGATCCGCGGCCGTTGAGCGGGTTGATCGCGTAAAGGTTCTCGAATTTTTTGGCTTCGATCTTCTGCACGACGGTTCCGGTGAAAACCCCCTCTTCAAGGAGCGCTTCGTACCGTTTTTCGGCGACGATGTACCCATCCGACGTGCGAACGTAGACTTCGTCGGGGTTCAGGGATATCCCCGTATTGGCCGGCAGGGTCCACGGCGTCGTCGTCCAGATGACGATGGCGGCGTTCCCCTCGATCCCGGCACGCACTTTCGCTTCGTCAGAGAGTTCGAAGGCGACGTAGATCGAATAGTCCTCTTTGTCTTCGTATTCCACTTCGGCTTCGGCCAGCGCCGTGCGCTCCGCCCAGCTCCAGTAGACCGGTTTGGAACGCTCGATCAGAAGCCCTTTTTTCGCCACTGCGCACAGGGTACGGTAGATGTTGGCCTCGAATTTGTAATCCATCGTCAGGTACGGGTTGTCCCAGTCGGCGACGACACCCAGTTTTTTGAACTCTTCGCGCTGGATGTCGATGAATTCGCTGGCGTGTGCACGGCAGAGACGGCGTACTTCGGCGGTGCTGAGCTGCTCTTTTTTCTGTTTTCCGCCCAGCTTTTTCTCCACCTGCTGCTCGATGGGGAGGCCGTGGCAGTCCCATCCGGGGGTGAAGCGGACCGAGCGGCCGTTGAAGTAGTGGTATTTGACGATGATGTCTTTGAGTACTTTGTTCAGCGCATGGCCGATGTGGGTATGGCCGTTGGCATACGGAGGGCCATCATGCAGCGTAAAGCTTTGCGCCCCCACACGATTGGTTTTCATCCGGCCATAAACGTCTTTGGCAATCCACGCGCCATAACGTACGGCTTCGTTTTGGACCAGGTTTCCCCGCATCGGGAAGTCGGTCTGAGGCAGTAAGAGGGTCTCTTTATAATCCATCGGATCCCTTAATAGTGAGCATATAAAAAGTGCTGCATTATAGCTTTAAGGGGATTAAATTTTGCTGTCGCTGTGCTATACTACCCCAATTTTATACAGGGTTGGCCCATGAAACGCGACGTCATTTTTGTCGGAAACCGCCTCATTCTCAATGAAGCCTACGAGCGCTACATTCTGCGAACACTCAAAAGCAAGCTCGCATCCATCGATTCCATCAGCTATTTTGAAGAATCCGACAAAGACCTTTTTCTCCATCTGGACGGACTGCTCAAGCATGAGTCCATATTGGTCATCATCACGACCAAAAGCACCTTCACCATCGTCGGAAAGCTCCTCAGTACCGTCACTTCCGACAACCAGGTGCTCAAAGAGAACATGCTGATCCCCTCGCGGGCCAACATCCTCGAAAACGGAAGCTATCTCCTCAACCACAACCACTCTCAGATCAATGTGATCCTGGCGAGCGAGGGGAAATCCCTCCCTCCGGTCCTGATCGACGACGAATACCGCCAGGCCATCATCCACCTCTTCAACGAAGAGCTCAGCAGTGTCCAGACCCTCCTCGAACCTCTCGCGCAGAATTTTGACGTCCGGCTGGAGTTCAGTCAGCTCGTCGAGGGATGGATCAAAATCCGGATCTACACGCGCCGCCACGGCAACCTCTCGCAGTTTATCGCCTCGGCCAAAGGGCTGATGCACCACAAGGTGATCGCAGCGGCCAATATCGCCGCCTTTATCATCGAACGGCTGGGGACCCATCAGAAAAAACTCTCGTTTGCCGAAAGCTGCAGCGGAGGTTCTCTGGCCCATTTCTTCACCTCCCAAAGCGGGGCCTCGGCGGTATTCGACGGTTCGCTCATCACCTATTCCAACACTCTCAAGGCCAACTGGCTGGCCGTTGACGACGACTCGATCGAGACGTACGGCGCGGTAAGCGCCGAGGTCGTTGTACAGATGTCGGAAGGGGCCATGAACGTCAGCTATGCCGATTACGCCATCAGCATCAGCGGTGTCGCCGGCCCTACGGGGGGGAGCGACGCCAAACCGGTCGGCACCGTCTACATCAGCGCCCGTTCCAAAACCTCGGTCCATACCGAACGGTTCCGTTTCGAGGGGGACCGCAACTATATACAGGAACAGAGCGTTTTGATGGCGGTTAAAATGCTCCTGAACATCGACCGGGAATTATTTTTCGCCTAATCAGTGTTTTTTCCTTGACAAAAAGGTTTGTTTCCCCTATAATTTCGCCCTCACAATCGCCGAGTTTCGATGGTTGAAGAGGTCTCGTTAGCTCAGCCGGTAGAGCATCTCACTTTTAATGAGGGG
>CAYXWQ010000029.1:0-22956 GCA_964468865.1 uncultured Sulfuricurvum sp. | reverse complement strand
CTAAAGTATGGCTTGCTCCGGGTACAGGTAAAATCACTGTAAACGGTCTTTCACTCGACGCATGGCTGGGTGGTCTTGAAGCAAAAAAATTGCGTGTTACCCAACCGCTTTCTTTGACAAAACAAGACACATCAGTTGATATCACGGCATCGACAACTGGCGGCGGATTCTCTGGTCAGGCCGACGCCCTTCGCCACGGTATCTCACGTGCTCTCTGCACGTTTGATCCTTCATTCCGTGCGATTCTCAAACCTTTCGGTATGCTTACCCGCGATTCACGTATCGTTGAGCGTAAGAAACCGGGTAAACGCAAAGCGCGCCGTTCACCACAGTTCTCAAAACGTTAATCGTCGCCTTTATGGCGCGATGGGTGTTTTCTCGAAAACATCAGTCGTTTCTTTCTCTCCTGCTTGGGAGAGAAAATTTCTACTTCCTTTTTCCCAAATTTCTATCACTATCAATCCTCAAGAAAATTGAACGTTTCTTCCAATAATTTTGATTAGGCAAGCCGTAAGCATCTCCGATAAGATACCTGCCGTAATTTCAACAGGAGAATTTGAATGAAGCTTCCTTTTTACCTACCGCTTTCGGCGATGCTGCTCGTCGCGGGCCTGAGCGCATCCGAACACTACGGGGTACACTGGGACTACGATTCCCACGGCCCCGTCCACTGGTGTGACTTCAGCGCAGTCTGCAAAGACGGCAAAGCCCAGTCCCCGATCGATATTCGCACCGCCGAAACGGTATCCATAGCTCCGAACCATATCATCAAACTTCAGGAAAATGTCGAGGCGAAAAGCCATATCGTCGACAACGGCCACGCGATCCAGGTTGACGTCGAAAACGGCGGGAAAATCAATGTCGAGGGAGTCGACTACCGCCTCGTCCAGTTCCACTTCCACGGCAGAAGCGAAGAGAAAATCGACGGCAGGCAGTACGATCTCGTAGCCCACATGGTCCACAAAAGCGATTCGGGCAGTCTCCTCGTCGTAGGAGTGCTGTTCGAAGAGGGCGACAAGGTCAACCCGATACTCGATACGGTGATCAAAGGGGTTGGTACGAACGGAGTCATCAACCCGGGGAAACTCCTCCCCGAGCACAGCGACCACTACTACCATTTCATGGGTTCTCTGACGACTCCTCCATGCACCGAGAATGTCCGGTGGTACGTTATGAAGGAAGTCCAGAGCGCGACAAAAGGGCAGATAGAGGCGATGCGTAGATTCTACGATCATAACTACCGCCCTGTCCAGCCCCTCAACGGCCGCATCGTCGAATCGATATAGGTTTCTGCTATAATCTCACCCAAAATAAGGGGTCGAGATTGAAACTTTTATTCCTTCTTTTGCAAAGTGTCTGGCTGATGGCCTCGACGCTCCACCTGAGCGCCCCTTCCAACCCCGCACGCCTCAATCCCCTTATCGCGACCGATTCGGCCAGTTCCTCCATTGCGGGTTTTTTGTTCAATTCGCTGGTCAAATACGACGAAAGCGGCCAGAACATCGTCGGCGATCTCGCCGAATCGTACCGGTTCATTACCCCGACCTTGATCGAGTTTCGTCTTCGCCGCGGCGTCACATGGCACGACGGGAAGCCCTTCACCGCCCGTGATGTCGCCTATACCTATGAACTTATCGGCTCGCCCAAAGTGATCACCCCCTACGCGAGTGATTTTCGGGTCGTGAAATCGGTGAACGTTATCGATGATCACACCCTTCGTGTGGCGTACACAAAACCCTATTTCAAGGCGCTGGAGATATGGATGATGGGGATCGTTCCGCGCCATATCCTCGAAAAAGAGGGCGATGTGATGGGGAGCCGTTTCAACACGGCTCCGATCGGAACGGGTCCCTATGTCCTCAAAAAACTCGAATTTTCCAAACAGATCGTCCTCGAAGCCAACCCCCGCTACTTCGAACACCCTCCCAAAATCGGCCGGATCATTTTTCATGTCATCGCCGATCCGATGACGCGGTTTTTGATGCTCAAATCAAATCAGATCGATGTCAGCTCGCTGGAGCCAATGCAGTTTGAGCGGCAGCTGGACCGGACGTTTCAAAAACGGTTCAAAACGCTCGAGCTCCCCTCGCGCAGCTATACCTATCTGGGGTTCAACCTTCGGCTGGACAAATTCAAAGACCCCAGGGTGCGCGAGGCACTGTCGCTCGCCGTGGAGCGCCAATCGCTGATCGATCTGCTGTTCCTGGGGCATGGAAAAGTATGCACCGGGCCGTTTTTACCGGGGAGCAAAGGGTTCAACGATGCGCTCAAGCCCCCAAAACGCAATCTGGCCAAAGCCAGAGAACTCCTCAAAGCGGCCGGATACGACGACAAAAATCCCCTTACCTTTGAGATCGCCACCTCCAATTCCAACATGATCCGCCCGTACGCCGCCGAGATCCTTCAGCGGCAATTCGCCGATGCGGGGGTCAAGGTGACGCTTCGGGTCATGGAGTGGCAGGCGTTTTTGAATACCGTTGTTTCGCCGCGCAAATTTGACGCCGTGCTGCTTGGATGGGCCCTTTCGCTCACCCCAGACCCCTATGCGCTGTGGCACAGTGCGAGTGATGTGCCGGGAGGATTCAACCTCGTCGGATACCGCTCCCGAAAGACCGATGGGCTGATAGAGAAGATGGAAAGCTCGACCGATCCGGAGAGAATCGCCTCGCTTCAGCGTGCCATTTTTGCGGAGATTGCGGGGGACAACCCTTATCTGTTTTTGGTGATTCCAAACGACATCAACGTGTACAGCCGCTCCATACAGGGGGTGAAGCCGACGATCAACGGCATTTGGGAGGATTACATCGATTGGGAGAAAAAATGAAAAAAGTGATTTTATTTGATTTGGACGGGACGCTGATCGACTCGACCGAGGCGATCGTCGAGAGCTTCCGCCATTCGTTGAGCGTACACGGCGACGTGGAGGGGATTTCGGAAACGAAGATCACCTCCCAGATCGGCCACACGCTTGAGACGATGTTTGCGGCTGTCGGGATAGCGGACGATCGGATCGGTGAACACGTGGCGACGTACAAGCTCTATTACCGGGAGATTTCCCGTCAAAAAACACTCCTCCTCCCCAACGCCGCCGACGCGATACAAGAAGCGGCAGCATTTGCCCGGCTGGGGATTGTGACGACGAAAACGGGGCTCTATTCGCGCGAATTGATGGAACATTTCGGACTCATGGACTATTTTGAGGTCCTGATCGGGAGAGAACACGTCGAGAATCCAAAACCCCACCCAGAACCGATATACAAGGCACTCGAAGGGATGAGGGCGCTCAAAGAGTCGGCATGGATGATCGGGGACACCCGATTGGACATCGAAGCATCCAACCGGGCCGGGATCGGAAGCGTCGCCGTTACAAGCGGATATGATAATCTGGAACAATTACTCACATTAACAGATATTATACAACCCGACGCCCTCGGAGCGGTCCGATATATCGCAAATGTGGGACGAAAGTAACAGTTTTCCTTTCCAACCAACCCTCCGCAAAAGTGAAAAGCTACATTTAAGAGCAACTTTCATAAAATACACGCATTGATAAAATTCAACTTAAAACTTAAGTCAGAGGGAGAATTCATGCTAGAGATTCGATGGCATAGTCGAGCCGGACAAGGTGCCGTTACCGGTGCTAAAGGTCTTGCTGACGTTGTATCCACCACGGGTAAGCATGTACAGGCATTCGCGTTTTACGGTTCAGCCAAACGCGGAGCGGCGATGACGGCCTATAACCGCGTCGACGACAAAGCGATTTTGAACCACGAGAAGTTTATGAGACCTGACTATGTTTTGGTTATCGACCCGGCTCTGGTTTATGTCGCCGATATCACCGCGAATGAAAAAGACAATACGATCTACATTGTAACGACGCACATGAGTACCGAAGAGCTGATCGCGTCTCAGCCGAAGCTGCAAGGGAAGAAAGTTTACACCGTTGACTGCATCAAAATCGCCCAGGAGACAATCGGAAAAGCAATCCCGAATACACCTATGCTCGGTGCGCTGATGAAAGTATCGGGAATGTACGATATCGAGTTTTTCAAAGAGAGCATGGTTAAAGTGCTTAAAAAACTCCCTCAAAAAATTATCGATGCCAACATGATCGCGATCCAACGCGCGTATGATGAAGTGAAATAAGGAGCACATGATGGAAAAAAAAGGATGGGATGAGTTCGAAATCGGTGCCATGCTCCGTACGTTTGAAGGGGCTGCACGCGATATCGCGACGACGCTTCCGGAAAATCGCCCTTATTCACAATCAAGCTCATTTACCGCGAGCGTTGCCGACTGGCGTATCGAAAAGCCTTTGTTCAACAAAGACTACTGCATCGATTGCCAGTTTTGCTGGATATTTTGCCCAGACATGTCGATCATTTCCCGCGACAAGAAAATGATCGGTATCGATTTTGACCACTGTAAAGGGTGCGGGATCTGTGTCGAAGTGTGCCCGACAAATCCGAAATCGCTGTTGATGTTCCCGGAACAAAAAGACGAAGAGCAAGCGCTTGCCGAATGGCCTAAAAAAGATAAAAATGCAAAAGCAGAAGAACCAAAGGAAGACTAATGGCTGATACAATGGAACTACGCGACATTGAAGTCTGGGACGGGAATATGGCGGCAAGCCAGGCGCTTCGCCAGGTGCAGGTAGACGTTGTCGCCGCTTACCCGATTACTCCATCGACTCCGATCGTTGAAAACTACGCTAACTTCACTGCCAACGGCTATGTCGACGGCGAATTCGTGATGACCGAATCCGAGCACGGCGCTATGTCGTGCTGTATCGGTGCGGCGGCTGCGGGCGGACGGGTTGCTACGGCGACCAGTTCACAAGGTTTCGCTTTGATGGTCGAAACCCTCTATTCAGCATCGGGAATGCGCTTGCCGATCGTTTTGAACGTGGTTAACCGTGCTCTTGGCGCACCGCTCAACGTTAACGGTGATCACTCGGATATGTATCTCGGACGCGACAGCGGATGGATCCAGATCGATTGTTACAACCCTCAAAACGCGTACGACATGAATATGGTCGCTTTTAAAGTTGCGGAAGACCACGATGTTCGCCTTCCGGCAATGGTTCACCAGGACGGGTTTATGACGTCTCATACGGCGCAGGGTGTCAAAACGCTGAGCGATGAGCAAGTTTACAACTTCGTCGGCGAATTCAAACCGATGAACGACATGCTTGACCTTGACCACCCGGTAACCCACGGGGTACAAACCGAAGAGGACTGGCATTTTGAGCACAAAGCACGTCAGCAACACGCGTTGATGACAACCGTGTTGCCAAAAATCCAGGCCGCATTCGATGAGTTCGAAAAATTGACCGGACGCAAATACAATCTTGTAGAAACCTACAACATGGAAGATGCCGAACTGGCGGTCGTATGTATGGGAACATCGGTCGAAACGGCCGAAGAAGTCACCAACGAGCTTCGCGCTCAGGGGATCAAGGCCGGGGTTGTCGGAATCCGTGTATTCCGCCCATGGCCTCTCGAGCAGCTTGCGGCAGTGCTGAAAGACGTGAAAGCGATCGCGGCACTGGATCGTTCAAGCCCGCACGGGACCGTCGGTACCCTTTACAACGAAATCGCAGGATCGCTTTTCAACACCGGTACCAAAGCGGTATTGACCAACTACATCTACGGATTGGGTGGACGTGACCTGACAAAAGCACATTTGGTCGGGATCTATGAAGATCTTAAAGCAAATATGGATGCAGGCAAGCCGACAACTCCATTGCAACAATACATCGGTCTGCGCGGACCGAAACTTTCGTTTTTCTAAGGAGTAAGCGATGTCAGAAATCAAAAAAATTAAAAATCTCAAAGAGTTTTCAACTTCTGCTGACCGTTTTGAAGGTGCAAACCTTCTTTGCCCAGGCTGTGCCCACTCGATTATTGTCCGTGAAGTTCTGAACGCTACGAATGACGATTTGATTCTAGCCGCCTCAACGGGATGTCTTGAAGTTTGTACGGCGGTATATCCGTATACTTCATGGGATGCATCGTGGATCCACATCGGATTCGAAAACGGTTCGTCTGCCGTTGCGGGTGCCGAAGCGATGTACAAAGCGCTTAAAACCAAAGGACGTCTCAAACAGCCGGATCGTACTCCTAAATTCGTCGCTTTCGGCGGAGACGGTGCTACGTACGATATCGGTTTCCAGTGGATTTCGGGATGTTTCGAACGCGGACACAACATGATGTACGTTTGTCTTGACAATGAAGTCTACGCGAATACCGGAGGGCAGCGTTCGTCTTCGACCCCGATCGGTGCGTCTGCGACGACAACGCCTGCGGGCCGTGTCAGCTACGGTGAAAAAATGAACAAAAAAGACATGATGGCAATCATGGCGGCACACGGTGCTCCCTACGTAGCCCAGGTCGCTCCGAACAAATGGAAAGACATGGTAGCCAAAATCCAGAAAGGGTTTGCGGCAGAAGGGCCGGTCTATATCAATGCGATGTCGGCGTGTACGACCGAGTGGAAATTTGCACCGGAAGACACGATCGCCATTTCCGATCTGGCGACCGATTCACTGGTTTTCCCGCTGTACGAAATCATTGACGGCACGAAACTGAACATCACGTACCGCCCGAAAAACGTTGTTCCGGTTCGTGATTACCTCGGCGCGCAGGGGCGTTTCAAACACCTGTTCACCAGCAAGTATGAGCATCTCATCGAAGAATGGCAAGCCCGCGTCGACGCCAAATGGGATTATCTCCAGCGCCGCGAAGAAGCCAGCGTATAACTTCTCCTCTCTCCTGCTTCGGCAGGAGGATTCTTTCCCCCTTTTTCCCCGCAGATTTTTCACCGCTTAACACTGTTGTAACACTGACAGATTAAAATATTTGAATGTAGTTTATTCTATTAAGAGAGACAAAACAGAAGGAGCGGAAGATGACTAGACGTATGTTTTTAGGGATGGCGGCAGTGATGGCACTGGGGCAGTCCCTGTTTGCGGCGAGAAATGGGGGCGGCGGCACGGTGAACCTCAGTAGCGAACAGAAAGCGGATTTGCTGTTCATGTACCAGGAAGAGAAAGTGGCGCGGGATGTCTACATCGTCCTCGGGCAGAAATATCCCTCGGCCAAGACGTTTGCCAACATTCAGCTTTCCGAACAGCAGCATATGGATGCGGTAGAGAACATGTGTAAAAAATACGGGGTGGACATTTCGGGGGTGAACGAAACGAAAATCGGAGAATTTGTACTTCCCGAGCTTCAGAACCTCTACAGCACCCTTGTCGCACAGGGGAGCGTCTCGTTGATCGAGGGGCTGAAAGTGGGGGTCGCGATCGAGGAAAAAGACATCGCCGACCTGACCGAAGCGGCACAGGGGATGCCAGCCGATGTCGTCAAAGTTTTCAATAACCTCAAAGAGGGGTCCTACAACCACCTCGCAGCGTTTAACAACGCCCTCGCCTCCGCTTAATCCATCTTTTGCGGCAGTGCTTATGTGCACTGCACGCACCTTTTTTTCCAAAAACTCTGCTATCATCCCTTCAAAAAAATACTTGTACAAGAGAATGTTATGTACCGAATGACCTATAACAACAAGGGGATAAAGGGCTGCTCTGCACGAGGTGTGGCGCGGCGTGAGAGCATCGAGGAGCTGCAGGAGTTGGCCGAACAGCTCAAGGAGACGATCTGCAATGTCGAAATCAAACTGTGCGACCCACCTGCGGTTCAACCGCCGCATGATGAGAAACAAAACGATAAAATGTGATTATCACTGTTTTTTAAAGGGAAATTTACCGATTTTAGTTACACTTCCCCACTTTGACTGAGGAATAGAGATGCCGCTGCTGGACAGTTTTACCGTTGACCACACCATTATGCCCGCCCCCGCCGTTCGTCGTGCGAAGGGGATGAAAACCCCGAAGGGGGACGATATCACCGTGTTTGATCTCCGCTTCTGCCGACCGAATCAGGAAATCATGTCCCCCGAGGGGATCCATACCCTCGAGCACCTTTTCGCCGGGTTTATGCGTGACCATCTGAACTCGGAGCGTACCGAGATCATCGATATCTCCCCGATGGGATGCCGTACCGGTTTTTACATGAGTGTCATCGGCACCCCGAGCGAGGAGGAGGTGGCGGAGGCCTGGGAGGCGTCGATGAAAGACGTCATAGCCGTCCAAAGCCAAAACGACATCCCCGAACTCAATCTCTACCAGTGCGGCACCTACACGATGCATTCGCTGCAAGATGCCCAGGCGATCGCGGCGGAGGTATTGCGCCGCGACATCGATATCATGGACAACGAAGCGTTGAAGCTGGACATGTCGAAGGTGCACGGATGATACTGCTGCTCCCCCTAAACGGTGACGATACCCAGGAGTCGGAACTCACCGGTGTTTTGAGCGCCGTATTCTGGGCGACGGTGGAAGTCGAAGAGGGACGGGTCGTCGAGATCAACTTCTACACCGACCGTACCCAAATCGATCCGGTCCCCGACGCCGTCATCGTCACCAACAACTATGAGCCCGTCATGGAGTTTCTGGAGAATCAGATGATGGTCCTCGTCGCTCCGTATCAGCGTACGATCGACGAGATCGTCGAAGCGTATCTCTTTAGAGAGTTGCACGACTTGGCATTATGATCACTTCGCTCCTCCATCCGACCCCCCATACGAAGATCATGCTCGCCACGAGCCATCTGGATTCGATGGCGGAGGAGCTGCGCGCTTTTATCTCTCCCCATGACGGTCGGATCGATCTGTCGCTGTTTCCCGGAGAGCATCAGAATCTTGCGCTCGATGCGTTTCACAAAGTGTTTTCGATCAAGGACTACCTCTCCCCAGCAGGGGGAGTGCCCCGCGACTATGCGGCGGTGATCGTACAGGATGTCCTCCATCTGCACGAATCTCCGCATAAATTTCTGCAGCTCATCTACCGCACCCTCCTCAATGCCTCCGAGATCATCATCGTCCAGAAAAACGGTTCGATGGGGATTTCCGAGGTGGAAGAGCTGCTCGATCAGGTAGAGTTCCGGGCGATCAATGCAATGAGTGATCTGATAGAGGGGCATGAAATCATCGTTGGGAAAAAGATGCACATGTGGGGTAACGGATTATGAAAAAATGGGTTCAAAGCGACGACGGCAGCTATACGGCGTACAGCAGCGAGTACGATGAGCACTACCATTCGACGAAAGACGGGGCCCTCAACGAATCGCTCAAAAAACACATCGAGCCCGCTTTTGCATTGCACGCGGATAAAGAGCATCTGCGCATCATCGACATCTGTTTCGGGCTGGGGTTCAACACACTGCTCAGCCTCTACTGGCGTGACACCTATTTCCCAGACAAAACGCTCGAAATCTATTCCCCCGAACTCGACGGCGATCTGGTGGCATCGCTGGAGGGTTTTCCGTATCCTGAACTGTTTGAGCCGTATCGGAACATCATCACCGACCTCGCGACCGCTGGAGGGTATGAGGACGAGCGGACGCGGATTACGGTGGAGATCACCGATGCCAGAGTGGCGATGCGGGAACTGGATGAGGGGTGGGACGTGTGCTACCAGGACGCGTTCAGCCCCCAGACCAATCCGGTGCTGTGGACAAAAGAGTATTTTGCCGACGTGGCGCGGCTGATCGGGGAGGATGGGATCGTGACGACCTACTCGACGGCGCTGGCGACCCGGCTGGCGTTGTACGAAAACGGATTTGGCATCTATCTCAATATGGGGGAGGGGTACCGCAACGCGACGATTGCATCACGCCGGGAACTCCCGGGGTTTGAGAAGGTCGATATGGAGCATAAGATACGGTGCAATCCCTCGGCACGGCCTCTCAGCGACGAAAATCCGGTTTTCTGAGGCGGTAGCGGAGAATCAGCTGGCGGAGACGATTTTGGTTGAAGCGCCAGAAGTGGTCGGAATCAAATGCGGGATGTTCGGTCATTTTCCGAAAGAGGGCCTCTTCGTCGAGCGAGGGGTGGTTCCGGTCGGTTTCGATCATGATCCGCTCCAGCAGTTCGACCGATTCGGGGGTCGTGTCGTCGTCGGCGAGACGGGTTCTGGGAAAAAAGAGGTAGAACTTCCATACGGAGAGCCCCAGCGCCCCCGCGAAAGAGGCGAGCATGATCCATTCAACGGTGTTCATATCAATACAGGGCGCTGATGTGGTCGATGTCGTTCCAGCTCATTTCTTTGTTTTGGGATGAAGTGAGGATATGGCGCATGTAGCGGGCGAAGACGTCGGTTTCGATGTTGACCCGCGTCCCTTTCTTGTAGGTGCCAAACAGGGTTTCTCTCATCGTGATGGGGATGATCGTGAGGCGGAAACCGTCCTCAAAGACGTCGTTGACGGTGAGGCTCACCCCGTCGATCGTGATGGAGCCTTTCGGCGGTATCAGGGGGATGAATTCGGTGTCGACGTCGATGATCACGTCATAGCTGTTGCCGTTGTCGGCGATGGAGCGGACGGTTCCGACCGTGTCGACGTGCCCCTGGACGATATGCCCTTCGAAGCGCTCACCCATCATCATGGCCGGTTCGATGTGCACCTGACCGGTGAGTTTTTCGGTGGCGATATGCGACAGTGTTTCGGGGGAGAGTTCGACGGAAAAACCGTCACTTTCGATGCTTACGACCGAGAGACAGGTGCCGTTGATGGCGATGGAGTCACCGAGTTTAGGTTTGTGCGCTGCTTTGAGGCTTAGGCGGTTGCCGCCGAAGCTCTTTACGCTTGCCATTTCCCGAATCAGTCCAGTAAACATTAATTACCTCTTTATGTATTCGTCATTCCCGCGAAGGCGGGAATCCAGCTTAAAATGGGGATGGATCCCCGGATCGAGTCTGAGGATGACGAGTGAATTAAAAAACTATTTTTCCCTCTTCCTGCAAAGAGCGGATGATCGATTTCGCTTTTTCGTGGCCGTTGTACGCCGCTTTGCGGCACCACTCGAGCGCCATGTCGTGGTCGGCGTCGCATCCGAACCCCTGATCAAACATCAGCCCGAGGTTGTACTGCGCTTCGGCAAGCTCCATCGCGGCGGCACGTGAAAAGCAGAGGAAGGCTCTGGCGTAATCCTGGGGTACCCCGTGCCCCTCTTTGTAGAGGACGCCCAGGTTGTTGAAGGCGTTGGGATTCCCCCGCTTGGCGGCCTCTTCGTACCAGAAGGCCGCCTCGGAGAAGTTCTGGACGCATCCCAGCCCCCGCTCCAGCGAGAGGGCGGTCTCGAATTGTGCCTGCGGGAATTCGAGGATGGCGGCGCGGAGCAGAAACTCGAACGCTTTGAACTGATCGTGCGGTACGACGGCTCCGTCGGCGTACATCAGGGCGAGATTGTAGATCGCGGCAGGCTCGTCCAGTTCGGCGGCCTGGGAATACAGGGCAAACGCTTTTTCCAACGAACACGCCATCCCAATCCCTTTTTGGTGCATGTAGCCCAGCGAAGAGAGGGCCGCAGGGTGATTCTGGAGAGCCAGATGTTCAAAAAGTTCCAATGCTTTTGGGTAATCGTGGGCATTGAAAGCATCGAATGCGGTTTGGAGCATTGAGGTTCCTCGTCTGTTTTTCGCGGATTATAGCCTAGGCGCCTTTAGCGGCGCACTTTTCGATCATTTCGCTGTTTTTCTTTAAGTTTGGTGACAACATCTTTGAGTTCCTCTTTTTTCTGCAAAAGCTGGTCTCGCACCAGATGCTCATCGTCACCGTCTACTTCCGGATCGTATTCGACCGGTGTGGGATCGTATTGTTTCAACATCTCTTCCAACGTCAGGGGCTTGTCGTTTGTCATGGCAATCACTCGTCATCAAAAGTTTTGCTTAATTGTAAGGTATTTTTCCTTTCGGTATTTATAGGTTTCAACATTGGAGGTTATAATTGCGTCAATAATTTATGCAAAGAAGAATAATATGCACTATGACGTAATCGTAGTCGGCGGTGGACACGCCGGAATTGAAGCAGCCCTTGCATCCGCCCGGATGGGGCACAACACGCTGTTGGTCTCGATCCTGGCCGAACAGGTGGGGGCGACGAGCTGCAACCCCGCCGTCGGGGGGCTGGCCAAGGGGCATCTGGTCCGCGAACTCGACGCTCTGGGCGGTGAGATGGGGCTGCTGACGGACGAAGCGGGGATCCAGTTTCGGATCCTCAACATCACCAAGGGGCCGGCTGTACGGGGAAGCCGGGCGCAGATCGATATGGACCGCTACCGCATCATTGCCCGTAATACGGTCCTCACCACGCCCAATCTCAGTCTGATCCAGGAGACGGTCACCTCGCTGATTGTAGAGGATGATACCGTAATCGGTGTCCGGACCCATCTGCTCAACGAATACCGTGCATCGAGAGTGATCCTCACGACCGGGACATTCATGAACGGTGTTGTCCACATCGGCGAGATCATGCAGGAAGCGGGACGGTTTGGAGAATTCCCCTCCAAGGGACTGAGCGATCAGCTCCGCCTGCTCGGGCTGAATGTCGGACGGCTCAAAACCGGGACATGCCCCCGCGTCGACAGCTCATCGATCGATTTTTCGGTTATGGAAGTGCAAGACGGCGACGAACTGCCCGCGCCTTTCAGTTTCCGGACCGACCGGAATGAATTTGTCCGGACCAAAAAGCAGCTCCCCTGCTACATCGCCTATACGAACGAGGACACCCACACCCTGATCGAGGGGAATTTTCACCGCGCTCCGTTGTTCACGGGTCAGATCGAGGGGATCGGACCGCGCTACTGCCCCAGCATCGAGGACAAGATCAACCGTTTCCGGGACAAGGAACGCCACCATCTTTTTATCGAGCCGCAGACTTCGGAGAACACTGAGTGCTATATCAACGGGATGGCCACCTCCCTCCCCCCTGACGTTCAGCGTTCCATGATCCACTCTGTTCGGGGGATGGAAAACGCGAAAATCGTCCGCTATGGCTACGCGATCGAATACGACTATGTCGATCCGACCGAGCTGCGCCACAGCCTCGAGACGAAAAAAATCAAAAATCTCTACTGTGCCGGGCAGATCAACGGAACGACGGGGTATGAAGAGGCGGCCGCGCAGGGGTTGATGGCGGGGATCAACGCGTGTTTGAGCCTGCAGGGAAAAGCGCCGCTGGTACTGCGCCGCGACGAAGCCTACATCGGGGTCCTCATCGATGATCTGGTGACCAAAGGGACGAAAGAGCCTTACCGGATGTTTACTTCCCGAGCCGAATACCGGCTGCTGCTGCGCGAAGAGACGGCGGATCTGCGGCTGGGGCAATACGGCCATGCAGTCGGGCTGGTGAGCAACGAGCAGATGGAGCGGATCGAAGAAAAACGGCGTACGATCGATGAGGGGCTGGCGCTGCTTCAGGAGACGGTATACACCCCCAACAAAGAGTTCCTCGCATTTCTAGAATCGATCGGTGAGGAAAAGATCAGCGACAAACTCACAGCGATGCAGCTGGTATCGCGTAAAACGTTCGATATGGAAAAACTGGTTAAGCTTTTCCCGGTCTTTGGGGAACGTGACCCCTACCTGCTGGAGCAGATCCTGATCGAAGCGAAATACGCCCGCTATGTCGAAAAGCAGAGCGAGGATATCGAGCGGATGTCCAAAATGCTCCATATCGAAATCCCCGAGAATTTTGATTTCAAATCGGTTTCGGGACTTTCCAAAGAGATCGTCGAAAAACTGGAACGGTTCAGCCCCCCGACCCTGCAGGCAGCGTCGCAGATCAGCGGGATTACCCCCGCAGCGCTCGATATCCTTCACATCTACATCAAGATGGCGGCCAAAAAATAATCTCTCTTTCACCGGAAGAGTGATGATGACATAAAAGGGGTACCAATGTTTCGAAACCCCCGTTACAATGCGATCAATATACTAAACAGGATTTATTATGCGCTACTTCTATTACGTCCACACGGGACACCGCATCGGGCTGGACCGCTTTCACCGGGCTGCCGCCATCGTAAGTGAACTTCAAAAAGAGATCGACATCACGCTGCTGTGTTCCGATTTTCGGATCGCGTCACAGGCCCGTGAGTACGGAATCAAGCGTGCTGTCGGGGTGGACGTCGTCCGCAATATCCCCCAGATCGCCAGCCACGGGGACAAGATCATTTTCGACTCCGCCGAGCTCAATCCGACGCTTCACGACGACATGACCCGTTTTTTTTCGACATTTATCCGGATCAGCGACGATCCTGCCGACGTCAAACACCCCAACGAGTTTTTGATCTCCCCCTATGCAGAAGGGGAGGGGGTCTGCCAGGCGGTTGTGATCGGCGAGCACTACCATGAGCCGCTTCCCAAGACGATTCCGTTGGCGTTGTTCTTCGGGGACGACGATTACGAAAAAGACCTGGAAAAACATCAGGGGCTTTTCGCACCGCACAAAATGGACCTTCTGATGGGCTTTTACCATTTCCTCGGATACGAGAATACCCTGAAAGAGAGTTTCGGGACGATTCACGAGAGCGAAGCCTACGATGAGGTGATCCGCACTGCCGAGATCCTGCTCAGCGCATCGCCGATGGCGGTTCTGCAGAACCTTGCCGGCGGCGGCAAACCGGTCTACCTCCAGCGCCCCGATTATCCGCGCGATTTCATCCCCCTTTTCGAATCCTTGGCGATACCAATCGTTGAGCAGTTTGATCAAGATCAGCTTATGAAAGCTATAAGCAGCGCTTTATCAAACAACTGTCACTTAATCGATACGAATAACACAAAAGTAATCGAATTTATAAGGAAAACTTTCAAATTATAGAAACTTTAAACCTTTTTCACTTATTATAGAGGGTTAAATTTCCAAACATAAGTGAGATGACAATGATGGATGAAAGCAGAAGAGGGTTTATCGGTAAAGCCTTTGGTGCCGTCGCCGCTGTCGGAGGGATCGCATCGCTGATCGCGATGAAAAAGACGTGGGATCCCCTACCAAGCGTCATGTCGGCCGGTTTTACAATGGTAGACGTATCAGGCCTAGAAGCCAATAAACTCGAAATTGTTGTGTGGCGGGGCAAACCGGTGTTTGTCCTCAAATACACGGAAGACATGAAGCCGACCGACGGCCGCAATGTCAAAATCGGCGACCACTACTTTTCGGTCATGATCGGCCTGTGTACCCACCTGGGATGTATCCCGGCGTACCTGGGGGACAAACATCAGTTCAAATGCGCCTGCCACGGCGGTGAATTTACCGCAGACGGCGTCAATACGTTCGGACCGCCTCCAAGACCTCTCGATATTCCTCCGTTCAAACTAGACGGTGTGACGCTTGTACTGGGTGAAGAAGGCCCTGAATACAAAGCAATGATGGCAAAAGCGTAAGGGGGGCACATGGCAGAATTTAAAAAAGCAGACTCGATGCTCGAGTGGTTTGACCAGCGTTTAGGTGTCGTCAACTTTGCCAAAGTGATGATGACGGAGTATTGGATTCCGAAAAATATCAACTTTTTGTGGGCGATGGGGGTTTTGCTGACCGTCCTGTTCACATTCCTGGTGGTTTCGGGTATTTTCCTTTTGATGTATTACAAGCCTGACGTGAACATGGCGTTCGACAGCGTCAACTATACGATCATGCAGGAAGTCGCCTACGGCTGGCTCTTCAGACACATCCATGCGGTCGGCGCATCGGTAGTGTTCCTGGTAATCTACATCCACATGTTCACGGGGATCTATTACGGCTCATACAAAAAAGGGCGTGAGATGATCTGGATATCAGGGATGCTCCTGTTCGTCCTTTTTTCGGCGGAAGGATTCAGCGGATACATGCTTCCGTGGGGACAGATGTCGTACTGGGCCGCGTACGTTATTACCGAGTTGTTCGGCGGTATTCCGTTTATCGGGAATGAGCTCGTCGTATGGATCCGCGGTAACTTTTACGTATCCGATTCGACGCTGACCCGTTTCTTCATGCTGCACGTGCTTCTGCTTCCGTTGCTGATCATCGGTGCGATCGTGTTTCACTTCTATGCGCTGCGCTTCCCGCACGTTAACAACGAAGAGGGTGAGTTCTTCGATTTCGAAGAAGAAGCGGAAAAATACCTTGCAGGAAACAAAAAAGAGTCTAAAGTCGTCGCATTCTGGCCGGTATTCCTCTCCAAAGACTTTTTTGTCCTCGGATTCTTTATGTTGTTCTTTTTCTATCTGACGTTCTTCCATTACGGTTTTGCGATGGATGCGATCAACTTTGACAAAGCGGACGGTCTGAAAACTCCTGCGCACATCTACCCTGAGTGGTACTTCCTGTGGAGTTATGAGGTATTGCGCGGATTCTTCTTCGACATCGCCGGTATTTCGGGTAAATCGCTTGGTCTTATCGCCTTCGGTATCGCCAACGTCATTTTCTTCCTGTTGCCGTGGCTGGATCGTTCTCCGATGGTAAAACCGGCGAATCAGCGCCCGTATTTCAAATACTGGTTCTGGTTGATGATGGCCGACTTGGTGGTACTGACCGTATTCGGTAAATTGCCTCCGACCGGTATCAATGCATGGATCGGGTTTGCGTCTTCTATGACCTTCTTGGTCCTTTTTGCCAGCCTTCCGTTCATTACGAAAGCAGAAGCAAAAAAAGCGGGAGGTAAATAATGGAATTTATTTATATCAGTTTGGCGGTAGCACTGGTTTTGCTGGTGCTGCATTTCGTTATGTTGAAACTTTCTTTGAACAGAGAAGTGCGGATTCTCGTTATTATCGCCTCCCTCGTCGGATTCACCTATTGGGGTATTGAGCCTTACGCTCATCACATCATGCATCCGGAAGTGGCAGAGGCCGACTTCACGTTCAAAGACCTTAAAAATGTCGATACGTCGCTCGCGGGGAACGCCGAAAATGGTAAAGTCCTCGTAGAAGCGAACTGTATTGCGTGCCACTCGATCGAATCGGCCGGCTTCCCTCAGATGATGCCGAATGCGGATGCGGCGGCGAGCTATGGTGTAGTACCGCCGGATCTGAGCAGTGCAGGACGCATTTACGATAAAAATTATCTGGCCAATTTCATTTTTGATCCGGTCAGCGCCATGCATCTGCAGCACAAGTACACGCCAGAGAGCGGCAAAAGCTTCCCGATGCCCTCATACAACTGGATGAGTGCTCAGGAGATTATGGATATCGTAGCCTATCTTCAGTCGATCACTCCGAAAGTAGCGGAAGGGAGCGCAGTTAACAAACAGAGTTTTGACGCGGCCTGCGGCCGTTGCCACTCTATGGCGTATGCCGGTTCCGAAGCGCTGACGCCGGCCGATACGATCAAAACCTATATGGGTGCAACCCCGCCGGATCTGTCACAATACATCAAAAGCCGGGGCCACCACTATCTGCACAACTTCATTAACGATCCTCAGGTACTGCTGCACGGTACGTCAATGCCGCGCGTCGGATTGACCGAAAAAGCGCAGGAAGAGGTAGTCGCCTACATGGAAGAGGTCGGGGACCGCAAAAAAGCCGAACGCGAGACGCTGGGTCTGTGGGTTATGCTCTACACTCTCATCTTCGCCATCCTGGCCTATTTGTGGAAACGCAAAATCTGGTCTGAAGTACACTAAAGCCTTTTTGCTTTCAGCCCTCCCCCGCGGGGGGGCTTCCTCCTTTAATTCCCTCGATAAATAAAACTCCAAACAACTTTTCGATACACTCGCGCATTATTGGTTACAAGGACAGAGGTGTTAGTAGATAGTTATGGCAGGACCGTCGATTATTTGCGTGTTTCGGTGACGGAACGGTGCAATTTCCGGTGTCAGTATTGTATGCCCGAAAAACCCTTTTCATGGGTCCCTAAAGAGAATCTGCTGAGTTTTGAAGAACTGTTTGAATTCATCAAAGTCGCCATCGACGAAGGGGTGAAAAAAATCCGGATCACCGGCGGTGAGCCGCTGCTGCGCGAGGATCTCGACACCTTTATCAAGATGATACACGATTACAAAAATGATATCGATCTGGCGATGACGTCAAACGCCTTTTTGCTCAAGGGGGCTGCACAGAAACTTTACGATGCGGGGCTCCGCCGGATAAACGTATCGATCGATTCGCTCAAACCCGACGTCGCGGAAACGATCGCAAAAAAAGATGTCTTGAAACAGGTTCTCGAAGGGGTCGAAGAGGCGCTGAAAGTAGGGCTGAAAGTCAAAGTGAACATGGTCCCGATGAAGGGGCTCAACGACGGAGAGATACTGGATGTCCTCGAGTACTGCAAGGCACGGGGGATGACGGTGCGTTTCATCGAATACATGGAAAACGTCCATGCGGAGGTGAACATCAAAGGGATGCAGAGCCCAGAACTTCTCAGTATCATCGGCAGCCGCTACCCCTACGTCGATGAAGGGTTCGATGGCCACTCCCCGTCGCACTACTACAAGCTTGAAGAAGGGTATGAATTCGGGATTATCGAGCCGCACAAAGACGATTTCTGCACCAAATGCAATCGGATCCGTCTCACGGCGGAGGGGAACCTGATCCCCTGCCTCTATTTTGACGAGGCTATGTCGATCCGTGATGCCGTTCGCCGCGGGGACATCAAAGAAGCGACTCTGGTGCTCAAAGAGGTGATCCGCACCAAGCCGGAAAAAAACCGCTGGAGCGAAGGGGATGCCGAAGTCTCCAGCCGCGCCTTTTACGAGACGGGGGGCTGATGCTGTACCTGGTTGAACATTTTTACTCCGTTCAGGGGGAGGGGAAATACACGGGACATCCCTCCCTCTTTTTCCGGTTCGGCGGGTGCAATCTCACCTGTGAGGGGTTCGGGTGCACCGAGATTGCCCCGGACGGGCGGGAGATCGTCGGGTGCGATACGGCCTATGCCGTGAACCGCAGGGCTTTCGGCGAGATGTGGCAGGAGATCGAGGAACTTCAGACGCTGATCTGGATCATGAATGGCTATCGTCTGCCGCCGCATGTCGACATCGTCCTCACAGGCGGCGAACCGCTGATCTACGCCAACGAACCCCTTTTCGTCGAGTTTATCGACTACCTTGTTTCGCAGGGGCATCGGGTGACGTTTGAGACGAACGGGACGATTGCCCCCGATTTTCGCCGCTACCCTTTTTACAAAGAGGCGACCTATGCCCTCTCGGTCAAACTCTCCAACAGCGGCGAACCCTATGAAAAACGGGTCAGGGAAGAGGCGATCGATTCCATCATCACCCACGCCAAAGAGTGCTTTTTCAAATTCACCGTCGATGAGCCTTCGCTGATGAGCCATATCGAAACCGAGATAGAGGAGATCATCGCCCCCTATCCCTACACACCGGTCTACTGCATGCCCCTCGGCGGAGACAAGGCCCATATAGAGGCCAACTGCGAAGCGGTCATCGAGTTTTGCAAGCGGCGCGGGTTTATCTACTCCGACCGCCTCCATATCCGTATCTGGGATCAGAATCACGGGGTATAATACAGAAAACGAGTATGCGCGGGTTTCCTTCTGCGGGCAGCCAGGCGTCAGCTAGCCGATGGGGATGCGATCCTCATGGCGCAAGGAAAGAATATGATCATCCGAAAACTTTTTAAATTCGAAAACGCCCACATCGTACGCGGATGTTCTACGCAGCGGTGCCGCGCGTCGATCCACGGTCACTCATACAAAGTTGAAGTGCTGTTCGAGTCCAAATACCTGGACCGCGGACAGATGGTCTACGATTTCGGGCTGATGAAACAGGGTATGAAAGAGATGATTGACAGCTTCGATCACGCCGTTGCGATTTGGTCCGGGGACGATCCGGAGTATGTCGAAGCGATGAAAGAACATTCGAACCGCTGGGTAGTGCTTCCCGTCTCCCCCTCGTGCGAGCAGTTCAGCCGGGTCATCTATTTGATGATCGACAAGCTGCTTCAGTCGACGCTGATGATCAACGGAGAGCGGGGAGTGAAGCTTCACAGCATCATCGTTCACGAAACCGACACGGGATACGCGCAGGCTTTTGACGAGGACGCCTATTCGGAATGGATGGGAATCATCGATCTGGATAACATTGAATTCAGTTATGAAGTGCGGCAGGGGTGGAGCGATCCGATGCTCTGGGATAAAATCCTCACCGGGGCCCTCTTCACCAACCCCGATACGGTATGATGGGATTTCCCGCCTAAAAAAGATGACCGCTACTATTTCTCCCGCATCTGTCCCTGCCTCTTTAGGGACTTTGTTCCTAAAGTGCATCACACCCTATTATAACAGCGCCCCTTTTTTGGCGTCATACTCTTCCTGGGTTATCGCCCCTTTTTCCAGCAGCGCATGCAGCCGTTCCAGCTCCTCGAGGTTAGACAGCCGTTCATCTGCGCCGGTGCCGCTTTTGATGGTATTGACCGTCAAAGAGGAGACGTTGATTCCTGCTTGGGTATTGTATTCGTTGACATATTTTTGGACAAAATAGGCATCGAAAAGCCACCAAACCCCCAAAAGTGCGAGAAACGCAAATCCGATAAAAATGACCGATGTGGCCCAACCCACGATGAACAGCAGGAGCTGCGCCAGGCCGCTTTTCGTTTTGCCCAGATAAAAACGGTGGATTCCGGCCCATCCCAGGAACCACCACAGCACGTACGCGATGACCATGTTTTTGCCTTCGACGTTGATGCTGAGGGTGGTTGAGTTTTCGTGTGCCATGAGTGTCCTTTAAAAAGTAGTGAGGGAGACCGGCCGCGCAGAGCTCATGCACCACCGTGTCGGGATGATCTTGACGGGTGATCCTTGCTCGAATCCCTCGACGCTCTGATCCACCATCATAAACGCATTCGCGCGCGACAGCGGGAGCACCATCCCGGGGCCGAATTTCGGGCTCGGGACAAACGATGTTCCGTCAAACCATCCCGGGATCAGGGAACGGCGCCCTTTTTTCATTTTGAACGGTTCGCCGATCGGTGTCGTCAGAGTCGAGAGGTAGCGCTCGTTGCGGCCGCTGAGGGCCAAAATCGCGCTTTGGCCGAAGAGTTCGAAGCACAGGGCCGCCGCGAGGGGGTTGCCCGGAAGATTGAGGATGAGGGTATTGCCGATCCGCCCGAAGGTGGTCGGTTTGCCCGGTTTGATGTCGACTGATTCGAAAGCTCCTTCGAACCCGAGGGCATTAAACGCTTGTTTGGTGTAATCGGCATCCCCGACGCTGACCCCACCTGAGGTGATGATAAAATCGGCATTCAGAGCGCTTTTGATATGCTCCTGTATCGATTCGTTGGAGTCCTGTGCGGTGCCGGTAAAGATGACGTCGCATCCCAGCTCCCGGGCCCGCGCGGCAAAGGTCGGGGTATTGGTGTTGTAAAGCTGGTTGGCCCCCAGCGTTTCGTAATGCATTTTCAGCTCGTTTCCGGAGGAAAAGAGGGCGACTCTGGGGCGGCGGAAAACCCGGATATGGGTGATCCCCTGCGATGCGAGGAGGGAGATGTGATGGGCATGCAGGAGGGTCCCCCCTTCCAGCAAAACCATCCCGGCCTGGATGTCTTCGCCCTTGAGGCGGATGTGCTGAGCCGCTCTGATGGAGGCGGGGAATGTCACCTGATCGCCCTCTACGCCCACCTCCTCGATGGGGACGACGGCTTCGCACCCCTGCGGGATTCGCGCCCCCGTCATGATCCGGATGCACTGCTCTTCCACCATGCGGGTCTCTTCCTGGTCGCCGGCGAACACGGTGTGCGACTGCAGCAGCGTCTTGCCGGCATCCGAGGCACGCACCGCATAGCCGTCCATCGCGGAATTGTCAAAAGAGGGGAGGGAGTAACTGGCAGTGATCGTTTCGGCCAGCACGCGGTGGAGTACGTTTTCTATCGGTTCGATTTCGGTTTCCAGGGGGGAAGAAAAGGTGTATATTTTCTCCAGAGCCTCTTCTACGCTGATCGCCATTGTCACTCCTAGGTCTCATTTTGTTTACTGATTATAGGCAATATAAGGTAAAATCCCCTTTATGGAAGCTATGTATACAATGGGTCTTGATATCCACTATTTCGGAGTGATTGTGCTGATGGGGGTGGTTGTGTTCAACATCGCGATGTTGGCATTTTCCCAACAGGTGGTCCGCTATGCCAAACGGATGCGGATCGTTATGCCGGTGTCGGCGTCGCTGCTGGCGTTGATTCTCTTTACCGGAGCGGTGATGATGGCGGCCAAGCATCTGGCGTTCACCCTCCCCAATGTGGCCATGATGGTGATCAGCATAGTGATCATTGTCCTCGAGGCGAAGCGGTACAAAACGCTCAAACGGCGGACCGACATCACCCAGGAGGGGGCGTTCGCGTCGTACAAGGCCAAAGCGTTCCGTTTTTTGGGGATTGAACTGGCACTGCTCGTCTCCATGAGCGGGTGGATGATGTCTCTATGAAGTTTATGCTCCATCCGGATTCGGGAGCCCTGGAACTCATCGTTTCGGGGGAGGACTACAAGTATCTCGTAAAAGCCCGCCGCCATAAGGCGGGGGACCTGATCGGATTCCGGTCCACGGAAAACCTGACCGAGGAGTGCCGCTACCGGCTCGAGAGAACCGACGGGCGCAACGCCTATTTTACGTTGGAGAGCCGCTACGACGCACCGTGCGAGGCGGCGCGGAAGCTGCACATCGGCTGGTGCCTGATCGATCCCAAAACGATCGAAAAAAATCTTCCGATGCTCACCGAGCTGGGGGTGGCCAAAATCACCTTTATCCATTGCCGCCGATCGCAGCGCAATTTCCGGCTAGATTTCGAGCGGTTCAAGCGGATCATGGAGAGTTCGATCATGCAGTGCGGCCGTACGTCGCTGATTGACATGGAAGAGTCGCCGGCGCTCAGCACGTTTCTGAAAGCTCATTCTGACGCGGTGATCCTCGATTTCGGCGGAGAGGCGCTACAGGCGGGAGAGGAAATCGAGACCGTCGTCATCGGCTGCGAGGGGGGATTTGACGAGTCTGAGCGGAAACTTTTTGAAGCCCATCGTGTCCGGGTATTTTCCTCCCCGATGATTCTGCGCTCGGAAACGGCTGCCGTTGCGGTAGCCTCGCGGCTGTTGTAAAAAAAGAATTTTTCCGTTATAATTCGCCTCCAAATCATCCGCCCCC
>CAYXWQ010000028.1:0-23270 GCA_964468865.1 uncultured Sulfuricurvum sp. | reverse complement strand
TACGAAAACAGCGGCGTCAGAATCTCTTCAAATCCTGCTTCGGAAAGGAGCGTACTGGCGACCGTTTCGATACGACGCTTCGTTTTCGCGCTTGCGCCAAAGTAGAGCTTCGATCCTTCAGGAATTTCGTGTTCAAATACCATTGTGATTAGAGCCCGAAGTAGACGGTATTGAATACGCGGTTCGCCGTCCCGTCATACGCTCTGCGTCCCATTTTCGCCAATGCCAGCTCGACACCGTTGACGACCCATGCCGCCTCGTACGGTGCGATAAGCCCCATGTGGTTGATGCGGAAAATCAATTCCTTGATGTGATCCTGCCCCCCCGCGACATTGACATCCAGCTCCTTTTTGAGGAGGGAGCGGATGGTTTTGGCTTCGGGGTCGTCCACGGTCGTCATCGAATCGGCCGGGCGGTCAGGGTAGATGTGCAGTCCGATGGCGACCATCGCTTCGCGGGTTGCCTGTGCGCGGCGGGCCGTGTCGCTGTAGAGTTTATCTAGTCCACCTTCTTCTTTAATCCGGTTCAGGACACTCTCCAGCCCGATAATCAGGGTCGTCGCTGCTGTCCATGCTGTCGTGTTTTTACGCTGGTTTTTGATCTCGGTCGCGAGGTTGAAATAGTACCCCTTCCCGCTGCCGATCTTCTCAATAGCGGCATTGGAGAGCCCCATGATCGCCAGTCCGGGGGGGAGCATCAGCGCTTTCTGGCTTCCCGAGATCAGACAGTCGATATTGCTGACGTCGATCTTCTCGACTCCGACTGCCGTGATCCCGTCGGCGATAACCATGATGGCAGGATTATGTGTCTTGACGGCCGCGGCGATCTCCTCGACGCTGTGACGAAGGCCACCCGCGCTTTCGCAGATCTGGATCGCGATCGCGTCGACATCGGGATGGGCATCCAATGCCGCTTTCACCTCCTCGACGGTTGCCGGGGTGTTCCATTCGTGCTTGATCTCGACATTGGCGATACCGTAAGCCTGGGCGATTTTGCCGAAACGCTCTCCGAATTTTCCCGAATTGATCGAGAGAAGTTTGGAACGGGTCAGATTGGTGACCGCCCCTTCCATCGCGCCGGTTCCTGAAGAGGCCAGCATCAGTACCTCGTCCATCCCGAGCAGTTCAAACAACAACGCACGGGTCCGCTCGAAAATGGCTTCAAATTCCGGAGTACGGTGATGGAGTGTTTCGCCCGCCATTGCGATACGTACCGATTCGGGTACAGGGGTAGGACCGGGGGTAAAAAGTAACATGAAATCTATCCTTAATCGGAGTGCAAAATAGCGGTATTATAGCCAACAGGAAGTTAGGGAAGGTTTAAGGGGGGGCGAAGGCGGAAAGTTTTTTTGACTTTCTTTAGGAAAATAGCCCTGCCATTTTTTTGAAAAACGATTTAAAGCCTGCATTTTCAATGACTATCGTATTCATGTATTCATCGTAACTCATTCGTTTGGCATCCAAAAACCCATCCAGATATTTTCCCGATGCCTCCATCCCGCTTACCTTTTCGATCTCCAGCATCTCGGCATAAAGTTTTGAGATCACATCGACAACATGGGCAGGCGCTCCCTGACGATACGCCACATATCCGCTTACCCGATTTTCAAAAGGGTGTTTCCGGATATCGAATTTAGTCGTCACCCAGTAATAGTCTCCGTTTTTGGCCAGATTTTTGACGACGGCGTAAATATCCTGTCCGTTTTTAAGCCGCTCCCACATCAACTTGAAAACGGCGGCCGGCATATCGGGGTGGCGCACGATATTGTGCGGCTTGTTGACCAGCTCGCTCAGGGCATACCCGGAGATTTCGCTGAAATCATGATTGGCATATTCTATGATCCCTTTCGTATCGGTACGACTGACGATCATCTGCTGATCACCGATTTTAATCTCTTTTCCGCTTGGTAATCCGTTCATCTCATCCCCTTATTTCTTGAGAAAACCACCATTTGCACAGATGCATGAAACGATGGAATAAACATAGGATTTTTTTATAATACATACCTGAGCACTATAGTATAATTTAACACCTTAAATACGATTTAATAAGGATTCAGCTGTTTTTGCCCGCTTTATTCCCTGAAAAACGGCTACCCGGTGTGCTACAATTGCACCAAAAAAAGAGAGTTTTTGTGACCTTATTTGACGCATTGATCCTTGGGGCCCTTGAAGGGGTAACCGAATTTCTTCCCATCTCTTCGACGGGACACCTGATCCTGGCTTCGCAACTTTTGGGACTGGAACAGACGAATGCCCATAAAGCGTTTGAAGTTTCGATCCAGCTCGGGAGTATCCTCGCCGTACTCTTTTTATATGCCCAGCGGCTTTTGCGGGACAAAATGCTCTGGCTCAAAATCGGTGTTGCTTTTTTGCCCGCGGGGATACTTGGCTTTTTATTTTATAAACAGATCAAAGCCCTGTTCGGGGTTGAGACGGTGAGTATTATGCTGATTGCCGGGGGGATTGTGTTTCTCATTTTCGAGTATCTTCGCCGCAACAAGCCGATCGATGCGGGAAAAGATGTCACCGAGCTCACCTTTAAAGAGGCCTTTACCATCGGCGTGTTTCAAAGTCTCTCGATGATCCCCGGAACCAGCCGTTCGGGTGCGACACTCATCGGCGGATTGATTATGGGGCTCAGCCGTAAAAGTGCAGCGGAGTTTTCATTTCTCCTCGCTATCCCCACGATGATTATCGCTACCGCATACGATCTGCTAAAACACCGTAACGAAATGGTTGTGGATGACTATTTCATGCTCACGGTAGCCTTCATAACGGCATTTGTATTTGCCCTCGCTACGGTCAAGCTTTTCGTCGCATTTGTCAGCCGGCACACGTTTACCCCGTTTGCCATTTACCGAATCGCAGTAGGAATTATTTTCTTTTATTTGATTACGGCGCTCCCTGCGTAAGCACGTAGAGATTTAATCTGATCGATCAGAATCTTCGCCAGTGCGAGGGCTTTCGAGCGATGGGAGAGCCCTTTTTTCACGTCATCCCCCAGTTCGCCCAGCGTCTGTTCAAACCCTTCAGGGATAAAAATCGGATCGTATCCGAATCCGTTTTCTCCTCGTAACTCCGTGATAACGTCACCGTGCATCCATCCGTGCACGCAACGCTCCCCTTCTCGGGAAACGACGGCGATCGCCGCCGTATAGTGGGCTTTTGACGACTCAACCCTTTTTGCTTTCAGCCCATCTACGACTTTGTTGAGATTGTCCTTGTCGGTAGCGTCTGCGCCGCCGTAGCGGGCGCTGTAGATCCCCGGTTCTCCCCCCAGCGCATCGACGCTGATACCGCTGTCATCGGCGATCACCACCGCGTTCTCATCCCCCAGCGCGGCATAGACGGCGCGGGCTTTGATCAGGGCGTTCTCCTGAAACGTCGAACCGTCTTCGACGATCTCGAACCCCTCGATCAGATCGGTGTAGGGGTGCACCTGTCGGTCGTGCAGCAGTTCGATGATTTCGCGCACTTTTCCTTTGTTGGAGGTGGCCAAAACGACGTTCATTGTGTATCCTTATATCAGACTTAGCGATATCGGGTTCCGCCTGCGCTTCATCCGCAAATGTATTATAATGACGGAAATTTTAGCTTATCCAAGGTCATAACGTGTTTAAAACGGTTTTCCCTCTCTCGGCGATCCTTTCGCTTCGCTTTTTCGGTCTTTTCCTTGTTCTTCCCGTCCTCTCTGCCTATGCCCTCGATCTCGAAGGGGCCACTCCGTTTCTCGTCGGGGTCATCGTCGGGGGATATGCCCTGACGCAGGCTATTTTCCAGGTCCCCTTCGGGACGATGAGCGATCGTCTGGGCCGCAAACCGACGCTGCTGCTGGGGCTGGTCATTTTTCTGATCGGCTCCATCATCTGTGCGCTGAGTACCGACATCTACATGCTGATGGTAGGGCGGTTTCTGCAGGGAGCCGGAGCCATCGGCGCCGTTATCCCCGCGATGATCAGCGATCTGGTCAACGAAGAGAAGCGCGGCAAAGCAATGGCACTGATGGGGGGAAGCATCGCGATCAGCTTCGCAGCAGCCATGGCGATCGGGCCGGTTATCGGCGGCCTCTTCGGGCTTGCTTCGCTGTTCTGGATTACCGCCGTACTGGCGATCCTCTCCATGATCATTTTGTTCACTAACGTCCCGACCCCTCCGCGTATCCGCCATATCTACCACTCCACCACCACGACGGCCGATATCCTCAAAGACCCCAATCTCCTCGCAATGATCATCACCAATGCGATGCAAAAAGGGCTGATGACCGTCGCGTTCGTCCTGATTCCGGTTCTTTTGATCCAGCCCGAATACGGCTTCGCATGGGACAAAAAAGAGCTGTGGCAGGCGTATGTGCCGGCGATGGTTCTGGGGCTGCTGGCCATGGGGCCCGCGGCGGTATTCGGTGAAAAATTCAACAAGCCACGCGAAATCTTTTTGCTCTCGATCGTCCTTTTCATCGTTTCGTTCACCCTGATGGGCTTCGCATCCGAGGGGTGGCAGTTTGTTCTGGGTGTCGTCAGCTTCTTCGTCGCGTTCAATATGATGGAGCCGCTGGTGCAGTCGATGATCTCCAAATACGCCCGGGTCCATCAGAAAGGGGCGGCGCTGGGGATTGCCAACGGTTACGCCTACCTGATGACGTTTATCGGCGGGGCGGCGGCCGGAATCGCTTTGCAGTATGCCGGCCGTGAAACGCTGGCCATCGCCCTGATCGTCATCACGACGCTCTGGCTGCTGTGGACGTTCAAAATGACAAATCCCCATCGCTACGCCCATCTCTATCTCCCCCTCGAGCACGTCGATCAGGAGAAGCTGAACGCGCTGGAGCACGAGCACATCGCCGAATGGTACATCAATGAAACGGAAAACATCGTGGCGGTGAAGTATCGCAAGGATATGGTGGAAGAAGAAGCTATTAAAGAGAAGATCGTTAAATAGACTTACAGTATGTCGGAAATTCCGACATACTGCTTTATGCTGGATTCACCCATGGGGCACTTCGCCCGCCTTCGCGGGAATGACGAGAATTAAAGTTTTATAACCCTCACCTGGGTACCCGCTTCGAGTTCGCTGTCCTCTTCGCCGCAGATCATCAACGCAGTATCGCCAAGCAGATTCGTCAGAATCGCCGAGCTCCCCGCTTTCTTTCCGTCAAAATCGACCCAGTAGCGCCCCTCTTCGAAACGCAGGTTGCAGGCGGTGAACTCGCTCTTGTCAGAGCGTTTGGAAAACGGCACCCTCAGCGTCGCTTCGATCGGCTCGTACGGATTGTCGATTCCCATCATACGCGCCATCAGCGGCGCGGCGTAGAGGATAAAAGTGACCGTCGAGGAGTAGGCAAACCCGGGGAGGGAGACGATAAACTTTTCCCCCCGCTGCGCCACCATGACGTGCTGCCCCGGTTTGATGTTGACCCCCTTGAAGATCACTTGCGCGCCGAGTTTTGGGACGATGTGTTTGACAAAATCGTAATCCCCCACGCTCACGCCGCCGGTGGTCACGACGATGTCGCTGGAGCGGAGCGCTTCGTCAAACCGCTCCGTGATCGCTGCGCGCTCATCTTCCACGATCCCCATCTGAACGCATTCGCCCCCCAGGCTCTCGACAAGGGCCTGAAGGGTGTAGCTGTTGGAACTTCGGATCTGCCCCGCGTGGCGGGCGGTCTCCCCGATGTCGAGGATTTCACTCCCCGTGGCGATTACCGAAACACGGGGGCGCTGGGCGACACTGACCATCACCCGGTTGATCCCCGCCAAAACGCCGATCTGGGCAAATCCGAGCTTCGTCCCACGCTCTATCAGGGTCTCCCCTTCCCGGTAGCTCTCCCCGATGGGTCGGACGGCAAATCCGATCGGCACGGGCTTGTCGATAATGATCTCTCCCTCATTGACCCGGACGTTTTCGATCGGTATCAGGGTGTCGGAACCCCCGGGCATCAGAGAGCCCGTAAACGTCTTGATGCACATCCCGCTGCTGAGCGTACCGACCGCCTCTGCGCCCGCGGGGTTGTCCCCCTCGATACAAAGGGTATCGAACTCCGCCAGATCGCTATGGCGCACTGCATAACCGTCCATCGCCGCCGTCGGGCGGGAGGGGTAGTCCTCGCCTGCGACGATATCTTCTGCCAGTATCCGCCCCAGCGCATGGCCCAGAAACACCCGCTCGCTCCGCAGCGATCCGATGGAAAGGAGAGAGAGCATATTCTGGGACGTCTCGTACGAGATCTTGCTCACGATTTCCCCCCCAGCAACCCTGACCCCTCAATCGGCGTCGAACGATCGCGCGCGTAGAGGCGCTGAGAATTTTTCAGATCGTATTTCCAGATGGGGGCAGAGGCTTTGAAATCCTCCACGAACGCTTCGATCGTCTCCAGTGCGACACGCCGCTTGGGAGAGAACACCGCAGCGATATAGGAGGATTCATGGACCAGTACATCGCCACGGCTGTGGGCCATCTTGAGCGTTGCCCCCAGAGGCGCTGCTTTGGCGACCCACGCCTCGAACCACGAAGCAAGGATCGGCTCATAAATGTCGAAACTGAGCCCCTCGATACCGTCTTCTTCGCGTACCGTTCCGACAAAAGGGATATAGGCCCCGTAGTTGTTGGACGATTCTTCGGCGTACCAGCGGGTCAGTATTTCGGGAACGTTCAGTGCCCCGTCGTAAAGCTCGAGCACATCAGCCTCCGCAAACGGGGGGCAGCAAAGAGACTTTGTCCCCGTTTTTCAGCGGTGTGTCGAGTGTCGCGACAAGGGTGTCGTTTACGGCAACAGCGCATGACTCGAGCCACTGGGCCATTTCGCCGTCATTTTTGAGAACTTCGGCGACATCGCGCAGTGAGGCCGCTTCCAGCGTTAACGGAGCCTTTTGAATCGGTCCTAAAAATTCGATTGTCACCATAGACAATTCCTCTTTTTCTGGGTTTTTAATGACGCTGATTATAGCAAAAGAGAACTAACAGAGCCTTGTTAGCCTCTGATTAGTATAATACCTTTTCATTTTGAACGCCAAAGGAATAAAATCCCTTTCGGAGAAACATCCCTCCGGGAGCGGTTCCCTTGTTTTGGCTGCGCTGAGCGCTAAGGTGCTGAAGCTTGCCTCATGCGAGGCAGAAGTTTATTGTTATAGAGGAAACATTTTGATCTTCGGAAAAATCGATTTTTTAAATCTTCTGCCGTTTCACGTTTTTATCAAGCGCTACGCCAGAACGCTCCGTTTTCATCAGAGCCTCCACTACCACAAAGGGGTCCCTTCCGCTCTGAACCGCGACTTCGCAATGCGGCGCATCGACGCGGCGTTTATCTCCAGCATCACGGCCCGAAACTGCACCCATTTTGATGTCGGAATCGTCGCGCAGCGCGAAGTGCTCAGCGTCCTCTCCCTTCCGGCGGAGGTTTCCAAAAACGATACCGATTCGGCCACCTCCAATCGCCTCTCCCAGATACTCGGAGTCCATGGAGAGGTACTGATCGGAGACAAGGCGCTGCGCTACTATTACAGCGGAGGCGAACACACCGATCTGGGAAAGGTATGGCACGAGAAAACGAAGCTCCCCTTCGTCTTTGCCCTCCTGTGCACCCACGACCACACCACAGAGCTGGAGCGCCTCAGCCGGGAGTTCGTCAAAACGAAGATCCGCATTCCCTACTATGTTCTGATGGAGGCGAGCCGCAAAAGCGGCCTGACGCCCAAACAGATACTCCATTACCTAAAATACATCAGCTACCGCGTGGGGGAAAAAGAAAAAAGAGGATTGAAAAAGTTTGTGAAGGAGGCAAAAGCCAAAAGGCTTTATCCTTCGCTGCGGGAAATCCGTTACCGCTGAAGAAGCGCTTCGATCCGTGCGAGGGTCTCTTCGACGCCGATGATCGACATGACGCTGTCCAGACCCGGCCCTGAGAGTTTCCCCATCAGCGCGATCCGCAGCGGCTGGCCGATTTTTCCGAATCCTATCCCCAGTTCCGAGACGACCTGCTCCATCACATGGTGGTAGTCGCTGGGGAGGTGAAGTTCCGAAGCTCCCTGAAGAGCTGAGCCGAATTTTTCCAGAATCTCTCCGCTCTCTTCCTTGTACCCCTTTTTCAATGCCGCTTCATCGTATTCGGCAGGGCGGACGAGGATCTCGCCGATCAGCGTCGCCATATCCACAAGGTTTTTGGCACGTTCCTTGACGGCATCGAGGAGAATTTCGCGTTTGTCGTGGCTGATCAGCACCACTCCGTGAAATTCCAGCAGCTCGCACAGCTTGTCGTTGGGGGTGTTCTTGAGGTAATGGCTGTTCAGCCAGTCAAGCTTCTCGACGTTGTAGACCGACGCGGAACGGTTGATGTCGCCGGGATCGAAAAGTTCGAGCATCTCGGCCAGCGAGAAGATCTCCTGGTCCCCGTGGCTCCATCCGAGGCGGACGAGGAAATTGAGGAGCGCTTCGGGGGTGTACCCCATCGATTTGTAGGCCATAACGTCGGTCGCGCCGTCACGCTTGGAGAGTTTTTTCCCCTCGTGGTTGTGGATCATCGGAACGTGGTAAAACTTCGGTATCGCGAATCCGAGCGCTTCATACACAACCATCTGTTTGGGGGTGTTGGAGAGGTGGTCGTCTCCGCGGATAACGTCGGTCACCCCCATCAGAGCATCGTCTACGGCAACGACGAAGTTGTACGTCGGGGTGCCGTCGGCACGGGCGATGATGAAATCATCAAGGATGTCTTCGACGTTGAAGACAACGTCCCCCTTGACCCCGTCACGGACGATCAGGCTTCCGCTAAGCGGTGCCTTGATCCGGATGACGCTTTCACGTCCTTCGGGAGGCGTCCCCGTGAAATCGCGGTAGCGGTTGTCGTATTTGGGGCGTTCTTTGCGCTCTGCCTGCTCTTCGCGAAGCGCTTCGAGCTCCTCTTTCGTCATGTAGCAACGGTACGCTTTCCCCTCGTCGAGAAGTTTCTGGGCATACTCCTGATAGATCGCCAGACGGCTGGACTGGTATTCGATCTCTCCGTCATGCTCCAGCCCGACCCATTTGAACGCCTCGACGATCGCTTTCGCCGCCGCTTCGTCGTTTCGGCTGAAATCGGTATCTTCGATCCGGAGTAAAAACTTCCCGTTGTTACGCCGTGCCCACAAATAGCTCAGCAGTGCCGTCCGTAATCCTCCGATGTGCAAATACCCCGTCGGACTGGGGGCGAAACGAGTAACTACCATGATCTGATCCCTTATAAAAACAATTCTCTAATTTTAGTTGAGGCTATGTTAAAAGCGGGTAAAATAGAGGAACTTTGTCCCAGGAGATTCGATGCGTTCCCTCACCCTTTCAGCCCTATTGGCCACCTTTTTATGGAGCGCTCCCGTCGGCGGCGTGAGTGTTTTGGTCAAAAACACCCCCATTACCCTCTATGAAGTCGAGCAGGAGATGAAACAAAGCGGCACCAATGCCCGCCAAAGCGCCGATACCCTGATCCGCAAAAAGCTCGAGCAGCTTGAAGCTCAGGAAAAAAGAATCACCGTGACGCCCACAGAGATACGAGAGGAGCTCGAACGGATGGCCGCTCAGAACAATCTTTCCATGGAGCAATTTCTCAACGCGATGCAAACGGTCAGAGGAATCAGCGAAAAAGAGCTGAAATCCAAAGTCGAAGAGACCATCAAAGGGCAAAAACTCTACAGCACGATCGCTTTTTCCAAAATGGCCCAGCCCACCCCCGAAGAGGAGGCCGAATACTACCAGCTTCACCTCGACGATTTTTCACGTCCTGAAAGCTTCGAAGTGACCACCTACATCGCTTCGTCCCAAGAGGCCCTCGCCGCGCAGATTGCTGACCCGATGCGTCATACCGAAGGGATCCAGATCAAAGAGGAAAACATCCCCTTCGGCAAGGTGCACCCCCAGCTGGCCCAGATCCTCAATAAAATTCCTGTAGGAAGCTTCGGTCCCATCATCCCCAGCGGTAACAACGGTTTTATGAGTTTTTACATGCGCGACAAAGTGAACGTCATCACCGAAAACCTCGATTCCATCCGCCCCGAGATCAGCAATGCGATCGTCGCGGAAAAACGCAATCAGGTTCTCAATGACTATTTCACCCGATTGCGCCTCAATGCCGACATCAAAGTACTGCGCCTGCCTGAATAAAAAGGGTGGAGAAAAGGGGAAGTCGTATAAAAGTCTACAGCGGCAATCAGCCGTTGTAGTTTTCGAGATATTTGGTATCGAAGTTGTTATTGATAAAATCGGGGTTTTTCATCATTTTCATGTGAAACGGAATCGTCGTTTTGATCCCTGTGATCGTAAATTCGCTGAGGGCGCGGTGCATCCGATCAATCGCATCATTGCGGTCTTTTCCGTAGACGATCAGTTTTCCGATCATCGAGTCGTACGTGGGAGGAACGATGTAGCCCGCATGCGCATGGGTATCGACCCGGACATTGCGCCCGCCCGGCGCGATCCACTGGGTGATTTTTCCGGGGCACGGCAAAAACTTGATCGGATCTTCTGCCGTGATACGGCATTCGATCGAGTGACCGCTTAGAACGACGCTCTCCTGCGGAGGAAGCGCTTCCCCTTCGGCGACCCGGATCATCATCTCGATCAGATCGAGTCCGCTCACCATTTCCGAGACGCAGTGCTCGACCTGAAGACGGGTATTCATCTCCATGAAATAGAAGTTTTTATCGGCGTCAAGAAGGTATTCGAATGTCCCGGCCCCTTCGTATCCGATGTATTTGGTTGCCCGCACGGCCGAAGCGTGGAGCTCTGCGCGGATCTCAGGTGTCAGCGCAACCGCAGGGGATTCTTCGATCAGCTTCTGGTGACGGCGCTGCATTGAACAGTCCCGCTCCCCGATGTGCAACACATTCCCGTGGCTGTCGGCGATCACCTGAACCTCGATATGGCGGGGATTTTTAATGAATTTCTCCATGTAGATCGTCCCGTCGCCAAACGCGCCGATCGCTTCGGCTTCGGCCGCCAAAAAGGCATTTTCGAGGTAGCTTTCGTCTTCGACGACCCGCATACCGCGTCCGCCGCCGCCGGCGGCGGCTTTCAGGATGATCGGATAACCGACCTCTTTGGCCCGCACCGCCGCATCGGCAATGTCTTTGATCGCGCCGTCAGACCCCGGTACGACCGGAACCCCTGCGGCGACCATGACATCCTTGGCTTTTGACTTGTCCGACATCATCACCATGACTTCGGGCGTCGGACCGATAAATTTGATACCATGGTGGGTACAAATCTCGACAAAATGCTGGTTTTCGCTCAAAAATCCGTATCCGGGAAATACCGCATCGCACCCGCTGATTTCAGCCGCGGCAATGATGGAAGGGATGTTCAGGTAACTCTGGGAACTTGGAGCCGCTCCGATGCAGATCGCCGCGTCGGCAAGCTTGAGATACGAAGCCTCTTTGTCGCCCGTCGAATAGACCGCAACCGCTTCCTTCCCCATCTCTTTGATCGTCCGGATGGCACGCAGAGCGATTTCACCCCGGTTCGCCACTAAAATACGTTTGATTTCCGCCATGATTAGAGTTTCTCAACTGCAAAAAGTGGCATATCGTATTCAACCGCCTGACCGTCAGAAACCAGTACGCTGACGATTTTACAGTCAAATTCCGCTTCAAGTTCGTTCATGATTTTCATCGCTTCGAGGATGGCAATAACCTGACCTTTTTTGATCCGGTCGCCCACTTTGACAAACGGAGCCGAATCGGGTGAAGGGGCTGAATAATAGGTTCCGACCATCGGAGACACGATCATCTCTCCTGTATGGACAGGTGCTGCGGCTACGGCCGTTTCAACCGCCGCAGAGGCTGCGACTGGTGCGGTAACAGCGGCAACGGGTGCGGCCGCTGCTACCGGTGCCGCGACGACACCTATATTCTTTTCAAGTTCGATCGAAAAAGAGTCTTGGGTAATTTTGAGTTTTGAAAGAGTGCTGGCGTCAAACTCCTGCACAAGAGTTTTGATTTGTTTCATATCCATCGAAAAATGCTCCTAAAAGTAGGGTAAGAGATGTGCTATACTACCACAAATATTTTTAAGAACGGATAGTGCATGGGTCTCAAAAGCGATGGATGGATACGAAATAAAGCGTTGCAAGAGGAGATGATCACCCCTTTTTGCGAAGATCAGGTCGGGGTCGGTGTCGTCAGCTACGGTCTGAGTTCCTACGGGTATGACATCCGTGTCAGCAACGAGTTTAAAATTTTCACCAACCTCAATTCGACCGTCGTCGATCCCAAACATTTTGATGACGCCAACGTCGTCGATTTCACAGGCGACGTCTGTATCGTCCCGCCCAATTCGTTCGCCCTCGCCCGTACCGTAGAGTTTTTCAAAATCCCCCGCGACGTCCTCGCGATCTGTCTGGGGAAATCGACTTATGCCCGCTGCGGCATTATCGTCAACGTCACTCCGTTCGAACCCGAATTCGAGGGGCATATCACGATCGAAATTTCCAACACCACCCCTCTGCCGGCCAAGATCTACGCCAACGAGGGGATCGCCCAGGTACTCTTTTTACAGGGGGACGAGATGTGCGAAACCAGCTATAAAGACAAAAGCGGCAAGTATCAGGGGCAAGAGGGGATCACCCTTCCACGTATTTTAAAATAAGTAGTGGTAGAATTTCGAAAATCCATCCTATAAGGAATACCGATGCTACACGAATACCGCGACATCATCACCCACATGAAACAAAACGATGCGGCAAACGCCCATTTTTTGAAAATTTTTGACCGCCACAACGAGCTTGACGATCAAATCGCCAAAGCCGAAAACGGTGACATCCCTTTGACTGACCTTGAGATGGAAAAACTCAAAAAAGAAAAACTTCTTCTCAAAGATGAAGCCTATGCGCTGATCATCGAGTACAAAAAAGAGAACAACCTCTAAGATAGTGTTCTGAACGCCAAAGGAATAAAATCCCTTTCGGAGGAACATCCCTCCGGGAGAGGTTCCCTTGTTTTGGCTATGCTTGCCTCTTCGAGGCAGATTTTTCTTACCTTCTTCTTCTTCTTCTTCTTCTCTGTATATTGCCCATTGAGTTTCTTTTTAGCTTCATCCTGATACGATTAGTTACGTTTCTTATTATCCAGGAGAGCCGATGAATCCTACGCCATCGTACAGTGCACTTGCCGATTTCGGCCGCGCGCTGCTGAACCGCCCGTCTCTTCAAGAGGGGCTTCCAATGATTTCGGAGTATGCCAAACAAGCTACCGCCGCCGAGCGGTGTTCCATCTTTATCTATAACCCCAACATCCAGATGCTCTGGACGACCCTGGCCGACGGAACCGGAAAAATCATGGTCCATAAAGAGGACGGCATCGTCGGTCATACCGTCAAAGAGGGAAAACCGATCATCGTCAACGACCCTTACGAGGATCCGAGATTTTTGCCCACTGTCGACAAAAAAACGGGGTTTGAAACCAAAAATATCGCGTCCATCCCCATTTTCGACTCCAACCGCCATATTATCGGCGTGTTTCAGCTCCTGAACAAACCGGGAGGCTTTTCCAAAGAAGACGCGCGGTTCATGATTTTTTTCGCCCACTACATCAGCGGATACCTTGAACTGGCCATCTTGTTCGACGATGACGCCAAATTACTCGCAAAAGGGATTGAATGAGTCTGGAAATCTATAAGCGGATCGCCGATTTCGGCAAAAAACTCTCTCTCCTCGATCATATCGAAAATGCTCTCCCCACCATTGCCGAGGAGGCCAAAGCGATTGTCAACGCCGAACGGTGTTCGATTTTTATGGTGGATCAGCCCAACGGGATGCTGTGGACGAAGCTTTCCGACGGGATCGGCCGCATTGCGATCGGAATCGATTCGGGGATCGTCGGCGATACCGCCCGAACCCGAACAGCGCAGCGGGTCAACAACCCCTACGAAGACGACCGTTTTCTCGTTAAAATCGACGAAAAGAGTGGTTTCGTCACCCGGAACATCCTAGCCGTCCCCATTTTTAATTCGCTGCAGGAAGTGATCGGCGTGATCCAGCTGCTCAACAAATACAACGGGGACTTCACCGAAGCGGACGAAGGGATCATGAACTTTTTTGCCAACTACGTCAGCGGAACGCTTGAGCTGGCGCTTCTGATGGAGCAGGGGAAAAAATCATAACAGTTCCCGCCGCATCCAGTGGCTGAGGACGTAGAGCCCCCAGATATGCTGCTTGAAGCGGCCGCGGCGGGCCATCTCGATGTATTTGTCGACCGTCTCCGGATGAAACAGTCCCGTCTTCGCATTCACCTCGCGGATCAAATCGATTCTCCCCGAGGCAATCAGCCACTCCATGTAGGGGTTTGAAAATCCCTTTTTCTTCCGATCCACTATCTCATCGCTCAGATAACGGCGGGCCACCTGCTTGAGCAGTGTTTTCGTTTTTCCCTCTCCGATCCGGACAGAGGGATCGATCGACAAAGCCGTTTCCGCCAGCGCGTGATCCAGAAACGGGGTCCGCGCCTCGATCGTATGGGCCATCGAAACCCGGTCGAGTTTGGCGAGGAAATGTTCCCCAACGAACAGCTTCAGATCGATGTAACTGTACCATTGGGCCGGATGGGCATGGGCGCTATGCTCGAATATCTCGCGGTAGGGGGCCAAAAAGCGGAGCGATTCGTTATCCCGTACATTGCGCCGCAGCAGGAGGTTTTGCTGCAGGTCGGTGAATTTCTCCCCCGAGGTGCGAAACAGCAGCGTATCGTCGAAAATCCGCTTGTACCACTCCCACTCCCGATTCATCGAAAAATGGGCGTGGAAGTATTTTTTGAGCCAGTTTTTGTGGTGCAGGGAGGCAGCTTTTTCGATGTCGAGGTACTCGAAATACTGCCGGTACCCCAGAAAAAGCTCATCGGACCCCTCGCCGCTGAGAACCACTTTGTACCCCTCGGAAGCGATCCGCTTCATCAGCAGGTACAGCGGGAGCGCCGCCGGATCGTTCAGCGGCTCGTCCATATGCTCCAGCATCTCGTCGAGGTACTCTTCGAAATCGTTACGGGAAATCACCACTTCGGTATGTTCAAGCCCGAGATACCGGGCCGTATCGCGCGCGTTTGCGCGTTCATCATAGGCGCCGTATTCGTCGTATCCGAGGGTAAAAACAGGAAGTTTCGTCCCCTGGGACGCCGCGACGGCGCAGATCATCGCGCTGTCGATCCCACCCGATAGCAATGCCGCGGCAGGGACTTCGGAGGGGAGGCGCAGTCGGAGGGAACGGTGCAGCGCCTCCTCGATCTTCTCACTGGCGTGCGCGGAATCGGTGATCGCCGAAAACGGCGCGGCCAACAGATTGTAATAACGGCGTTTGGTGATCCGCCCCGCTTCGTAGCACAGCCATTCCCCCCCTTCGAGCTTCTCGATCCCCTGAAAAAACGTGTGCGGCGGCGTCGGGGCCAGAAAAGAGAGGTAAGAGGCCAGGGCGTCCTCGTTCATCCGCACCGAGGAGAGAAAAGGCTTGAGGGCCTTGATCTCGGAAGCGAAAACAAACGCGTCCAGACCGTGATGGTAGAAGAGGGGCTTCTTGCCGAAGCGGTCGCGGACGAGATAGAGTTTTTCCCCGTCGACCAGCGCAAAGGCGAACATCCCTTCCAGATGTTCAAGACAGCCGATCCCCCAAGCCTCGTAGGCCCGCAGCAGCACTTCGGTGTCGCTGTCGCTCTCCCATTCCGAAACGGCCAGCCGCTTCCGGAGTTCGGCGTGGTTGTATATCTCCCCGTTGAAGCTGACCAGAAAACGTCCGCGCCCCATCGGCTGGTGGGAGCGGGGGTGCACATCGGTGATGGAAAGGCGCTGGTGGGCGAGAAACAGCCCCTCGCGTTCGACAATCCCGCAGAAATCACGCCCGCGGTGGGAGAGTTTCTTTAAAGCATCACGCGCTTTTTGGGGGGAATAATGACCGACAATACCGAATACACCGCACACCGAGGACCCTTTTTTCGCAATTATACGCTATCATAGCCAACAAAAAAGAGGGGTGTTCCGCGCTGATGTCTGCTGTTGTGATCGAAGCTTTCGCCTCCCTGGGACTTTTTATGTTCGGGATGCTCTATCTCGAAGACTCTCTCAAAAAAGCGGCGGGAGCGTCGTTTAAACGGTGGGTCAAAATATCGACCGATACCAACGCCAAAGCTCTCGCAACGGGCATCGCCGCCACCACTGCGCTGCAAAGCTCCTCCGTCGTCAGTCTTATGGCCCTCTCCCTCGTGGGGGCCGGCCTGATGAGCCTCCAAAGCTCGATCGGGGTCATTTTCGGCTCCAATATCGGCAGTACCACGACCGGATGGATTATCGCACTGATCGGGTTCAAATTCGATCTCAGACTCATCGCCCTGACCATGGTCGGATTCGGAGGGATCGGGAGCGTACTGTTCGGAGAAGGAAAAGTCCGACATATCTTCGGCGGAATCACGGGATTCGGACTCATATTTCTGGGGATAGAGGGGCTCAAAGAGAGTTTCACGAATATCTCCGCGACGATCGACATTGCTTCATTCCATGGGCAGAACATCTTTGTTTTTCTCGCAGCCGGACTGGTTTTGACCGCCATCATCCAAAGCAGCGCCGCATCGATCGCCATCGCCCAAAGTGCGATCTTCGCCGGCATTGTGGGGTTTGAGGATGCCGCCGCATTTGTCATCGGCGCCAACATAGGAACAACCCTCACGGCGATTCTGAGCGCGATAGGAAGATCAAGCGACAAAAAAAGAGCCGCACTGTCGCATCTGCTCTTCAACGTCTCGACGGCACTGGTCGCATTGGCCCTCCTCTATCCGATGACATGGGGAGTCACCCATATCGGGCTGGGCCAAAACGTCGAAGCGCTGGCCCTGTTCCACACCCTGTTCAATGTCATCGGCGTCGCGATATGGTATCCGCTCATCAACCCCCTCTCGCGCTGGCTGCTGAAACGGTTTGTCGTGGTCAAGCCCTCCCCCACCCTCTATATCCACAACGTCCCCTTCACCATCCCCGCTCTCGCCCAGGAAGCATTGCGAAAAGAGGTGATCAATCTGGGGCGCGAGGTGTGCGCGTTCGCGGTAACAGCGATCGACATCCCCCCCAAAGAGGGGCTCAAGCATCACGGGTCTATCTCGAAAATTCTGGATACCTACAAAGACCCTCTCGAGCTCCCGCTCCTGGAGGAGTATCACAAACTCCAGATCCTTCAGGGTGAGATTCTCGATTACGCCACCTCCCTATCACACCGCATCCAGCTCTCCGATGTGCGCCGCGAATTCGACCAGACCCTTCTGATGGCAACCCAGCTCATCGTGGCATCCAAATGCATCAAAGATCTCCTGGGCGACATCGCGATGCTGAGCGAATCGGATACGCTGGAGATGTCGGCCTTCTACCACGAACTGCGCTACCAGATCCTGTCGCTGTGCATGAACTACAACGACTGGCTCGAAGGGGACAGTGATGCCAAAGAAGAACTCGAACAGCTTTTTACCAAACTGAACACCAGCTATACCAACAGCATTGACATTTTGAACGACATGATCACCCATTATAAAATCTCCAAACAAATGACGGCAATTTTCATGAATATCACCCATCTGACACGAAATTTTTCGAAGGCGCTGTATAAGAGCGTTATGTAACGTCGATTTTTCATGACCATCATATCTTTTTAGGATAAATGAAGTCCGGATAGAATAGAATGAAAGTTATTTAAAACATAAAAACGAGAAAAATGGTTACCGAAGATTTTCATATCGCCGTCATAGGGTTGGGCTACGTCGGGCTTCCGCTAGCAGCAGCATTTGCCGAAAAATACCGGGTCAGCGGATATGACATCAACCCGAAACGGATTGAAGAGCTGAATCAGGGCTATGACCGTACACTGGAACTTGACGAAGGGCAATTGGCTGCCGTACGCAACCGATTAACCTACACAAACGATCTCAATGAGCTGCGCTCATTCACCGTTTTTATCATCACCGTCCCTACCCCGATAGACGGGAGCAACCGTCCCGATCTGACCCCTCTGATCAAATCGTCCCAAAATGTCGGTTCGATCCTCAAAAAAGGAGACATCGTCATTTACGAGAGTACCGTCTATCCCGGTGTCACCGAAGAGGTGTGCGTCCCCGAGCTGGAAAAAGTTTCAGGACTCACATTCAACAAAGACTTTTTCTGCGGCTATTCCCCGGAGCGGATCAACCCAGGCGACAAAGAGCACACGGTGAAAAAGATCCTCAAGGTCACGTCCGGCAGCACCCCAGAGATCGCCCGCACAGTTGACAACCTCTACAAAAGCATCATCACTGCCGGAACGTACCTTGCCAGCAGCATCAAGGTGGCCGAAGCCTCGAAAGTGATCGAGAATACCCAGCGCGACGTCAACATCGCCCTCATCAACGAACTCGCTCTCATTTTCGACACGATGGGGATCGACACAAACGAGGTGATCGAGGCTGCGGCGACAAAATGGAACTTCATCAAGCTCAAACCCGGCCTCGTCGGTGGGCACTGCATCGGGGTCGATCCCTATTACCTCACCTTCAAAGCCGAAGAGCTTGGGTATAAGCCCAACCTGATCCTCGGAGCCCGCCAGATCAACAACGGAATGAGCAAATACATCGCCGAAAAAACCATCAAATGCATGATCGACCACGACAAAAAGATCAAAAATGCCCGCGTCCTCATCCTAGGGGTGACGTTCAAGGAGAACTGCCCCGACATGCGCAACACCAAAGTGCTCGACATCGTCGACGAACTGAAAGAATACGGCTGCATCGTCGACATCTACGATCCGTGGGTCGACCCGAGCGAGGAGAAGCAACATTACCGGATCGAGATTATCCCCGATCCATTCAAAAACTCCATCCGCTACGACGCCATCATCCTCTCCGTCGCACACGATCAGTTTAAAAATCTGCGTGATGAGGACTACCGGCACATCTCAAACGGTGAACCCGTCGTCATCGACGTCAAGGGGATCGTCCCCAACCCTACATGGAGACTCTGATGCGCAAAAACTTTGCCCTTATCGGTGCCGCGGGATATATCGCTCCCCGCCATATGAAAGCGATCAAGGAGACCGGCAATACCCTCGTTGCGGCGTTGGACAAAAACGATTCGGTCGGAATTCTGGACAGTTATTTCCCGGATGCCTATTTTTTTACCGAATTCGAGCGCTTCGACCGTTTTGTCGACAAATTCCACAGGGACACCGCCCAGAAAATCGATTACGTATCCATCGCCAGCCCAAATTACCTCCACGACAGCCATATCCGTTTCGCCCTCAAAAGCGGCGCACACGCAATCTGTGAAAAACCGCTCGTCCTCAATCCCCATAACATCGACCAGCTCAAACTGATCGAGGAAGAAACGGGAAAAAAAGTCTACAACATCCTGCAGCTGCGCCTTCACGACTCGATCATCGCCTTGAAAAACAAGATCGCTCAGGAGCTCGAAGCCAATCCGAATAAAATCTACGATATCGATCTCACCTACCTCACGAGCCGCGGCAAATGGTATTTCGTGAGCTGGAAAGGCGACGTTGCCAAAAGCGGCGGGATCGCCTCCAACATCGGCGTCCATTTCTTCGACATGCTCAGCTGGATTTTCGGCCCTATCGAGGAGAACGTCGCCCATCTCAAACAGCCTGACGCCAATGCGGGATACATGAAACTCAAAAATGCCAACGTCCGGTGGTTTCTGAGCGTCAACTACGACTACATCCCCGAAGAAGTCAGAGCATCCGGCAGAACGACCTACCGCAGTATCACCGTAAACGGTGAAGAGTTCGAATTCAGCGAAGGGTTCACCGACTTGCATACCACCAGCTACCGCCATATCCTGCAAGGGGGCGGTTTCGGCCTCGACGAGGCGCGCAACTCGATCAACATCGTCTCGACGATCCGCACATTGGCCCCACTCGGGTTGAGTGGCGATTACCACCCGTTCTGCCGCAAGGTTCTCAGCTGATGGCACCCTTTTTCGCTCACCCTTCCAGCTACGTCGACGAGAACGTCCACATCGGCGACAACACCAAAATCTGGCATTTCAGCCATATCCTCTCGGGGAGCGTCATCGGCGAGAACTGCTCGTTCGGCCAGAACTGTGTCGTAGGGCCAAAGGTGACCATCGGCAACGGCGTCAAAGTGCAGAATAACGTCAGCGTCTACGAGGGGGTGGAGTGCGAGGACGACGTCTTCCTCGGCCCCAGCATGGTATTTACCAACGTCATCAATCCCAGAGCTTTCATCGTACGCCGCGAAGAGTTCAAAAAAACACTTCTTAAGCGCGGATGCAGCATCGGTGCGAACGCAACGATCGTTTGCGGTATCACGATCGGCGAATACGCCCTGATCGGAAGCGGTGCCGTCGTCAACCGCGACGTCAAACCTTACGCCCTGATGGTCGGTGTCCCCGCGCGCCAGATCGGATGGGTCAGCCGTGCGGGCAACACGCTCAGCTTTGATGAGAACAACATCGCCGTAGACTCCTACGACAATAGCCGCTATATCCTCGAAAATGATCAACTAAGAGAGCTTGCATGACCATCGATTTCGCCAACCTCCAAAAACACTACCTCCTCTACAAAGACGAAATCGATGCCGCCGTTCACGCCGTCATGGAGAAATGCAACTTCATCATGGGCGAAGAGGTCGCGCAGCTCGAAAGCGCCCTCGCAGCCTATGTCGGCGTCAAGCATGCCATCACCTGTTCCAGCGGAACCGATGCCCTGCAGCTTGCCCTGATGGGGATCGACATCAAACCCGGCGATGAAGTGATCACGACCCCCTTCACCTTTATCGCCACTGCCGAGATGATCGCCCATCTGGGCGCCGTCCCCGTCTTCGTCGATATCGACGAAGCGACGTATAACATCGATCCGGCCAAAATCGAAGACAAAATTACCGCCAAAACCAAAGCCATCATCCCCGTCAGCCTCTACGGGCAAACGGCGGACATGGATGCGATCAACGCCATTACTTCCAAACACGGCCTTATTGTTATCGAAGATGCCGCACAAAGCTTCGGGGCAACCTATAAAGAGAAACGCTCCTGCGCCCTGAGCGACATCGGATGCACCAGCTTCTTCCCCGCCAAACCGCTGGGATGTTTCGGCGACGGCGGAGCGATCTTCACCGATAATGACGCGCTCGCCGAGAAAATGCGTTCCATGAGAGTGCACGGGCAGAGCAAACGCTACCATCACCGATACCTCGGTATAGGGGGGCGTCTGGATACGATTCAGGCGGCGGTCCTCCTCGTCAAGCTCCGCCATTACGCAACCGACCTCGCAATGCGCCATGAGGTCGCCCGCAAATACGACGCCGTGCTCAGCGAAAAACGTCCTATCCCCTTCATCGCACCCGAGCGCACCTCAGCGTACGCGCAGTACTCCATCCGCGTCCAAGAGCGCGATTCCCTACAGGACGAACTCAAACAACACGGTATCCCGACGGCGGTCCATTATCCAATACCGCTGCATCTGCAGGAATGTTTTACCTATCTCGGGTACAAACAAGGGGATTTCCCGATCAGCGAAACGGTCGCAAACGAGATCATGAGTCTGCCCATGAACCCCTTCCTCACGGATGAGGAAATCGTGTATATCTGCGGGAAGCTCTGAGTTGATTAAGCGCTTAAAGCCCAAAAGTGAATCGAGCCGCAATGTCCTGACCCTCATTACGGGTACGACAATCGCACAGGCGATTCCCATCGCCATCAGTCCCATTCTGACCCGTCTTTATACACCGGAAGATTTTGGAGTATTCGCACTCTACATGAGTATCGTCGCCATATTTTCCATTTTTGCCACGGGAAGATACGACCTTGCCATCATGCTTCCTGAAAAAGATGAAGACGCTTTGCACCTGGTTGCTTTATCAATCGTTTTGACAACGGGAGTGAGTCTCATCGTTTTATTTGTTATGATCGTGTTCAATCATCAGATTACACGCCTGCTCGGCAACGCCCAGATATCGAGCTGGCTCTATCTGATCCCTCTCTCCGTTTTTCTCACGGGAATATATCAAAGTTTGAATGCATGGGCAAACCGGGAAAAACAGTACAGATTGTTATCTAGCAACAGGATAATTCAGAGTGCCGCAACCGGCGGAACCAGTATCACTCTGGGATTTGGAGGCATCGGCATCGGCGGGATGATCATCGGCGGGTTCATCGGCCTTTTGATGGCCACATCGCTTCTTCTCAAACGCTTCTATCAAAAACTCACGCAATTTGTGCCAACAATCCAATACCCAAAAATTCTCATGTTGATAAGAAAACATGCTCACTTCCCCAAATATGACATTTTTGCAGCACTCTCCAATGTCATGGCGCATCAATCAACGCACATCCTTTTCAACGGTTTTGGCCAGGCAGCTACAGCCGGCCATTATTACCTGGTGCAAAGAATGCTGGGATTGCCAGGTAGCATCATAAGCTCTTCGGTCTTGTATGTATTCAAAGAAAAAGCCGTTTCCAGTTTTGCTTCTTACGGCAATGCACAAGAAGTTTATGCCAAAACGTTCAAAAAATTGTTTCTAATCAGCTTCATCCCCTTTGGTCTCGTAATGATATTCGCACAGGACATCTTTACTCTCCTGTTTGGGAATAACTGGGTTGAAGCAGGTGTCTTTGCCCAGATTCTGGCGCCCATGTTTTTCCTGCAATTCATCGCCAGCCCATTAAGTTATATTTTATACATTACCAACAGCCAACGTCTGAATTTACATCTCCAGACAGTAATGTTTTTACTGATTCTCGTAAGCTTTTTGGTCGGCTATATGCTGCAAGACACCAGGATGATAGTGATAATGATCTCATTTTTTGCATCGTGCATCTATCTCTTTTATATTTTGATAACATACAAACAAGCAAAAGGGAATAGCAGATGACATATATTCGTGGTTTTGAGCGGGAAAAAGAGTTGAAAAAAGAGATTTATTTCAGTGACGGTTATTTTGACAAATACCAGCTCTTTGCGCTCAGTGAACAAATCAATCTTTTGTACAGATACTCCACTCCGACATCCAAAATTCTCGAAGTCGGGAAAGGAAACGGGTTTGTATCGGACTTTTTTAAAAAAGCGGGTTTTGATTTCACAACCTTCGATATCAATCCAAATCTCGAACCCGACATTGTCGGAAATATTCTCGAACTGAACAAGTCAATCCCATTCACCCCCGATATCATTTTCTGCTGTGAGGTTCTGGAACATATGGAATTCACATATTTTGAAAAAAGTATCGAACAAATGGCGCAAGTATCTTCAAAATATGTCATCATCACGTTGCCAAGCTGCAGAAAAAA
>CAYXWQ010000027.1:0-23621 GCA_964468865.1 uncultured Sulfuricurvum sp. | reverse complement strand
CGTCACCCTCCCCCTGATCGGGGTCATCCTCTCGGGGCTCTCCATCGGGATCTTCCTCGCGCTGGAGTCGCTGGGATGGCTGGGAGCGCTGATCGCCGCCGTCGCCTACATGGCATTCTACGGGTTCGTCCACACCGAGGCGGTCATCGACGTCGCCGACGCGGCCTACGCCGCCCACAGCGGCAAAGACCCCTACGAGGTCATCAAGGAACCGACGGTAGGAGCGATGGGGGTGCTGTACGGGGCCAGCTTTCTCATCCTGAAAGTTGCCGCCCTCTCCACCCTGCTGATGCACCATCTCTTCTGGCCGTTCGTCGCGGTTGCCCTCATCAGCCGTCTGGGGCTGCTGTGGCTCGTCGCAACCCGCACGTTCCGCTCCTCTTTCGTATCGCAGCTGTGCGGCTCTCTGCCGGTGCGTCCCCTGATCGTCCTCAGCATCCTCTGTGCGGCCGCGGGGGTCTGGCTCCTCTCCTGGCCGTTTCTCCTGCTGTTCGGAGGCGGTATCGCCGCCTCGTTTCTCCTCGCGGCTCTCATGAAACACTCCCTCGGATTTCTCAACGGCGACACGCTGGGAGCCTCGCTGGAGGGGGTGGAGCTGCTACTGATCATCGGGGTGCTGGCGGCATGGAGCTGATACTGCTGCGCCACGGCGCCGTCGCGGAGGCGTATCAGAAACGCTATCTGGGCCACACCGACATACCGATCGATCCGGAGCTTTTCGACGCGGCGAAGGTTTCGCCCCTGCGCGAGATCCCGTATGATCGCGTCTACTCCTCCGACCTTGTGCGGTGCACCCAGACGCTGGAGAGGATGGGGACCCGAGAGTATGTCACCGACCCGCGGCTGCGGGAGGTCTGTTTCAAACCGGACATCGAAGGGAAAAATTTTGCGCAGATCGAAGCGACGGAGGGGTTCGATCCGTCTACTCTCGAATCGATGGAGCACTGGCACGCCTTCGTTTGCGAAGAGCCGCTCGAATCGTTCCGGCAGCGGATACGCGGTTTTCTGGAGGAGCTTCCCCGAAACGAGACGGTGCTGATCTGCACCCATGCCGGGACGATACGCGAAATCCTCGCGCTTCTGCGGCCGGATTGCGAACCCGTGACGCCGGGTTATCTGGAACATACGGTTGTTAGGGTAAAATAGCACCATAATCCACAAAGGAGGGGAAATGCGGCTGATGATACTGATGTGTGCCATGGCTTTGGCCCTCTCCGCCGCCCCCCTCACATTGCAGTTTGCCGGAAACGAGAAGATCTCGGAGGCAGAGCTCTTCGCCATGCTGGGACTGCGCAAGCCTTACAAAATCGAGGTATGGGAGGATGCGCCTGCGATTGACGAGATCGCCGTCCCCCAAACCCTCTCTGCCCTCGTCAGCTTCTACCGCACCAAAGGGTTCTACCACACGCGGATCACCTCCGAGATACAAGAGGGGAGCGTCGTCTTCAAAATCATCGAAAACGATCCTATCACCGTCAAAACAATCCAGATCAACAGCCCTCTTGACGTCGATACAGCGGTCATTATCAAAACCGGCGTTCGGTTCGACCAGGACGTCTTCTCCGAATCCAAATCGCTGATCAAAAAACGGTACGGAGAAGCGGGATACTGCAACGCGCAGTTCAACGCCAAAGCGTGGGTCGATATCGAAACCAACGAAGCCCACCTCCTCTTCGAAGCCTCTCCCGGCGAGCCGTGCATCTTCGGCCCCGTGGCCGTGGAGTCGACTCCAAACATCGACGGAAAACTCACCGCATCGATGCTCCGGTTCGAAGAAGGGGACCCCTACAGCGTCGAAGCGATCAAGCAAAGCTACGAAGCCCTCTATGCCCAGGAGGCGATCAGCCGCGTCATGATCAACGACAACGAACGCAACGGGAGCATCGTCCCCATCACCCTCGTCGTCGAAGAGACCGAACAGCCGATCCGCTTCACCGCCGGTCTGGGATACAGCAGCGACCAGGGATTCAGCGCCCAGACGGGGCTCAAACACCGCAATTTTTTCGGAAATCTCAAAACCCTCTCGCTCGACGCCCGCTATACCCAGCTCACCCAGGAAGCCGCCGCGACCTTCGCCCTCCCCCTCAGAAACCGGGGAGTGCTTGGGGCTGAAGTCGGGTACAAAAACGAGATTTTCGACGGGTATAAAACCGAAAGCACCTACGAAAAAATGACGGCGAGATACCAGGACCTTCCCGCATCGGTCATGGCGGGGGTGTTGTTCGACCGGATCAAAACGTACGACAGCAACGATCCCCTGAACTTCCCCGACAACACCCTCTTCATCACCTCGCCGCTGGGGGAGATCAACGTCGACACCCGCGACAAGCTTCTGGAGCCCACCAAGGGGTTCTGGCTCAACGCCAAGCTTACCGGTTCGATCCTCTCTCCGGTATTTTCCGATGCCACCTATTTTAAAAGTCTCCTCTCGGGAGCATACATCACAAGCCCTTCCGAGGGGCATACCCTAGGGGGCAAGGCCAGATGGGGGACGCTTCGGGTCTACGAAGGGGACGTCCCGGCGTCGTACCGTTTCTATGCCGGGGGGATGAACTCCAACCGCGCCTACACCTACCGCGACCTCGGCCCCCAAAACAGCGACGGAGACCCGCTGGGATTCCCCTCGCTGCTCGAGGGCTCCTTCGAGTACCGGTTCCCCGTGTACGGAGAGTTCCGGGGGGTCCTTTTCAGCGATCTGACGTTCATCGGAGACGACTACATCCCCGATTACAGCACCCCCTACTGGGGAGTCGGGGTGGGGCTGCGCTACGTCACCCCGATCGGTCCGATCGCGATCGATATCGGGGTCGATCCCGAAGACATCGGCCAATACGCCATCCATTTCCGGATCGGGGAACTGTTCTAGTCCCCCTGAGCCACCGAAAAAACGACCCGGTAACGGTGTTCGTCTTTTTCGGTATGCAGTCTCCAGCCATAATAATCGCACAGCATTCTGGCGATCTCCAGCCCTTTACCGCTGGAGTGTATGAGCGCTGTTTTATGTTCACAGACCGGGTTTTCGATTTCGAGTACCCCCTGATGGCACCGGATGAGGATATCCGATCCCGGACACGTATGATTCAGGGCGTTTTCGACCAGGATACGGGCGACCCGGTCAAACGGCATTCGTGGAAGCGAGATCGCCGCCGCTTCGGGAACATCGAGTCTAAACCGAAGGCCTCGGTGTTCCCACAATGGACGCAGCTCTTCGATCCATGTGTCGAAACTCTCTTTCACGTAGATTTTTTCGGTAGTATGCGCCTGCTCCGTCGAGTGGAGAATCGTCGTGATTTTCGAAGCGATCGTGTCGATCTCATCTCTGGCAGCAGCGATGGCATCGGCGTTCCACTCTTTTTTCTGATCGGCGATATCGATCCTCAGACGCAGCTGGGCGAGCGGGGTTTTGAGCTCATGGGTCAACGCTTTCATCGAATCGTGCTGTGCCTTTTGCAAACCGCTGATCCGCTGCTGCAGCGTCGCGATGGCATCCCGGAGCGCGACGATCTCTCTCCCGCCGCTGACGTGTTCGGGTTTGTTGTCAGGGTCGTCGCAGGTAAGGCAGTGGTTCACGAGGGCGTTGAACGGGGCGAACAGATGGCGCACCAGCAGATAGATGACCCCCGTCGTAAACACAAATCCAAACAGGAAAAAGATCCACCGGCTCCCGATCATCCGGAACAGCTCGTCGTCGATTTTCGCCGTCGAGGAGCTGATGACGAAATAGCGGCCGTTTTCCAGCCGTACGGCATGATAGAGACGCTCATCGCTCGCCGGCGGTTGGGAATGGGTCACTTCCATCTCCATTGTGTCGATCAGCCCCCCTTTCATCACGCTTTTGAGCTGATCGTCGTTCCATATACTCTCAACCGTCTGGGAGTTCCACTGCGACACGTCGTATTCGTGGACAATCATGTTTCCCAGAAACGTCAGACTCCGGGAGAGGCATTTGTGCATGTGCTGATAATAGATGCTCGCCAGCCCGTAACCGAATATCGCGACGGCGAGAACCGTCATCCCGACCGATACGGCGAGGATTCTCCCCTTAAACGTTTTTAAGAGCATAACCCCGCCCTTTGACCGTTTCGATGATGTCCACGGGGAGTTTTTTGCGGATATGGCTGATGACGACGTCGATGGTGTTGGAGGTCATCGACGTGGGGTCGGAATAGACCGCGTTGGCGATATCGTCCCGGCTGAAAATCTTGTCGGGGCGCGACGCGATAAAAAACAGAACGTCGTGTTCTTTTTTGGAGAGGACGATGTTTTTCCCCTCGGCGCTGATCGTCTGATTCCCCAGATCGAGCGTCAGGGACCCCACTTCGATCACATCGGGGGCATAGCGGCGGATCAGCCCGTCCAGCCGCATCTTCAGCTCCCGCAGATCGTAGGGCTTCTCCAGATAATCGTCCGCCCCCGCCGCCAGCCCGGCGATCCGCTCCTCTACCCCTCCGTAGGCGCTGGCAATCATCACGGCGCATGAGGGCTGGAGTTTTTTGAGGCGGGGGATGAGCTCCATCCCCTCGTCTTTCCCGAACAGGTTGCGGTCCAGCAGCATCGCGCTGTACGCAAAACTCTCAATCCATTCTACCGCTTCTCCCAGCGTCTCCGCCGTATCCACCCGGTAAAAAACCTCGAGAGCCTCTTTGAGCATCTCTCGCATTTTCACATCATCTTCTATTATAAGTACTCGCATGGGAAGTATTGTAATTTATTATGTGTCTATTTTTCTTGAATTGTCACAAAAAACTCACGTTTTCATGATTTTTTCATGTACGGCCAGTACGATTGGGGTGTTTAAAACGACTGAAGGAGTCATCGACTATGAAAAAAACTGCACTAGTGTCCCTCTCGGCGATCCTCGCGACCCAGCTGATGGGGGCGGAAGACCTGAGCGAAATGATCAAGGAAGGAAAATTCGGCGGGTACGTCCGGATCCACCACATCGAACCGGCGTTTTCGGACACCGTGGCCGCCACCGGCAGCGTCATCGGGGGTAAACTCAAATACCAGACGGGTGCCCTCTACGGCCTGCGCTTTGGCGCGGCGATGTACACGACCCACGACACGGGGCTGACCAAATGGGATTACAAGACCCGCGACGGCTACAGCCAGGTGGCCCAGGGGCTTCATGGCGACGATATGGAAGACTATACGACACTCGGTGAAGCGTATGTGAGCTACCGTCTCTCCAACACGGACATCACCTACGGTCGCCAGGAATTTCAAACCCCGATGACCATGAACGCGGTCACCATCATCCCGAACCTCTTCGAGGGGACCGTTGCCAAAATCAAAGAGGTGCCTGATTTCACCGTTACCGCAGCCCACATCACGAAAATGCAGTACGGTACCCGTGCGGCTACCGACGCGGCGCTGATCGGGGACATTGCGTATGGAATCACCGCCGGAGCGGGATACGGCTTCGTAAGCCCCGTCGTCAACGGTACGACCGGCGAAGTAACTCCGGGATTTGGAAAAGAATCCTTCCAGGACATGGCGGAAGCGACATTCGGACGCACCGCAGGGGTGAGCGGAGCTCCGCGTATGGATACGGCAGGTGTGACTTCCATCGGAATCGACTATAAAAAAGGGAACCTCCAGGCCCGCGTATGGGACTACTACGCCCACGAAATGTACAACACGATCTACGCCGATGCCGAATACAAGATGAATGTCGGAGGGGCCAAAGTTGCCCTCGGTGCGCAGGTGCTCAAACAGGATGATATCGCCGATTTCACCTCCTCAGCAGGTGCAACCGTCTTAAAATCAGTTGTACCCGTCAGCTTCCCCGGAAAAGGGGTTTTGTATCGTACCAAAATCAGCGAAGACGGCCAGATCGACGCCATGGTATGGGGACTTCAGGCCAAAGCCGACATCAGCGACTGGAGCTTCAATGCCGCCTACACCGACAGTACCGACGGCCATGTGATCAACGCATGGGGAGGAGACCCGCTCTACACCGGGACGATCTTCACCCGCAACAACTACCGCGCCGACACCCAGGCGTATAAAGTGGGGGGCGAATACGATTTCGGTTCGCTGGGGATCAAAGGGCTCAAATTCAGCATCAACCACGCCGAATACGACAGCGATGTGCAAACTTATACTGCAGCTGGCGTTAAAAACGGTATCCGCGAAGAACAATCAAGCGAAACCGATTACATGCTTTTCTACGCCGTCCCTTCCGTCAAAGGGCTTTGGTTCCGTCTTTTCCACGTGCAGCGTGACAACGAAACACGCGAATACGATCAGGCCCACACCCGTCTGATCGCCAACCTCAGCTTCTAAGGAGCCATTATGAATCAATCTCGTCGTGATCTTCTCAAAGCCTCCGGAATCGGCGCCGCGGCGCTGGCGCTGGGAGGCGTCTCCGCCACATCGGCCTCTGCCGCCGAAAATCCGGCTGCCGCCACCGAACTCCTTCCCAAGCCCACGAGCAAACGGGTCGTCATCGTCGGCGGCGGATGGGGCGGCCTCACCGCGGCCCGCTACATCAAAAAAGAGGCTCCGGAGGCTGAAGTCGTCGTCCTTGAAAAAAAGGACGTCTTCGTCTCCTGCCCCATCAGCAACGAATGGCTTGCCGGCGAAATCCCCCTCGATTTCCTGACCCGCGACTACTACAGCGCAGCACAGGCGTTTGGATACAAAGTGTTCCAGACGACCGTCACCGACATCGACCGCACCGGCCGCACCGTCAAAACGACGACCGGCAGCATCGGCTACGACTTTCTCCTTCTCTCGCCGGGGATCGCGTACGACTACACCAAATGGTTCGGCAACGACACGCAGAAGGCCGAACGGTGCCGCCAGGAGTGCCCTCCGGCCCTGATGAGCGGCAGCGAACACGTGGCCCTCAAAAAAATGCTCGAGGATTTCGAAGGGGGCAATTTCGTCATCTCCGTACCTGATGGCCCCTACCGCTGCCCTCCGGCACCGTATGAACGGGCCGCAATGGTCGCCCATTACATGAAGAAAAACGGCATCGAGGGAAAAGTGATCCTCCTCGATCCCAAGGCCAAACCGGCCCCCAAAGGGCCGGGATTCCTCGCGGCGTACAAGGAACTCTATCCGGACATCGTCGAATACCGCCCCAGCTCGCTGGTCAAAACCGTCGATCTGGATAAAAAAGAGGTCGTCGTGACCGTAACCCATCCGGATGACCGTACCGAAGAGGTGCGCGTTCCGTATGCGGCGGCCAACCTGATGCCGGTCAACAAAGCCTCCGAAATCGTCGCGATGGCGGGAGTGTCGACCGGAAAGGCGGGATGGGGGATGATGAATTCTCCGACCTTCCAGTCCAAAGCGGATGAGCGGGTATTCGTCATCGGGGATGCCGTCGGCGGCTATCCCTACCCCAAAAGCGGCGCGATCGCCAACTCTCAGGGACGCATCGTCGCGACGCACATCGCGGGGCTGATCCAGGGGCGCCCTGCGCTTGCGAACATGACCCTTCCCGACAACATCTGCTATTCGATGGTCAACGGCGAAGAGGCGATCTCGATCGGCGTCACCTTCTCGCTGATGGACGACAAGGACGTCAACGGCAACGACATCAAAGTGATCAAACCGAAAATGACCGAAAACAATACCCGTTCCACCGCACTGGGAAAAACGACCCATGAATGGTACAAAGGGATGATGCGCGACATTTTCGGAAGCTGATTCCACCTCCCGGCGCAGCGCTTTTCCTCGTTGTGCCGAGATACAATTTAATGGGAAGTTTGGGCATAATACGTAGATGCAAACACCGTTAAATGAAGAGACCACGCCAGCGCCGAAACGTCTAAGACGCTGGTTGAAACATCTGTTCCTTACCCTTCATTTTCTCCTCCTCCTTATGATTTTTGTTTTTGCGGGGGCGATCTACATCGCCTTTCGCACCGACAGCCTCGAGATTGTCGATGCCTATGTGTTCAAACCCCTTGGAATCGAGTACACCCGCGCGGAAGGGTCGGTGGCGGACGGCTTCACCCTCCACGGCCTCCGCAGCGACACAATGACAGCCGACACCCTCACCCTGCGCTACAGCCTCGTCAAAATCCTCGAAGGGGAGCACAGCGTCGACGATATCCGTATTACGGGGCTGCGGATTCATCTGGACGATTTCATCGGCGGCGACGATTCGCCGTGGCCGTTTCCGACCTTCGCCCTCAAAAAAGTGACCCTCACCAACCTCCAGCTCATCAGCGAGTACCCCGTCGAACTCGACATCGAGGCCGAAAACGGCAGCTATGACGGAGAGCTCCTCCAGTTCAAAACTTTCCGTTCGACGTTCACATCGCGCTACGCCGACGGGGCGGTGAGCGGGGACGTGCGCAACAACGCGATCCGCGGAAACGCCCTCCTCTACCCCAACGCCGCGGAACTGGCCCCACACATCGGCCGATATACCGATCTTCCCCGTTCCGTTGCCCTGAAGGTCGTCGAGCTTTCCGACCAAAGGGCAGCGCTGCGGGGAGTGATCGATCACCTCTCTTTCAAACCCGACCCCACCGTGAAGGTTGAGGGGTTTGCCTTCGATTTCTCCTTCCGCTACGACGACGATTATCTGGACGTCGACGCGGCCTATCTCCTCCGCCGCGGCGAGGATTCGATGCAGACGAAACAGCATCTGCGCTACGCCTTCGGGGGGAAAACAACGAGCGAGTTCGAGGGGGTCATCGCCTCTGCCCAGCCCCTCCCCTCCACTCTTCTGAAGGGGGAATTCACGAACAGTGACAAAGGGCTGGACGCCGCAGTGTCACTGGGGAGCAACATCCTGCGCGTATCGAGCGCCGACTATGACCGCTTCGCATGGGAACTCAGCAGCGATCAGGAAAATCTCTCCTTCCTCACCGCCCTTCCCGAAGTGCTCCGAAATTCGCCGCTGAGGGTGCGCGCACACGGTGAGTATCTCCTAAGTACCGAAACCTTCGGCGGAACCCTCCAAGCGGTACATGAGCATCTGAACTTCGAGGGGAAATTTTCAACCCGGGAGCAGACCCATTTCCTCGAAGGGATTCTGCTCCTCCCGCCCGATGCGCCCATGTGGAAAGAGTGGGCGCACAAACCCCCGAACCGTCTGGAGCTCTCGCTCAAGCACGAGCAAAACGCCACCCGTTTCCAGCTCTCCGGCGACGCCGTGGCCCTCTCGGGGACCCTGCGCGGGGAAGGTCTCACAGGTTCGGGAAACTACCTCGGCGCCTATTTCGATTATGCCGGAACCATCACGGCCGATGGGAGCGTTCTGGAGATCGACGCCCTGATCCCCTCGGCCATGGCCACCGCCTCCAAACTCTACCCCCTCGAGCTCTACAAAGGGGAATATTACGATGCCGAGATCCGAGCAAAAACCCGCGTAAGCATCGGCAATACGATCCGCATCCACAGCGACATCGAGGTCCCGTGGTACGCCGCCGTCCTCGATTCGCAGCGTGCTTTCGGCGGGACAAACGGCCATGCTTCGCTCACCTACGATGACGGTAACATCACCCTGGAGCGCTACCGTTTCGAAATCGCCGACCATCCCATTCAGAGCGACAAACCCTCCCATATGCACCTCACCGAAAACCAGGAGCTGATCATCGATGAGCTGTGGGTATACGATACCCTGCTGATGCGGGGGAAGGTCTCCCCCGATCTGAGCGCCTCGCTGCGCCTTGTGTCGGATCGGTTCAGCTACAACGGGCCTGAGGGGAGCGCCCACGCGGCGGCCGACATCACCTTCGAGCGCGATGCCGAAGCAAACCACAACCTCTTTGGCTCCCTGACCCTTCTGGACGGAACCATCACCTACCTTCCGCTGCAGCAGTTCAAAGTCATGGACGACGATGTCATCATCATCCAGGACGTCCGCCCTCCCAGCCAGACGAAACTCTCGATGAACCTCCGCATCACGGCCTCGCAGCCGCTAAGGCTCCAGACCAAAGAGCTCGATGTACGCCTCAATCCCGACATCACCCTCTGGCGCGATCCCATGGGGCCGATGCAGATTCTGGGAATGGTGACCATCCCCTCAGGCACCGCGACGACGGCGGGAAAACGGTTCGACATCAAACATAGCGAGATCTATTTCGGCGGGGACATCCCCCTCAACCCCTATCTCGACCTCACGATCGGCCACGAAGTCGACTACAAAAAGATCCTGATCTACGTCACCCATACCCTCGAATCACCCATCTTCCTCTTCAGCTCCGACCCCGTCATGAGCCAGAACGACATCATGAGCTACATCCTCTTCGGCAGCCCGGCCAGCACCTCCATGGGTGCCCGGGGGGGAGAGGACACCGGCACCCAGACCATCCGCGCCGACGCGACCAATTTTATGCTGGGAGCCGGGATCAAGGGGCTCATCAACAGCACCACCAAACTACAGATCGACACGATGAACATCCTCACGACCCAAGAGGGGGGGATGGGATTTGAAGTGGGGGCGCGGCTGAACCGGAACCTCCGCGTCCTCTACAAAAACGACACCCTCTCCAGCATCATGGTCCAGTACCAGGTCAACCGCTGGCTTCGCCTCGATGCCGACGTGCATGAGCTGGGGCAGGGGATCAACGCCGTCTACGTCAAGGATTTCCGCGATTTTCTCCCCCACAACAAGGCGGTCAAACGGTAACTCTTGATTTCGGTCAAGAATTATCCGGCGCGGCCGATTTATACTGTCGGCATCAAACCGACATGAGGACATCCTGATGATACTCGAATTTATGCGCGACGATCACCGTGCCTGCGACCACCTGTACGCCGAAGCTGAAACGGCACTGATGGCCAAAGAGAGCGAAAAAGGCGTACAGGCTTTTGAACAGTTTTCCAAAGCAACGCTCCACCATTTCGACATGGAGGAAAAAGAGCTCTTCTTGGCCTTCGAAAAACGGACAGGGATGATGGGGGGACCGACGCAGATGATGCGCTACGAGCACCAGCAGCTGCGAAGCCTCCTCGAATCGATGCGCCTCGCGCTGGCAGAAAACCGGGTCAACGATTTTTTCGGGATCGGCGAATCGATGATGATCATGCTCCAGCAGCACAATATGAAAGAGGAGCAGATGCTCTACCCGATGACCGACCGCGCCCTCGGGGGCGATGCGGAACGGATGGTCCAGACGTTGCGGGAAATGAAGCGATGATCCTCCTCGACACGCGCGAGTACGACCATCCTGTCCCGCTGGAGATGGCGGTCGATGCGTTCAAAGCCCTCTCTGGCGACGAAGTGATCCACATGGTCCACCGCCGCGAACCCCGCCCCCTGTTCGAGATCATCGCCAAAAACGGCGGTCGCCACCTCTGTATCGAAAACGAGGGGACATGGCACATCTACATCACCCGAAGTTCTCAGGTGAATCTGGAGGAATACCGTGTATAACGGCCTCTCCCTCGATCAGGCCCCTCCGATCTCCGTCGTCTTGAGGTTCTTCCTCAGCGTCCCTTTTTTCGGGCTGCTCCTCTCCCTCCTGATGATCCTCTATCCGGCCCAGGTGCTGACCCCCTCGCACCCCTATTCCCTCGCCGCGATCCACCTGATGGTTCTGGGGGTCATCACCATGAGCATGATCGGCGCGCTGTTCCAGATGCAGAGCGTCCTGGGGGGGCGGCCCATCCCCTCTGCGCGGGGGAACGCCCTGATCATCCACACCCTGCTCACACTCGGCACCCTTGCGCTGGCCGGAGCCTTCTTCGCAGAGATCACCCCCCTCTACGTCGTCGCCTCGGTACTGCTGGGAGCCTCGATCCTCTATGCGGCCAACCTCGTTTTGCCCCTCCTCTTCGGGGGGATCTCCCACGATACCCTGCGGGGGATGCGCCTCGCACTGATCGCCCTCTCCCTCACCGCCGTTTTGGGAATTGTGATGGCAACCTCCTATGCCAACGGCACGTTCGGCCCCTCCCACGGAGCGATCCGGGCCTCACACTATTCGCTGGGGCTCATCGGCTGGATCGGCGCCCTCATCATCGCCGTCGCTTTTCAGGTTATCGAGATGTTTTACGTCGCTCCCCCTTACTCCCCGTGGTGCAAGCGCAACGCGTTTCGCCTCATCGCCGCCGCCCTGATCCTCAAAATCGTCTGGTTGTTTTCACCCCTTCCGTACGGGTGGGCGTTTGACGGTGTGTTGGCCGCATTGCTTCTCGGCTTCGGGGTCACGACATTCCAAAGGCTTCGGGGACGTAAACGGCGCGTTAGCGATGTGAGCATCTGGTTCTGGCGCGCAGGGATCGCCCTGCTTGCGATCGCGATCGCAGCTCATAGTGCCTCTCTTACGGGCGGTCCAGAAGCTCTCGAAACGGTTTCCCTGATTTCCTTTCTCCTCTTTGCCCTCTCGGTCATTCTGGGAATGATGGGAAAAATCGTCCCCTTTCTGGTCTGGTTTCATTTGAGTTCCGCGGGATATCTCGACGCTCCGATCATGTCGAACATCATCCCCCAGAAACGGGCCAAATTCCTGTTTGCCCTCTTTACCCTCTCCGCCGCCGCGCTCCTCGCAGGGATCTTCATCCCCGAACTCTTCGCCGCGGGCGGAGTCTTCGCCGGGGCGATGTTTGGCCTGCTTTTGTACAACCTGGCACACGCCCTGAAACTCTACCGCCACACCCTCGCTCACGGTATGCGTTTTACGCAGGAGTAGTCCACCGCCGCTTCCGCCGCCACCTCTTCATCGGCGCGGATCGGACTTTCGGTCGGGACGGAGGCGGCCATTGCCCGGAGCATCACCGGCTGCACCTCCTGCACAGCGGTAAAACGGATAGCCGAGGGGGAACAGGTCAGCCCGCTCTCCTGCGAAAAAGCGTCCGCCTCCGTGCGCGCCTTGCGAATCAGCTCCAGCCTCAACCCCCGGCGCACCGTTTCGCGCTTGTGCGCGCTCACCTCCCAGGAGAGGGCCCCCTCTCTTTTCCGTACATTCGGCGCCACCGCTTTCTCCACCGCGCTTCTCACCGCATTGTACGCTTCGATCGTCGGAAATTCGCATCCGAAAGAGAGGGTTCCGCCATAACCGACAAACTCCTGCTTCTGGTTTTTATAGCTGTAGTGCGGAGAGAGGTGATACCCTCCTCCCCGGCAGTTTCGCCCCTCGGGATCGGCACGTTTGACCGCGGCGACGATCGCATTGAAATGTTCCCGGATCGGATCGGCGTGTTTGTTCTCCTCCTCGAACCCCAAATGCCCCCTCAGCACATCGGGTGCCGCATCAGTGCTCACCCGCTCGTGCGTCGTGATCCCCATCTGCGCCCAGAGCATGACCGGCAGCAGCAGCACAATTCCCTTTTTTTTCATCGGATTTTCCCCCTCTTTTCCCCTTATTGTAGCATCTGCGCTATAATCATCCCATACTATCTTTACAGCGAAGGGGAGCGGATGGATATGGACTCACTGTTTATCCAGCACAGCGTCCTCTCGCTCGTCCTGGGATTCCTGATCGGACTGCAGCGCGAAATGCACACGATCTATGCCCACAAGACGCAGGATTTCGGAGGGGCTCGGACCTTCTCGATGATTGCCCTTTTCGGCTATCTCTCCGCATGGTTCACGACCTTTTTCCCCTATTTTTTTCTGATCGCCTCGGCGCTGATGGGGACACTGCTGATCGCCGCCTACGTCGTCAACAGCATCTCCTCTCCCGAAAAAGGGGCCACGACGGAGTTCTCGGCCCTCGTCACCTTCGTCATCGGATCGATGCTCCATTTCACCCTCCCCATTTTCCCCGTCTTCATCGCGATCCTCGTCCTCTTCGTCCTCAACCTCAAAGAGAAAATCCAGGAGTACGAACAGACCCTCACCAAAAAAGACCTCAGCGCCGCCATCATGTTCATGCTGATGACGTTCGTCATCCTCCCGATCCTCCCCGACAAGCCCATCGATCCGATGGGGCTGGTGAACCTCTACCGCATCTGGATCATGGTCGTCCTGGTGGCGGGGATATCGTTTTTCGGCTACATCGCCATCCGTTTTCTGGGATCGGTTCAGGGGATCAGCGTGGCGGGGCTCTTCGGAGGCCTCGTCTCCTCGACCGCGGTTGCGATGAGCATGGCGCGCCGCGTCCACGAAAACGGCTTTCTGGCCAAAAGCCTCGCGGTGGGGATTACGCTGGCCTCGTCGATGATGCTGATCCGCGCCGGGTTCGAAATATGGGTCATCAACCCCTCCCTGATCGCCCCTCTCGCCGTCCCGATCGCGGTCGGATCGCTCAGCGGTTTTACGTACATCGCCCTGCTCTACTTTACTTCCCAGCGCGAAAAAATCATACAGGATATCGAGTTTAAAAACCCGTTCGACCTCAAAGAGGCGCTGATCATGGGGTTTGTCTTCGGCCTGACCCTCGCGCTGATCAAACTGGCAAACCTGTACGCAGGAAAGACGGGGGTCTACGCGGTTGCCCTCCTCTCAGGTATCGCTGATGTCGATGCGATCATCCTCTCCCTCTCCTCGATGGCCAAAAACGGCCTGAATCCGGCAACGGCTCTCTATGCGATCGTTATCGCCATCGTTGCCAACACGATCGCCAAGGCCGCTATCGTCTTTTTTCTGGGAAAAGCCGCCCTCTTCCGCTGGGTCGCCACCTATTATCTCATCTCGGTCGGAAGCTTCACCGCCGCGGCGCTGCTGCTGATATAGCCCTCATTTTTTCCCCTTTTTTGACGATATAGCCTCCAACGAAAAAGGGAGGAAAACCCATGCATGTCGCTGCCCACCAGATAAGTCTGAACACTGCCAGTGTGTATACGCGCAAAGAGGAGGAAGAACTCAAAATCTCCTCTCCCTCCCCCGCCGAATCCGCCAAATCCGTAGAAAAAACGGCAGACGAATCCGATCCTCTGGAAGGGATAGATCCCAAATACCGCATCATGGCCCTCCTCCTCGAAGCGCTGACGGGGGAAAAAATCACGCAGGCCACCTTCCGTGCCGCCGCAGAGCTTCCCTCCGCCGCATCGTCCCGCTCCCCCGTTTCCGCTTCGCCGATCCTGGAGTACCGCTACCAGATGGAAGAACACAGCCGGATGGACTTTTCGGCCGAGGGAAGCGTCCGGCTCGAAGACGGCACGCTGCGGAGCTTCTCCCTCTCGATCCGGTGGGAACAGCACTTCTCCGAATCGCTTTCCCTGCGGATGCAGGACGGCAAAATCATGACCGATCCCCTCGTCATCTCGTTCGACGGAACGCAGCCCCTCTCCGCCAACGCCTTTGCCTTTAACCTGAGCGGCAAAGAGGGGCAGAGCCTCCCCTACCTCTCCGGAAATGCCGGCTATCTCGCGCGCGATCTGGACGGAGACGGTGCCATCGCCAGCGGCCGCGAACTCTTCGGCCCCCAAAGCGGCAAAGGGTTCATGGAGCTTTCCGCCCTGGACGGAGACAAAAACGGCTGGATCGACAGCTCAGATGCGGCCTACAAGCAGCTGCGCGTCTGGACAGTTACCCAACAGACAGAGACCCTCCTCACCCTCGAACAGGCCGGGATCGGTGCCATCAGCCTCCAGACGGCGGCACTGGACTACACCGCCAAAAGCGACGCCGACACCCCGATCGCCCACTACAAACAGGCTTCGGTAGCCCTCGGCGAAACCGGAGGGGTGTACGGTGTTTTCGAAGTGGATGTTGCGGTTTAAACCAAAAATCGGAATAACGACAAATTGCCCCTATCCTCACCGATTTACGGTAAAATCAATACCGTCTATTACAGATGACATTTGCGGGGCGGGATTATCATGATCAAGATCATAGACAGCGAAGAGTTTTCCTATTTTTTACGGATCAATCGAAACGAAATCATCACACGGTGGATGAACAAAAGTGAGGTGCAAAACATTCTGCACCGGCATTCACTGCCGGTGATTGAAAAAAATACCCATCTCCTCTACCAGTTTTGCGACTGCTACATCAGCGTCATCGAATGGCGCACCACAATCACCGAATGCCAGGTCAAAATCGACTTTTTGCAACTTCTGAATAACTACAACGTCAGCACCGCGGAGCTTTTCACCCTGGTGATCAAACTGAAAAACGTCATTGAGCAGATCATCTACGAAAACGGCAACCTCTCGTTTGCACTCCAGAGCGAAATCGATGCGCTCACCCTGCAGATGGCCAACGATCTGGCGGCCAATTTTGAAAGCCTCACCAGCAGCAACCTCAATTACAAAAGCGAAAACTCCAACCTGTTGGCCGAATACAAAAAAGCGGTCGATCTGAGCAACATCGTCTCAAAAACAAACCCGAAAGGGGTCATCACCTACGTCAATGACAAGTTCTGCGAGATTTCAGGCTACACGCGCGATGAACTGATCGGAAAACCGCACAACATCATCCGGCATCCCGATATGCCCAGAGAAGCATTCAAAGGACTGTGGGACACCATCAAAGCCAAAAAAAGCTGGAACGGCATCGTCACGAATATGAAAAAAGACGGAAGCCAGTACATCGTCGACACTACCATCATTCCGATCCTCGACGTTGACGGGGACGTCGTCGAATACATCGCGATCCGACACGACATCACCGAGCTCGAAGAGACCAAACAGCAGCTCAGAAACATTAACAAGGCCATGAAACACAAGGTCGACGAGCTCTACTCCATGACCAACACCCTGGAGCAAAAAGCTTACAAGGACACTCTGACGGGGACCAACAACCGGGAAAACTTCGAAGACATCTTTACTACGGCGATCGCGAACGCGAAAGAAAATCATCTGCCCCTGAGCCTGATCATCTTCGATGTGGACAATTTCAAACAGATCAACGATACCTACGGGCACCAGGCCGGCGACAGCATTCTCATCGACCTGGTCAACCTGATCGAAAACAACATCAAACACGGAGATATTTTTGCGCGGTGGGGAGGCGAAGAGTTCGTCATTCTGGCCCCATCAACCGAAATCGACGGTGCCCACCACCTGGCCGAAAACCTTCGGAAGCGGATCGAATCACACTCCTTTGATTTCGTCGACAAAGCCGTGACGGTGAGCCTTGGAGTGGCCCAGCTCAGCGCCGAAGACACCAAAAGAACCTTTTTCGAAAAAGCCGACCGTGCGTTGTACGACGCAAAAAAACATGGCAAAAACAGGGTGGCCATGGACGATTCGACCAAGGACCCCGGCAATCGCCTCCACTGAATCCCTCCCGGGCCTGCCCACCCGCCCCTGCACCACGATCAAAATCACCCTAATGTTGTAAATATCCTGAATAATTAAGTGGGAATTTCGATATAACAGTGTATAATTTCATTCTTCCAACCATAGACAGGTGGCCGAGTGGTCGAAGGCGCACGCCTGGAACGCGTGTGTAGGGCAACCTACCGAGAGTTCGAATCTCTTCCTGTCTGCCATAATCAACAAAAAAATCTACTGAAACTCCTAAAAAAGGTGCTTTCAAGCACTTTTCACAATCGGGACATTTTTATTTTTCTACCCTATTTCTACCCATTGAATGAAAAAAATTGTAATAAGCTGTATGTTTTGCTATTTTTTTACATCTATGATAAAATTTAACATATTTAGTTTTACTTAGAAAAGAGGGTGAGTAGATGGCTTTAACACAATGTATTGAATGTGGAAAAGAAATAAGTACAGACGCTAAGGTATGCCCACATTGTGGCACTTCAAAACCACATAAAAGCAAAATGAAAAAAACACTTCTTATCATTGGTGGTGTGGTGCTTGTATTAGGTGTCATTGGGAGTATGTCAGACAAAAGTAAAGCGAATACTGAGACCGATTTAACAAAGGCCTCGGCTGATGGTGAGAAGCCTCTCTTTACAGAACAAGAGTTAAAAGTTTATTCTGCGTTAATTACCGAAGACCTTTATCAAATGGTCGATGGAAAAGATAGTCTTATCAGTGAAAAAGATGTAATCAGTAATCGCCCATTGGTAGTAACCTCTAATTCTTTACAAAATGAATATGAAAAAAATGAGGTAGCAGCAGACCAAAAATTCAAAGATAAATCTGTTGCTGTACGCGGAACAGTGAAAAGTTTGGATAAAACCATTGGTGACAGTATTATGATTGGCTTAAACGGTGGCTCAAATATGTTTATCAATCCAAGAGCAGAAATGGCAAAAGGATATGAAAACTGGGTAGCAAGTCTAAATAAAGGCGATTCTATCGGTTTGGTATGTAATGTCAGTGGTATGACTATGGGAGCAGTTTTTTTGAATGATTGTCTTCCATCTTATGATTGGGCAAGTGATGTTGCCAATCAAATTATCAGTGCAACGCCAGAAGGTGTGAAGAACAATAATGAGTTCTTCGTGAAAATTGCTGATGCTTCCAAGACAATAACCGCAAAATTGAAACCTGATAGTAAATGTTTTACAGGTGGAACTACCGAGGAATGTGCTGAGGAAATAAGTAAAATTTCTAAGTAAGACCTGAGGAATTAACATTCCTCAATCTTGCACAATTTTTCTGCTTAAATGCCATTTCTTGGCTTTTTTAAGCCGATATTCTTGCTCTCTTCTTCGTAATCGCTCAAAGTGTCGCCAGTATCTTGGATTTGCTCTTGCTTATCTTGTCTTTGTCTTGCTTGCTCTTTTTCTTGCTTTTGAGCTGTTGTGAGATTGTCGTTTTTGAGTTTTCCGTTTTCCTTTCGCAATCTGAAATTTTCCGTTTGTCGCTCTTCAATCTCTGCTTCAATCTTTGCAAGCTGTTCGAGTTTATCGGCAACATTAGGCAGGTTTTTAAGTCGTTGCAATTCATAGTTTAGGCTTCCAATCTCGCTTTCTCGCAGTTTGATGGTTTCCGCATCGGCTATCTTTCTTTTTATCGCTTCTATTGTGTGCGCTCTGTATTCTTTCAGGTCGTACGGCTCTTTAAAGTGCCGATATATCCACATAACACCCGCACCGAGTAAAAAGCCAGCAACAGCAGCGCCGGCAACTATAAAATCGTGATTATTGATAAAATTCATATTTTCTCCTTTCAGGGGTCAAAAATTACATTCTTGGCCCCTTGTATATGACTTTTTTGGTTTCTTCTTTGAGTGCCTTTTTAACTTCTTCGTCTTTCGTCTTCTCAACTTTTTTGAGTATTCGCTCTTTTTCGGTTTCGACTTCTTTGAGTCCAATCTCGCCCCGCTCAATTCTGTTTTCGAGCCGTTGTAGGTCGTTTGTTATTTGGTTTATCCATTTCTCGTTTTCATCATAAAGAGAGGCGAGGCGGTCGGCTCTCTTGTTTGCTTCTTCCGTCGCTTGTATCGCCTCTATTATGCTTGCTTTCATATCTTGCTTTTTTTGCGCCCAGTTGCGGGAGGCATTTGATTTAGTTTCTTTTTTGGAGGCTTCTATAAAATCCGCTTCTGTGATTGATTTGGAGAGTAGGCGACCTCTGCAATAGTTGTATAGGGTTCTACGGGCTTTTATTGATATGTTACGCTTTCCGTAGTCTATGCGGATAAGTGACGGATTAAAAAGGGAATTATCAGGAACAACGCAGGGAACAACTAAATGAAAGTGCGTGTGTTCTGTATCTCTGTGCAACGCTATCGTTGCGTGGCTTTTTAGCCACTTGATATTGATTTTTGGGTGTTGTTTTAACACTCCCTCGTAAAAGCCATTTAATACATAATCAATCATCTCCCGCATTTCTTTATCGTTGTTGCGATTTATGATTGCTTCCATCACGGGAGGCAACGAAAAAATAAAGTTCTTCGCAATGATGCCAGAGCGTCCGCCCTTGCTTCTTGTGTGCTTATCACTTTCTGTTTTCTGATATGCGTTATTGACTTTAACGAGCTGGTCGGGTGTTAAAGCTTGATAAACGAGTGCGCCCTCTTTTTGCACATATTGGTTATATGTTGCAAGATGACGCCACCCGTTTATTTTTTTTGCTTTAACAACGACATCTCTTACACTAATTTCTCCACTCACTTTTAACCTTCCCCATCTTTCTTTTATGGGTTATAAAGTGAATTTCAAAAATATCGTATAAAGCCCCTATGGCATATAGCGGGATAGTAAAACTGCGGGGAAACCCCTTGCATTACTCATAATCCCGCAAAGGGACTAACGCCCTCTTGACACCCCTGCGCCCTTCGGTTACTGTGAGCCTTCGGCATTGCGACGGCGTGGAGCGTCGGGCTAATTTGTTTTATCCCCTTCGGGACACATTAGCTCTTTGGTGGGTAAATTGGCAAATTGGCAATAAAACCCTGATAAGTCCGGCAATTGTAATAATGGGTAAAAAATTATCATACAGGGGGTGAGTCATTAGTTTTGGTGGGTAAATGGGTGTCGAGATCGTGGGTAAATTGATTTTATCTCGTGGGTAAATCAGGACGCTTTTGGAAGCGTGTCTGTTTTGTTCTTGTAGTTATTGACAATGAAGTTGGTGATTTTTTTCTGTCGGCTCTTATCCGTATTTTGGGAGCGCATACAGGCTTCTTTGAGGCGAACTTTTTGACCACCTATTGTGGATTTTCTATCGAGCATATAGTCCTCATATTTGGCTTTATGCAAGTCCTCTCGCAATTCCTTCCAAGCCTTTTGTGGTGAAGTGGTATTGTTGATGGAGGCGATTTTGTGAGTTCTACATACATCGAAGATTTCGAGAAATGGTGTGTAATAGATAAATTCATTTTCGATGAAGAACCGTTGCATAGAATAATCAACATTACCGTCAATTTTTTCAAGCTGTTTGAGAAAATCAAAATAGCTCTCACGGTCAAATTGGTTGGTGAATAGTTTTGAGATGGCTTTGATGTCAGCAATTTGGCTGTATTGCTGATTGGTGAAGTATTCTGTATGTGCAGCCGTTCTCAATTTATTGGGCTTGATGACATTCAATTCACAGTGTGCCAACACTTTGATGAAGCTTTGAAGCTCATTGCGAATTTCTTTCACAAATGCTTCAATATTCGGAACGATTTTGGAAAGACTGTCATTCGTCGGATTTGGATGAATCAAAAAGCATCGTCTGTCGGTTGCGTTGATTTTACTGAGAAGGTCGTATTCGTTGGTGAAAAAAAGCCACGAGGCGACATTTTCAGTCATTACGACTTCTTTGCCTTTGAATTCAATCGGCATCAATGTTGAGCCTGTCATATCTTTGACGACTTCATAGTTGAGCGATTTGAAATTGACTTCATCAAAGATGATGAGTTTCATATTCATCAATTGAGAGTTGAAATTGTTTTTATACGATTGGTTATTGACCGATACGACCAGACCGCTGAATAAGTCGCTCATCAAATCACGGAAAACGCCTTTGCCCGCACCTTGTCCTTGATTGTCCTCATCGGTGCCTTTGAAGAGCCAGAAAATATCCTGTCGGACATCCTTGTAAGCGATATTGGCAAGCCAGTTGAGGAAGTTTTGCAGAACCTCGTTGCTTTCATTGAAAAAAAGATTGTGCAACAGTATCGTAATGTTCGGGCATTCGGTTTCAAGCATTTCAATCGGATTGACATCGAGAAATTGGTGCTCTTTGGCGTTGGTGAATGCTTCGCCGTTTAGATATTCATTGAGATAGTCTTGGTGGAGTCCGATTGTTGGAACGAGTTCGCTGAAATACCCTGCGGGTTTCATCGTCGATGCAATTGGCTTAATGACGGCAAAAATATCATTATCCTCTTTGATAATGCTCTCCCAATCCATCGATAGCGTTTGGGGTTCGCCTTTTTTGTCTTCTTTGATAACAGCCATTTTAATGGATGCCCAGTCGGATTTATAAACACGAGCAATTTTTTTGTCTGAAAGGTTAAAAGCAAACACAATTGTTCTTGTAGTATTGACATAATATTTGAAGTTAGCAATCGTTGCAGATTTAATCATTGTTTGCCTCCTTACGCTACACGCACAGTGTTTGAGAAAAATGAAGCAACGGAAGCGATGGGAAAGAGGACGGGTGCATTTTTGGCATTGCCAACTTTGATATAGTCAGGAAGCCCAAAACCTTTGACAATGTGGTTGTTGATTGAGCTGACCGAGCAATCAAGCTCACGGGCAAGCTCATTTTTGTTGATAAACGATTTGTTATAACGGTCTTTTAGTTCTTGGTAGATAGCGTCTTGAAGCGAGATTGTAGTGTATTTCATAAAGGGGAGCCTTTTCAAGTAGCTCGAAAACGAGCAAGAAACGAACAAATGAAACTAAATTGTTAATATCCCGAAGAACAAATGAATCAAAGATAGCCATAAGGCTACACTTCAAATTTTGGACTTCCTGGTTTTTTACAATTTAGCTCTGTTCCTTGAAAGGCTTTTAAAAAGCGAATCGAAAGAAGTAAGCTGATGCTTATTTATCTGAATAATTCGGCAGAATTCTTCCTCAAAACACCTTAATAAAAACTTAATGTTGTTTTTGTTGTTTTAGCTGTATAAGTTGATTACCGCATCTTTACCGCTGTCAGGTAATAATTTGGCGTATCGCATAGTCATAGAAATATCAGCGTGATTGAGTAGCTTTTGAATCATTTGAAGCGAGGTGCCTTTGATTGCGAGCTGACTTGCAAAGGTATGGCGAAGCGAATGAATCACGATTCTTTCTTTACTGTTTTTTTCATCCAGACCTTCGTTGAATAACTCATCAAGCACTTCCTTCAAATGCCTCGCAATGGTGCGGTAAGGCATTGCATTTCCATCATAGCCAATGACATAATCATTTTGTTTAAGTCGTGGCAGGTGCTTTTCCAACAGCACTTGGAGCTGTGGCGATATATAGCCAGTGTAAGTATCCCCACCATTTTTATGGTCAATCAGGGTAATGGTTTTGTTTGTGATGTCTATATCTCTTTTACGAATCGAGAGTGCGCCAGTGATTCGGACTCCTGTTGAGAGCATAATCTCGATTGCCATTTTTAAGGCGGGTTTGTTTTCAACCGCTTCACGCAATTGTTTGATTTCATCAAGTTTTAAATAGCCTGCACGCATATTGCGCCGTTTTTTGCGTGTTTCTTTGGTTGTGATGAGTTTATCCATCGCAAGAAGATTGTCCATCGGTGATGGAATATCTTTATACTCATCGTTATGGACTGTGCTGAATCGATAAGAAGCACCGATAAAGCCAACGAGCATCGCTTTTGTTTTTTCGCTGAGAGTCCATTTATTGCGTTCGGCGATGATGTCGTTTGCCGTCAATTTTTTTGCATCACATCCACCCAGTGTGTTGCGAATATACAGATTCCAAGCCCCCTTATAGCCTCGGCGTGATTTTGGCTTCATCTCTTTATACTCTACATAATAATCGAATAAATCATTGAGAGTGATGATGTTTTCGCCTTTTTGACGCTTTAACGCTTGCTTACGGGTTTCTTCACCGTTGTGGATTTGGACAATGCGCTCTGCACGCTTTTGATTGCAATAGTCTTCACGAATACCGTGAGAATGTTTGCCTATCTTTTCCCAGACTTTTTTGCCGTCTTGTTTATAAGTGATGTAATAGGTTTTATCGCCATTTTGAAGTTCGTTGTAATAAATACCATCATACTTCTTGCTCAGAATCTTTGCCATTATTTCTACCCTATTTCTACCCATAAGATATAAAAGTTAGTAAAACTTTATAATGGTGTTAGTTTATCGTATTCTTTTATAAATACCTATATTACGATACTTTGAAGCAATTTGTAAAACTATGAAAAACTATGTTATTTTCAAAAAATAAAGTCTCTTCCTGTCTGCCATACAAACACTTCAGCATTACCCTTTTTGCTTTACGAAT
>CAYXWQ010000026.1:0-23683 GCA_964468865.1 uncultured Sulfuricurvum sp. | reverse complement strand
ATCGGATCTGCATCGTCAACAAGTATTTCAAAGACGCCCACCGTTTCAGCTACCGTACCCTCGAAGCGCTGTTCGAAGACGGCGACAAGATGCTCGAAACCGCGATCGAGATTTACGAGCAGTATAAACCGTGCATAAAACAAGACTAAAGGAGACGACTATGGCAAAAGTAGGGATTTTTTTCGGAAGCAGCACGGGGGCAACGCGTGAAGCGGCGGAACAGTTGGGCGGATATTTTGGCAGTTGTGAACTCATCGATATGGAGGAGGACTTCGACGGGCTCGATCATTTCGGGGAGTTCGATGTCCTGCTGATCGGTTCGTCTACATGGGGGCAGGGGGATCCGCAACGCGACTGGGTAGACCCTCTCTACGAACTCAGCAACGAGCAGCCCGATCTGGGGGGCAAAAAAGTCGCCTTTTTCGGCGCGGGGGATCAGAAAACACACGGCGAGCATTTCGTCAGTGCGCTGGGGAAACTGCACGATCTTTTTACCTCGCTTGGGGCCGAGGCCTTCGGATATACCCCGACGGAAGGGTTCACCTACAATTTCTCCCTCGCCGAGAAAGGGGGCAAGTTCTGCGGCCTGGCCTTTGACAACGTCAACCAGGAAGAGCTGACCGATGTTCGGATCAGCGCATGGGCATCCCAGCTCAAAGCCGAGATGGGGCTGTAAAAGGAGCACACCATGGATACATTAACCGAATTCCAGAAAATCACCGATGCCGAAGAGTTCTTTGAATTCTTTGATATTAACTACGATGAACGGCTCGTGCAGGTCAAGCGGTTCCATATCCTCAAAAAGTTCGGAGAGATGGTCGAGAAGGCCATTGGGCACGATATGGGGAGTGACGCCAAGCTGCTCGAATACTACAAATTTGCCCTGATCACCGTCTACAAAAACTTCGAAAACGGTTACAGCCCCTCGGCAGCGGACGTATGGGAAATGTTCGACAAACCAAGCGCCTGCGGTACCTGTTCGACATCGAGCAGCTGCAGCACGGTAGAGGAGGTGAGCCATGGCGTCCATGCCTGCACCAGCCAAAATATTATCGGATTTTGAACGCTTGGCGAGCGAAGCCCCCCAAGCTACGCTGGCCGCTATGGCACTGAAGCTTGCCCCTGACAGGGCAGATAAAAAAGAAAATGACATTGAAGTGATCGATGAGGGATCGCGTAAAACCAATCTCTACAAAATGTCGGCCAAAGACGAGATTCTTTCTCTCTACAGGGTCGGGCAGAGGGTGAGACTGACCAAAACGATCCGTAATGACGGAACCTACCCTCATGCGGGGGTAGGAGATATCCTGATCGAAGCCGGCGCTGAAGGGTACGTCCGAAAAATCGGCGATTTTTTGCAGACGATACGGGTGTATGAGGTCAATTTCATCGAAGAGGGGCTGATCTTCGGATGCCGCGAGGCGGAACTGGAGAGCGCCCTCGAAGATGACGGTTATGACGAGGTCGCCGAGGAGCTGCGATGGCTGAAAGAACACCGTGCTACCCGTGCTGCTGAAAAAGCGGCGCAATCTCAAGAAGAGGGGGAGTAATATCAACATCTTCTGAGATTTTTGCATACCGTATCAAGCGGAATTGGTGCCCTCGCGGCTAAATAATCGTAATCAACAAAGGAGTTGGGATGACAACACGTGTAGAAATTATGAATGACTTTTTGGCGATCAACGTCCGCCCGGGCAAGACGATCCAGGATATCGTCGAAGCATCGGGGAGTGCGTTGCCGTTTGGCTGCCGTGACGGCGAATGCGGTACCTGCGTCGTATCGGTCGAATCGGGAATGGAGTACATGAGCGAAATCAACGAAAAAGAGAAAGCGGTACTCAAAACCCTCAACGAAAGCAACCCCAAAGCACGCCTGGCCTGCCAGATGAAAGTCGTCGCGCACGGCGGACTGGTCCGTCTGAAGTACTGATCTGCCTTATCGCTCCAAATGCCGGGAGAGTCTCCTCCTTCCGGCGGAAACTGCCTCTTTTTTGACCATCTCCTCTCCTGAATGACCCCTATAATGTTCTAGAACAAAAGATGCAGTACCTGTTCAGAACGAATATACATTATCAGGTGTGGACGATGCAAACAACCATCTCTTACAAACAAAAACAACTCCCCAGACTGTCGATGCAGACCTGGCTGCCGCTGCTGCAGTGCTCGCTCAACGACCTCGAAAAACACCTGCAGGTCATCACGAACGAGAACCCCTGTCTGGAGGTCCATTCTGGGTTCGAGCAATCCAATGCCTCAGCGGGTGGCTCATCAGCCTACGGGGCATTTCAGAACTACGTCTCCAACGCCTCCTCCGACCAGATCGAATGGCTCAGCATCGCGGGAACGTCGCTGTACGAAAAGCTCGACGAGCAGATCGTCGCGCCGCTGTTTCCGACCCCCATCTCCCAGAAGATCGCCCGCCAGATTATCTATTACATCAATGAGGAGGGGTATTTCGAGGGGAGCGTCGAGGAGGTGGCGCGCCAGTGCGACACCGATCCCCAAAACGTCGAGCGGGTGCGGCAGCGGTTTGCCCATCTCGAACCCTCCGGCGTCGGGGCGGTAGATTATCGCGAATCGTTTCTGTTCCAGCTGAACGATTACGATCTCGACGACGAGCTGAGCATTTTGCTGAGCGCGATGATATTGCAGTTCGACAAGATGGAGAAATTCATCAATCACCCACGACTGGGGGATGCGAAGCACGTTTTGCAGCATCTCAAAAATCCCCCGGCACTGGAGTACATGGAGCCCGAAACGCAGATCACCCCCGACCTGTTCGTCGAGTTTGCAGGCTCCGAGCTCAACATCCGGATCAACCACGCCTTTTACCCCGATCTGCAGGTCAGCATGATCGACAAGTACGACCATTTCGCCAAACAGAAATTCAAGGAAGCACGCGAGCTCGTCAAGCTCCTCGACCTGCGCAAGGCGACGCTTTACAACGTCGCCCTTGTTCTGCTCGAAAAACAGTACGCTTTTTTCATGGGGGGAGAACTGCGTCCCCTGCGGCTGCAGGACGTCGCCGACGAGCTGGGATTCAACGAATCGACGATCTCGCGCGCCATCGCGGACAAATACCTCCAGACCGAACGGGGGCTCTATGCCTTCAAGGACTTTTTTTCCAACTCCATCGGGGAGGTGTCGACCTCGGAGATCAAACATTTTCTCAAACGGCTGGTTGCCGGCGAAAACAAGGACGACCCGTTCAGCGACAAGATCCTCCACGAGATGACCGAGGAGCGCTTCGGGGTCAAAATGGTCCGCCGCGTCATCGCCAAATACCGCCAGGAACTCGACATCCCCTCCTACAAAGAGCGGCAGTTTCTCTACAAGCTGGAGCTGCTGTAATTCTCGGTGTATCAGATAGATAATCTATGTAACACATAGGCCGCCGTGGCAGCCCTGTGTCAGCTCGAGGGGGTATCGACGGCGGTGAAGAAGGTGTTTGTTTTGGCAGCGGCGCGCGGGGTGGGCTGGGTGAGGGCAGAGGCGTCTTTTTCGCCCGTGCGGATCCGCTCCACTTCGAGCACGGGGGTGACCCACATTTTCCCCGCACCGTGTCCCAGATCCTGGGTGTGGGCGCGGATACACTCCATCGCTGTCTCTTTGTGGCTGTTGTCCGAGACGACGATGATAATCATGACTTTCGGATAGAGGTCGGGGGCGTTGTTTTTTTCGGCGATCCCCAGAGAGCCTTTGCCGATGACGTCCATGACGGTGACCCCTTCGATCAGGTTGTCGAACAGTTCGCGCAGAACGTCGTTGAGACAGTGTTTGTTGAAGACGGCGGTGATTTGCATCATGATGAATCCTTTTTATGTATTTGAGACGCAGAGCGGAACGCGTCCCTCTCTGCTACGCTAGCCGCTGAGGCACTTAAGCTTGCCCTTTTTGGCAGAATTATTGACTACAGTTGTCTAGCTGCATATTCCGTTCTCGACGATATCTGTGACAAAAATGTCGTACCGCTTCAGGAATGGCGGTTGCAAATGTAGGGGAATACATTGCATACCAAGGAGCAACGGATGGCACGTGACACACTGATCGGCGGAGCGTTATGGGAGGAGTACTCTTGCGAAGTACAACGGCGGATGAACGATCCGGTCAATATGGGGGAAATCACGCAGGACGAGGCGGAGCGTGAGGGCAAACAGCTCGTCATCGCCGATTTTGGCGCGGAGAGCTGCGGGGACGCGGTGCGGCTCTACTGGATGATCGATCCGGCCAACGACGTCATTATCAAGAGCCGGTTCAAAAGCTTCGGCTGCGGTACGGCGATCGCCAGTTCGGACATGATGGCGGAGCTGTGCATGGAAAAAACGGTCGATGAGGCGCTCAAAATCACCAACATCGACGTCGAAAAAGCGCTCCGTGACGATCCCGACATTCCCGCCGTACCGGGGCAGAAGATGCACTGCTCGGTCATGGCCTACGACGTCATCAAAAAAGCGGCCTCGATCTACAAGGGGGTCGACATGAGCGAGTTCGAGACCGAGTTCATCGTCTGCGAATGCGCCCGTGTCAGCCTCGATACCCTCAAAGAGGTGATCCGGCTCAACAAGCTGGGTTCGATCGAGCAGATCGTCGACTATACCAAGGCGGGGGGGTTCTGCAAATCGTGCGTCAAGCCCGGCGGACATGAGAAAAAAGACCTCTACCTCGTCGACCTTCTCGCCGAAGTGATGGAGGAGCTCGAAAAAGAAGCGATCAGCAAAAAGATCAAGGAGGCTAAAGGGGACGGGAATTTCAGCGCGATGAGCCTGGTGCAGAAACTCCGCAGCATCGAATCCATCCTCGAAGAGTATATCCGCCCAACCCTCAAGGCCGACCACGGCGACGTCGAAGTGATCGATCTGAAAGAGACGGCGGATGGGCACGAACTCTACATCCAGTACAAGGGGGAGTGTATGAGCTGTTCGATGAACACCACCACGACGCTGGCCGGGATGCAGGATATGCTTAATTTCAAGCTAAAAGCCAATCTGCGCGTCATGGTGATTTAAGATGATACCGATAATTTCTGTCCCGAACGGGGCAAGCATTTGCCTGCACTACGTTAAGCTTTCCGCTTTGGCTTCATGTGCCACAGCGGCCAGCGTAGCCCGATGGGCTTTGCTCATGGGGCGTTTGCCATGAATATGGCGACCAAAGAGGGTACTTTCAGATACATGAAGCGGTTCGGAAAGTACTCGAAAGACTTTTACCGTTTCAACGGCGATCTGTTTTTCCCCTCGCTGGGGCTGGGGACGTATAAGAGCGAACCCTACAAAGAGGACAACTACATCATCAATTTCAGCTCGTCGATCCGCACCGCGCTCCTCAGCGGGATCAATCTGATCGATACGGCGATCAACTACCGCTACCAGATCTCCGAGCGGGAGATCGCCGAGGCGCTCTCGCCGATGCTTTCATTGGGGGAACTCAAACGCGACGAAGTGATCATCGCCACCAAGGGGGGATTTATCCCCCTCGATTTCCCGTTTCCCGAGAATCCCTACGGATGGATACAGCAACACGTCGTCGACGCAGGACTCGCACGCATCGAGGAGATCGTCATCGACCAGCACTGCATGACCCCGGCGTTTCTGCGCTGGAGTTTCGAAACGTCGCGCACAAATCTGGGGCTGGAGGCCATCGACATCTATTACCTGCACAATCCCGAAACACAGCTGGGATACGTCGATACCGAAACGTTTTACGGCCGGATCGAAGAAGCGTTCGCTCTCTTCGAGGAGCTGAGAAACGAGGGGAAATTGGGCGCCTATGGGATCGCGTCGTGGAACGGGTTTTTGTACGAAGAGGAACACACCGAATACGTATCCCTGCAGCGGGTCGTACAGATCGCCCGGCGCGTCGGGGGGGAGGAGCACGGGTTCCGGTATCTCCAGAGCCCGTTCAACCTCGCCAAACCGCATGCGCTGAGCTACGCCAACCAGCGCTGCGACGACGGGCACTTTTATCCCCTGATGCATGCGTGCGCACGCTACGGCATCACGATGTTGGGATCCTCGCCGCTGCTGCAAAAAAACCTCTTCAAACGCCCGTTTTCCTCCAAAATAGGGGAACTGATGAACACTGCCGATCTCACCGACGTCGCGAGCGCCCTGCAGTTTGCCCGAAGTGCGGGGGCCATCAGCGCGATCTTCGGGGCGGTGGAGCCGCAGCACGTGCGCAACAATGCGCTGCTGGGATACCTGAACGCCGCCCCCCCAGAAGCGATGCAGACACTCATGAAGGATTCCTATGCTGTATGATGTCGTAGTGGTCGGCAGCGGGATATCGGGGCTCTACGCCGCGCTGTATGCGCGTCGTGCCGGTCTTAACGTCGCGCTCGTGTGCAAGAGCAATCCGCTCCGTTCCAGCTCCGCCGTCGCATCGGGGGGGATCAATGCGGTACTGCCGTTTACGGGCAACGACTCGTTCGAAACGCATGTCGCCGACACGCTGCAAGGCGGCGACGGGTTGGGCCGCGAATCGGTGGTGAGGACGATGGTCCGCGAAGCCCCCGAGATCATCGATGAGCTGCGCTCGATGGGGGTGGCGTTCGATCTGCGCGAGGACGGGGAAGTCGCCCAGCGCCCCTTCGGGGGGACTGCGTCGTCGCGCGCCTGCTACATCGCCGACAAAACCGGAGCCTCGATCACCCAGACGCTGCTCGTGCTGTGCCGCAAAGAGGGGGTAAACATCATCCAAAACCACGTCCTCCTCAACATCGCGACGTTCAAGGAGGAACTTTCAGGGGTGATCCTGCTGCGCCGGCGCGATTCGCAGGTGATTGCGTTCGCGTGCAAATCGCTGGTGCTGGCGGGAGGAGGGTTCGCCGGGATCTACCGGGGGCACTCGACGAATTCGCAAGAATCCAGCGGCGATACCCTCGCGGTGGCGCTTCGATCCAAAATGAGGCTCGTGAATCTCGAATTCGTCCAGTTTCACCCCACGACCCTCGCGGGAAGCGGCACCCTCATCAGCGAGGCGGCGCGCGGGGAGGGGGCGATACTCGTGGATGAGAACGGGGAGCGGTTCACCGACGAGCTCGCCACCCGCGACAAACTATCCCGCGCGATTTTGCAGTACCAGATAGAGGGGCACACCGTTTATCTCGATTTTCGCCATCTGGGGGAGGAGCTGATCGATCGCAAGCTCCCCTCGGCCCGCAAGCATGCCCTGAACGGTGCGGGGATCGACATCACCACCGAACTCCTCCCCATCACCCCCGCCGCCCACTACACGATGGGGGGGATCTGGAGCCGCAGCGACACCTCGACCGACATCCGAAACGTTTTCGCCTGCGGTGAATGCGCCCACAGCGGCGTCCACGGCGCGAACCGGCTGGGGGGAAACAGCCTGCTGGAGGCGGCCTGCTTCGGCCGGATCGCCGGGATCGAGGCCGCGCGCGCGGCGAAGAAGGGGGAATTCCGCCCGATCGATTATGCACTGGTGGATCGCGAGGCGCGCTACGTCGAGACGATCCTGGAGGGGGAAAACCGCTTCAACATCAACACGATGCGCCGCAACCTCGGAAACAACCTCTACATGAACGCGGGGGTGTTCCGCACCCATGACAGCCTCGCCTCCGCCCTCGAATACGTCCATTATCTGATGAAGATGTCCTCGGGGCTGTGCTGCATCAACAAGGAGCGCGGCGAGAACGTCGAGCTCCTCTCGATCATCGAGTTTCGCAACGCGCTCACCGTCGCCGAGGCGATGGTGATGAGCGCGCTGGCGCGCGAGGAGTCGCGCGGGAGCCATTACCGCAATGACTTTCCCGAAAAAGACGACAAAAACTATGAGGCGAATACGATTATCCGCCGTCTGACCGGGACGTTTCTGCGTATCAGTTTCGAAGGGCACCTCTCTTCGGACTGGTGGCATCGAATAAGGAAGTTTTTTCACACCCAGATCGGATGATGAATTTAATATTATAAAATAAAAAGGACACGGTTATGGCAAAGGTTATGTTGCGTTACGATTCCAAAGGGGCGATCTCTTTTTACGTCGCGAAAAAAGATATGGAGGAGACGATCACGACGAGCGAGTTCGACACCGAGGAAAAATGGGGGGGCGAAGTGAAGCTCAGCAACGGCGAGACGTGGTTCATCGAACCGTGCGCGAAAAAATTCCCCGCCGAAGTGGTCGCCAAGCGGGTGGGGGAATAGCCCTTTTTCAGCCCTGACCCATTATAATAGAGACTTGATCAATCTGTTTTGTATGGGTATGAGAATACAGTGCCGTTATAACGGTCAAGTTGACTCAGAACGCGGATCTCGTATTCGGTCGTTTTGGAAAAATGCATGATTTGCTCTTGTTTTGTTACGTATAATTTTAACAGAATATTAATCAGGTCTCTCAAGCGTAGCTAATGCCTTGAATATTCTACAATTAGATAGTAATATTACGCTCATAAATTTGAGGAGCAATGATGAAACGCTCTATCGTTCTTTTTTTGATCTTGTTGTCGAATTCTATAGCGGAGCCGTTATCAGTTGATAATGCTATACAAAAGGCTCTAAAAGCCCATCCCGACGCCAAAATCGCTCAGTTGGGTATTGAACGCTCTGCATCGGAGACGAGATCGATCAAAGCCGAATTGCTCCCGCAATTGAATCTCAATGCCTCGTATTATCCCCATAAAACCTTTGTAATGCCGCAAAATGGGGTATTTTCGACCCGTGAAAGCGATGCGCTCCACACCGATCTGAGTGCCAAATATCTCCTTTGGGACGGCGGTGCATCGAGAGCCAAACACAAGGCCTCCAAGATCAATGAAGAAACATTTTCCTACAAAAAAGAGGAAAGTACTCAAGAGTTGGCTGAGCAGATCAAACAGCTCTACTACACGATTGAATTTCTAAAAAAACGTGTTCGAAGCGCACAAGCGTCGGTCCGATTTTACGACGAACAGCTTAAACGCGCGCGTGCTATGTACCGTGCGGGACTCAAAACCGAAGCGGACGAGTCACGCTTCGCGGCATCTAAATACGGCTCTGAGGAGTCATTGGCGACATTCGAATCGGAGAGTCGTAAAAAAGAGCATCTGTTATCGCTTCTGATGGGGATCGAGGAGAGAGTAGAGATCATCGAAGGGTCACTCGAAAGACGGTTTCAATCGATTCCTGAAACCGTCGAATTCGAATCTCTTCTTCCGCAGCTGGCGGAGCAGAATCCAAAACTGGGGGCGCTATCGCGTGGGATCGAATCGGCAAAACTGGGGATCGATGCCGCCGAGGGAGGCCGATACGGCACGATTGAAGCGGTGGCACAGTACGCTTGGGATCAATCGCTCTCCAGCTATGACAGCTCGTTCGTTGGAGTGGTCGGGAATGTCCCCCTCTATGACGGGCGTAAAAAAGAATCGCAGCTGCAAAAAGCGAAAGTCGATCACGCGCTCTCAGAGCAAGAGTATGTCCGCAGTCGCGATCTTTTGGAACAAGCGCTTTTTGATGCGGCACAGGATATGAATCGTTCCGGCCATCTGCTTCAAACGCAAAGGGCGATTTTCGAATCGGCGCAGAAAACACTCAAACTCATACAGGGCCGGTACGCGCAGGGACTTGCGGATTACGTCGACGTCCTTGAAGCCCAAAGTTTGTATGAGCAATCCCAAAACGGGATCGATGAAGCGAAACTACTCAAAGTTCTCGCATGGGAACGGATCGAAAAATTACTCAACCGAGGAAGTACCCGCCATGAATAAAAAAGTTGTCTCTATCGCTGCCGCCGTCGCGATCGCCGCAGCAGTCGTCGTTATCAAAACCCAATCCTCCCCGACGCAGACAGAACCCAAGAGTGTTGTCCCATCCCCCCCTCTGATCGGTACGGGGACGTTGGAAGCCAAAAACGTCGTGATCATCGCCCCCAAAACGACGGGGCGAATACTCTCCCTCCATGCGGACGAGGGGGATAGCGTACGCGCAGGTCAATTGTTGGCACAAATGGAACCTTCCGAAATCGAAGCGGCGCTAAACGAGAGCCGCGCGGGGATCGAGAAAAGCCGCGCTCAGCGCGAAGCCCAAAACGCCCTTATCGGCGATTTGCAAGCCCGCTACGATCTATCGGATGCCAATCTCAAACGCTACGCGACGCTTCACAAAGAGGGGTTTGTGACGCAGGTCGAATACGATAGCGCGGTGGCGACCCAAAAGAGTGCCGCAGCGCAGCTGCACAGCGCGAAACAGACATTGGCATTGTATGAGCGCGACATCCAAAAAGCGCAAGCTTCCAGCGCGGTACAGCAGGCCAAACTCGACGATCTGATCCTCCGCTCCCCCATCGATGGAGTCATCCTATCGCGTAACGCCGAGGCGGGGAGTACACTCGGATCAGGAAGCGCCGTTTTCCGTGTCGCCGATCCAAAATCCTCATGGGTCAAAGTCTACATCGACGAAGCCCAGATCCATAAGATCGTCCTAGGGGGCAAAGCGCAGGTGAGCCTCCGTACCCATCCAGGGAAACTGTTTGACGCCAGCGTCGTCCGTATCGGGGTGGAGAGCGACCGTATCACGGAGGAGCGTGTCGTCTATCTGGCATTACGAGAGTCGCCGAAAGTCTTTCATCTGGGGGATCAGGCGGAGGCGAAGTTTCTCCTATGATAAATCTGGCTTACAGAGATATTTCCCACTCGTTGGGGAAATTCGTCACGACGGCGGTCGGAGTGGGGCTCTTGATCGGCGTAGTGCTTATCATGATCGGGGTGTTTCGGGGGATGGCATACGATGCGATGATCGTCCCGAACGATTTGCAAGCCGATATTTGGATCGTTCAAAACGATACGCTGGGCCCTTTTGCCGAGAGTTCGCGGCTCCATGAAGATGTCAAATACTCACTCAGATCGATTCGAGGGGTCAAAGAGGCCTATCCTCTGACGTTTCAGAGTGTCCAAATCTATCCGAACAACAAAGCGGTGCGGGTGTACGTGATGGGGTACGACACGGGTAGCTCACTGAAACCCTATCGTCTCACAGAGGGGCGGGGGATCCAAAGCACTCAGAGCGAGATGATCGCCGATTCAAAATCGGGGCTCAAACTCGGAGAGAGTGTTTCGCTGGGGCGGGGGAGATACACCGTCGTGGGGATGACGCACAAAACGGTCTCATCGGGAGGCGATCCGATGATTTACCTCGATTTGGACGAAGCGCAGGAGCTGCAGTTTCAGTTCAGCAACGGACAAATCCGCAACGACCGTTATCGGGGAACCGCCGCCGCCAATCAGACGGTCAATACTTTCGTCCTAAGAGCGCATGAGGGAGTCGATACCCAAAACCTCTCCGAGGAGATAGAGCGGTGGAAACACGTAGAGGCATACACCGGCGCAGAGCAAGAGACGATATTGACCAAAAATCTGATTGAGCGTTCCGCCAAACAGATCGGACTTTTTACGGTGATACTCTTAATTGTTTCGGCCGTCATCATTTCGCTCATCATCTACACGATGACAATCAACAAGATCAAGGAGATAGCGATTTTAAAACTGATCGGAGCTCCCAATAATGTCATTATCAAAATGATCGGACAACAGTCGGTACTGTTGGGAATTATCGCGTTTATCGCCGGCAATCTGTTTGCCCACGCCAGCGCCGATATTTTCCCCAAAACGATCATCTTGTGGGGGAGCGATGCGGCAATACTGTTTGTCGTCATCGTGATGGTCAGTATAGTGGCCTCACTCACGGGGATCCGATCGGCGCTCAAAGTCGATCCCTCTACGGCCATCGGAGGATAACATGAAACATCCTGTCATAGTGTTGGAAAATATCCAAAAAACCTACGGGAGCGGCGAGAGCGCCGTCACGGCGATCAAAGAGGCCAACGTCGAAATCTATCCCGGTGAGACGGTGGCGTTGCTCGGCCCCAGCGGATCGGGGAAAACGACTCTCATCACGATGATCGGCTGTATCACCGAACCCTCTGCGGGAGTGCTGAAACTCGACGGTGAAGCGGTGTACGAGGGGAAATGGCTCATCAACGATACCAGAGCGCTGCGGCGTGAGAAGATAGGGTTTATCTTTCAGTCCCATAATCTGATCCCGTTTTTGAACGTCATCGAAAACGTGACGCTGGTATCGCAGATGAACGGTGTACCCACACGGGAAGCGAGCCGCAAAGGAAAAGAGCTGTTGGAGTATCTGGGGGTAGGGGACAAAGCGGATAAAATGCCCTCACAGCTCTCGGGTGGGCAAAGTCAGAGGGTGGCGATCGCCCGCTCTTTGGCCAACAATCCCAGTATCATCCTCGCCGACGAACCCACCGCCGCGCTTGATGGAGAGAGGGCGTTATCGGTCATGGAGCTGCTGCGTAAACTTGCCCATGAGCAAAACGTCGCGGTGGTCGTCGTCACCCACGATGAGCGGATGCTACCGTTATTTGATCGGATTTTGCGGGTTGAAGACGGGAAAATTTTAGAAAAAAATTAACTCTGTTGTCATGACTTTTTGCAGGATCAACTCCTATTTACGAATATGTTATCGTGTGTCCCTGCCATCCAAGGAGGCTTAGCGCGTTCGGATACTTTACAACTATAATTCGATTCCATACTGTTTGATCTTGTAGCCGATCTGGCGTGCGGTCATTCCCAGGGCGCGGGCTGCTTTGGTCTGGATACCGTGCGAATCGATGAGGGCCTGGATGATCGCGTCGCGTTCGAGCTCCTGCAGGCTCTTTTTCGTGATCGGGCCGCCGGAAGAGGGGGCGGCGGGCTGCGGCGCGTCCGGTATGTTCCGGGGTGCCGGGGCATCATAGGAAGGCTGCATATACAGACGCTGGTAATTGAAAGGGAGGACGTGACTGAGCATTTCCGGCTGAATCTCGCCGTCTGGACAGATCAGGACGATCCGCTCCATCGTGTTCTGGAGTTCGCGGATGTTCCCCGGCCACGGGTAGTCGAGGAGGAGCTCTAAGGCCCCTTTCGTGAAATGCATGTTTTTGCGGTGCTCTTTCATAAAGCGGTGGAGATAGTGTTCGATGAGCAGTTTGACGTCCTCGTACCGTTCCCGTAGCGGCGGGAGGTTGATCGGGATGACGTTGAGCCGGTAGAAGAGGTCTTCGCGGAACTCCCCCTTGCGCACCATCTCCTCGAGGTTGCGGTTCGTCGCGGCGACGAGGCGGACGTTGGTTTTGATCGTTTTGGTTCCCCCGACGCGCTCGAACTCCTGCTCCTGCAAAATCCGCAGCAGTTTGACCTGCAAGGAGGGGGTGATGTCCCCGATCTCGTCGAGAAAGAGGGTCCCGCCGTCGGCGAGTTCGAAGCGCCCCTTGCGCATCTCGCGCGCGTCGGTGAAAGCCCCCTTTTCGTGCCCGAAGAGTTCGCTTTCCAGCAGCGTCTCGCTGATGGCGGCGCAGTTGAGTTTGATAAACGGGCCGTTTTTGCGGCGGCTCAGGTTGTGGATCGCGGTGGCGATGAGCTCTTTCCCCGTTCCCGTCTCCCCGCGGATCAGGATCGTCGCATCGGTGGGGGCGACGGTGTTGATCATCGAGAAAACCTGCTGCATCCGGCTCGAACGACCGACGATGTTTTCGAACTTGTACTCTTTTTGCATCTCCTCTTTGTAGTAGGTTTTGAGGTCGCTCAGCGACTCTTTTTCCTGAGTGATCGCCTGCTGGACTTTCAGCGCCCCCACAAACAATGACCCGACGATGGTGAGCATCCGGACGATTTCGTCGAAATTCAGGGGGGTGTTTTTGCCGAGGTTGGCGGAGATGACGCCGATCACCTCTTCCTCCTTGAGCAGCGGTACGGCGACGTAGGAGACCATCTGCGCCTGGATGTTCCCCATTTTGTTGAGGTAGTTGATGTTGTTGTGGATGTTCTCGATGACGATCGGCTCGCGGCTCGCGGCGGCCAGACCTGTGGCCCCCTCGCCGAAGCGGTAGGTCGCCATCTTCTTCTGATACGGTTCGAGGTCGATCGAAACGAGCAGCTCCAGTTCGTCGGCGTCCTCTTTTTTGCGGAAGAGGGCGCATCGTTCGAGATATCCGTGCTGTTTGAGACGGCGCATCGATTTTTCGATACTTTCGTGAACGTCGAGGGTGCCGGTCAGGGCAACGGCGATATCATAGAGGAGGTTGATCTCTTTGTAGGCGAATGTCAGAGGGCAGGTGCGGCACTCTTCTCGGTCGGGTATTTTGGCGTCGTAATTCATAGTTGTATCTGTCTTTTTTGTAGTGATAGGGACATTGTAGTCTATGCCAGTCGCAAAAAGCATCATTTATGTGTCTAAAAAATAGACAATTTAAAGAACGGTTTTTGCAATGTCTCATCTCATATCATCTGCAACAGGAGAGACCATGTTTATTACAGTCCACGGAACGCCAACCCCGCTGGAGGGAAAAGAGATGGGGATATGGCGCGAAGCGCCCGCCGCCCGCGTCACGAACCTCGACGGAAGCCAAAACGTCATCGGGATGATCGCCCCCTCCGCACAGCTGCTCATTTCCATTCCCTCGCTGAAAACCGAAGTGTGTTCGCTGGGGGCCAGAAAGTTCAATGACCTGATCAAAGAGTTCAAAAAGCTCAAAACGGTGATGGTCACGACCGACGAGCCCGAATTTGTCCGGGAGTTCGTGGAACGCGAGGGGATCGACAGCGCCGACATCGTCATCGATACGAGCCGCGATTTCGGGAAAAAATTCGGTCTTCTTATCAGTGAAGGAAAGCTGAAAGACCGGCTTGCCCGCGCCGTGTTCGTCATCGACCAGGAGGGGATGATCAGCTACATGGAAATCGTCCCGGAGATCACCGACGAGGTCAACTACGACAAATGCATCGAAGCAGCCCTTCAAGCGGCAAATTTCAAGAAAAAAGGGCACGACCACGAAAACTGGATGGGGGTATAAAACGATGCAGAGAGAGTGATGACCTAAACCACAAACGCCCCATTTTTATAAATCACCTCATCCCCCAGCGAAAACGCATGGGTATCGGCGAACACATCGACATGATAGAGTCCATCACGGCGTTTAAAACCCGGTTTGCCGTACGTGCCGTGTTTCGCCCCCAGTGATATGTGAACCCCGCACATACGCTCATACGTTCCTGTATCGGCAACGGTGCGTGTTTTGCTGAAGGCTCTGTTGAGTCCGAATCCGAGTTCCCGTATCCATACCGTCCCCTCGTCCCGGCGTATGTTGGAGAGGATGAGGTCAAAGGCGGGGGTTGAGTTTTCGCATCCGATCACTTGTCCCTCTTCGATGATGAGGGTGATGGGGGTTTCGGGGGTGTTGATTGTATACGTTACGTCTCCGAAACAATAAATCTTTACCCGTCCGTGAACCGCTCTGAGATCCTGCGCTTCGGTAAACACTTCCCCCAGCGGGAGCTGACCGCCCCAGTTTGGCAACCCCGTGTAATCTCCGATATTGACTCTGGAGGGTTCGAAAGCCGAACCGTAGATCAACAGCTCTCCTCCGCTGTCGAGCACCCCTATCGGCGCGCTGTCTATTTTAGACTGGAGGGCACGACCGACATGGCGGTAATAGTCCTTGTCGTATTCCAGCGAATCGATGAAATACGACGCTTCATCGTCCGACATACGGCTGAGATGGGGATGCTCGATTACTTTGAGGTGGAGTTTAAAAAGCTCGACACGCAAGCGAAACGCATCGAGGCGGAAATTGGTCGACTGGATCAAAATCACCAAATCAGAGGGATTCAAAGCCTCTAAAAGTGCCCGAACTTCTTCAGGACGGTGTGCGTCAAAATCGACCAACCGTGCATGGGGGAGGGCGCGTTTGTACCCCTCCATCAAAACTGTCGCTATCAGACACCGTGTGTCATACACCACGACGGCATTCTCTTGATCGGTGTGTTGAAATGCTTCTCTCAGCAGAGTTTTCAGGTATTCATGTGTGCGTTCTATCAATTCTTCCCTATGCAATGGTTCTTCCTGGTTAGTGAAACGTATTCTCTTTTATTATGCGAATTATAGCCTGGATTACAGGTTATTCATTTTTACGCTGTTTTGCGCCATAGACTAAAAATTGCACTGGCTGTTCATATACTCGAAGGAGAATGTGATGTGTGAGCATGATGAGATGCGCTTCGAAATTGAGAATTATCTAAAAAAATACGCGGTCGACGAGGAAGCACGTTACGTCATCGCCCCGCTGGTGGCGCGCAAGTCGCTGGAGATGAACCACCTCTATCAGGACCTCGGCTTCAAAAACCGTACCCAGATGGGCACATTCATGGCGAACCACTTCCCCCATCTCGCCGAGCTCAAACCCAAAGATAAACTGTGGAAAAAATTCCTCTACGACGCGATCGGCCGCGTCGCCCCGGCGTGTGCAGGGTGCAATGACCGGGAACACTGCTTCAGCTGCCTTGTCGCCGAGGCGAGCGCGTAAAAAAGGAGATACGATGAATGAGAAACAAATCCGGGTGATGCAGTCGATATTTTCCCTGAGCGATGAGATCGAATACAATATTTACGAGGCGGTTGATATCGCCGAATACGCACAGATGGATGCTGATGAGGTGCACACTATCATCAGCAATCTCTATGACGAGGGGTATTTGGGGGAATGTATGACATTCGGAGATGACGGTTTCGATACCTTTTATCTCAATAAAAAAGGGCGTGCGCTCATCGGCATGGCATGATGCCGTACCTGGAGCGGCTACTCAGAGCGAGCGGTGTAGTTACACCGCTCCGAAAGAGAGTTTTCCGCCGCGTTGCAGCGCTTTGATCTCTTCGTAGGTTTTATCGCTGAGGCGCAGATTGCTGCGTAGAGTCTCTTTGACGATTGCATCGATTTTCTCTTTGTCGGACATTTTTTTGAGATCCCCTTTGGAGAGGTCGGCGATATCGAGCAGGTCGTTCCATACGGAACTCTCATCCAATGCGAAGGTATTGAACGTAATCCCCTCATACACAAATTTCCCTTTTCCGATGATGTCGGAAACGAAAAGAAGATAGGTCCCCTCAGGAGTCAGGAACTCTTTGTATTTCGCAACGAAACTTTCAAAAACATCGAGTGAGGTGAGTTCGCAGGCCAAAAAGTCGATTGTGTCGGAATTGGTCGCGAGGATCACCTGTTTCACGATCTCTTTTGGGGGGAGACTTTTGTCGGGGGTGATCACTTTCCCCTCCGTGACGACGAGGCATCCGCGATAGGCGTATTTGTAGGCATCGGTAGGTGCATTGTAGACGATCATCCATTCGAGTTTGTTCTCGCTGATGTAGTTTTGGATAGACATGGTGTTCCTTTGGGTTGTGTGACCCATGCAATACAATTGTTGTTCTATCCTTCTCAACCCCGCAGCGCTCCGTTGATCTGCTCCAGCGCCAGCGATTTGGCGTTTTCGACCTCCTTGTTGTCCCACCAGTAGTCGATGATCGCGTGTTCGATCTGCTCGATCTGATCCATCCGCAGATTGGCGAACACTTCGTACGAGCTTACCTCATTGGGGGTGATCTCTTTGGCCGCGGCGATTTTGTGCAGCGTTTCGACGATGCTCTCTTCGAGCGGCCGGGGGCTGATCTCCAGCCTGGCCTGATCGATCCAGGCTATGATCTCCTCTTCGAGGTAGTCATGCCCCCAGATTTGGTAGCACATCACCCGGTTCGGGCTGTATACGATCTTTTCATCCTCCCCCAGAACGTCGCTGGTTTTGACGCTGCCGTCGTAGAGATAGACTTCGAGCCGCTCATTTTCGCGCAGGGCGCACGCGCGCTCGAACGCTGTGCGTGCATGCTTCAGGATTTCGTGTCGCAGATTCTCATTCATGGTTTTATCCTTTGGTGTTGTGGTAGTCCCAGAGACGTTTGTAATGGCTGTCGAGTTCGCTGAGGGTCGCATCGACGGTGATCAGCTCGTTGGTCTGTTCGAAGCGCTGGTTGGCAGCGCCCGCATACCAGCGTTCCATCTCCTGCTTGAGGAGGTTTCGCCGCGCGACCGTGGCGACTATGAGATTACGGATCTCTTCCATTTCGGCGGTTATGGTCTCTTTCATGCGTTGTGTCCTCTGTTGGTTCGGATCGGTGTGCATCTTTCATTCGCGCGCTAGAACGGCAATTGCAGTGATCCCTGCAAGAACGGATCAAAGGATTGAAAATGGAAGCAGAGTCATTGATGGAGACAGCGATCGCCGCATATGATCGCCAAGAGTTCGCAGTCGCAAAATCGATTTGGGAAGGGCTGATCCATACCGATGCGGACGCTATGGTGAATCTCGGAACGATGTATGTCAAAGGGTTCGGCGTCGCCAAAGATATACAAACGGCATATGAGCTTTTTGATCGTGCAGCGGCACAAGGTCATGAAGTCGCATCATTTTATCTCGGCGGGATGTATGAAAACGGGATCGGTGTGCCTGCGGATAAAGAGCAATCGATCCGTCATTACACCGTAGCCGCAGATGCGAACATGCCAACCGCTCAGCTCAAACTGGGGATTTTGCTGCGCAACGATGATGTCCTCACGTCGATGAAATGGATGATTAAAGCCGCCCATGCGGGAGAAGCACAGGCGCATGCACTCCTCACCTATGTGAGCAACCAGAGTACAGCTGCCGACATAAATGTCGCGTTTCGAATGATGGATGAATCCTCCCAGCGCGCGATAGTGGAATCGATTATTACAGACAATCTGGCTCCTATCCTCGCAAGCGACGGCGGCGGGGTAGAGTTGGTCAATTATGTCAGCGGCGATACCCCCGAAATCTGGCTACGGTATCTGGGGGCCTGTTCGGGATGCCATCTGGGGCCTACCTCGACGGCGGGGATGATTTTGGAGCAGTTCGAAAACATTATCGATAAAAAGATTGTCATCTATCTTTGGTAGGAGTTTGTCATGAATTCATTTTCAGCACACGTGGAAGAGATCAAAAGCGACGAGTTTTTCAGCTGCATCACCGTACGGGCCAAAGAGACGGTGTTGAAACTCCTCAAAACCGAAGCGCCGCAATGGCTCCGGATCGGCGATGAGGTGGAGTGCCGTGTCCAGGAAGCGGCGATCGCGATCTGCAAAGGGGCCAAAGAGGGGAGCGTCTCGATCGAAAACCACCTGCGCGGCGAACTGCAACATTTTCGTAAGGGGATGGTGCTCAGCGAAGTGAGCGTCGATACCCCGTGCGGGAAAATGAATTCACTGATCACGACCGATGCGTTCGAGCGGATGGAACTGTGCGAAGGGTGCGAAGTGACGCTGCTGCTCAAGGCGGTGGATATCAAGCTCCTTCCGGTTTTGGCTGCTTCCTCGTACGAAAAATGCAAAGAGAAACTGTATCAGGTTCACTACTGATAATGTGCACAAGTGCACATGAGCTCTCTGCTGAAGAGAACTCAGCGTTAGCGTAGCCAAGAGGGGCTTTGCTCCTTTGGCGTATAAAATAATGACAAGGAGTAAAAAATGGCTGTTTTAATTACCGATATGTGTATCAATTGCGACGCGTGCGTCGAGGTGTGCCCGGTGGGTGCGATCGCGAGCGAGGGAGACTCTCCGCGCGAGGACTGGGAATACACCTACGTCAAACCCGAAAAATGCATCGAGTGCGTCGGTCACGCTGAAATCCCCGCCTGTGCCGCCGAATGCCCGACCGAGGGGTGCATCGTGTGGGACATGCCCTATACGGCGGAGTACAACGACCATTATGTCAACAGTTCCGACTATGTGATCGGGTCCAGCAAAAAACGGGGAATTTTGACGCCGGAAGTCTCTCCGCAGACGTTCCGCGAAGACATCTCTGCCGCTATGCGCGAAGCACGAGAACCGGTAGCGGTCTAAAAGGACACATCGTGCTAGTGGCATTTGCTTCCGATGACGGTGTTACCGTGAACCAGCACTTCGGATGGTCGAAGAGCTTCGAGCTCTACCGGATCACACAGGGCGATGCCGAATTCGTGAAAACGATTGACAGCTCCGAGGATGAGATCGCCGACGAACACGAAAAGCTCGCCTACAAAATCGGCACGGTCAAAGAGGCGGATATCCTGTACTGCTCACAGATCGGGCCGACGGCGTCAAAGATGGTCTTGGCATCCAGAATATATCCGATGCGGTCCGGAGAAAACGACCGGATCGATGAAACGATCGTGAAACTCCAGGAGCTGCTGTCGGGCAATCCCCCTCCATGGCTCCAGCGCGTAATGCACACCTCTAAAGACAAAGGAGAATAACCATGTCGGTCATAATCAACGATACCTGCATCACCTGTGATGCCTGCTTACAGCAATGCCCGGTCAACGCGATTGTCGATGACCTGAACAACCCGACGGGGAAAAAACAGTACTATGTACAGCCCGAAAAGTGCGTCGAGTGCGTCGACATTTACGACGATCCGCAGTGCGCGGCGATCTGTCCCAGCATCGGATGCATCACGTGGGATATGCCCTTCACACAGGCGTTTGATGAGCATTTCCGAAACGAAACGCTTTACAAGCTGGGTCTATCGAAAGAGGGCGTCGTAAAATATCCTTCCTACAAAGAGAAAAAATACCGCACCGACATCCCCCTCGACCATCGTGGGATCGGAAAAGTCGTGCAGGAAGAGCCCGAAGCACTCGACGAGGCGGGGTAAATCGCCCCATCGAGAAAGTTGCCAACGATCTCGATACGTTTGGACGTGATTGCGCGGTTACCATAGCTCTGAGACGATTCGTGCAAAATGGACGATGAGCAACGTGCCCTTTTTATGGCGCTCTACGATGCTCTCCCCTCGTATTCCAGTGAGATTTTCGATGGCAATCATCACCCAAGAAAGGATGAAAATGTAACTTCTGGCGCCAATTCGTCCTTCAATTTAGAGTCGAGACTATGCGGCATTGATCGCACAGTTTTATCCGGCACAAGAGTATAAAACACGCGATGAGATTAATGCTGAGGATAGCGAACTGACCAAGTTTAAAGATGACTTGCATACCAAAGGGTTTCTCGAACAGATGTTGAACACGTCAAATTCCGAATCAAAGAAAAAATCTTTAGTGTTTTAGGGGTTAAAGGCTCTTTTTGAGAACAGCTAAGGCAAGATCATCCGCTATAGATTGCCAAAGTGAAGAGAGAGGAAACGGGTTTATTTCACCTGTCCTCATATACCCTCTGCGTTCATAATACTCGATCAATTCACTACGGTGGGTGATGACTTCCATGATGGCGGTACTAACTCCCCATTTGCGGATCGCTTCGGATTCGGCGTACGCTAATAGCTCTTTACCGATCCCCTCACCTTGTAGCAAAGGCTCAACCGCAAACAGTCCGAAATGGACAGTCTCATTTTCATGATGAGCATGGATGGTGGCGAGGATCGACTCCTCAGACTGAGCGATTAAAATCAGAGATTCGGGATCATTCAGCAGTTGGATCAATCCCGCCTCATCGATCCGTTTACCACTCAGTAGATCAGCCTCGGTTGTCCATCCAATGCGGGAGCTATCACCTCGATAGGAGCGGTTGATGAGAGAGACAAGGGCGGTGGTGTCGTTGTCTATGGCGTGTCTAAAAGTCATAAAGGATTGTGTTTAGAGATTTTTTCAATCATATCTTTATAACAGCATTCTTCCGCAATTTTCAATTCGTCATTGTCTAATTTCGTCTCCGCTAATGATAACAATGTTCCGACAAAATCAAGCAGATATTCAGGTGCCCCTAAAGATAGTACTCGATATTCAGGATTTGGAGTCATTGCACTGATATCTCGATGGTACGCTTGTATTCTTTCTTCATCACTGCAAATATCGGAGAGAGTAGTATAGAGAATCATTAAATCCTCTTCATCTATTCGTCCAAGCGACGTTAAATCTGAAAAAAGGGTCGGGTCGTGATGGACGGCTACGGCAATATCGAAAATATCTCTTGGGTGTCCCTTGGATCCTCGATAATGAATTTTTTTAGCGATGATCTCAGCGGGCGTTTCGATATTGAGGGTATGTCCCCAAAGATGCTCCATAGTATAGGGGGTTTGTGTATAGGGGTTGACATCAAAAAACTGGATTTTGCTTTGATCGTCGATGGTGAGTTCGAGATAATAGCCCGGAGCACGTATTACACCGCTGTACCCTATAGAAGAAAAGATGGATTCTATAGTATCTGACCAATCACTGCGCAGCCTATGCAACCGATCAGTTGAGCCATCAGGATAGAGGAATATATCGATATCGGTCGAATAACGATGATGCCAGTAAAAAGTACTGAGAGCTGTCCCTCCACCAAAGGCGAAAGCAGTGATATTTTTTTCATCCAGCAACGCTAACGCTGCATGAAGCAATCGTTGCTGAATGACAAAGTCATGCAACGGATCGTCTCTTTGCGATTAATTCGGCAGCTTTGGTTCTTTTGACCGCAAACTTTTTCGGCTGACGCTCTATCGTGACCTCCAAAATAGTATCCCAACGGGTATCTAATGGATTTCTTGAATATGAAGAAGTTCGATAGAGATTCGCGATACTTTGTTTACCTAACCGCGAAGTTGCAAGTAGTTCACTCAAATCACTTTCGTCGGCTTCTGCGAAAAAACGGTCAAGTATCAGCTTTTGATCTTCATTTTTTTCGCGATAATCCTCTCCTTCAAAAGCGTTGGTAATATCCGCAAGAGAGTAGTGCCGCTCGATATTACGGTTGATGATTTGTCGCAAATGTAACAACGGCTCTTTTGTTTTTCGGATATGTCGGGTATCTAAACGGATACTGCGTACTTGTGCAATCGATTGCTTTGCCATTTAGACCCCTTTGTATTTTTGTAAATTATATCCCTCTTCGCTATTTTTGTCAAAATAGGGATATATTTCAGAACGAAAAGAGTAATATTGGCTATTAAATCAGGTAGAGAATGAGGCGTTGAAAAGGGAGATTGATGAGGGTGGGGAAATGATATGGGAGGAATTTTAATGACTTATAAAATCTATCAAATCGATGCTTTCGCACGTAACGTTTTTGAGGGTAATCCTGCCGCTGTCGTGCCGCTTACCCAATGGCTTGATGATGCAATTATGCAGAAGATAGCAATGGAAAACAATCTCTCTGAAACGGCTTTTTTCGTCCCTGAGGAGGGTAAATGGCATATTAGGTGGTTTACACCGACTGATGAAGTTGATATGTGCGGTCATGCGACTCTCGCAAGCGCGTATGTCCTCTTTAAATGTATGGGTTATCAAGAAGATGAAATCGTATTTTTATCACGCAGCGGTGATCTTCGTGTGCGAAGAGAGGAAGAAAAATTTGTGATGGATTTTCCGACTCAGCCGATTGAACGGTGTGCGGTACCGGATGAGATTCGTGAAGCCTTTGATGCTGCACCGCTTGAATGTTACCGCTCGATGGATTATCTGCTGGTATTTGAAAACGAATCGGATGTGAAAAATGCGATGCCGAAATTTGAAAAACTCCGAAATATTGACGCGCGCGGGGTGATTATCACAGCTGCGAGCGATGAATACGATTTTGTCTGCCGTTTTTTCGCTCCGAAAATCGGTGTTGACGAAGACCCCGTAACCGGAGCCGCTTTTACTCAACTCATCCCTTATTGGAATGGTGTAACGGGTAAAAAAAGCTTTAAAGCCAAACAGGTCTCCCCTCGCGGAGGAGAAGTTCTTGGTACTTTTTGTGGTGAACGTGTGGAAATAACAGGATATGCGGTGAAGTTTTTTGAAGGTGTGATTGAAACAGCATCGCAATTATAAGGGTATCTCCATTCATCCTCTTCAAAGCCAAAACATCGCACAATCGCGTCATGAAAAAAGATTCCCCCGCCCTC
>CAYXWQ010000025.1:0-23917 GCA_964468865.1 uncultured Sulfuricurvum sp. | reverse complement strand
TTGTAAGCCTAAATCAATCAATCCTCACACAAAATTCGAGGCTGAGATTTACGTATTGAGCAAAGAAGAGGGTGGACGTCATACTCCATTCTTCAATGGTTACCGCCCACAATTCTACGTTCGTACAACTGACTGTACAGGTGCTATCACCTTGCAAGAAGGTACTGAGATGGTTATGCCTGGTGATAACGTGAAAATCAATGCTGAATTGATTCACCCGATCGCTATGGAAGAAGGTACCCGCTTCGCTATCCGTGAAGGTGGACGTACTGTTGGTGCCGGGGTTGTTTCTAAAATCCTTGCATAATTTTATCCGGCCTTAGGGTCGGAACATAAGGTTAAACATGCGCGAAAATATCCATTTGGCTTGTGAAAAGTGCACACGTCGCAACTACCACACAAGCAAAAATAAAAAAACGCATACTGAGAAATTCTCGGTACGCAAGTTTTGCAAATTCTGCCGCGAACATACTGTTCACAAAGAAGCAAAACTGTAAGTTTTTCCCCGAGAGGGGAATTCCACCTATAGGTCAGTAGCTCCAATGGTAGAGCGCCGGATTCCAAATCCGATGGTTGTGGGTTCGAATCCCTCCTGGCCTGCCACCCATTTTCTACTAATAGTGCTTGAGAGCTTTATTCGTTGGAAATGTCCGAAGGATGCAATAAGATGAAAAACAGCTTGAACAATTACATACACAACGCAAAGATGGAACTTGCCAAAGTCATTTTCCCGACAAAGCCGCAGGTTAGACAGGCGTTTATCGCCGTCCTCGTCGTCGTCACTTTCGTCGTTTTGTTTCTGGCCCTGGTTGATTTCATCATGTCCTCAACCGTCTCGGCAATTTTGAATTAAGGAAAGAATATGGCACACCGTTGGTACTCGATTCAAACGTATGCCGGTAGTGAACGGAGCGTCAAAGCGGCGATCGAAAACATCATTGCCGAAAACCACCTCGAAGATATTATCACCGAAGTGATCGTCCCGACCGAGGATGTTATCGAAGTGAAAAACGGAAAGAAAAAAATTTCCGAGCGCTCGCTTTATTCCGGGTATGTTTTTGCGAACATGGATCTTTCTATCGATCTTCAGCATAAAATTCAGTCGCTGCCGCGTGTGGCAGGATTTATCGGTGAAGCGAACAAACCGACGCCCCTCAGCGAAAACGATATCAAGGTTATCCTTGACCGTGTCACGAACCGTTCGGCTCCGAAACCGAAAGTATTTTTCGACAACGGCGAAATGGTTCGTATCGTTGACGGTCCGTTTGCAAACTTCACCGGTACTGTAGATGAATACGATCTTGAGCACGGTACATTGAAACTGAACGTCTCGATCTTCGGACGAAGCACGCCGGTCGATATTTCGTATACCCAAGTCGAAAAAATCATTTAATCTCAAAAAAAGGAAGCACAAATGGCAAAGAAAATAACTGGCTACATCAAGTTGCAAATTCAAGCCGGTGCGGCTAATCCGGCACCCCCGGTTGGTCCTGCCCTTGGACAGCGTGGTGTTAACATCATGGAATTTTGTAAAGCGTTCAACGAGCGTACGAAAGACAAAGCGGGGTTCAAACTCCCGACTGTTATTACCGTATACGCGGATAAAACGTTTTCATTCATCACAAAACAGCCTTCTAACACTGCTCTGATCATGCTCAAAGCCGGTATCAAAAAAGGTTCTGACAACGCGATGAAAAACAAAGTGGCTAAAATCACTAAAGCGCAAATCATGGAAATCGTTAAACAAAAAATGCAAGACATGAACACGCAAGATGATGAAGCTGCTGCACGCACAATCGCAGGATCAGCTCGTTCTATGGGTATCGACGTCGTCGATTAATCCCCCGCTCTTCGACCGCAAAGAGACTAAACTCTGCGGCAGATTCTATTATATGGAGAATTCATTATGGCTAGTAAACGCTATAAACAACTCAGCGAAAAAATTGATTTCGCTAAAAGCTACACTGTAGCCGATGCATCAGCATCGATCAAAGAACTGAAATCAGCCAAATTCGACGAAACTGTCGAAATTGCTTTGAACCTCGGGGTAGATCCACGTCACGCGGACCAAATGATCCGCGGAGCCGTTGTGCTTCCACACGGGACGGGGAAAGTGGTGCGTGTTGCCGTTTTCGCCAAAGGCGCTAAAGTGGATGAGGCCAAAGCAGCCGGTGCAGACATCGTCGGTGCCGAAGATTTGGTTGATCAGATCAAATCAGGAAATATCAACTTCGATATCGTTGTTGCAGCGCCTGATTGTATGGGTCTGGTTGGTCAGGTAGGACGTATCCTCGGGCCAAAAGGGATGATGCCGAACCCTAAAACCGGAACGGTTACCGCAGATATCGCGAAAGCGGTCAGCAATGTTAAAGGCGGACAGGTTAACTTCCGTGTTGACAAAAAAGGGAACATCCATGCCGGTATCGGTAAGGTTAGTTTCGACACAGATAAAATTGCTGAAAACATCAAAGCGTTTGTCGGTGCCATCAACCGCGCGAAACCTTCAACGGCAAAAGGCCGTTATATCAAAAACGCGGCTCTTTCATTGACTATGAGCCCTGCAATCAAATTTGATATTCAAGAGCTTTTGGATATCCGCTAATCGCAGTGAAAGGCGGTTCTGTCCGCCAACTTTATCTTATGGACTGAAGACAGTAGGGGGCTAAGGCCTTAATCGGAGTCATTCCGCCCCGCTTGAAGTTATGTCTGGAAAGGAGAAACGATGAACAAAACGCAAAAAGCTGAGATCGTAAGCACTCTTAGTGAAGCATTCAAATCAGCCAACGCTGTTGTGATGTGTGATTACCGCGGTTTGACGGTTGCCAATCTTGAAACATTGCGTAACGCTGCACGTGGAAAAGACGTTAAAGTTCAAGTGGTTAAAAATACCCTTGCTACTATCGCTCTTACCAACGCCGGCATGAGCGGAATTGACATCAAGGATACCAATATCTTTGTATGGGGCGAAGACGCGATTGCTGCTTCAAAAACCGTTGTTGAATTCGCTAAAGATAACGAAAAATTCGCTATCCGTACCGCGTATATCGATGGCGAAGCCGCTGATGAGAAAAAAGTACGTGCGTTCGCAACCCTTCCGGGCCGCGAAGAGCTGCTTGGTATGCTTGCATCCGTCTGGATGGGACCGGTTCGAAACTTTACTATCGGACTCGATGCGCTTAAACGCAAAAAAGAAGAAGCGTAATCATCTCCCAAGAGGGATGGACGCCGCTGTCTGCTTTAGGCAGACGGCAACAAATAAAACAGAATATTCGCAAGGAGAATACAATGGCTGTAACAAAAGAAGATGTTCTTGAGTTTATCTCAAACCTTTCAGTTCTTGAACTGTCTGAACTCGTAAAAGAGTTCGAAGAAAAATTCGGTGTATCTGCTCAACCAGTAGCTGTAGCCGGTGCTGCAGTAGCTGCTGCTGTTGAAGAAGAAAAAACTGAGTTCGACGTAATCTTGAAAGACGGTGGTGACAAAAAAATCAACGTTATTAAAGTTGTACGTGCTCTTACAGGTCTTGGTCTTAAAGAGGCTAAAGATGCTGTTGAAGGTGCACCAACAACCATCAAAGAAGGCGTTGCTAAAGACGTTGCAGAAGCAGCGAAAAAAGAGCTTGAAGAAGCTGGCGCAGCCGTCGAAATCAAATAATCATTTTATGATTGGGGCTTCGGCCCCACCTCCCACAGGGCACTTTACTGATCAGATTTTCATCTGCTCTGTAAAGTGCCCATACGTCGTTATAGGCTCAAGGACGCTTGAGTTTTAGACTTTGCACTTATCCCTATGGGATTAAAAACTTCGATTGAGGTAGCCTAATGTTAAACACTCTTCACTCCGGAAACCGCTTACGCGTTGATTTCGCGAAAACTCCCCAACAAATTGAAGTACCGAATTTGTTACAACTCCAACAAAGTTCTTATGAATCGTTTTTGATGCTTGATCAAAAAGACCGATCAAAAAGTGGTATTGAACGGGTATTCCAATCTGTTTTCCCTATTCACGATTCTCAAAACCGCCTCTCCCTGGAATATTTGGGTTCTGAAGTAGGGCGCCCTAAATATACCGTGCGCGAGTGTATGGAACGTGGTTTGACCTATTCGGTCTCGTTGCGTATGAAAACGCGCCTTGTTATCTGGGACCGTGACGAAAACACCAAAGAAAAAACGGGTGTCAAAGACATAAAAGAGCAAACCATTTTCATCCGTGACATCCCTTTGATGACGGACCGTACGTCGTTTGTCATCAACGGTGTTGAGCGTGTTGTCGTCAACCAGCTCCACCGCAGCCCCGGTGTCATCTTCAAAGAGGAAGAATCGACCACTGCCGGCAGCAAAATGATTTTCACCGGTCAGATCATCCCTGACCGCGGTTCGTGGCTCTATTTCGAGTACGATCCAAAAGACATCCTTTACATGCGCATCAACAAGCGCCGTAAAGTACCGGTCACCATCATGTTCCGCGCACTCGGCTACAGCAAACAGGACATTCTCAAAATGTTCTACCCGCTTCAGAAGATCCGTGTCGAGAACAACAAATACCTGATGGATTTCGACCCGGAACAATTTACAGGGCGTCTTGGTTACGACCTGGTTGATCCGGAGGGGAAACTTCTCGTCGCTGCCGGAAAACGTCTTTCAGCCAAAAAAGCGGAAAAACTTATGGCCGAGGGTATCAAAGCGATCCAGTATCCTATCGAAACCCTTATCGAGCGTCATTTGGCTGAGCCGATTGTCGATGCCTCTACCGGTGAAGTCATGTTTGATACGATGACACAGCTGGACGAAACGAAACTTCGCAAAATGGTCGATGCGGGCATTGAAGAGTTCGTGATCGCGAATGACCTTGCAGAAGGGCACGACAGCGCTATCATCAATGCGTTTGTTGCCGATGTTGACTCGCTGAAACTGTTGAAACAGACAGAAGACATCGAAGACGAAAACGATCTCGCGGCGATCCGTATCTACAAAGTCATGCGCCCCGGCGAACCGGTGACCAAAGAAGCGGCGAAAGTATTCGTCAACCAGCTTTTCTTCGATCCTGAACGTTACGACCTTACGCGCGTAGGTCGTATGAAAATGAATCATAAACTGGGCTTGAACGTTCCTGAATACGTTACTGTATTGACCCATGAAGACGTGATCAATACCGTTAAATACGTCGTCAAAGTCAAAAACGGCCAGGGACACATCGATGATCGTGACCACCTTGGTAACCGTCGTATCCGTTCAATCGGCGAGCTTCTCGGAAACGAGTTGCACAACGGTCTGGTCAAGATGCAAAAAGCGATCAAAGACAAACTCAGCACGATGAGCGGGCCGACGACGGAGCTTATGCCTCATGATCTGATCAACTCAAAAATGATCACTTCCACGATCATGGAGTTCTTCAGCGGCGGACAGCTGTCGCAGTTTATGGACCAAACGAACCCGTTGTCGGAAGTGACACATAAACGTCGTCTCTCCGCACTCGGTGAGGGCGGTTTGGTCAAAGAACGCGCCGGATTTGAAGTGCGTGACGTTCACCCAACCCATTATGGCCGTATTTGTCCGATTGAGACTCCTGAGGGTCAAAACATCGGTTTGATCAATACGTTGGCGACCTATTCGAAAGTGAATGAGCACGGATTCATCGAAGCTCCGTACAATGTCGTTAAAGATGGTATTGTGACTCGTGAAGTAGTCTATTTGACGGCGACACAGGAAGAGGGGAAAATCATCGCGGCGGCATCGTCACGTCTGGGCGAAAACGGTACGTTCCTTGACGATTTGGTTGAAATCCGCCAAGACGGTGAGATTATGCTCAAATCGCCCAAAGAGTGTGAACTGCGCGATTTGACCCCGCACATGGTTGTCGGTGTCGCGGCGAGCCTCATTCCGTTCCTTGAACACGATGACGCGAACCGCGCATTGATGGGATCAAACATGCAGCGCCAGGGAGTTCCACTCCTGCGTCCTGAAGCTCCGATCGTCGGGACTGGGGTTGAAAAACTCGTTGCCCGCGATTCGTGGGAATGTGTCAAAGCGGGGCGCGCCGGTGTCGTAGAAAAAGTCGACGCCAAACATATCTACGTCATGGGTGAAGACGAAGACGGAACGTTTATCGATTACTATCCGTTGCAAAAGAACCTTCGTACCAACCAAAATACGACGTTTATGCAGCGTCCGATCGTCATGCAGGGGCAGGCAGTTGCCAAAGGGCAGATCATTGCCGATGGTCCGAATATGGATCAGGGGGAATTGGCACTGGGTATCAACGCACTGGTTGCGTTCATGCCGTGGAACGGATACAACTTCGAGGATGCGATCGTTATGTCTGAGCGGATGATCCGTGAAGACGCCTTTACGTCGGTTCACATCTACGAAAAAGAAGCGGAAGCGCGCGAATTGAAGCACGGTGTCGAAGAGATTACCCGTGACATTCCGAACGTCCGTGACGAAGAACTTTCTCACCTGGATGACAGCGGTATCGTTAAAATCGGTACGTATGTCAAGGGCGGCATGATCCTGGTCGGTAAAGTATCCCCCAAAGGGGAAGTTAAACCGACTCCGGAAGAGCGCCTTCTTCGCGCGATCTTCGGCGAAAAAGCGGGCCACGTTGTCAACAAATCACTCTATTGTACGCCAAGTATGGAAGGGGTTGTCGTCGACGTTAAAGTCTTCACGAAAAAAGGGTACGACAAAGATCCGCGTACTCTCGAGCTTGAAAAACAAGAGCGCGATGAACTCGAACGCGAACATTACGACCGTTTGTTGATGATCGACAAAGAAGAGATGCTTCGCATCGTTTCCCTGCTGACCAAACACCCGCTTATCAGCGATGTGAGCGTTAACGGTGTCGATTACAGAGCAGGCGAAAACGTCAAAGCCGATGATCTCAAAGAGGTGAACCGTTTCGCGATGAACAACATCGTCAAAGCATTCAGCGACGACGTTCAGGAGAAGTACAACCAGACGAAAAACCACTTCCAGAAAGAGAAGAAAAAATTCCGCGATGAACACGAGGAAAAACTCTCTATCCTGGAAAAAGACGACATCCTTCCAAACGGTGTTGTGAAATACGTCAAGGTCTACATCGCCACCAAGCGTAAACTCAAAGTCGGGGATAAAATGGCGGGGCGTCACGGGAACAAAGGTATCGTCTCGACGATCGTTCCTGAAGTCGACATGCCGTACATGGCCAACGGCCGCGCGGTCGACGTATGTCTGAATCCGCTGGGGGTTCCGTCGCGTATGAATATCGGGCAGATCCTCGAGATGCACCTGGGGATGGTCGGTAAAGAACTCGGCTACCAGATTCAGGAGATGTTCGAAAGCAAACAAAAAGAGTTTATCGGCGATCTGCGCGCGAAAATGATTTCGTTTGCCGACGTTGCCGGCCTGATGGACGCTGCAGCTGCAGTGGGCGCCATGGACGATGAAACCCTTCTTTCGTATGCACAGGACTGGTCAAAAGGGGTGAAATTCGCAACTCCGATTTTCGAAGGGGTTACGGCGGACGAGTTCGCCAAACTCTTCGAACTGGCCAAACTGGACACTGATGGAAAAATGGAGCTGTACGACGGTAAAACGGGTGACAAACTCAAAGAGCGCGTCAACGTGGGTTACATGTACATGCTCAAACTTCACCACTTGGTTGATGAGAAAGTCCACGCCCGTTCTACCGGACCGTACTCTCTCGTAACCCAGCAGCCGGTAGGTGGTAAAGCACTGTTCGGCGGACAGCGTTTCGGGGAGATGGAAGTATGGGCACTCGAGGCCTACGGTGCTTCTGCCGTCCTCAAAGAGATGCTGACCATTAAATCGGATGATGTTGACGGACGTGTCCGCGCGTACAAAGCCCTGACCAAAGGGGAAAGCGTACCGCCATCAGGTATTCCTGAAACGCTGTTCGTATTGACCAAAGAGCTTCAATCACTGGCGCTCGATATTGAGATTTTTGACGAGGTAGATGACAATGAGTAAATTAGTACCAGTTACCGTAACCGAAGAGAACCGTCCAACGGATATCAAACAACTTCAATTTCGCCTTGCGTCTCCGGAGAAAATTCTCTCATGGAGCCACGGTGAAGTCAAAAAGCCTGAAACGATCAACTACCGCACCCTTAAACCGGAGCGCGACGGATTGTTCTGTGCGAAAATTTTCGGGCCGGTTCGTGACTACGAATGTCTGTGCGGGAAATACAAAAAAATGCGCTACAAAGGCGTTATTTGTGAAAAATGCGGCGTTGAAGTCACCTCCGCGAAAGTGCGCCGCATCCGCATGGGGCACATCGACCTCGTAACTCCTGTAGCGCACATCTGGTATGTCAGTTCCCTCCCAAGCCGTATCGGTACTCTTCTGGGTGTCAAAATGAAAGACCTCGAGCGGGTACTCTATTACGAAGCGTACATCGTCAAAAGCGGCGGCGAAGCGTATTATGACGGAGAGCAGACATCACCGGTACTCAAATTCGACGTACTGAACGAAGAGCAATACCGTACGCTGATCCAGCGCTACGGTGACAGCGGTTTTGTCGCCGAGATGGGCGGGCAGGCCGTTCGTGATCTTCTCGACGAACTTGATCTGGTTGACCTGTTTTCGGCGCTGAAAGAAGAAGTTTCGGCCACAAATTCGGAAGCCAAACGCAAAACCATCGTAAAACGGCTCAAAGTCATCGAATCGTTCCTTAACTCAGGAAACAATCCTGCGTGGATGATGCTGACGGCGTTGCCGGTTCTTCCTCCGGAACTTCGTCCACTGGTTAGCCTGGACGGGGGAAAATTCGCGGTATCGGACGTCAATGACCTCTATCGCCGTGTTATCAACCGTAACCAGCGTTTGAAACGTCTTATCGAACTTGAAGCACCGGAAATTATTGTCCGCAATGAAAAACGGATGCTTCAGGAAGCGGTCGATGCGCTGTTCGACAACGGGCGCCGTGCCAACGCCGTCAAAGGGGCGAACAAACGTCCGCTCAAATCGCTCTCCGAGATCATCAAGGGTAAACAGGGGCGTTTCCGTCAGAATCTTCTCGGTAAACGGGTTGACTTCTCGGGCCGTTCGGTTATCGTCGTCGGGCCAAGTCTGCGGATGGATCAGTGCGGACTGCCCAAACAGATGGCGCTGGAGCTTTTCAAACCTCATTTGATCGCAAAACTCGAAGACAAAGGGTATGCGACGACCGTCAAAGCGGCGAAAAAAATGATCGAAGAGAAAACCAACGAAGTGTGGGAATGTCTTGCAGAGATCGTCGAAGGGTACCCGGTCATGTTGAACCGTGCGCCGACCCTTCACAAACTCTCGATCCAGGCGTTCCACCCGAAACTGATCGACGGTAAAGCGATCCAGCTTCACCCGCTCGTCTGTGCGGCCTTCAATGCCGACTTCGACGGTGACCAGATGGCGGTTCACGTTCCGCTGGGTGCCGAAGCGATTGCCGAAGCGAAAGTGTTGATGCTCAGTTCGATGAACATCCTCCTTCCGGCTTCCGGTAAAGCGATCGCGACGCCGTCTCAGGATATGGTCTTGGGTCTGTACTATCTGACACTGGCCAAAAACGAGACGAAGGGATCGAACAAGCTTTTCAGCGATGTCGATGAAGTTATGGTTGCCCTGGAACACAACGCACTTGACCTCCACGCCAAGGTACGTACCCGTGTTGACGGTCGTATGATCCACACGACAGCCGGGCGGATGATTCTCAAATCGATCCTCCCCGATTTCGTTCCGGTTGAACTCTGGAACGTTGTGATGAAGAAGAAAAATATCTCCGCATTGGTTGACTATGTCAACAAGCACGGCGGTATTGCGATCACGGCCGGATTCCTGGATGATCTTAAAAACCTGGGTTTCCGTTACGCGACCAAATCGGGTGTTTCCATTTCGATCGCCGACATCATCATCCCTGAGATGAAAGAGGCGCTGATCGTTGCGTCCAAAAACCGTGTCAAAGAGATCCAGAAGCAGTTTGAAGCGGGTCTTTTGACCGAGCAGGAACGTTACAACAAGATCATCGACGTCTGGACCGACACGAACAACACCGTTGCCGGCGGTATGATGGAACTGATCCAGAACGACAAAGACGGGTTCAATTCGATCTTTATGATGGCCGACTCAGGGGCGCGGGGTTCTGCGGCCCAGATCCGTCAGCTTGCCGGTATGCGCGGACTTATGGCTAAACCGGACGGTTCGATCATCGAAACGCCGATTATCTCGAACTTTAAAGAGGGTCTGAACGTCCTCGAGTACTTTATTTCGACCCACGGTGCCCGTAAAGGTCTCGCGGATACGGCTCTGAAAACGGCGAATGCCGGTTACCTGACCCGTAAACTCGTCGACGTTGCGCAAAACGTGAAAATCGTCGAGCACGACTGCGGAACCCACGAAGGGATCGAAATCACCGACATCACTGTCGGTAATGAACTGATCGAGCCGCTCGAAGACCGCATCTACGGACGTGTCCTCGCCGAAGACGCGATCGACCCGATCACCAACGAAATCCTCTACAGCGAAGGGACTTTGATCGATGAGATCAAAGCCTCCAAAATCGCTGAGGCGGGGATCAAATCGGTTCAGATCCGTACTCCGACGACATGTAAATCCGAAAACGGAGTGTGTGCGCTGTGTTACGGTCTGAACCTTGGAACCGGACACATCGTTCAACGTGGGGAAGCGGTGGGCATCGTCGCGGCTCAGTCGATCGGGGAACCGGGTACGCAGCTCACCCTGCGGACGTTCCACGTCGGGGGTACCGCATCGAGCACCCGTGAAGAGCGTCAGGTTGTTGCGAACAAAGAAGGTTTTATCCGTTACTATAACATGAAAACCTATACCTCCAAAGAGGGCAAACAGATCGTTGCAAACCGCCGTAATGCGGCCGTTCTTTTGGTCGAACCGAAAATCAAGGCACCGTTTGAGGGGAGCCTGGAGATTCAGACGATCCACGACGAAGTGATCGTCAGTGTTAAAAACGATACTCAGGTACAGCGCTATACCTTGCGTAAAAACGAGGTCGCAAAACCGAATGAACTCGCCGGTGTCAGCGGTAAAATCGAAGGGAAGTTCTATCTTCCGTACGAAAGCGGCACCATCGTGAAAGCGGACGAATCGATTGTCGAGAAGATCAAAGACGGATGGAATGTCCCTAACCGTATTCCGTATGCTTCTGAGATTCAGGTCAAAGACGGTGCTCCGGTAACGCAAAAAATTTACGCCAAAGAGAAAGGGGTTGTCAAATACTACCTCCTCAAAGGCGATTACCTTGAGCGTCACTATGAGATCGCAAAAGGGTATTCGGTAGAAGTAAAAGGGCTGTTCGCCGTGGTTGCCGACAGCGAAGACCGCGAAGCGATCCGTCACTATATCGCCCGCGGTTCGGTCATCGAACTGAACGACAATGAGCCGGTGAAAGCCGATACGCTGATCGCGAAACCGGCCAAAGACGAGTCGATCGTCATCGCCGAATGGGATCCGTATAGTAATCCGATCATTTCAGAGACAGACGGTGTCATCACGTTTGAGGACATCATCCCTGGTGTTACTGCTTCCGAGCAGTTCGACGAATTGACCGGAAAAACCCGATTGATGATCAATGAGTATGTCGCTCCGGAATACAAACCGGCGATCGTCCTCGCATCCAGAGACGGATCGATCATCCGTTACGCGGTTGAACCGAAAACGGCAATCTTTGCTCAGGACCGCTCAGAAGTAAAAGTAGCGGACATTTTGGCGAGAACGCCAAAAGCGCTCCAAAAATCGCGCGATATCACCGGGGGTCTTCCACGGGTTTCTGAGCTTTTCGAAGCGCGTAAACCTAAAGAGATCGCATTGATCGCCGAACTCGACGGTGTCGTCAGTTTCGGTAAACCGCTGCGCGGTAAAGAACGGATCATTATCACGTCTGAAAACGGGATGATCAAAGAATACTTTGTGGATAAAAATCTGGTGGCACTGGTCCATCCGGGCGAGTTCGTTCACGCCGGCGAGCGTCTGACCGATGGTATCGTCAGCTCGCACGAGATTCTGCGTATCCTGGGTGTCAAAGCGCTTTACAACTACCTGGTGAGCGAAGTTCAGCAGGTTTACCGCCGCCAGGGGGTTAACATCGCCGACAAACACATCGAGGTGATCTTTACCCAGATGCTGCGCCAGGTGAAAATCCTCCGCTCCGGCGATACGAAGTTCATCGAAGGGGATGTCGTCTCCAAGGTGCAGTTCAAAGCTGAAAACGAAAAAATCCTCCGCCTCGGCGGGGAGCCGGCAATTGCCGAGCCGTATCTCGTCGGTATCACCCGCGCTGCGGTCAGTGCCGATTCGATCATCTCTGCCGCATCGTTCCAGGATACGACGAAAGTCCTGACCGAAGCGGCGGTCGCTGCGAAAATCGATGACCTGACCGATCTCAAAGAGAACGTCATCATCGGTCGCACGATCCCGGTCGGTACCGGTATCTACAAAGACCAGAAAATCATGTTCGGCGAATAAGGGGTCTTGCGGCTGCGGCCGCATCCTCTTCCTTCTTTTCCTCTCTTACAAATTCCTTAAAATAAGTTCTGTTTAATCAAAAATTTGGTACCATTGCGCGTTTATTAGTCCCCTCGTCTTGAGGCGATTAAGATTCTACTGGAACAATTCAACAAAGGAGATTGTGTGCCAACAATCAACCAACTTATTCGTAAAGAGCGACAAGCGGCCGTGAAAAAATCAAAATCACCCGCTTTGGTGTCATGCCCGCAACGCCGCGGAGTATGTACTCGTGTATACACCACAACCCCTAAAAAACCGAACTCGGCGCTTCGTAAAGTTGCCAAAGTACGTTTGACATCAGGGTTTGAGGTCATCAGTTATATCGGTGGTGAGGGTCACAACCTGCAAGAGCACTCTATCGTACTTGTACGTGGCGGCCGGGTAAAAGACTTACCAGGGGTTAAATACCATATCGTACGTGGTGCATTGGATACTGCGGGTGTTAAAGACCGTAAAGTATCTCGTTCTAAATACGGAACGAAAAAAGCCAAGGCTAAGAAATAAGCATCTAGCCTGACAAGAATCGGTTGATGATGACCGTTTTTTGAGTAAATGAAACAACATTGAAGGAAACATTATGAGAAGAAGAAAAGCGCCCGTTCGCGAAATTATGCCTGACCCGGTTCACGGCTCTAAAGTATTGACCAAGTTCATCAACAAAATCATGTGGGACGGTAAAAAAAGTACCGCCGAAAAAATCATGTACGGTGCATTGGACATTATCAGTTCACGTGGTGATAAAACAGGTATCGACGTGTTCAACGCCGCTATCGACAACATCAAACCGGTTATCGAAGTAAAAAGCCGCCGTGTGGGTGGAGCGACCTACCAAGTTCCAGTAGAAGTACGCCCTGTTCGCCAGCTTTCATTGGCAATCCGTTGGTTGACCGATGCGTCACGCAAACGTAATGAGCGCACTATGGCCGAGCGTTTGGCTAACGAATTGATGGATGCTGCCAGCGATAAAGGTACAGCATTCAAGAAAAAAGAAGACACTTACAAAATGGCAGAAGCGAACAAAGCGTTTGCTCACTACCGCTGGTAAGATTTTTAACCTTTTGACAGCTGCTCCCGCGGCTGTCATTCACTTCCCAATACAATTCTTTAAGGGCTATTATCATGGCAAGATCCCACAAACTAGAAGACGTTAGAAACATCGGTATCGCCGCTCACATCGACGCGGGTAAAACGACTACTACTGAGCGTATTTTGTTCTACACCGGTATCTCACACAAAATCGGTGAGGTTCACGAAGGTGCTGCAACCATGGACTGGATGGAGCAGGAGCAGGAGCGCGGTATTACGATTACCTCGGCTGCGACCACATGTGAATGGGCCGGCAAACAGATCAACATCATCGACACTCCGGGCCACGTTGACTTCACGATCGAAGTTGAGCGTTCTATGCGTGTACTTGACGGTGCCGTTGCGGTATTCTGTGCGGTTGGCGGCGTTCAGCCACAATCAGAGACAGTATGGCGTCAGGCAAACCGTTACGGTGTTCCCCGTATCGTTTACGTCAACAAAATGGACCGTATCGGTGCCGATTTCTACAACGTAGAATCTCAAATCACCGAGCGTCTTAAAGCGCGCCCGGTACCCATCCAGATTCCCATCGGCCACGAAGATGCTTTTAAAGGGGTCATCGACCTCGTCAAAATGAAAGCGATCGTATGGGACGAAGATGCGGCGATGGGTTCAAACTATCGTGAGGAAGAGATTCCTGCCGACCTGATGGACAAAGCCGAAGAGTATCGTGCGAAAATGATGGAAGCGGCAGCTGAGGGCGACGATGCGTTGATGGAAAAATTCTTCGAAGAGGGTGAACTCACGACCGAAGAGATCATGCGCGGGATCAAAGCCGGATGTCTGAAAATGGATATCATCCCTATGGTCTGCGGTACGTCGTTCAAAAACAAAGGGGTGCAAACCCTTCTTGACGCTGTTGTCGCTTACCTCCCATCTCCTCTGGAAGTTGCGCAGATCCGCGGTACCAAAGAAGATGATGAAGAAGTAGAAGTTATCGTTAACTCTGCTGACAATGAGCCGTTTGCCGGTCTTGCATTCAAAATCATGACCGACCCTTTCGTCGGACAGCTGACCTTCGTACGTATGTACCGCGGTGTGCTTGAATCCGGTTCGTACGCGATCAACACCACCAAAGGTAAAAAAGAGCGTATCGGACGTCTTTTGAAAATGCACGCCAACAAACGTGAAGAGATCAAAGCGCTTTACGCCGGTGAAATCGGTGCGGTCGTCGGTCTGAAAGACACCACTACGGGTGATACCCTGTGTGACGAAAAAGATCGCGTCGTCCTCGAGCGGATGCACTTCCCTGAGCCGGTTATCTCGGTTGCGGTTGAGCCAAAAACCAAAGCGGACCAGGAAAAAATGGGTATCGCTCTGGGCAAACTGGCTGCGGAAGACCCTTCATTCCGTGTTCACACGGACGAAGAGACAGGACAGACGATCATCAGCGGTATGGGTGAGCTTCACCTCGAGATCCTGGTTGACCGTATGTTCCGTGAGTTCAAAGTCGAAGCGGAAGTCGGTGCACCTCAGGTTGCTTACCGTGAGTCTATCCGTGCCGAAGTAAACCAAGAGTACAAATACGCGAAACAATCCGGTGGACGCGGCCAGTTCGGTCACATCTATATCCGTGTTAAACCGGGTGTACCTGGTACCGGATATATCTTCCACAACGAAATCAAAGGTGGGGTTATTCCAAAAGAATACATCCCTGCAGTTGAAAAAGGGTGTCAGGAAGCGATGCAAAAAGGTGTCTTGGCCGGTTATCCGATCGAAGACGTCGAAGTTGCACTGTACGACGGTTCATACCATGAGGTCGACTCATCAGAAATGGCGTTCAAACTTGCCGCTTCTATGGGATTCAAAGAGGCTGCGCGTAAAGCAAACCCTGCGATCCTTGAGCCGATGATGAAAGTCGAAGTTGAAGTTCCTGAGAACTTCATGGGTGACGTTATCGGTGACCTTAACCGCCGCCGCGGACAGGTTAACAACATGGGCGACCGTTCAGGTAACAAAATCGTCAACGCGTTCGTTCCCCTCTCTGAAATGTTCGGTTACTCAACTGACCTTCGTTCAGCGACACAAGGACGTGCAAGTTACTCTATGGAATTCGATCACTACGAAGAAGTTCCACGTAACGTTGCCGAAGAGATCATCAAAAAGCGTAACAGCTAAGTGTTCTCTCCTCTCCCTCGCGGGAGATCCCTTTTCTTTCCGTCATTTTACAACGCTCCATCTGCTTTCCACCAACATAACGTCATTGCTGTAAATCCGTCCGACAAATTCATCTCCGATTTTGTACGTCGCTACCCCTTTGGGTGTTCCGCTCATAATTATGTCGCCCTCTTCGAGTGCCATAAAGCTTTGTATCTCTTCAATCATGGCGAGAGGCTTGTAAATCATCAGGTCGATCGTCGCTTCCTGTGCCAATGTTCCGTTGATGTACAGCGTCATTCGAAGCGATTCGAGCGGCACGTCAAAGGGGACGAACTCTCCCAGTACGGCCGAACCGTCGAACCCCTTGGCCCGCTCCCACGGCAGCCCTTTGGATTTGAGATGGTTCTGGATGTCCGCTTTTGTCAAGTCCAGACCAAAACCGATTCCCTCAATCTTTCCGCCCTGGATCAAGAAGCAGATCTCCCCTTCGAAGCGGGTGTCGGGAGAAACGAAACGCAGGGTATCGGTGATAGCGGAGTTGGGTTTGTTGAAGACGACCATGGAGGAGGGGATTTCATTCCCCAGCTCGTGAATGTGCTCGACGTAGTTGCGCCCGATGCAGACGACTTTGGAAGGGGTGATGGGCTGATCGGCCAGCATAACGGTATTCATATTTGGTTAACCTATAACTGAAATCTTTTTTGTATGATATCGTATCTACTCTAGGAGTTGTTCATGCGCCACTTTTCATCATCGTTTCGAATCTGGCACTGGCTGCAGGCTGTTTTGATGTTCGGTATGTTTATCACCGTCTTGCTGCGTACCACCGTGATGCACAAGGAGCAGATCGGCGCCATCGTCCAATCCAAACTCGCCGAGATCGGCACCGTCATTACCGACGAGCAGGCTGTGCTGATCGGCAAGGCGGTACGAAGTCCGATGTGGGACTGGCACATCTACATGGGGATCGCCCTGGCGCTGCTGCTGGTATGGCGGATTGCGATGGTGCTCAAAAACGGGTTCGGATTCGACAACAACCCTGCTATGCAGAAAGTGTACAGGCTCTATAAAGCCTTTTACGCTGTTCTGGCGGCGATGTCACTCAGTGGCCTGGTTCTGTATTGGAAACTTGCCGGCGAATCGAAAGCGACAGTGGAAACCGTCCATATGGTTCTGGGGTGGAGTCTTTTCGCCTTTATGGCGATCCATATAGTAGGGGTTGTCCTGGCCGAAAAATGGGATCAGAAGGGGTTGGTGTCGCGGATGATCAGCGGACGGGAGTAAGGATCTGCTCCCAGAGAGGGGTTTCCTCTTCTTCGGGACGCCCCTGTAGCCTCAGAGATGGGGCGTAGACGCCTTTGTAGGCGAGACTCTGACACTGTTCGACGTAGTAGCCCAGATAGATCCATTTGAGCCCCAGACGTTTGCTGAGGCGGATCTGCTCGAGGAGAGTGTAGCGCCCGAGGGAGTGGGCGGAATAGTCGGGGTCGTAGTAGCAATAAAGCGCCGAAATCCCCTCGTCCAGAATATCGACGAGATCGACGGCGATGAGGCGGTCATCATCAAAATAGAGAATCTCGAATCCGAAATCGCCGTGTCCCTGGACGAAGGAGGCGTAATAGTTTTTGGGGTCGACTTTGGGTTCGTCCCAAGAACGGGTATCGTGCTTGAAACGGTGGTAGCGTTCGAAAAGCTCCAGATGATCCGCCGTGAGGGTCGGATGGCGGATGATGGTCGTTAGCGAGCTGTTTTTGCGGAAAATGCGGCGTTCCGATTTGCTGAAGGTGTAGTTGTCCACATCGATTTTAAGGCTTTCGCACGCGCGGCACTCCTGGCAGATGGGACGGAAATACATCGATCCGAACCGCCGCCATCCCCGAAGGATCAGTGCTTCGCACTGTTCTTTGGTGCATTGATGGATGATTTTGTAGTGGATGCTTTGGGAGTTCCCGGGTATGTAGGCACAGGGTTCGTGGAGAGCGCACTCTTTGAGGATCTGGTTCATTGCGCCGAAGAGAATTACTCTTCTTCCTGGCGGTTCATCGAGATCAGGACCCCTTCGATCATCTCATCCAGATCGCCGTCGAGGATCGCGTTGATGTTGGAGTAGGCTTCGCCGGAGCGGCTGTCCTTGATCTGCTGATAGGGGGCCATAACGTAGGAACGGATCTGGTGCCCCCAGCCGATCTCGCTTTTTTCGACGCCGTCGATCGCGGCCTGCTGTTTGGCAAGTTCGAGCTCGTAGAGGCGGGATTTGAGCATCTTGAAGGCGGTAGCTTTGTTTTTGTGCTGTGAGCGGTCGTTCTGGCACTGAACGACGATCCCGGTCGGGATGTGGGTGATCCGGATCGCCGATTCGGTTTTGTTGACGTGCTGTCCCCCGGCGCCCGAAGCACGGTACGTATCGAGGCGAAGGTCTTTGTCTTCGATTTCGATCTCGATGTCGTCGTCGAGTTCGGGAGAGACGGTGACGGAGGTGAAGCTGGTATGGCGTTTGGCCGCCGAGTCGTAGGGGCTGATCCGGACCAGACGGTGGATGCCGCTTTCGACTTTCAGGTAACCGTAAACATTGACCCCTTTGATCAGGACGGAGGCGTCCTTGATCCCGGCCTCTTCGCCCGCCTGGTAGTCGAGCATCTCAACGGTGAAGTCATGCCGCTCGGCCCAGCGGGTGTACATCCGAAGCAGGATTGATGCCCAGTCCTGCGATTCGGTTCCTCCAGCGCCCGGGTGGATCGTGACGATCGCGTTGTGGCTGTCGTGTTCGCCGCTGAGGAGCACTTCGATCTCCATCGATTTGACCTGGTTTTCAAGCTCCGCAGCATCGGCGAAAAGCGACTCGATCGTTTCGTCGTCCCCTTCTTCTTTGGCCATATCGTAGAGGTCTTTGGCGTCGCCGAGGGCGTTGTAGGTTTTGGCGTATTTCGCCAGCCGGCGTTCCAGCTGTGTTTTTTCTTTCTGCACCACTCCGGCGGTCGCGGCATCGTTCCAGAATTCGCTGGAGTTCTCAAGTACTTCGATCTCTTTGAGGCGCGTGTTGATGATATCCGGACGGACGACATCGGTTACGTTTTGCATTTTGGTCGTCAGGGTCTTGAGCAATTCGGTATATTCGTAATGATCCATAAGTTGGAATATCCTGTGATGTATTATAATTACAATTATAGTACACCTCCCCTGCATAAAGGCTAAAACAATGATTATCGCTAGGACGGCACAGGAGCTTCGCCATGCCCTTGATTCCCAATCCGGTTCGGTCGGCTTTGTGCCGACGATGGGGGCGCTTCATATAGGGCACCGTACCCTCATAGACGCGGCGCGCCGGGAGAACGACATCGTTGTGGTTTCGATTTTCGTCAATCCGACCCAGTTTTTGCCGGGCGAGGACCTCTCCAAATACCCGCGCAGGGAAGAGGCCGATTTCAAGATCTGCGAGCTGAGCGGTGTTGATGTCCTGTTTTACCCGGACGTGGCGGCAATGTACGGGAACGACGAGGTGAGGATTACCGCTCCGGATGTTCGGGGGTATATTCTGGAGGGGGCTTCACGTCCGGGTCATTTTGACGGGGTGTTGACCGTCGTGATGAAGCTGTTCAACATCGTCCGTCCCGCGCGTGCCTATTTCGGGAAAAAAGACGCCCAGCAGCTGGCTCTCATCACCCAGATGGTGGAGAATTTTTTCATGGATATCACGATCGTCCCGATGGATACGGTGCGCGAAAACGACGGGCTGGCCCTCTCTTCGCGCAACGTCTATCTGAACACAGCGGAGCGGACCGAGGCGCTGAAGCTCTCTGCGTCGCTCAAGCGGGCTACGAAACTGGTCATGCAGGGGGTGCTGGAGGCCTCGGTCATCAAAGAACAAATGGGTGCGATTCTCGTACCGCTGGACGTGGAGTACGTCGCGATCGTCAACCGGGCGTTTGAAGCGATCGATAAGGTCGAAATCGGCAATACGATCGTTCTGGTCGCGGCACGGGTCGGAACGACCCGGCTTATAGATAATGTATGGATGTAAGATGAAAAAAACCATTGCAATCGCCCTTGCGGCATTTTTGATCGGAGGATGCGCTCCGAAGATCGGACAAGAGATCCTGATCGAGCCGGAGGGGACGCTCCATCTCGAAAATACGGGGATCGATCTGCTGCTGGGGGTTCTCTCGGTCCTTGGGGCCCCTGTGGAGACAAAGACGATCCGGATCGGAAGCGACCTGAAAATAACCAACCACTGGCACAGCGACCTCAAAGTGGTTTCGCTCACCTATGCCCTCAAAGAGGGGGATGAGATGTTTGCGGAAGGGAACGGAAAGATCGGTGAAGAGGGTTTTGTGATCATTCCGGTCGGGGAAGAGAAGAAGCTTCCCCTTGTCTTGAAAATCGATCCCGAGCGGCTAACCCCGCAAAGGATCACCGGGATCTATCAGGGGACCCGGGAACTGACGCTCCAGGGGGATCTCGTTGTCGAAGTGTGGGGGTGGCGCAAACACTACCGTTTCGAGAAAGATGCGACGAAACTGATCGAAAAAGCGCTGAAGAAAAACAGCCGCTAATCGTGTGCCGGCATCTGGGCTGAGGAACTTTTGGCGGCAGCCGCTGCGGCAACGGCTGCGGGATCGGCCGTGAGGTATTTCTCTTCCACCATGACATCGACGATCGCTTTGAACACCGGAACGGCGGTGATGGAGGCAAAATAGACGGTACGGGGCTCGATGACGGCCACTCCGATCGTATATTTGTGCTTCGCATCGTTGGCGAAACCGATGAATGAAGTGTGGTAGCTGTTGACGTATTTCCCCCCCTTGGCAATGTGGGCCGTCCCTGTTTTGCCTCCCACTTCCACCCCCGGTGTCTTGGTTCCGATCCCCGTCCCTTCGTTGACCGTTTTGATAAGAATCTGCTTCATCCGCGCCGCCGTTGCCGCAGAGATCACCTGCGTGGGAGGTTGTACCTGCATCGGAATGACGCGGCCGTTGTCGTCGTAGAGGGCTTCGACGACCATCGGATTGACGAGTTTTCCTCCGTTGTTGAAGACGTTATAGGCCTTGATCATCTGCATCGCATTCGTCCGCATCCCGTAGCCGTAGGAGGTGATCGCTTTGTACAGGTAGTTGTTCAGCTGCCCCGAGCTGGGGATGGAACCCCGTTTTTCGTACGGCAGATCGATACCGCTGAAGTGGGTGAAGCCGAACCGTTTCAGCCCTTCGGTGTATTCGGCGCCGTTCAGTTTCTGGGCGAGCTGTGCGATACCGATGTTGGAGGAGTAAACGATAACATCTTCGGCGCTGATCATGTTGAATTTATGCTCGTCAACGATCGTTTTGCGTCCCATTTTCCACCGTCCTCCGTGGCCGTTGACCATGTCGTAGGGATTGATCAGACCCCGGTCGAGAAGGAGGGCAAAAATGATCGGTTTGACGACGGAACCGGGCTCGAAGCTGTATTCGATCGCATTGGTATTGAGAGACGAATAGTCTTCATGACGTATGCGGCTGGGATCGAAGCGGTTGGAACTGGCCAGCGCGATGATTTTGCCTGTTTTGGCCTCCATGACGGTGGCGATGATCTCGTCGGCTTTGAGCTGTTCCTTGATCCGGTCGGTGATGGCCTCGACGCGCGCCTGAAGTGAAATGGGGATGTTGAGTTTGACGGTCAGGCCGTTGATCTGATGTTTGACGTCGCTTTGTTTGTTGAGGATCAGGTAGCCGTTGACGTCGCGGAGAGCTTTGCGGGCTTTGTTCTGCTGGGGGTTGAGCTCTTCATCGAAAAATTTCTCGAGCCCTTTGATGCCGTAGACGCGGGTGTATCCCTCTTCTTCGATTTTGCGGGGATATCCCAGCAGCGGCGTGAGGAGTTTGCCGTAGGGGTAGCGGCGGGCTTCGCCGCTTTCGATGATGTTGAGCCCCTGCAGAACCCGCTGGCCGCTTGGGGTTTCGTACTCGACGAATACCCCGAGTCTGCGCAATTCAAATGCGAGCGTTTTGAGATACATCGCCTCTTTGGGGCTGATGTTGTAGCTGAGCGTCACGGAGCCTTTGCGGGTGTGGAGGCGTGTACGGATCTCATCGGGATTGCTGCCGCTGTAGATGCTGAAAAGCTGTACAAAAAGATCCTCTTTGTCCGGGTCTATGTTTCGGGTATTAACGACCGCTTTGTAGAGCTTCTGGGTCGTGGCAATGTGAAAGCCGTCGGCGCTGACGATGGAGCCGCGCTGTGCTTTGGCCGTCTCCTCCGAAAAGATGGAGGGGATGTCCCGTTCATGCAGCGCGGTGTAGAGCATGACTGCCAGAAAAATAACAAATCCGAGCAGCAAAACGAGAAAAAGGGCGAGTATTTTTTTGGATTTGTTGGAATGGCGCATCAGAGAAACGTTGAATCAGATCTGGGTTCGAGTGATTTCTTTGTAGGCACTCAACGCTTTGTTGCGGACTTCGAGCATCAGTTTCATGCTGATTTCGGCTTTGTCGATGGCGATGGCCGCCTGATGGAGATCTTTGACGGCGCCGGTGGCGATGTCGCTCATCGCTTTTTCGCCGTCAACCTGCATCTGGTTGACGTTGCCGAGGGCATTTTTGAGCTCCTGCGCAAAATCGGTCTGAGGCGTTTCCGTTGTGTTGCCCGTTTTTTTGGCGAGCAGGTCGGCGGTGGAGAGAGAATTTATGGATTGAATATCGGCCATATCGGTGTTTCCTTATTTACCCTTGCAATATCGTGATGGCGCTGCCCGCCATGTTTTTCGCGCTTTCGAATGCCGCTACGTTGGCTTGGTACGAACGTGTCGCTTCGACTAGATCGGCCATTTCGATGACGGGATTAATGTTCGGGTAGGCGACGTACCCGTTGGCATCCGCATCGGGATGGGACGGATCGTATTTCATTTTCGGCGCCGTGTCGTCACGGGTGATCTTGTCGACGGCGACGCTCATGATCGCCGGATTGGGTTTGAGCCCTGCAAGTCCCTCCTGCAAAGGGTCGCTGTATCCCAGTGCCGACGTCTCGCGCTCCAGCGCCTGATTGTAGATTTTGTTGAAATCGATCGCCTTGAAGACGACCTCCTGGCGGCGGTAGGGTCCCCCCTCGTCGGTGCGGGTCGTCTGGGCATTGGCGATGTTGGAGCTGATCGTGTTGACGCGGACCCTCTGTGCCGAGAGGCCGTATCCGCTGATGTCAAAGCTGTTCAGAAATGCCATGGGTTATCCTTAGGATGTCTTCGCCGAAGCGTCGATGACGCTTTTGAAGAGCATGGAGTCTTTTTTGAGTGCCGCGGTGAGGGCGTTGAACATCGTCGAGTTTTTGGCCATCTCGGTCGTTTCGACGTCCAGATCGACGCTGTTTCCGTCGTTGCGGGCCATGTGGCCGTCCCGGAAAAACGTCGTCGGTTTGGACTCGCTTTGCGGATCGGTCCCCTCCAAATGGGCACCGTCGGTGCGGATCATCTGGAGTTTTTGGGATTTCTCCGCAAAAACGGAGGCGCTTTTCTGGGCCAGGACGTCCTCGAAACGGATGTCTTTCGGGCGGTAAAAAGGGGTGTCGGCGTTGGCAATATTTCCGGCAATCATGTCCTGACGGGCAGCCCGGTAATCCAGGGCGCTTTTCATCAGCTCATGTGCGCGTGAAATGTTGATACCCATCCGATCCCTCCTGTTTGCGACTTATTGGATACAAGCAAAAAACATTCCATAATCTGTTTTCGCTTTTTTATCGGACTCTTTTCCAAAGAGCGATATACTGTCAAAAATTATACTCTATTAAGTACAACGAATGGCTGATAAAAAATTATTTCTTCTGACGACCGCGCTTATTACGGTAGGGATTGTCTGCTCGTATACCCTCTCGGCGTATACGGTTATTTTGTTCGAGTACAACCATTACCATTTCGTTTTGAGAGAGCTCCTGGTGGGGATCGTCTCGATCGTCCTGATGTGGTCCCTGGCGCAGCTGAATCCGGATGTGTGGCTCCACCGGCTGGGGCTGACCCTCTTTTTCGGGGGTATTTTCCTGATGGTCGTGATGCCGTTTCTCCCGGCCTCTCTGGTCAGCGAAGTGGGAGGGGCGAAACGGTGGATCAAGCTGTTCGGTTTTTCGCTCGCCCCGGTGGAGTTTTTCAAGATCGGATTCGTCTATTTTCTGGCGTGGAGTTTTTCACGCAAACTGGGGCACCATGACGGTATCGGCGTATGGGAGGAGTTCAAGCGCTTCGCCCCCTACGCGGCCGTTTTCATCC
>CAYXWQ010000024.1:0-25081 GCA_964468865.1 uncultured Sulfuricurvum sp. | reverse complement strand
GCGAAGAAGCTGATCAAGAAAATCAAGGATGCGTAGCCTCGTCATTCCCGCGAAGGCGGGAATCCAGCTAAAGCAATAAAGATGGATCCCCGGGTCAAGCCCGAGGATGACAGAGGAAGAAAGAATGAAGATCGTAATTTTAGACGCACTAACCTACGGTGATGCATCGTTAGACGTTTTTAACACCCTCGGGGACGTCACCATCTATCAAACAACGAATCCCGACGAGACCGCTGAACGGGTTCACGATGCCGACGTGATCGTCACAAACAAGGTCGTCATCAATGATGCCGTCATGGAAACGGCCCTTTCTTTGAAACTGATCTGCGTCGCCGCGACGGGGACAAACAACATCGATCATGATGCCGCCGCACGCCGCGGCATAACCGTCAAAAACGTCGCAGGGTATTCGACCGACGCGGTCGTGCAACACACGTTCAGCATGCTGTTTTACCTGTTGGGACACAGCCGCTACTACGACGAGTATGTCAAAACGGGAGAGTGGCAGCGTGAGGCGGTGTTTGCCCATATCGGTCCCTCGTTTAGCGAACTGCGCGGTAAAAAATGGGGAATCATCGGTCTGGGCGAGATCGGACGAGGCGTGGCGCGTGTGGCGAGCGCGTTCGGTGCAAACGTCTGTTATTACTCGACGTCGGGGAAAAATGACAATTCGGACTATGAGAAAACGACCCTCAGCCGTCTGATCGAGGGGTGTGACGTCATCTCGATCCACGCGCCGCTGAACGCACAGACGCAGAATCTCATTTCCCACTCCGAGCTGCTCCAGATGAAAGACGGTGCGGTGCTGCTGAACCTCGGACGGGGAGGGATCGTCGACGAGGATGCCCTCTCGGTCATCATCGACGTCAAACCGATCTTCGTGGGGCTGGACGTATTGGCGCAGGAGCCGATGAAAACGTCCCATCCGCTTTTGAATGTCAAACACCCCGAACGCCTCTACATCACCCCCCACATCGCGTGGACATCGCGGGAGGCGAGAGAGCGCTTGATCGCCGCGACGGTGAAAAATATCCGCTCCTTTTTTTAAATCCTCTTAGCCGAAGCAGTTATTGCTTCGACAATGAATATTTGGTATTGTTTTTATAAGTTAAACTCAGCATAAGCTTATTGTAAATACAATCTCACAATGACCAACAAGCATTGGTTTAGAAAAAGTGAGGAAATAACATGAAAAAAATCGTATTGGCAAGTTTGCTGGCAACGGGGCTGATGGCAGCGGGAAACGAGAACTATTTCGGAATCAGTGCGGGAGAAGCAAAAAGTTCGCTCAAAGCAAGTGCAGGAGGGTATTCTGTAACTGAAGACGACACGGAAACAGCTTACAATTTCACACTGGGCCATTATTATGGGGATACAGGGCGTGTTTCGGCAACTTACAGCCATATTGATTACAGCGGGGATATTGACAAGTCAGATGCGTTGAGCGTTTCGTATGATTTCATGTTGCCGGTAGCGGGAGGCTTAAGCCTGTATGCCGGGCCGAGTATCGGATATGTGTGGTTTGAAGATTCCGTAATCGATTTGAGCGGTATGATGTATGGTGTTCAGGGCGGTCTCAATTTTCGCGTCACCGATGCGATTGAGCTCGATGCGGGGTATCGTTATATGATCACAAGAGGCGATGCGGACTATATGGGTGTGAAAGTGGAACTTGAAGATGTACAAACATGGTACGTCGGTGCCAACTTCCGCTTCTGATTTTTCTTCCATTCATTCTTCTAATTCCCGCTTTTCGCGGGGATCTCAATAAAACAGTTTTAGTAGCGTAGGCAAAACCAATGCAATTCCAAGAAACAGGGTTGACGTCACAAACACCTGCGCCGTTACGGTGCGGGGGGCGCAGTTGTAGAGCGAGGCGAGATTGACGTTCGCCACCGCCAGCGGCACTAACAGCTCCAAAAACAAAATTCCCTTCACCATCGGTTCCATATCCATGTTTTGTAGTATGACGAATGCAATCAACGGTATCAGCACGAATTTGGTCCCCCCTACCCACATGCTCAGGCGGAGATTGATCTCGGCCAGTGTGATCCCGTAGAGGTAGATCCCGAACAGCACCAGCTGCATCGTCATCGAGGCGTATGCCCCCATCATCAGTGTATTGTCCACCGCGGGACTGGGGACGTATCCGATCAGGTTAAGGAAAATCGCGACAAGAGCTGCCCACAACACCGGAAGCTTGAGGATATTGAGCAGAGAGCCCTTTACGCTGAATTCGCCTCGCGAATAGTAAAAGACCCCGATCGTGTAGACGACGAAGACGTTGACGAGATTGATGAGGGTCGTGTAGGGGACGCTCTCCTCGCCGAATAGCGCGATCCCCAGGGGAATCCCCAGGTTGCCCGTGTTGCCGATGAGGGCGGCGACGGTGGCGATGGAGCGCTCTTTGGGCTCGCTGAAGAGCATTTTCGCCAACGGGATCATCAGAAACAGCGAGAGAAGGGTGATCCCCAGATAGAGGGCCGGAGCCTCAAGCAGCTGCGTATCGATGGGGCGTTTCAGCAGCCCCCAGAAGGTGAGGAAAATCTGCAGAAAATAGACGCTGAGAAGGGTGATCGTGCGGTCGTCTATTTTCTCCTTGAAGGCCCATTTGGCGCCGAATCCGACGGCGATGAAGAGATAGATACCGAGAATGGAGAACAGCGTTTGCATCATCTTTTTTTGAGGGGTATTGTATCCTAAAAATTAGTCGATCTTTTTGAGTCTCGGCTAACGGTGCATCGGGTACAATCGCGGCAACAAGGAGTCCAACAATGCCAAAAGTATTGATTATCGGCAGCGGCGGTGCGGGGCTGGTCAGCGCCCTCTCCGCCCATGAAGCGGGGGCGGAGGTGATCGTCGCTTCCAAAACCCTTCCGACCCGTTCCCAGACCTCAATGGCGCAGGGGGGGATGAACGCCGTTTTGGGGGGCGACGACACCGTCCAAAACCATATCGGGGATACGCTGCGCTCCTCCGCGGGGCTGGGGGAAGAGAAACGGATAACGTTTATGTGTGAAAACGCCCCCGAAGCGGTGCGATGGTGCAACCGCCTGGGGCTCCCTTTCAGCCGCGACGAAGGGGGGGAGATTGCCCGACGCCGTCTGGGTGGGGCGAGCGCGCCGCGTGCGTGCTATGCGCAGGACTATACGGGGCTCAAGCTGCTGCACACCCTTTATGACCAGTGCCTGAAAGCCGGGATAACGTTTCATAACGAGCGGTTTTTGCTGAACCTGATCGTCGATTCCGAATCCAACCGGGTGCTGGGGGCGACATTTTTGAACATCCTGAGCGGCGAGGTCGAAGAGATCCGTGCCGATGCGGTCATTATGGCTTCGGGCGGATACGGCGCGATTTACGGTAAACACTCCACAAACGCTGTACAGGCGACCGGGGACGGACTGGCGGCGGCGGTCCGCGCGGGAGCGAAACTGGCCGACATGGAGTTTGTCCAGTTTCACCCGACGGCACTCAAAAACTCCTCGATCCTGATCGGCGAGAGCGCCCGGGGGGCGGGAGGCTATCTTGTGGATGCTGAGGGGGACCGTTTTACCGATGAGCTCTCCCCCCGAGACGTTGTTGCCCGCGCGATCCATGATGAGCTGGCCAAAAGCGGCGCGGTATACCTTGACATCCGCCATCTCGGAGAACATTTTATCGACCGCGAACTCCCGCAGGAGCGGAAGCTCGCCCGGATCTACGAAGGGATCGATCCGGTCCATGAACTGATCCCGATCAAGCCTGCCGCCCACTACACGATGGGGGGAATCGAGGTGGACGAGAAGTGCATGAGCAGCGTGCAGGGGCTCTTCGCCGTCGGCGAATGCGCCAACCACAAGACCCACGGGGCGAACCGGCTTGGGGGCAATTCGCTTCTCGAACTCGTCGTGTACGGACGCCATGCGGGGCTTCAGGCAACAAAATTCGGTGAAAACCACCCCGCGCCGGTCGCGGAAAATCCGCAGTTCGCCAAAGATGCCAATTTTGTCCGGGGGGTCATGTATTTCACCAACCAGATCGACTTTTACCAGAAACAGGAGATGCTGGCCAACATCTTCTACAACAACGTCGGGCTTGTGCGCGATGACATGGGGCTCAAAGCGGTGCTGGGGGCGATCCGCCAGATGCAAAAAGAGCTCCCCTTTATGGGGCCGCGGGACAAGGCCAAAGTCTGCAATACGAACCTCGTCGAGTTTATCGAATTCGGAAACAAGATCGAGCTGGCCGAGATCATCGTCGTCAGCGCGATCAGCCGCGTGGAGAGCCGCGGTGCCCATTACCGCATCGATGCCCCAGCGCGGAACGACACGATGTTCGGGGCCCATACGATTACATGGAAAGAGGATGGAGTGCTATGTGCCGATTTTATGAAGTGAGATTTTCCGGTGACGATAAAGCATGGGATGAGGAAAACGATTCGGAGTGGAACGGATGCTGCGAAGATCCCTATGACGATGATGAAGAGGAAAACGAGCGGGAGTGGTGTGACTGATGGAAATTAAAGTATTACGCAGTGCTAACGGCGACTATCAGACTTATAACGTCGAGTTGGAAAACGTCACCCTGCTGGCGATGCTGAACCACATCAAGACGAAAATCGATCCGACCCTCACCTATTCGCACGGCTGCCGAAGCGGGGTATGCGGCAGCTGCGCCGTCCGCGTCAACGGCCGCGAAGCGCTGATGTGCGAGTACAAACCGGGTGATGGGGATGTGATCGAGCCGATCCGGAATGCCCGCGTCGTTCGCGACCTCGTCGTCGATTCGGGCCATGTGGAGCGTTTTAACCGCGCCGGAGAGGCCTGGAGCGAAGGGGTTCGTGAGGAGAACGTGAGTGCGGAGGAGATGGAGCGGATCGACGTGCAAAGCGACTGCATCCTGTGCGCCTCGTGCTACAGTGCCTGCCCGGTCTATGCGGTGAACCCGGGTTTCATCGGCCCCTTCGCCCTCACGCGGGTGTGGCGCTACGTGAACGATCCGCGGGAGGGGAGCAGCGAGGCGAAAATGGCTGCCGTGCAGACCAACGGCATCTGGGATTGTACTTTGTGCGGAGCCTGTGTTCCTGTTTGCCCGCAATCGATTGCTCCGATGCAGGACATCAAAATGCTCCGGATGAAAAGCGCCATGCTGGGGTATCCTGATCCGACGATGAATTTCGGAGGAGGAGGATTCGATTTGGGAGGGTGGAATTTTTAGAGATAGTTTTTCTAAAACGCTATCGCTAAGTTTACTTCAGCAGTAGGCTCAAAACAAGGGTACCGCTTTTGTGAAGCAAAATGTTTCTCTGACAATCGCTTGCGATTTTAAAACATTGAGGTCTTGGTGTGTTATACTAACCGTTAGTAAAACTAACAGGAATTCATATGGCATCAGAACACTCTCTCGACATCTCTGCGAAAATTGACCTCCAGGCGTTCAAGGACGCGATGGCTCAGGCCGAAAAAGAGGTCATCGGGCGGTACGATTTCAAGGGGATCACCTATGAGATCAACTACCGCGAAAAAGAGAAACAGCTCATCCTCCTCGCCTCCAGCGACAGCAAACTCGACGCCCTCAAGGACATCGTCATCGGCCGCCTCATCAAGCGCGGCTTGTCTTCCAAAGCCCTCAGCGAGCTGAAAACCGAAGACGCCAGCGGCGGAACCCGCAAGGCGACGTATAAAATCGTCGATACGATCGATGCCAAAGAGGCGAAAAAAATCATCGCCGAGATCAAAAACCTCAAAACGAAGGCGACGGCCGCGATCGAGGGGGAGCATATCCGGGTCAAATCCAAGCAGATCGACGAGCTTCAGAAGATCATGGCGGCGATCAAAGCGATGGAGTGGGAAGCGCCGCTCGTATTCGACAATTTCCGCTAAAGGACAATCGATGAAAAAAATGACGATCGCCGAAGCAGCGGAACATTTCGGGGTCTCCAAAGAGGCGATCCATAACCGGATCCGCCGGGGGAGCCTGAACAGCATCGTCGAAAACGGGGTGAAATACGTCGCCGTGGCTTCGGCCAAAACGGCGTCGTCCGAGACGAGCGTCGAAGCCGACCGGTATACCCGCTACATCGAGCAGGAGAACGAGCGGCTGCGCGACAAGGTTGATAACCTCGAAAAAGAGACGACCCGCCTGCGGGACCAGCGCGAGCAGATGCTGATCGATGAGCGGGTCAAAATCGAACAGATCTACAAAGAGCGCGATGCGCAGCTGCGCAGCGTGCTCCATGTCGTGGCGACCAAATTCCTCTCCCATGCCAATGCCGATGCGGTCGTCGAAGAGGCGATCAACGCCGATGTGATCGATGCCACCGAAGAGGGGGAATGGATTTCGCTCAAGGCGTTTTTGAAGTTCAAACGGGTCAAGGACAAAGAGAAGAAAAAAATCAAGAACCGTTTTGAAGCGGCCAGCGAAAACGACGAACGGCTCAGCGTCCGTGACGGAAAGATTTTTTTGAATCCTTCTCAACACGACTACAGCGATTTATTATAGAAAAACATCAACAAGACGTCTCTTGTTGGCTACGCTAACGCCGTCCCCGTCGTGGGGGTTTTTCCCCGCGCAGCGGAGGACGGCTCTCGTCTCTTAACCCCTGTTTGGCGCGGTTGAGTTTGTTGAAACAGCTCTGGCAGATGCTGAATTCGCTCTGCAGCGGGAGCGGTTTGGAACACATTTTGCAGCGGGGGACGAAATGGCTCTGCTGCAGCGAGTTTTCGATGAAGCGGTTCAGCTCCCCCCGAAACGACCTCGCCTTCTCTGCATCGACAAAATACTCCTCCATACGGTACGATAACCACAGATAAAGACTGATCTCTTTGATCCGGTCTTCCGCTTCCTGAAGCTCCTCCATCGTAAACGCATGGTTCCCCAGATGTTTGGGGGGGACAAAGGCGATCGGTTTTTTCTGTTCCAGCGCGCGGACGTAGCGCTCGAACGCCGCCATCACGAGGGGCGAACCGGTCGAGAGGGGGGCTGTGGCGAGGGTGTATTTGGTCCGCATGTCGAGGTCGTATCGGTCGACTATCCCAGCGGCTTCCTGCATCGATTCGAGGTTGGCGGCACGGAAAGGGCCTTCGAATTTCATGTTGTCGGCGAAAAAATCGATAATCGCCGAGAGGGAACGCTCCTCGAGGATGTTCGAGACGAGCATGATGTGGTCGAAGTTGGCCATGACGTTGAACGGGATTTTGACCGGGTCGGCGGAGCGGTCGAACAGAGGGGAAATCTTTTTGAGGACATCGGCGCTCAGCGCCCCGATGTACCCTTTTTCGGAGAGGCCGTAGCGTCCGGCGCGTCCGGCGATCTGCTGCACCTCGCTCGCACTCAAAAGGCGCTGCTCCTGACCGTCGAATTTGTCGGCTTTGGAGAAAAGGAGTGTTTTGATGGGGAGGTTGAGCCCCATACTGATGGCGTCGGTCGCGACGAGGATGTCGGTCTCCCCCTCCCGGAAACGGCGCGCCTCTTCGCGGCGTACCTCGGGGCTCAGGTTGCCGTAGATGACGCTGGTGCGGTAGGTTTTGGAGAGCTGCTGTTTGAGCCGAAGGGCATTGTTGCGTGTAAAGGCGATGAGGGCCGTCCCCGGTTCGATCGCATCGATCGGAGTGGGGGATTTGAGGAGTTCGAGGGGGTTTTTGCGGACAAATTCGACGATTTCCAGGGGCTCGCCGAGGTATTCGGCCAGCGCAACGACCGCTTCGCGGGCATTGGGGGAACCGGTCATGATGAGTGTTTTGGCGGGGGCGCCGATGATGGCATTCGCCCAGGCCCATCCCCGGTCGCGGTCTCCGATCATCTGCACCTCGTCGATGACGCAGACGTCGGCCTCGACATCGAAATTCAGCATCTCGATCGTGGAGCTGATGTGGGTCGCATCCTCGTCGATGAGCTGCTCTTCGCCGGTGATCAGCGAGGCGTTGATGCCGTGCTCGCGGAGGTCTTCGTACCCTTCCAGCGCCAGAAGCCGCAGAGGGGCGAGATAGTATCCCGTCCCTCCACGGCGCAGATGTTCCATCGCCGTGTAGGTTTTGCCGCTGTTGGTGGGACCGACATGGAAAACGAGTTTGCGGCGGAGTGACCGGGCGAGAGGGAAGAGGTTTTTGAAATCGCGCACGGTGCGGGCGAGGAGCTCCTGACGCTGGCGGCGCACCAGCTCCCCGGCGATGCGCTGATCGAAGGCGTACAGCACTCGCCGCGAGGTTTTGGAGCTGATATGAAACGTCTGCCCCATCGAGGAGAGGAGGAGATCGTAGACGATCTCGTGCAGCCGCTCCTCCTCGAGCCCGAGGAGCTTGGAACGTTCGCGGCACTCATCGACGAGGGCTTTGAGCTCGGAGAGAAAATGGTCTTCTTCCTGGGCACTTTGTTCATCGAGGAGGGCTTGCAGATCGATGCTCTCTTCGCGCCAGATGCGGCGGGTAATGTCGCCGATTTCGAGCTGCACGTGGAGGGTGTATTCGAACGTCCGGGAGCTTTTGGGGAGGTTCAGCGTCCGGGTATGCTCGATCAAAAGCTCGTCGCGGGCATCGACAAACACCAGCCCCTCCATGATGGAGGAGAGGATCCGTTTGAGGATGTCGGAGGGGAGGGGAAAATCGGGCCAGGCTGCGGAGGGGGGAGCGCTTTTGAGGGCTCCGAGGATCTCTTCGGGGCTCAGGTAGCGGTGGTGTGAGAGAGGGAGCGAGGCGACAAACAGATCGGTTTGCTCCTGTTTCTGGGCGCTCAGGGCTGTTTTGAGGGCTTCGATCTCGGGAACCAGCACCTCTTGGGGCTCTTCGATGAGCCGTTTGTTATTGAGGGGGGGCGTTTTGAGGACGTGGATTTTGGTAAAACTCTCATCTCCCACGGTATAGCGGATCGGAGCGTAGTATTCGAGGGCGTCGTCGTAGGTGAATTTTCCCTCCAGCGCTTTTTCGAGGAGTTCACGTTTGCGGAGGTAGCGGAGGTGCTCAAGCTTGGCCGCGATTTTCTCCGGGGTGATTTTGCGGGTGCGGGTATCGATAAACGCGGCGTGGAGCTCCCGGCGCTCATCGGAGGTGAGTTCGAACCCCTCCAGGAGTTCTTCGATTTTCTCTTCCCGCTCGTGCGGTTTTTCTTTGGGTTTGGGGTTGGGATAGGTTTTCCCCTCGTGCTTGAAAAACTCGACGATCATCGCGCGGTTGTCGCTCTCCCCTTCCGACCACAGGCGTCGGAACGTTTTCATCAGGGTCGTTTTGTCGGTCGTGCCGTTGAAAATCCCCAGCGTGTGGGCCAGGGCAATCAGCGTTTCGGTAGGAACCCTCTCGATCCCTTCATCAAATCCTTCGTCGCCGAAAAAATGGCGGATGGACTGGTTGAGTTTGATCATTTTTTTCTTTTTCTTTGCCATGATGAAAGTGTAGCCTAAATTTATAAGGCTAAAGCCTTTAAAGCTTTGATAAACTTTCGCAAAATGACAGAAGGGGACGGAGATGGTCGATCTGAGCGTCGATGAGTGGACACAGGAAGAGTATCTCAGATACCGCAAAGAACTCGAAGAACAGGGGGTCAAAGTGCTCCTTATCGATACGATCCTCAATCCCATCGATGGGGCCGGGACGGTGCTCTACAGCCCGCCGCTGCTGCGCTCGGAGCCAGAGGGGAGTGTGTTTGTCTTTTACTGCGACAGTGGCAAAAGCTCCCGCGAGCGGCTGAGGGAGTTTCGCTCCAAATTTCCGAACCATGTGTGCATCAGTCTAAGAGGGGGGCGAGGGTATTGGCGCAAGAATCTGCAGATATAACGGAAGCGTTTGCGGCGTTTGTCCGTTCTCTGGACGAGGGGCGCTACTACGATGCCCACGAGGATGTGGAGGCGATGTGGTATCCGCGCCGTTTCGAAGAGGATGACGAGGTGCGGCTGTGGAAAGGGTTTATCAATGCGGCGGTCAGTTTCGAACTGATCAAGCGGGGGCGGCCCGGCCCGTCGCTGCGGGCGTGGGGGAATTATTGCAAATACCGCCCCCTGATCGGAAGCGTTGTTGCCGAGCGTAAAGAACTCTACGTTAGAATAGCGGACATCATCGAGCAACACGATTCCCGCCTCCGCAGGAATGATGCTCAAACCATAACAGGAGACAAACCATGTCCGAATTTTTAAAAGCGATGGCGTTCCGGCACGCCTGCAAGCGGTTCGATACGACCAAAAAGATCCCAGAGGAGCAGTTCGAATCGATTCTCGAGGTATGCCGCACCTCCCCTTCGTCGTTCGGGATGGAGCCGTGGCGCCTCATCGTCGTCCGCAATTCCAACCTGCGCAAGGCGCTCAAGCCTTCGTGCTGGAACCAGAACCAGATCACCGAGGCGAGCGAACTGGTCATCTTTACGACCGACAACGACTCTGTCCGAAGCGGTACGGCGTATGTGCGCAAGATGTTCGAACGCCGCGGTCTGGAGCCTGAGATGGTCGACACCTACATGGGCGTCTACAAAAACTACCTCGATCCCATCGAGTCCGATGAGGAGCTACTCCAAAACTGGACGGCGAAACAGTGCTACATCGCGTGCGCCAACATGATGACCTATGCCGCGACGCTCTCTATCGACAGCTGCCCGATCGAAGGGTTTGACCACGGGGAGGTCGAGGCGATCCTCGACCTCCCCGAGGAGCGGAGTGTGGCCCTGATCTGCGCGTTCGGTTACCGCATCAATCCGCAGAGCGAGCAAAAGCGGCTCCCGATGAGCCAGATCGTCGAGTACCGCTAAGGAGAAACGATGCTGCAAAAACTGGAGAACCATGTCACTACGGTCGAATACTATACGGATGTGGCGATCCGCTACGGAAGCGAATACGGGCTGAAACTGCTCGGTGCGCTGACGATCTTTTTCGTCGGTAAATGGATCGTCCAGAAAATCGTACTGCTGATGCGCAAAGGGATGAAGAGAGCCCAGGTGGACCAGACGCTGATCAGCTTTGCCGGGAATGCTCTCAGTGTTGTGCTGATGATCGCGGTCATCGTCGCGGCGGCGAGCAACCTCGGGATCAATACGACCTCGTTTGTCGCTGTTTTCGGTGCGGCGGGGCTGGCGATCGGCCTGGCCCTCAAGGATACCCTTTCCAACGTGGGTGCGGCCGTTTTGATCATCTTTTTCCGCCCCTTCAAGGTAGGGGACTATATCCAAGTCTCGGGCGCAGAGGGGACGGTACGGTGCATCAACCTCTTTTCGACGACCCTCACCACGATCGACAACCGTACGATCATCATCCCCAACGGGGCATTGATTGCCGGAAACATCATCAACTATACGGGCAACGAGACGCGGCGGATCGACATGGTGTTCGACATCGATTACGGCGACAATATGAAAGTGGCCAAAAACGTCATCATGGAGATTTTACAGGCCCATCCGAAGGTGCTCAAAGATCCCGAACCCCTTGTCGCCGTCGGCGAACTGGCGCAGAATTCGGTGCAGCTTTACGCCCGCCCGTGGGTGAATGTCGACGATTACTGGGCGGCGCGGTTTGAAATCATCGAATCGGTCAAAGAGGCGTTCGACCGCAACCATATCACCGTGCCGTTCCCGCAGATGGTGACGCACGTCAAGCACGAAGGGTGAATCTCCCTTTCGCGTAGCGTCTGAACGCGACGGCGGCCCCCGCTGCCGCAACGGCTCCCCCGACAAACAGGAACGGCGGAGTGTATTGATACAGTACGCCTGCCCCCAGTGCCCCGACAAATCCCCCCAGACCGTACGAGATACCGAAGAAAAACTGCTGCGAGAGGCGGCGCGCACTATAGAGGTGAAACAGCAGGGCGATCGCCGAGGAGTGGAAGAGGGCGAAGCTGAACGCATGGAGCACCTGCGAGGCGTAGAGCATCGGGACCGAAGAGGGGAAGAGGGCGACGATGAGCCAGCGCAGCGCGGTGAGGGCGGCGGTGAGCTGGAGCAGCCGCAGCAGGTTCCCCCGCAGCAGCGGCCCCTGAAAATAGAACATGACGATCTCGGCGATGACCCCGAAACTCCACAGCCACACCGTCGTCCCCAGCGACACCCCGTGATCGGTCGTATAAATCGTAAAAAAGTTGTAGAAGGGGCCGAAACTCACCTGCATCAGGAAAAACCCGATCCACAGCGGCAGATGCTCCGCAATGGAGAAACGGCACAGCTCTTCGCCGCATTCGGAGGCGGCGGTATGGCGCTGCCGCAGACCGATGAACGCTCCGAACAAAAGGGTGACGAGGGCCATCGCGATCAGAAAACCGATCCCGACATAGGGGGTGCTCAGGTATTCGACGAGGACGAGGGAAACGGCGATGAAACCGACCGATCCGAACAGCCGTATCCGCCCGTAGCGCTCCTTGCCGATCGATTCGAGGGCGGTCACTTCGATGTAGGGGAGAATCAGGGCCAGCCCGATCCCAAAGAGGATGTTGACGGCCAGAAGGGGCCAGAAATGCTGCAGCGCGGGGTAGAATCCCGCCGCCGAAGAGCCCATCAGGAACAAAGCGGCGAAAAACGTCCGCTGGTCGAGCCGGAACCCCCGCAGAAACAAAAACGGAATGGCAAACCGCACCAGAGGGGCGGAGGCGAAGATGATCCCGATCTGCAGCGGATCGTATCCCACCATGGAAAGGATTTTGGGGACGAAGATGATGTGCACCCCGATCAGGGCGAAGTAGAAAAAATAGAAGGAAGCGATAAAAGGGGCCACGTCAGGCTTCGCGGATTACGGCGGTGCCGCTGATGAGATCGTGCAGGGTCCGCCGGTCACGCCGGAAAAGGCCGGTGAAGAAGCCGATCAAAGAGAGGATGGAGATAAAATAGCCGACGAACCGGAGGATGAGTTTACCGTACGAGGCGTTTTGGAACGTTTTGGCGTCGACGACGCGGATACGCACCAGCTTTTTCCCCGGCGTCTGGCCGCTGTAGTGCCACAACAACACGTAGGTGAGCATGAACAGCGCTATCTGGAGGATGGACGCAACCGGGTTGGGGGGATTGGTGGCGGCTTTGGGATCGTTGACGATCACATCGAGCCCCGTGGCCGTATGCATCTGGTCATAGCCGAAAAAGGCACTCACGAGGAGGGAGATGGGGAGGCCGATCATGAAAATGTCGGTCACAAACCCCATGGCCCTCGGCCAAAACGGGGCATACGCAATTTTGCGTTTGGTGGGCTGGGGAAGAGGTTGTTTTTTCTTTAGGGTTCGCCATCGCATACGCAATTGTAGCCTGATGTAGATAAAAAACGGGTGTTATTACTATTCGTTTACTAACTTGTTTCATAATGTCGTTATCCCGATTGACAGCAGCAAGTCAAGGGAGAGTTTTTTCATTCATCACTCACTCCTTAAGTTTCAAAGCATCCCGGCCTTCGGTGGCCGTGGAGCTCTTCTTCTTTTTTCCATCCCTTTTTTTACCGTTAAAAAATCACTCTTTGTTTGGGCATATCATCGGGCATTCCCGCGAACGGGAACGGTGCGATCAGCTATTATCGTTTGATTCCCAGAAGGGTTTCGAGAAGGGTGTCGGAGGTGGTGATCGTCTTGCCGTTCGCCTGGTATCCGCGCTGGATGATGATGAGGTTGGTGAGCGATTTGGAGAGATCGACGTTGGAGGCTTCGAGCGCCGAAGCCTGCATGAATCCGCGTCCCGCTGTCGCCGCCGTACCGATGATCGGATCGCCGGAGTTGGCCGACTGGAGATAGACGTTGCCGCCATCCGTCACGAGCCCTTCGTTGTTGGCGAATTTTGCCATCCCGATCTGTGCGAGGCCGAAGGAACGGCCGTTCGAGAAGCTTCCGACCAGTGTTCCGCTCTGGTCGATCCGGATACCGACGAGGTCACCGCCGGGATAACCGTCCTGGCTGATCCCGCTGGTCCCCGAATCGTTGTCAAAGCTGGTGATTCCGTCATATCCCCCCTGGCTTCCGAAGTCGAACAGCACCTGCTGGTTCGGTGAAGCCCCGTTGTTGGGGGAGAAATCGATGCTGGGGATATTGAACGTCGCCAATGCTCCGTTCTGGTCAAAGCTGATCGTCCCCCCGTCGAGGACGTTTTCATACGGTGCGGTCGCCCCGCTGATCGATCCCGGACGCGGCACGGTGACGCTATAGCTCCAGTTCGTGAATCCCGAAGTGGCATCGATGCTGTCCTTACGGAAATCGACGCGGACTGTGTGCTTGCCCCCCAGCGAATCGTAGATGTCGATACTCGTCGAGTGGGTTGCCGAGGTGACCGGCTGGGACTGTTTGACCGACGTTCCAGGCTGCAGCGTTCCTGCCAGCGTTGCTAACGTTTGTGTGAAGCGGACGTTTTCGATCGTATTGGCATCCTCGATCGCCTCGACGCTGATGGTCAGTGCACTTCCCCCCGCCGGGTTGGCAAGGACGAATTTCCCCTGCTCATTGATTTCTATAGTTGCTGAACCCGAGGTGACCTGGGCAAGATCCTGCAACCCTTCCCGGAGCTGATTCGTCGTCTGGAAGTAGTAGGCTGTTCCTACGATTGTACCTGCCAACGTAGCATCGTTTGTATAGCGGAAGTCCCTGGTCGTCGTACCTCCATTGAAAGAGACGGTAATCCCCTGTCCCCCTATGGGGACGGCAGTAGTGCCGGTATTGGAAGTGAGCTGGAACGCCTCGCCGTTGCCGTTGAACATGACCCCCATGTCTCCCATATTGGCCGCCTCAGCCGGCGTCAGAACGTCTCCGTACGGGGTTGTCAGGTTTCCGGCAGAATCGATCACATAAGTCGGACTGTACTGGTCGACGAGTGCGCTGGAGCTGAGGTTGGCCTTGACGGCGATTTCGGTCGTGGCGAAAGCGGGGGTCGTCAGCCCCGGCGGAATCTGGATATTGGTGATCGGGGCGGTCGAATCGACGATTCCGGTCTCCTCGTCACGGAGCCATCCCTGAACGATGAAGCCGTTGTTGTCGACGAAATTTCCCGCCGCATCGAATTTGAAATCCCCCGAACGGGAGTATTTGTAGGTGTTCCCACCATCTCCGGAGACGATGAAGAACCCGTCCCCCTGGATCGCGACATCGGTGTTTTTATCGGTGTTCTGGATGGACCCCTGGGACATGATTCGGGTGATCGAATTGACGGTGGCCCCTAGGCCGATCTGGACGGCATTTTTACCTCCGAGCTCCCCCTGAGGAGCCGTGGCGATCTGGTTCGTCTGGGCGAGGAGATCGGAGAAGTTGGCGCGTGAGTATTTGTACCCGATCGTATTGACGTTGGCGATGTTGTTCGACTCGACGTCCATGGCGATCTGATGCGACTGCAGTCCGGTTACCCCTGAGAAAAGCGACTTCAACATGATGTGTCCTTTTTATGACAAAGTAAAATTAAAAAGCAAAAAACGTGCCACTTTATTTGCGCATCTGGAGCGCTTTTTGGATCAGCTCGTCGGCGGTCGTGATGCTTTTGGCGTTGGCCTGGTAGGCGCGCTGCATGATGATCATGTCGGTGAGCCCCACGTCGAGGCGGACGTTGGAATTTTCCAGCATCCCGCTGTAGACGGTGGCGCCGGCGATGGGATTGCCCTCGGCATCGGTCTGGAAAAAAGGGTCTCCGCTGTTGGCGCTGGAGCGAAAGAGGGTGTCCCCGGCTCGCTCGAGCCCCTGGTTGTTCTGGAAATGGTAGACGGCGACCTGCCCGATGGCACTCTGGCGGCCGTTGGAGAATTCGGCGACGATGGCGCCGTTTTGGTTTACCCCGTACTGGACGAGGAACCCCTGAATTGTCCCGTCGGAGGCGGAGGAACCGGTGAAGGGGGCCGCCTCGACGGAGGTGAGGCCGCTGTAGGCGATTCCCGGATCGATGGCGACAGTAGTACCGTCGTTGTTGACCGAGGGGATGCTAAAGGAGCTCAGGCGGCCCGAAGCGTCAAATACCGCCTGGCCGTTTTGGGTGTCGTAGACGACGCTGCCGTCGTTGGAGGTGACGGTGGCGACGACATCCCAAGTGATCCCCTCTGCAGGCTGCACGGCGCTTTTGGTGAAAGAGAGGCTGAGGCGGTTGACATCGCTTGAGGGGCTGATGACGTCGGCGCTGAGAACCAGCGGTCCCGTACTCCCGCCGATGTTGCCGAAAAACTGTGCCTGTGTCGTCGCTTCGGTCGGATAGGCCAGCCGGGTCGGAAACTCCAGCACTCCCTGAGCGTTGACGCTGCCCAGGCTCATCTGGCCGGTGGTATCGTTGATGAGGTAGGCGCCGCTTTTCTGATCGCCATAGTCAAACGCCCCGTTATAGGCGTAATTGCCCGCCATGGTCCCGGTGACGAATTTGCCATCGGTCGTGGTGAGGCGGGAGACGGAGGAGTTGGGATCCCCCGCACTCCCCTGGTATGTGTCGAAAACGAAATTTCCCGCACGGGTGTAGTAGGTGTCCCGGCCCGATACGACGCCGAACCATCCGTCTCCTTGGATCGCCAGATCGCTGAAGCGGTCGGTTCCCATCAGCGAGCCGGTCTGCATCTGCAGCGACGTCGCCTGAAGGCGCGAGCCGACCCCCAGATCGTTGGACGTCGGGGTAGACCCCCCGGCGCTGGAGAGCACGGTCGTGAAGAGGTCGGCAAATTCGGCCGTGGAGCCTTTGAAACCGACGGTGTTGACGTTGGCGAGATTGTCGGAGACGACATCCATCCCGTACTGGTGGGTCATGACGCCGGATATACCTGAATAATAGGCCTGGTTCATATCAGATTCCCGTCACTTCTTTGATCGAGCTGAAATCGACGTAGTTGGAGCCCAGCTTGGCGTACGTTTTGCCTTCGTCGAATTTGATCGATTCGATCGGATAGAGTCCGACCCGAGTCGTGGCGGAGGTGCCGTCGGTTTTCGTGTAGGACGATTCGACGTAGTAGACCCCTTCGTCGAGGCTTATGCCGTTATTGTTTTTTCCGTCCCAGGTGTACTTGGCCACTCCCGCATCGGTAGCCCCGATGGGCATGGTCCGCAGGACGTTTCCGTTGACGTCGAGAATATTGACGTTCCCCGTGCTGACGTCGTCGGGAAAATAGAGTTCAAAATCGACGTCTTTCCCCTCTTCGAGGGCGACGGCGTTGCTTCCCGTATCGGCGATTTTACCGATCGCGGCGATCCCCGAGTACTGCATCGATGCGCTGAGGGCGGAGGCCAGGCTTTCGAGCGCCTTGTTCGTGTTCTCCGTCGATTCGAGCGTCGCGAGCTGCGACGTCTGCGTCAGGATCTTTTCTGTGTCCATCGGGGCGGTGGGATCCTGGTATTTGAGCTCGAGGAGGAGCAGTTTGAGAAAATCGTCTTTTCCCAGAATCCCGTTGGGGTTTGTCCCCGCCGGTGCGTTTGCGAGTGTGGTTCCGGTAGCGGAGGTGATTCCTGAAGTGGCCATGTGTTTCTCCTTGGGTTACGCGTAATGCGGAATGATGATTTCAAGAGCGCCGAGCTGCTCTTCGCTTAGTTCGAGCTCTGTGAGCGACGTATACGACCGGAATCGGTTGTGGGATTGCTCCTGATGGTGCTGCTGAGGGTTTTGGTTCTCTCCCCCGCTCATAAAGTTCATCGTCGCATTGGTGATCCCCTGATGGGCCAGCTGCGCTTTGAGTTCGGTGGCGTTATGGGCCAGGAAAGCGACGCTTGAGGCATTGCTCGACTGGATATTCACGTGGACGTTGTTGCCGCGCTGGATCAATGTTACTTCCACTTCACCGAGCTGTTCGGGATTGAGCTTCATCGCGATGCGGGTGAAAGGAGGCTTGTAATTTTCAACCGCCTCTTTGAGATCGGTGGCGAAATGGCGCATGCTTTGCTGCGCTTCTTTGGATTTCACTTCAAGGGCATCGGATTTGGGAACGTCAAACGTTTTGGACGGCTCCGTCTCTACCGAAACACTTCTGCGGGTTTCCCCCGATCCCTCCGAGTTTTCATTTTCCCCCTGCAGCAGGGCGATCAGCCCTTCGGTTTTGGGAGAGGGCTGCGTTGAAACTGCGGCTTTCTCATCGGTGTTTTTTTCTTTTTCGGCCGCGGCCGCCGGATTTTCGGGAGTCGCTTTTACATCCTCTTCGGAGAGATGCACCGTTTTTTGGGGAAGAGGATCGCTTTTTTGGGATTTTTGGATTTCCGGATCCGTTTTGGGCGAAGGCTCCTGGCGCAGAAGCGCTTTGAGCGGCTGTTCCTCTTTTTGGGGAGTCGTGGATTCTTTAGCCGTTTTGGATTCTTTGGTTTTGATCTCGCCCAGCAGCTGCATCAGCGTTTCCGCCGTCTCACCCGTCTGGGCGGCAGCTGCGGGCTGTGCGAGGGCTCTGGCATCCAGCAGAGGCCGCGAGAGAAGCTCGGAGGGGAACCCGTTCTCTTCATGGCTGTCGGTGATCAGGGTGGAGAGGGTGATAGACTGGGGCTCCAGCCCCAGTTTGTCGGCCAGATGGACCAGCCCCATCAAACTTTTGGGAAAAGGTTTCGAATCGTTCTGGTATTCGGGCGCTTTTGTGCTGATTTCGTTTTTGAGATACTCTTTGGCTTTGTGGATCAGGCTGCGTACCTGATCGCTGCTGAGGGTGTCGAGGAGCTCTTTGGAGATGAGGGGGTGATCCTCGCGGCTCTCGTTTGCGCCAAGGAGCGCCTGCAGCTGTTGGGATATCGGAGTTTTCTCCGTTTCAAGAAGCGCCTGTAGCTCTTTGGTCGTTGCGGAGTTCGCCACAGAGCTGTGCACAACGGCGTTTTTGGGCTCGATCACCGCTTTGAATGCATTGGTGTCCGAAGGGTCAACGGTGTGTTTTTCTGTGTTTTTCAGCCCCGCGTTCAGGGAGGCCAAAAGTTTGGAAAACATCCCGTTCGCCTTGGAACCAGTCGATTTCACGTCTCCTCCGAGCAGATCGGCTAGAGAGGTTTGCGTATCGGTCCCTTTGGGTTGAATGATCATGGCAGGCGATCCTTTTGCACGCGGCAGCGCACGCAATGGTTTAAAGTATATTTAGATAAAGCAAAATGCATTCCATAAAACAAAATAAAAATTTCGGCGGTAACACTTTAGTCCCTTAACATATCCTTAAACTAAAAAAAGATATAATTCGCGAAAATCTTTGCGCCTATTTAAAGGACAACCATGCAAAAAATTCGTAACATCGCCGTCATCGCCCACGTTGACCACGGTAAAACGACCCTAGTTGACGGACTGCTTAAGCAATCCGGAACGTTCGGAACACACGAACAAGTAAATGAACGGGCGATGGACTCCAATGCTCTTGAAAAAGAGCGCGGGATTACCATTCTTTCTAAAAATACCGCGATTCGCTACGGCGAATACAAGATCAACATCATCGACACTCCGGGCCACGCCGACTTCGGCGGTGAGGTTGAGCGTGTTTTGAAAATGGTTGACGGTGCGTTGTTGCTCGTCGATGCGTATGAGGGGGTTATGCCCCAGACGAAATTCGTCGTTAAAAAAATGCTCGGCCTCGGGATCAAACCGATCGTCGTCATCAACAAAATCGACAAACCTTCCGCTGACCCCGAGCGCGTAGTAGACGAAGTATTCGACCTGTTCGTTGCGATGGACGCGACCGAAGATCAGCTCGATTTCCCGATCATCTACGCTGCGGCGCGTGACGGCATCGCGAAAATGGACATGTCCGAGCCTGACGGTGACTTCACCTGCATGTTCAACACGATCCTCGAAAAAGTGCCTGAGCCGACCGGTGATGCGGAAAACCCGACTCAGTTGCAGGTTTTCACCCTCGACTACGACAACTACGTCGGTAAAATCGGTATCGCCCGTATCTTCAACGGTAGAATCTCCAAAGGGGACAACATCCTCCTGGCCAAAGCCGACGGCGAACTGGTCAAAGGTAAAGTCAGCAAGCTGATCGGATTCATGGGGCTTAACCGTATGGAGATCCAGACGGCGGAAGCGGGTGACATCGTCGCCGTTGCCGGTATCGAAACGGTAGACGTCGGGGACACCATCTGTGACCCTGCCAACCCGATGCCGCTTGACCCGATGCACATCGAAGAGCCTACGTTGACCGTTGTTTTCTCGGTCAATGACTCTCCGCTTGCAGGTCAGGAAGGGAAGCACGTCACCGCGAACAAAATCCGCGAACGTCTTGAAGCCGAGATGAACACCAACGTTGCGATGCGTTACGAAACGGTCGGAGAAGGTAAATTTATCGTATCCGGTCGTGGAGAGCTGCAAATCACCATCCTTGCCGAAAACATGCGCCGTGAGGGGTATGAGTTCGGTATCGGACGTCCCGAAGTTATCGTCAAAGAGATCGAAGGGGTCAAATGCGAACCGTTCGAACACCTCGTTGTCGACCTTCCTGCCGATTTTGCCGGTACGATCATCGAGCGTCTTGGACGCCGTAAAGCCGAAATGACCGCGATGGTTCCGATGGGCGAGGGCTTCACCCGCGTCGAGTTCGAAATCCCTGCGCGCGGATTGATCGGTTTCCGCGGACAGTTCCTGACCGATACCAAAGGGGAAGGGGTCATGAACCACTCGTTCCTTGAATTCCGTCCTTACAGCGGATCGGTAGAGAGCCGCCAGTACGGAGCGCTTATCTCTATGGAAGACGGTGTTGCGCTGGCGTACTCGCTCTTCAACCTCCAGGATCGCGGTGTCCTTTTCGTAGCGCCACAGACGAAAGTGTACAAAGGGATGATCATCGGTGAGCACAGCCGCTCAAACGACCTCGACGTCAACCCGATCAAAGGGAAAGCGCAGTCGAATGTCCGTTCATCCGGAGCAGACGAAGCGATCAAACTCGTTCCGCCACGCGAAATGAACCTCGAGCGTGCCCTCGAATGGATCGAAGACGACGAACTTCTCGAAGTTACTCCTCTGAATATCCGCATGCGTAAAAAATGGTTGGATCCGACCGACCGTAAGCGTTACGCGAAAAAATAACTCTTCCGTCATTCCTTCTCCGTCATCCTCGGGCTCGACCCGTGGATCCAGCTGGATTCCCGCCTTCGCGGGAATGACGAAAAACTATTTCGCCATCTCTTTTCCCGCAATCATCCCGCTGGCCCAGGCGAAGTGGAAATTGTATCCCCCCCGTTTCCCTACGATATCGAGCACTTCCCCCGCAAAATAAAGACCTTGTACCCGTTTCGATTCCATCGTTTTGGTGTTGACCTGCGCCGTAGCCACTCCGCCGCCGCTCACTTCGGCATGTTTGAAGCCGTGGGTGTCGCTCACCTCGAATTTCCATTCCTGAATCAGGTGGGAGAGTTTTTTGACCTCTTTGGGCCCCAGGTTTTTGACGGGTGATGAGGGGGCTATGGAGGCCTCTTCGAGGAGACAGGTGGCCGTTTTGGCCGGGAGGAGTCCGCCCAGCACCGTTTCGACGCTGTGGCCCGGGACCGAGGCAAAAAGCTTTTCGACCGTATGGGCCATGCTCTGGCGGTCGTATCGGGGGAGGAGGTTGATGGCGATCGAGACGCGCTGGCGGTTGAGGAGGGCGGCGGAGGCCTTCTGGCTGATATCGAGTATCGCTAGCCCCGAAATCCCGTAGGCGGCGAAGAGGATGTCGCCCTGCACCTTTTCGCGCTGCTTGCCGTCGATGAGGAGGGTCACCTCGGCGTGGGTTTTGACCCCCGCCATTTTCGGGGGGAATTTCGAGTCCAGGTGCAGCTGCACGAGGGAGGGGTAGGTGGGGAGGACCTCATGCCCCAGCGCCTCGGCGAATCGGTACCCGTCCCCGGTGGCTCCCAGCTGCGGGGCCGCTTCGGAACCGGTGGCGATCAGCACCCGATCAAAGCTCTTTTTTCCGGCAGACGATTCGACGAGGAAATGATCGTCGGTTTTGGCAATCGCGCGGACGGCGGTGTCGGCGAGGATGCTCACCCCCGCATCGCTCAGCGCTGTTTTAAACGCCATGAGGACCGATTTGGCCTCATTGGAGAGGGGATAGCAGCGGCCGTCCTCCTTGACATCCAGGAGCAGACCGATGGAGAGGCAGAAGGTTTCGAAATAGCCGAACGAGAGCTGTTTGAGGGGATAGGCCGCGAACTGGGGATCGTTTCCCGCATAATCGAGGGGGGACGCGGTCGTGTTTATGATGTTGCACCGCCCGTTTCCCGAGGCCAGGATTTTTTTGCCGACGGCATTGTTGTGTTCATAGACGGTCACGTCCGCACCCGCACGGGCAGCGAAAAGCGCCGCCATCATCCCCGCGGCGCCGCCGCCGATTATCGCTATCTTTTTCATGTCGCCATTGTACCACCCCGCACCCCTCGAAACGCTAAGCCCTCCCCAAGGAGCGGTTTAAGATCGGTCGGTATAATTCGCGCTCTAAAAACCTTTTCAAAGGACATTTTTGCGTTTTTCACTTCTCCTGTTCCCCCTCATCCTCTCGACGCCGCTTCTGGCGCTGGTCAGCATCGCTCCCGTCGACATCGGTGCAAATCCCGGGTTCAGCGGCAACGTCTCGGGATCGCTTAGTTCCAAAAGCGGCAATACGGACAAAAAAGAGTACGTTTTCGGTATGAGGCTGCAGTACGACCAGGGGGAGGACTACCTCGCGTGGGGGACCTTTAGCTACAACTACGGCGAGAACAGCGGGACGAAAAACGAGGACAGGATGTACGGCCACCTGCGCTATCTGCACGCGCTGGATAAGGGGGCATGGTGCGGCGAGCTCTTCGTGCAGTCGGAGAGGGACGATTTCCGGGACATCAACGAACGTTCCCTCGCCGGAGCGGGGGTGCGCTGGCGCTTTTTCAATTCCGACACGTTGGGCAAGGGGTACGCGGGGCTCGGCGGTTTTTCCGAGAAGATCGATTACGCCCACCCCCTCATCAACCCTCACGAGAGAAATGAACGGCTCAACTGCTACGCCGCCTATACGAAAAGTTTCCCCGTAGGCTCAAAACTGAGCTACATCGGCTATTACCAGCCGAAATTTGACGACAGCGCCGATTTCGTCACATCGCATACGGCCGAACTGATCGTCCCCGTCTACGGAAAGCTCAGCCTCAGCCTGCTGGCCAAATACCTCTACGACAGCCGCCCGGCGTTCGGCGTCGAGAAAAAAGACACGGCGTATCTGACGAATCTGGTGTGGGAGTTTTAGGAGTAGCTCCGGCTCCGTCATTCCCGCGTAGGCAGGAATCCAGCTAAAGAAGTCAACAGGTTTTTGTTATCGGCAAAAAGATCGGCAAGATATTGATAAAATCCAATAACGGTCGCATGCCGTCATAGCCCCCCCATCTCACTCTGTGTATCAAATAGTGTTGACAGATCACTTTGCCACTCCGGCATTGGTCTAAAGACGCCCATAAATTTCTACTGTTGCAGATTTATTGGCCGGCCCGTTTACCCCTCCCTCCCGTACAATTCATTATAGAGTTTCATCGCATACCGGTCCGACATGCTCGCGATGTAGTCGCTGATAACACGGTGTTTGTTCCGTATGCCGAGCTGCTGGAGATAGTAGGGGGGGAGCATTTTGGGCTCTTCCATCAGCGCTTCGAACACCCCCTTGATCGCCTGTTTTCCCGCGAACATTTTGCGCATGATGCTTTTGTGCTGGTAGAGCTCCTGAAAGAGGAGTTTTTTGAGTTTTTTGATTTGTGTCTCCAGCGCGGGTTCGAAGCCGATTCCGATTGGCTCGGAGGCGGGGATAACGGAGGCTAACACCCGTGTGTTGTCGATCTTGCCGCGTGAAAACTCCAGCAGGGAGTAGACGAGGTGGTTGATGAGGTGGGAGCTGAAACGGTAGCGGAACATCTCGTCCTCGTGCTCGGTGACCCCTTCGGCGTAGACTTTTTCGAGGATTGTCCCGATCAGCTCGGAGGAGCCCAGCGTGTCGAAGCTGATGAGTCCCGAGGCGACGCCGTCGTCGATGTCGTGGCTGATGTAGGCGATCTCGTCGGCGCGGTCGACGATCATCGCCTCGATGCTGGGGTGGGTGTCCAGGGCAAATGCCTCACGCACGCTCTCCGGCAAAAACGGCTTGTTATAGGGGTAGGAGTGTTTGAGGATCCCCTCCAGCGTCGCGTAGGTGAGGTTGAGCCCCAGAAACGCCTTGTAGCGCTGTTCGAGTTTGGTCACGACGCGGAAGCTCTGGAAATTGTGCTCGAACCCCTCGGCAAACCCCCGCTCTTTGAGACACTCATCGAGGGTGTCCCCCCCGATATGGCCGAAGGGGGTGTGCCCCAGATCGTGGGCGAGGGCGATGGATTCGGCCAGCGACTCCTGCAGCCCCAGATGCGATGCGATCGAGCGGGCGATCTGGCTCACCTCGATGCTATGGGTGAGGCGGGTGCGGAAAAAATCCCCCTGAGAGTTCAGAAAGACCTGTGTCTTGTATTCGAGGCGGCGGAAGCTCCCGGAGTGGATGATCCGGTCGCGGTCACGGGCGTAGGGGGAGCGGAAATCGTCGCTGATGGAGTGGAAACGTTCATCGGGTCGCACGGCAATCCTTTTGGGTCAGTTGCACTATTATAAGATTTCTTTACACAAAATTAACACTTCTTTTTTACAATGACACTTCGATTCTCCTTCGAAAAGTTACAGATGAAACACCGTAAAAGCGGTGTTTCTGACCCTTTCTTCCTGTACGCCGGATAAAATTTTGTGATTAAAAAATAATTATTGTTTATAAAAATGCTATAATAGTCGATCTTTGCTCAAAAGGGGGCGTCGATGGAAAAAAGTATCCGAGAAGATTATGGTTCCGTGCTGATTTCGGAGATTGCCAAAGAGAGTGCCGAAGAGTATCTGCAAGGAAAGCGCAGAGAACGGCGCTGGATAGAAGAGGGTTTTTTCAACCAGCCGGTCGATTACCGCGCGTATGTTTTGTCACCGGAAGGGTACGAGGGGGCGATGACGGTGCTTTACATCGCGCTGATCCCCTATCTGGCGGGACTGGCGTTTTTGTTTTCGTTCATCGCACGGGGGCAGTTTGAGCATTTCATCACGTTCGACCTCACGTCGTTTTTCATCATCTGGGCTATCGGGTACGAGGTGTGTGCCGCTATGATCCTGGGCGCGATTTTCGCGGGATGGCTGAAATATCTGGTCAATCGTTGGAATGAGGAGTAAAAGCGCAGGCAAATTGCATTGCTGGGTGTGATTCGTAAAGCAAAAAGGGTAATGCTGAAGTGTTTGTATGGCAGACAGGAAGAGATTCGAACTCTCGGTAGGTTGCCCT
>CAYXWQ010000023.1:0-28429 GCA_964468865.1 uncultured Sulfuricurvum sp. | reverse complement strand
CCCTCTTCAGCAACCGCCTGTGGCTCAACATGAGCTATGCCGCCACCGAAAACCTGAGCTTTACGGGACAGCTGGCTTACAACAAAGTTTTCGGTGAACGTTCAATGACGCCGGCAGGTTGGGGACAAAGCGGATTCGAAAGCTTTGACTGGGTCAGCAACGAATCGGCCTACAACGACGAGCTTCGGGTCCGTTCGGCCTATTTCTTCTACACCGATGACGAGCTCTTCGGGGCCGACATCCCCTGGACCTTCAGCCTCGGACGCCGCCCCTCTACCGAAGGGCACCTGATCAATCTGCGCGACGACGTCGAGGCCTCCTCGCCGCTGGCCCATACGGTCAACGTCGAGTTCGACGGTGCGAGCGCGAAATTCGGTACCGAAGAGCTGATCGGGCTCGACGGCTCGTATTTCAAACTCTGCGCAGGGCGCGGGATGAGCAATGCCGAGCCCCGTTTCAGCGCAGCTCCGTACAGCGGGCAGGATGCCCAGACGAACGATGTCGATATGGTCGGAATCATTGTCGTCCCCTATGACGACAAACAGTACAGCACCGGGTTCCAGTACACCTACGCCAACAATCTGATTGATATGGTGAATGCTATGAACCCGACTCTGGGAATGGAAACGGTCGGTGGCCTGCACACGGCGACGGCCTTTGCAATGGTCAACGGGATCGGGGACGGGATCAGCGATTTCCTCGATGACACGACGGTCTTCGTCAGCGGAGCGATGTCCAAAACCAACCCCAAAGAAGGACAATATATGCTGGGATCGCTCGACAGCGAAACGGGATACAGCTACTGGATCGGCACCCAGTTTCCCTCCCTCATCAGCGACGAGGGGCGCTGGGGAGTCGAGTTCAACCACGGCTCCAACTACTGGCGTCCGATCACCTACGGCGAGGATACGATGATCGGCTCCAAAATCGCCGCGCGCGGGGATGCATATGAAGTCTATATGACCGAACCGTTGGTGGATGACATCCTGAGCTTCCAGCTCCGCTACACCTATATCAACTACGACTACAGCGGTAGCAACGGCTTTTTCGGCAGCCAGACAGGTACGCCAATGTCTATAGATCAAGTCCAAGCAATGGGAGCTCCGTGGAGCAGTTCTGTCGTCGAGAAAGCGCAGGATATCCGCGCCTACCTCCGCTACAAATTCTAATCTTCTCGTCATTCCCGCGAAGGCGGGAATCTAGCTGGATCCCCGCCTTCGCGGGGATGACAAAAACTACCCAACCAACGCAGCCAGTTCCTCTTTCACCTTCGCGACGTGGTCTTTGACCTTGACGTTCGTCCATGCGGCGCGCACGACCCCTTTTGGATCGATGATGTAGGTGGAGCGGACGATCCCCATGTACTCTTTGCCGTAATTTTTCTTCATCGCCCATACGCCGTAGTCCTGCATCATCTGCGTCGTCGGATCGCTGAGGAGGGTGATACCCAGGTTCTGTTTCGCGATGAAGTTGCGGTGCGATTTCGTGCTGTCGGCGCTGACCCCCAGAATGATCGCCCCCAGATCGTCATACTCGTCCATCGCGGCACTGAATTCGCACGCTTCGGTCGTACACCCCGGAGTAGAGTCTTTCGGGTAAAAATACAAAACGATCCATTTTCCGCGCAGGTCGCGCGAGCAGATCTCTACGTCGTCTTGGTTACTTAGACAAAAGTCAGGAGCTTGGATTCCTATTTCTAACATTTTTAATTTCCTTGTTTTGATGTATTTATCCCGTCATTCCCGTGAAGACGGGAATCTAGCTGGATCCCCGCCTCCGCGGGGATGACGATTGGTTATAAAATAACTACTGATTTGATTTCCGTAAACTCCTCGATGGCAAACCGAGGCCCTTCGCGCCCGACACCGCTAAGCTTCACCCCGCCGTAAGGCTGAATATCGAATCGCAGTGTAGGCATGTCGTTGATGACAACCCCGCCCGCTTCGCACTCGTCGATCACCTTGGTCGCGTTCGCGAGGTTGTTCGTAAAAATCGAGAACTGCAGCCCGTAGGGAGAGTTGTTCATGCGCGCTATCGCGTCCTCCAGACCGTCTACTTTGACCAGGCTGACGATGGGGGCGAACACCTCTTCGCACACGATCTTCATCGATTCGGTCACGTCGGCCATGACGCAGGGGTAGAAGATCCGCCCCTCCCGTTTCGGAGGGGTCAGGGGGCGTGCCCCCTCCTCGATCGCATTCTCCACCCAGCTCATCGCCCTCTGGGCCGCTTCGTCGTTGATCAGCGGCCCCAGGAAAGTCTTCTCGTCATACGGTGAGCCGACAACGAGGCTGGAGGTCGCCTCGGCCATCTTCTGGGCAAACGCATCGTACACGGAGGCATCGACGTAGATGCGCTGAAGCGAAATACACACCTGCCCCGAGTTGACGAACGCCCCGATCGCACAGCGTGACGCCGCGTAGGCCAGATCGGCACTGCTGTCGATATAGGTCGCCGCGTTCCCCCCCAGTTCCAGAGAGATTTTTTTGATCCCCGCGCTTTTCGTGATGATGTTCCCGACCCCGACCGATCCGGTGAAGCTGATGACCCGGGGGATATCGCTGGAGACCAGCGCACTTCCCACCTCCGCATCTCCGTAAACGACGCTGAGGGCATCGGGGATGGCGTAGGGGCTTTCGATAAAGAGTTTGGCCAGTTTGTACGCACAAAGCGGCGCTTCGGGAGTGGGCTTGAGAACCACCGCATTTCCCGCTACGAGGGCCGGTGCGAGCTTGTGGGCCACGAGGTTGAGGGGGAAATTGAACGGGGTGATCGCCACGACGACCCCTGCGGGTTCGCGGCGCCAATAGGCGTGTGCGCTGCGGCCGCTGCTCATCGCGTCGGTATTGATCGTCTCGCCGTGCATGGTCCGCATCGTCTCGGCGGCAAGGGTGATCGTCTCAACGGCGCGATCCACCTCGATACGGGCGTACGCGATCGGTTTGCCTACCTCATCGCACAACACCTGCGCAAACGCTTCACGCTGTTCGCGCAGGGAGGCCGCAACATCCCCCAGCCACGCGCACCGCTGATGAAGCGGGACTTTTCTGGCCGTTTTAGCCGCTTCGCGGGCAATGGCGAGGGCATTCACCGCATCCGCGCCGCTGCACTGCGCCGCGCGCGAAACGATCCGGCCATCATAGGGACTGACACGCTCCGTATATTGTGACATTCGGACTTCCGTTGACCCCATCCATACATGTGCATCCATAACCGTACTCCCACCGTAATTATGTTTCAATTATACAAATCATCAGCTAAAAAGGGGGAAAACAGGACCTTTTAAGGAGTTTCTTTTCAACTCCCCTTTAGAATATGTCCCAAAATTACGCATAGGATTGTTTATGGAACTTAAAATTACCGACGGTGTTTTAGGGGTTCGCCCCCCGGTTACCAAACCTCATCCGGGATTTTTCTATCAGGTAGGCGAAGAGCGGTTCCGCAAACTGGTGGATGACCACTACGAAATGATCCGCAACAGCGATATCGCGTTTTTATTTCCGGTCTTTGACGAGGATGATTTTTCGGCAGCCAAAAAACACGCTGCCGATTTTTTCATCCAGATTTGCGGCGGCCCGGACTATTTTGCCCAGACCCGAGGAGAACCCCGTATGGTGGGACGCCACGCCCCTTTCCGGATCGATGAAGCGGGACGCCGCCGATGGCTCGAATTCTACGCCGTCCTCCTTCCCGAACTCGAAAAAGAGGGGGTTAACCCCGAGTACATCCAGTCGTTCTGGAACTACATCGATACCTTCTCGATCTGGATGATCAACACTCCCAGCCACGGATAAAACATCCGAACGCCATGTGGCCGTTCGGATCCCGATCCCTTTTCCCCTTGTTTCAGGTGTTCAGAAACGAAAGATGGATTTCGCTGCCGTAACGGCGGATGATATCCTGTTTGGCATCGTGATAGGCGGCAGGATCCCCTTTTCGCCCTGTTTTGTCCACAGTATAGCGTGCCAGTTCATCGGAGATGACATCCATAAAAAGCTCGGCCAGCAGAAGCCTGGCGGAATCGCGGAAATGTCCCCGCCCATCCACATACAGCTGCACCGTCGGCGCGCCGGTGTTGATGATGATTTTTCGCTCCTGCGCGCTGTAGACTGCCCGTTCCAGTTCGTTGTTCAGATTCCGGAACTCATATCCGGCGAACATCGCCATGCCGTGATCCCGCGGTACCCCTTTTTTCGCCGAATGGGGATGGCCTCCCCCTCCGTGCCCCGAAGATGCCTCTTCCGCCACGGCAATCTCGCACCAGGCCCAATAGGCTCCCCCGCGGACCATGATCTCACCATGTTCCCCCGCGCGCTCTCCCACCACGCTCCACTCAAACGAGCCTCCCTCCTTCAGTTCCCGAAGGGGAATCGCCGAGGGCATCGGCTCGATGCGGATGGAACCGGGAAGCGTATAGGTAATGGTCAGGGTCTCATCGTCTCCGAACCTGTCCGGATCCATCTGCAATGTGACATGGAACAAATGTTCCGGTTTGCGGTAATAAAAAGGGGTGGAAAACCGCAAGGCGGCCGGAGCCTCTGCCCCATCGACACTGCTCGCCGAGGGCTGCAGAATTCCCATGTCCTGAATCGCCGCCCGGCTCATCCGCTGCAGCAGATGCTCGATCATATGGCCGGTACGGTCCGACGTGGTGGCATGATCGAGATGTTTGAGCTTTTCCTGCTCCGCCACGATATAGGGTTCAATCATCCGGCTGATAGCATGGGAAAAGGCCTCCACAAACTCATTTTTCGGATTCAGCCCCTCTCTCTCGTCGCTGATGATGGCCATCCCCTGCCCCAGTTTTTCGATCAACGCAGGGCAGCGGACCGTTCCGAAAAGATACTCCGTCCCCACCTGGTTTTCGTAGTCGAAGAGCTGACAGTCGAGTACCGCCAGCCCCGATGCGATGATCAGACCGTTCGTCCGCTGATCCCCCCTGAGTATCAGTTCCACATCCTGGGAGCGCTTCAGCGTCAGAGTAAACGGATATTCCTTCTCTCCATAGACGAAAACCCCACCCTCATCAGGCCCCATCAATGTCAGCGCGGGGGGCTCCTCATGGCGGATCCGTCCGCTCCGTTCCAGCTCCTTTTCCTGCTGCACGTTCAGCAGCTCGACATCACGGCGCTCGAGCACGTCGCGCAGATAGATATTGTCGGCCACGGCCTGCACCAGTGAGTGAAAACGGGAAATATTCACCTGGGCATTTTCAATCAGGATGGTTATGCGCGTACCGTTTCGCACGATCCCCAGCCGCTCGTAGTCTTCCGCTTCCGCAGAGCGCCCGCCACCGCCGTCATCGTACAGGTAGCCGCCGTTCTCGCTCCGATACAGCTCGATATGCGAAATCTGCCCCTCATGTATCGTCTCGATCGATCCGCGCCCAAGCCCGTAAACCGCCTGCTTCAAGCCGCGGCCGAAATAGCCGCGCCCTTCTCCCTCCCCGCGTGAGAGCGGGCTGTGGGCTCCGCCGTAGGTCAGGATATATGAAACCTGTTCGAAACTCATCCCCTCCGCCTGGTCGGTAAGGACGAGCTGCGCACGGTTCTGATGCCGCTCGTACCGGATACGGATTTGCCCCGACACCGCCATCCCCCCTTTTTCCAGACGGGCATAGCTCTCATCACTGTTGGTGATCAGCTCCACAAGCGCCTTTTCGATCGAAGCGAAACGGCGCGAATCGATATCGATCACCCGTTGGTCCACCGGAATTGGGGAAATGGCCATCTATGCCTCCTCGAATAAAACTATCGATAGGGATACTATAGGCGATCGTACACAAAGTGTCAAGTTTTAATCTACATCAAACCCCATCTTCGCTAAAATCGTCCAACTATTTCTTTTGGAGAACTCCCCCATGAACGAAGCCAAATTTATTTGGATGAACGGCAAACTAGTCCCGTGGAATGACGCGAAAATCCACGTTCTGTCCCACACCCTCCACTACGGTAACGGTGCCATCGAAGGGACCAAAGCATACAAGACACCCAGAGGGTACGCTATTTTCCGCCTGAACGACCATACGAAACGTCTGATCGAATCGGCCAAAATGACCCTCATCAACGTCCCTTACAGTATCGAAGAGCTCAACCGCGCGCAGATCGAACTGCTCAAAGCCAACGGATTTACCGGTGAAAACGTCTATCTGCGCCCGATCGTCTATCTCGGATACGGAGTTATGGGGGTGTACCACAAGGAAGCTCCCGTAGAGGTCGCCGTCTCCGCATGGGAATGGGGCGCCTATCTGGGCGAGGAAGGGATGAAACGGGGGATCCGCCTCAAAATCTCTTCGTTCAGCCGTCCGAACAACAAGTCCAACATGGGGAAAGCCAAAGCGGTTGCGAACTATCTGAACAGCCAGATGGCAAAATTCGAAGCAGTCGAAGCGGGATATGACGAAGCGCTTCTCCTCGATGATGAAGGATACGTCGCCGAAGCAAGCGGAGCCTCTTTTTTCATGATCAAAGACGGCACAATCATCACCCCGCCCAATGACAACTCCCTCGAATCGATCACCCAAAAAACGGTCATCGAAATGGCTGAGAAAATGGAGATGAAAGTGGTCCGCCGCCGCATCAGCCGCGAAGAGATCTACATCGCCGACGAGGCGTTCCTGACCGGAACCGCCGCCGAAATCACCCCCATTCGCGAAGTCGATGCCCGTGTACTGGGAGCAGGCGGACGCGGACCTATTACCGAAAAAATCCAGAGCAGCTATTTCGACATCGTCTACGGGCGCAACAGCGATTTTGACCACTATTTGACGTATATTGACTAATTTAGGATATAACTGCGGTCGCACAACGGTGCCGTTGCGCACCAAATAAGGAATGAGGATCTGATATGGCCAGTGATATGAACGACTATTTCAACAAGAAAAAAAATGAGAACCAGCGGAGCGGAGGGGGGTTTCAGACCCCCAAGCCCCCCAAGTTCGATTTTAACATGGGCGGCAACAAAGCCGGAGTCTTTTGGCTGATCGGAGGATTCATCCTCCTGCTGGTTCTGGCAAAACCGTTTGTCATTATCACCGAGGGGGAGCGGGGTATCCTCTCGACCAACGGGAAATACGAGGAGCAGTCTTTGATGCCGGGGCTCCACTTCATCATCCCGATCATCCAGAAAGTGTACATCGTCGACACGAAAGTACGGATCATCAACTACGCTGATAAAATCGACCGTGCGTCGACGGCAGGAGACGGCATCCTGGTCAAACCTTCGATCACCGTCCTCGACAAACGGGGGCTTCCGGTCGGAATCGACCTGACCGTCCAGTACCGTCTCAACTCGCAGCTGGCCGCCCAGACCGTCTCCAACTGGGGATTCAGCTGGGAAGACAAAATCATCGACCCTGTTGCCCGCGACATCGTCCGCAACGTCGTAGGTCAGTACGAAGCCGAGAACCTTCCGATCATGCGCAACACGATCGCGACCCAGATCGAGGCGGGAATCCGCAAATCGGTCGAAGGGCAGAAAAACGCCCCTGCCGAACTCGAATCAATCCAGCTGCGTGAGATCATCCTCCCGATAAAAGTCAAAGAGCAGATCGAGCGGGTTCAGCTCGCCAAGCAGGAAGTGGAACGGGCACAGCAGGAAGTCGAACGGGCGAAGCAAGATGCCCTGAAAAAAGAGACCGAGGCGCAGGGGGTTGCAAACGCCCTCACCATCGAAGCTCAGGCGCAGGCCAAAGCCAATCAGCTCATCGCCAACTCGCTCACTCCGGGTCTGCTCAAACTCGAGCAGGTCAAAGTACAGGGGAAATTCAACGAAGCGCTCAAAGAGAACAAAGACGCCAAGATTTTCCTCACCCCCGGAGGTTCCACCCCCAATATCTGGGTGGATATGAAATCAGACCATACCCAGAAAATATCATCCAAAGAATAATTCCGGCCTCTCCTCTTCGGAGGGTTTGGCAGGGCTTCATCCGTGAGGCCTTTTCAAATACTCAAAAGGTTTCCCATGAATCTCGATCAAATCGACTGGCAAAAGTCCGAACTCCTCCCCGTCATCGTCCAGGATTCGACAACACTCGAAGTGCTGATGATGGCCTTCATGAACCGCGAAGCGCTGGAGCTTTCCCTCTCAACCAAAACCGCCCACTACTACTCCCGTTCCAAGCAGCGGCTGTGGAAAAAAGGGGAGAGCAGCGGCCATCTGCAGCACATCGAGCGTTTTTTGCTCGACTGCGACAACGACACCTTGCTGATCATGGTGCGCCAGGAGGGAGTTGCGTGCCATACGGGGCGCAAATCGTGCTTTTTCACCGACATCGAAAGCGGGGAAACGATCAGTGAGCCCCAAATCGATACCGTCGCGACGTACGGCATTATCGACGAGCTTTACCACACGATTCTGGATCGCAAACATGCCGATCCCTCCACGTCGTGGACGGCCAAACTTCTCAGCAGCGGAGAAAATGCCATTTTGAAAAAAGTGGTGGAAGAGGCCGGAGAATTCAGTTTTGCCGTCAAAGACGGAAAAGAAGATGAAATAATTTACGAATGTGCCGATTTAGTCTACCATGTCCTAGTCGCACTCGGACACAAAAACATCTCTCCGGACCGCATCAAGCAAGAGCTTGCCCGTCGCAGCGGCATCAGCGGGATCGCAGAGAAAAACTCCAGGAAAAAATGAAAACCAAGATTATCGATTTTATCAACAACCTTCTGATCTACGATTACTTCCTCTTTGGAGGGATCATCCTCCTTTTTGTCCTTTTACTGATCCTCGCGATTGTATTACGCGAAAAAATAGCCTTCGCCGTTTTTCTGGTTCTGCTGGCTTTTGGGATATTGACGGCAGGCTCCGTCGGGGGATACCTCTGGCTGCACAGCTATCTTTTCAAATCCAAGGTCACCGTCACGGAAGTCAAAGCGCTCGAATTCACCGAAGCGCTGCTGGTACGGGGAGAAGTCCACAACCTCTCAAAACGCCCCTTCAGCCGCTGCGTCCTCACCACTGGAGTACACAAAGTAACCCACAACCGCTACATCGACACGATCTATCCCTATATTCCGTTTCAAAAGAGTTCCTACACCCTCGAAGAAACCATCGGGGCCGGGGAGAGAGCCCCATTTAAACTTTTCGTCGAACCGTTCCGATATACCAAAGATTTCAATATCACCGTAAAGGCAGACTGCAGATGAGCCCGTTAACACCTTGGCATTATATTTTAGTGGGAGGGCTTGGAATTGTTTTCCTGCTCGGGCTTATCCTGGCCTATCGCAGCGACTCCAGAGCCTCTATCATCACAACCATTACGCTGATCGTCACACTGCTCGGGATGTTCATGTGGCACCTCATCAACGAAAAGGTGTATCGCGTTGAAATATCAAACGTCGACCAACAGCGCTATTACCAATCCGAACAGATCCTGATCAAAGGGGTTGTCCGCAATGTCGGAAAATACCCCGTCGCAAATGTTGTTGCCGTTGTCAAATTGAGCAATGCGCAAAGCGGGAATCAGGCGAAAGCGAGCCAGTTTGCACGGCCCGGAGCGTTCGCAGAACTCTTCGAGGGGGACAATCCCGAATTCAAACGGAACAAAGTCGTCGAAGAACATATCGTTGCCGACTACCTAAATCCCGGAATGTCAAAAACTTTCAGAATAATGATGGACTATCCGCCCCATTTCCAGAGCGTCTCTTACGACATCGAAGCCAAAGTAGATTAGTATTTCAATCCGACGCTTTGAAGAGCGTCATTGATTGCCCTAAACTGCGCGTTTTTATCTTTGCACCACTCCGGGGCGATGAGCGTATCGTCATCGATTCCCGCGCTGATCCGCTGGACGCTGACATGTTCCGGTTTTAACAGAAGCGCTTCGCGAAGCACCTGGGTATACAGTTCCTCGGAGATCGGCTGAAACTCTCCCCGTGCGTATTCATTTGCCAGAGCCGTCCGTTTGACAACATAGAGGGGATGATACTTGACCGAATCGATTCCCAGGGCGTAGGCCTCTTTCACGGTCCCCAGCATCATCTCTTTCGTCTCTCCCGGCAGCCCGAAGATCAGATGGCCGCAGACGTTCAGGCCATATTCTTTGGCCTTACGGATCGCTGCTTTCACATTGGCGCTGTCGTGTCCCCGGTTGATCCGTTTCAGCGTTTCGTCATAAATGGACTGTATCCCGAATTCCACCCATATTTCGGTTTTTTTGGAGAGCTCGGCAAGGTACGCCATCGTCTCGTCGGTGATACTGTCCGAACGGGTCCCGATGCTGAGCCCCACGACATTCTCAAACGTAAGCGCTTTTTCATACAGCGCTTTGAGGGTTTCAAGAGGGGCGTAGGTGTTGGTGAAGCTCTGGAAATAGACGAGGAACTTTTGGGCGCCGTGTTCGTCATGCAATTTTTTGGAAAGAGTGTTGAACTGCCATTCAAGCTGCTGCAGCTGCTGTTCGAGATGGGGGTTGGAGGCGGAATCGAGGTTGAGGAAAAAACCCTTCACCGGGCGGGCGCGGTCCAGACTCGGGCTGAAGGAGTCATTTTCGCAGAAGGTACATCCCCCTTTGGCCACCGTGCCGTCTATGTTCGGGCAGGTAAAACCGGAGATGGAGATGGGGACTTTGGAAACTTTTCCCCCGAATTTGCGATGCAGATACTGCCCGAATGTAAAAATCTGCTTCCGCACCCCAAATCCTCAGTTAGATAACGTATTTACCCGTAAAACAGGCAGTGCAGTAATTCTCTTCTTTTCCGTTGACGCTGCTCAGCAGCGCTTCGTTGCTCAGATATCCCAGAGAATCGGCTTCGATAAAGGCGCAGATCTCCTCGATCGACATGTTGGCCGCAATCAGCTTCTCTTTGTCCGGCGTATCGACCCCGTAGAAACACGGGTCGGTGGTCGGAGGGCTAGAAATACGCATATGTACCTCTCTGGCACCGGCGGCCTTGAGCATCCGGACGATCTGACGGCTCGTCGTACCGCGGACGATCGAGTCGTCGATCACGATCAGGCTTTTCCCTTTGATAAGATGTTCGATCGGGGAGAGCTTCATCTTCACTTTCAGATCGCGCATCTCCTGCGTCGGCTCGATAAACGTCCGCCCGATGTAGTGGTTACGCATGATCGCCATCTCAAATGGGATACCGCTTTGCTGTGCGTAGCCGATCGCCGCGGGGACACCGCCGTCGGGGACGGGGACCACCATATCGGCCTGCGCAGGCTGTTCTTTGGCCAGCTCTTTCCCCATTGCTTTACGCATTTCGTACACGTTCTGGTTGTAAACATTCGAATCGGGGCGGGCAAAATAGACGTATTCGAAAATACAGTGCTTGGGTGTCGGTTCGAACACTTTGATCGATTGCGGGGCTTTCCCTTTTTCGAAAATCAGCAACTCTCCCGGCTCGACGTCTCGGATGTACTCCGCACCGATCAGATCAAACGCACACGTCTCGGAGGCGACGACGTATCCATCACCCACCCGGCCGAGGCTGAGGGGACGGAAACCGTGGGGATCGCGCATCGCAAACATTTTGCTGCGGCTGAGGAACACGAGCGAATAGGCCCCCTCGATTTTTTTCACCGCATCGATGATCCGGTCGGTCAGATGGTGCTGGTCGCTTTTGGCGATCAGGTGGATCAGGTTTTCCGTATCCATGAAAGTCTGGAAAATCGCCCCTTTTTTGATCAGAGCGTCACGCACCTCTTTGGCGTTGGTGAGGTTGCCGTTGTGGACGATCGACATCTCCCCCAGATCATAGCGGGCGAATACCGGCTGCGCATCGAGAATCGAATCGTCCCCCGCGGTCGAATAGCGGGTATGGCCGATGGCCATATGCCCTTTGAGGGTGTTGAGTTTTTGGGTGTCGAAGACCTGTGTCACGAGACCGCGGTCCTTGATCGTATACAGTTTTTCGCCGTCACCCGTGCTGATACCGGCGGCTTCCTGTCCGCGATGCTGCAAGGCATGCAGGGAGAAATAAGCCAGTTTTGAGGCCTCCGGATGGTCAAAGATACCGACTACGGCACATTTTTCGTTTAAGCTACGCACTCTATTTCCTTATGCAAGTTCTAGACAATCTTGGATTGAATACAGACCGTTTGGTTTTCCGGCCAGCCATTTTGCCGCACGAATCGAGCCTTTGGAAAAGGTATTGCGGCTTGTTGCGGTGTGGTGCAGTTCGATAAACTCACCCTCGTTGTAAAATCCTACCGTATGGCGCCCGACGATGTCTCCGCCGCGCAGCGCCATGACGGCAATCTCGTCTTTGGTCCGTTCTCCGATGTTGCCGTTGCGGCCGCTGACACGAACCGCATCCAGATCGAGGTTGCGCCCTGCCGCCGCCGAATGAGCCAGGGTCAGCGCCGTTCCGCTCGGGGCGTCTTTTTTGTGGCGGTGATGCTGTTCGACGATCTCAATGTCAAAATCTTTGAGGGTTTTGGAAGCCATGTGGACAAGCTGATTGAGCAGCGCGACCCCCAGCGACATGTTGGTAGCATAAAGAATCGGCATCGATTCGCTCGCCGTTTTAAGGAGATTCATCTGATGATTATCCAGTCCCGTCGTCCCGATAACAAGCGGTTTTGGATGTTTGATAGCCTGCTCCAGCAGCAGCTGCGTCGCTTCGGGAAGCGAAAAATCGATCACGACATCCGAGCTTTTCAGCAGCGTCGCCATATCGTTGGTGACCAGCACCGAGGGGTCGATCGAAAAATTGAGCTCGTTGCGGACATAGACGGCGCCTAACGAAATCTCGTTTTCATACCGCAAATCCTCGATCAACAGCTTTCCGACACGTCCGCCGGCTCCGAAAACACCTGCTTTTATCATTTGATGAATTCCTCTATTGCATTATTCAAATGATATTCTACCTTTTTAGGGTTTAAACTCTCTTGTTGCAATGCTCTTAGTGGTGGCCGTCGACATACGCGATCGCCTGCAATGCGGCAACCGCACCGTCCCCTGCGGCGCAGACAACCTGCTTCGGAGCCTGCTCGCGCATATCACCGGCAGCGAACAAACCGGGAGTGGATGTTTTCATGCTCAGATCAACTTTGACTTCGCCCCATGGCGTCATCTCGCACAAAAACGAGCCGTCTTCCTGCTTCAAAACCTGATTGTTGACATCGTTCCCGACAAACACGAATACACCCGGCACATCAATCTGGCGGGTTGAACCGTCTTTGAACCCGACGCGGATACCGTTGACCCCCATCGCATCCCCGCTCACCTCTTCGGGGACGGCATTCAGAACCAGTTCGATGTTCGGAGTATTTTTGATCCGGTCGATGGTGCTGGGGGCTGAGCGGAAAGTGTCCCGGCGATGGATCAGGTAGACTTTCGAGCAGATTTTCGCCAGATACAGCGCTTCTTCAAGCGCCGTGTCCCCTCCGCCGATCACCGCAACCTCTTTGCCTTTGTAAAAAAAGCCGTCGCATGTCGCACACGTACTGACCCCCCGCCCGAAATAGACGTCCTCTCCGACAAATCCGGCCCGTTTCGGAGTTGAACCGGTACAGACGATGACGCTTTTGGCTGCGGCGGAGGTACCGTCGCTTTTATGGATCGTAAAAACCCCCTCGCTGTTTCGTGATACGCGGGTCACTTCCGACATTTCGTGTTTAAGACCGAATTTTTGGCATTGTTCCGGCCACGGGATCATCAGATCCATCCCCGTAATATGCCCCGTAACACCCGGATAGTTCTCGATCTCCGAACTCATCGTGATCTGCCCACCGGGCATCCCTTTTTCAAACATCGTTACGTCTGCCAGCCCACCGCGCGTTGTATACAGGCCGGCAGTCAATCCGGCCGGCCCTCCTCCGATAATTGCACAATCCAGCATACGCACTCCTGACTCTTTTTATGTTATGGAGTTATGATACACTCTTGTAGCTTTGGGATTTTGATTGCTTAGGGAAGAACCGAAAATTCAAAAGAAAAAATTTATATTTTTTATAAATACGAAGAATAGATAAATGGCAAAAAAGAGGATACGGATGAAGAAAAAATCAATGCGGTAAAAACCTGCACACCCCTATAGGGCGTAGCAGCAGGGAAGCTCCCCCTGGAAGAATTAAAGAAGGGAATTCAGTTTGTCAGCAAACGCCTGTTTGGAAGCGGCACCGACCATCTGATCGACGACTTCACCGTTTTTGAAGAAAAGGATTGTAGGGATAGAACGGATTCCGTATTTTACCGCGATGTCCTGCTCTTCATCCGTGTTTACTTTACAGATTTTGGCTTTGCCGTTGAATTCTGCCGCCAGCTCTTCGATGACCGGAGCGATCATACGGCAAGGTCCACACCAAGGAGCCCAGAAATCGACCAGCGCGACACCCTCTTTGGTTGTTTCATCGAAATTTGATACTGTCAATTCAATATATTTACCCATTGTATTTCCTTGAGTTGCGAATGTTTGTGCAGCCATTATAACGCCCGAATCTTTAAAATGACTTATTACACAGAGGTCACCTTTTTCCTCAGCATTGACTCCGTCACTTTTAAGAATGATTTGGAGATAATGGGCTTTAAGCTACACGACAAGACGGTTGAAATGAGACGGAAAATATGGATCGGAATGGTTGTTATGGTCACGGCAATGCAGGGAGCCGAACCGATCGTTCCAATCCCCCAGTCCGTTCCCCACGACCCGCGCAAGGCGGAACTGGGGAAAAAACTCTTTTTCGACCCGATCCTCTCCAGGGACCGTACCGTCGCCTGCGTCTCGTGCCACCATGTCTCCCTCAGCGGCGCCGACGGGCAACGGGTCTCCACAGGGATCCGCAACCTGCAGGGGACGATGAACTCCCCGACGGTCTTCAACGCCGTTTTTAATTTTTCGCAGTTCTGGAACGGTAGGGCGAAAAATCTCAACGAACAGGCACTGGGACCGATTCATAACCCGGTCGAGATGGGACTCCCCCTCAAAGAGGCCGCCAGACGGGTCACTTCCGATTCCGGCTACCGCAGCCGTTTTATGGCCCTGAGCGGAAGAGCGGTCGTAACCCCCAGCGACATCGCCGATGCCATCGCCGAATACGAAAAAACGCTGATTACCCCGAACGGGAAATTCGACCGCTATCTGCGGGGAGAACTCTCCCTCTCCCCGGACGAAGCCCATGGATATCTCCTCTTCAAAACCCTTGGGTGCGTCACCTGCCACAACGGTGTCAATGTCGGCGGAAACTCCTTTCAGAAAATGGGGGCCATTATTTCGATCCCCTACGATCCCCGGAGCGACGACCGGTACGCCTTCACGGGGCGCCCGATCGACAAAAATGTTTTCAAAGTGCCGACGCTGCGCAATATCGCCCACACTTCCCCCTATTTTCATGACGGCAGTGCGGTAACGCTCGCCGAAGCGATTGCCAAAATGTCCTACCACAATCTCGGCCTGACCCTCTCCCCCGAAGAAGTGCGCCTCCTCCTCGCCTTTTTGCACACCCTCAGCGGCGAACTCCCTGAATCCGTAAAGCAGATCCAATGACCTTCCGGCTCAAGCTTCTCCTGACCTCTTTACTGGGGGCCAGTGCCCTTGTCGCTCTGTTTTTGTTCAAATCATTTTCGCAGGACTATTTTAGCCACCGCAACACGATCGAGCTGGCGTTCAAAGAGATCGAAACGGCCCACAAGCGGCTCGACTACCAGATCCTCAACAACGCTTTTTTTCTCTATACGAACCAGGATGACGTCAATCAGAAAATCGATACTGTCGACCGAGAGATCGAGGCGATTCTACACAATCCCCATGTCATCAGCAGCCATCCGGCCGCCTATTCGTCACTGCGCAGCCACTCCGCAGCATTCGAGGACAAAATCCGGGCCATCTACGATTTTCAGACGGTCAACACCGTGATCAAAAATTCCATCTCGGCGATACTGGTGATGCAGCAGCGGCTATTTGCACAGGATGCGGCATCCGCGGAGGAGCAGGAGCTTTTCCGCGAGATCAACCGGATCAGCAGCACGATACTGATGGCCAAAAACGGGATGGACGGCCACCTTCTCTCGTCACTGCGTCCTGACATCGACGCCCTCTCCTACCGGCAGTTCACCGACTCTTCGAAAAACGAGATGCTCCAACGGATCATCGCCCATTTCGGGGTCATCGAACGCTCATTTTCCCGTTATGTTTCCCATTTCGAGGAGATCAACGACCGCGAGGCGATGCGGACGCTGGAAAAAAGCCGTCAACTCTTTCTGGAAGAATCGGACCGTGAGTGGCGGCTGATCACCTACTTTTCCTATCTGCTCGTCGCGCTGTTCATCATCAGCATCGGCCTCATCACCCTGTTTCTCGTACGGAGCGAAAAAGAGGCTCGGCGCGACTCGCTGACGGGGCTCGGGAACCGCAAAGCGTACGAAGAAAAAATCCGGTTTACGTCCAAAAAACTCGCGCTGATCCTGATCAACATCAATAAATTCAAACATTACAACGACTTTTACGGCGTCGAATCGGGGGACCACCTCCTCGTCGCTACGGCCGATCGGATCAGAACCATGGGATTCGGAGGAAGTGGCGCTTCATACTACCGTCTTGGGGCCGACGATTTCGGAATCGTATTCGAAGAGAGCCGCGACATCCCCCTCGAAACAGTAGCCAAAGAGGTTTTGGAGCTCTTCGGGAAGCGCCCCATTGTCATCGACCAGGAAGAGCGGACCCCCTCCATCACCGTTGCGGCGTCCAATACCGCTCCGCTGCTCGAAAATGCCGATATGGCGCTCAAAAGCAACGCTCAGACAAACCCCATCATCTACCACGAAGGGCTCAATCTGCGCCAAATTGTTGCCGAAAATGTGATGAACGCCCAGGAGCTGAAAAAAGCGCTGGAGCAGGGGAGGATTTTCCCCTATTTCCAGCCGATCGTCAATCTTGAAGCCCAAACCATTTCAAAACACGAAGTGCTGGGGAGAATCGTCACCGAAAAGGGGGAAGTGCAATCGATATTCCCCTACCTGCACGTCGCCAAAGAATCCAAACTCTATCATTCCCTCTCCCGCACCATCATCTCCAAAAGTTTTGAGATCATCACCGAATACCACGGTGATTTCTCCATCAACCTTGCCATCGAGGATATCGGAAACGAGGAAACGGTGAGGCTCATCCTCCGTTTTCTGGAAGAAAACCAAGAGATCGGAAAACGGCTTATTTTCGAAATTCTCGAGAACGAAGCGATCGAAGAGTACGAGGGGATCGCCCGATTCATCTCCCTGGTCCGCCGCTACGGATGCCGGATCGCGATCGATGATTTCGGAAGCGGCTACTCGAATTTCGCCCGGATACTGAACCTCGCCGTCGACATCATCAAGATCGACGGTTCCCTGATCCGCCACCTCGACAGTGACGACAAAGCGGTGACGATCGTCCAGACCATCGTCAATTTCACCAAACATACGTCGATCGAAACGGTGGCCGAATTCGTCCACAACCAGGCGGTTGCCGATATCGTCTGCGAACTGGGGATCAATTCGGCGCAGGGGTTCTTTTTCTACGAACCCGCTCCCCTTCCCCTCACGCGAGGGTAATGTTCTCTATCCATTCAATCCCCTCGTCCGAGAGGATCAGCGCGTCGATGCAGTAGTCGCACGCCAACCGCTTGTGCTGCAGATAGGTCTGGATCGCGCGGTTGAGTTTTTGAAGTTTGGAAGGGGTGATGTTATTGACCGCCTGCTCGTAGGTGCGGGCACTTTTGACCTCGACAAAATGGATCACATCCCCCTGCATCGCGATGATGTCAATCTCGCCGAAGCGGTTGTAGACGTTGCGGTCGAGTATCCGTAACCCTTTTTTCCGGAGGAATTCGCACCCGCGCTCTTCGGCAATATTCCCTTTCGCGCGGGTGTGCACGGGTTACTCCAGATAGTCGGGTTTGATCACCTCGACTTTGATCGATTTGAAACGGGCCGTCTTGATCAGCTCGTCTGACTCGTCGCCGAAGAGAAAATTGATCCGGCTTTTGGCGTGGTGGAAGGTCGTGAACAGCGTCCCTTTTTTGATCGTCGTGCTCACCTTGACCCGCAGAGGGGCACTCTGGCCGTATTCGCTGCGCAGAACGACAAAGTCTTTGTATTCGAAAAAGTCGGCATCCTCGACGCTGACGAGCAGAGTATCCTCATCATGGGAGCGGTGGAGTTTTTCGCACGCATTCGTCTGGGCGGCGTTGTTGTAATGGACCAGCACCCGCCCCGTCGTGAGGTAATACCCCTCGTGCTCTTTGGCCTCCAGGAGTTCCTGCACCTGCCCGCGGGGTTCATACTGTTTGTACCGAAACGACCCCAGACCGTCTTTGGTGCGGAAATCATGGATGTGCAATACCGGGGTGTCTTCCTCCTGTACCGGCCACTGGAGTCCGCGCAGGCGGGCGGCTTCGAGTTTCTCGTAACTCGCCCCGCCGAAACGGTTGGGGGCGTCTACACGGACCGCTTCCCACACCTCTTTGGAGCTTTTGAATCCCAGATCGGTGCCGTAGCGTTTCGAAATCTCGGCAATCACTTCCCAGTCATCGGGCATCGTCACGTTCACCAGCGGCTGCGAGAGGTGGAGACGGCGTTCGGCATTGACGTACACCCCCGTCTTCTCGTAGGCGCTTTTGACGCCGAAGATAATGTCGGCAAATTTCGTAATTTCATTGTCAAACAATTCATTGACGATCAGCAGTTCCAGATTGCCGAGCGCCGCATGGATTTTGTTCTGGTTCGGGTGGATATGGGCGATATCTTCGCTGATGTTGTAGAGCGCCCTGATCTCCCCGCGCTCCATCGCGTCGATCAGATCGGGAGTCATCATCCCCACCTCTTTGGGCGGCTGGTAGTCGGGGGCATAATAGGGGAGCATCCCGACGTCACAGGTCCCCTGTACGTTGTTCTGTCCCCGAAGCGGCATCAGCCCCGCCCCCCGCTTCCCGATGTTCCCCGTCAGCATCGCCAGATGGGTGATCGCCATGACGGCGTACGAACCGTCCAGATGTTCCGTAATCCCAAGACCCCAGAAAAAGAGGCTTTTACGGGTCGCATATTTGCGGGAAACGGTGCGGATCTCTTCGGCCAGCGATTCGTATCCCGGTATCTGCAAAAGGTAATCGGGGTTGGCGTACGGGTCATTCAAAATCGCGTTTTTGTACTCATCGTACCCTTTTGTCCGAGCGGCGACAAACTCCGCATTCACCAGATTTTCGGAAATGATGACGTAGGCCATCATGTTGAGGATCATAAGGTTCGCTTCGTACGGGATGCTCAGATGGTTCGTGGCCGATTTGGAAAGCTGGATGCGCCGCACATCGAGTACCGCGAGTTCGACCCCTTGGTTCTTGATCACATCGAGCATCCGGTTGGCGACGATCGGGTGCCCCTCGGTCGTATTGGTCCCCATCGCGATCATGTATTCGGTCTCGTAGATGTCGTCGAACGGATTCGTAGCCGCCCCCTCGCCGATCGTCGTTCTCATCCCTTTCAAAGACGGCGAATGGCAGACGCGGGCACAGTTGTCGACATGGGGAGATCCGACGACATGGCGGGTAAAGTGCTGAAACAGATACGAGCTCTCGCAGCTGGTACGTGCTCCGCCGATCGCTGCAAACGTGTGAGAACCGTACGTATCGGTCAGCGATTTCAGTTTGCGTGCGGCCAGTTCATAGGCGCTCTCATAGCTGATCTCGTAAAAATCGTTTCCGACCGGCTCGAGATAGTCCATGTCCAGATCGGCGAAGAGGGCCGCATTTTTGGCCAGAAACGACTTGCGTACCCGTGCATTGCGGAGCCGTTTGGAATGGGTCAGGAAATCCCACCCCTGTTTCCCTTTGATGCAGAGACGCCCCTGGGAGACGACCCCTTCCTCTTTTGCAAAAACCTTCTGGATTTTGTTGTCTTCGACCTCAGCGGAAATATCGCATCCCACACCGCAATAGGTACATACGCTGTCTATGACCATCGGATAATTCTCCGCTCTATCAGGCTATGAGCCCTTTTTAAAATTTGTGAAGTGTACAATTTTGTCTCTTAAGGGTTGCGGAAGCATCGAGACAATTCGGATCATTAAGTAAAACCTAAAAGGAAACGCATAACGGACCTTTTTTTTCGAAATGGCGCGGGTGATCCGCTCTATCCCCTTTTCGGTGCTCATCAAAAACGGCATTTTGAACCGGTTCTTCCGCGTCATCTCCGAATCGATGAAGCCGGGCATAATACTCATCACCCGGACCCCGTGGGGACGCAGCTGATAATGGAGCCCTTCGGCATACGCGTTGAGGGCCCGTTTCGAGCTGCTGTAGGCGATAGAGGTGGGCATTGTGAAAAACGACGCCAGCGAAGAGATAAAAACGATCTCCCCCGATCGCTGCTCGATGAGTTTCGGGATCATCGGTTCGAGCAGTGCATGGACGCTCAGAAAATTGGTTTTGAACAGCCGTTCGAAATCCTCAAACGGGGTCACCCCTCCCGAGTGGCCGACCGACACCCCGGCATTGAGGATGATGCGGTCTATCGGCTTTTGCACCAGCTCTTCCCCGACGAAGCGCATCCGCTCGAAATCGTTCACATCAGCGACGAGAGTTTCCACCTCGCCCCCCTGCGCTCGGCATCTGCGGGCGACATCGTCCAACCGCTCTTCCCGGCGGGCAATGAGGACAAGCTGGTTTTCCGGGGTCGCGTAATAAAGGGCCAGCGCTTCCCCCAATCCGCTGCTCGCTCCGGTGATAACTATTCGCATTGGCACTCCCGCAAGGTAATTGTCGATATAATTATACCCATGAACGAAACAATCACCATCGGGGAGATCAATACCCTCGTAATCGACCGCTCGACGGTCCCAGGACTCTTTTTACGCGCGCTGGACGGCAGCGACATCCTTCTGCCAAACCAGTACGTCACCGACGCGATGCACGTGGGAGACACGATCGACGTCTTCGTCTACACCGACAGCGAAGACCGCCCTGTCGCGACGACACGCCACCCCAAAGCGATGCTCGGAGAAATCGCATTTGTAGAGGTCGTCGATACCAGTGCTATCGGGGCTTTCGTCGACTGGGGGCTCCCAAAAGACCTCTTTGTCCCGCGCGCCCTTCAGAAACGCCCTTTTGCCGTCGGCGAAAAACGGCTTGTCCGCGTTATCCTGGACGAACAGACGGGACGTCTCGTGGGGACCGAAAAAATCACGGCAGGCCTTTCACAGCCGCCCAAGCATTTTTATCCCAACACCCCGGTCACTTTTATGATCATTGCAAAAACCCCGCTGGGCTACAAAGCGATTATCGACCATCAATACGAGGGGATGCTCTACCACAACGAGATTTTTGAAGAGATCCGTGTCGGACAGGTCAAAAAAGGGTTCGTCAAAATCCTGCGCCCCGACGGCAAGCTCGATCTCTCGCTCCAGATGACCGGCAAAGCCAAAGCCTCCAGCGCGTCTGAGAAAATCTACGCGATGCTGCAGCAAAACGGCGGCATGCTCCCCTATAACTACAAAAGCGATCCCGAACTCATTCAAAAAACGTTCGGCCTCAGCAAGAAAAACTTCAAAGCGGCTCTGACGCAGCTCAGTGAAGAGGGCAAAATCACGATCAAGGAGAACGGAATCTATGGGATATAGACCCCGAAAAAGCCCATTTACTCATCTAAAATCTCGCAATCTCAGCTATAGCGAAAACGGCCAAACCTTTACCCTGATCAGCTTTAATCGGGATACGATGACGCTGGAGATGCATATCACGGATGGTAAGAGCGAAAAAACCGATACCGAGTTCCCTTTTGCCCATCTTCCCAAAAAGATTAAGCAAGAGCTCAATCCGCTATAATTTCACCATTATCACACAAAGGAATTTTATGTCTCAGTTCACAAATGTTACGGTTGATAAAAATGCAAATGTCTATTTTGATGGCAAAGTGACCAGCAGAACCCTCCATTTTGCGGATGGGAGCACCAAAACGCTCGGTATCATGCATCCGGGCGATTATACCTTCGGTACAGCAGACAAAGAGATCATGGAAATCCTGAGCGGTGAAATGGATGTTCAGCTTCCCGGGTCGGACGCATGGATCACGATTACCGGTCCCCAAAGCTTCGAAGTGCCCGCCAACAGTTCTTTCAATCTAAAAGTCAAAACACTCGCCGATTACTGCTGCAGTTATATCAAATAGATTGTATCAGCGTCGAATATCGACGCTGTTTTCGTCAATCCACCCGTCGCCTTCAAACGTTTCCCACCCTTTTTGAGTCCCGATTCCGCTGATTTTATAGTATTGCCCCCGCTTACTTTTGGAGGTCAGCGTCGTTTTGGGTTTGTACAGGGTACATTCTCCGTTGGATCTGCATACCTGCGCCCCTTCCCTCGTAATCAGCGTCACCGGATCGATCGCTTTGGCCTCCGGACCGCTCATCGCGATCTTGGTGTCAGTCCCTTGCTGGTTTGCTGTATCCAGTTTCCCATCGATGATCTCCAACAAAAGCCTGCGAGCCTCTCTGTCCCCCTGCCGGGCCGCTTTGGCCAGCCATATCATCGCCCTCTCTTCATTCTTGTCCACCCCGCGGCCGGAGGCGTACATCAACGCGAGATTGTACTGCGCATCGACATATCCCTGCCAGGCTGATTTTTCGTACCATTCTGCCGCTTTGGCCTGATCGCGCTCGACTCCCATCCCCCGTTCATACATCACGCCGACCTGATACTCGGCCACCCTCTCCCCGCGCAATGCACTGGTATAGACCTGCCAAAACGATTCCTGGAATTTTTTGGCCGTTCCGGCAGTCTCGGCCGACAACCCGAATACCAGCGCTACCGTTACGGCAAAAAATATACGTACCATCAATGCGTCCCCTTTGTCACAGTGTATTGTAGGCCCTGTCGCCTGCATCCCCCAAACCGGGGAGTATGTATTTGTGCGCATCGAGCTTTTCGTCGATCTGCGCAATGCATATCTGAACCTCCGGATGGCGCTTGTGCACCTCCGCTATCCCTTCGGGGGAGGCGACGATATTGAGCGTTTTGATCCATACGGCCCCTTTGGCTTTCACCACGTCGATCGCATCGCACAGCGACCCCCCCGTCGCCACCATCGGATCGACGATGATGACGGTTTTTCCGGTGCAGTCGCCAACCCGGTCATAGTAGAGGGTGCTTTCATGCGTTGTCTCATCCCTTTTCATCGCCAGAAAACCCGATACTGCCTCGCTTATCGTCTCGAGGAGTGCTTCGTGCATCGGAAGTGCCGCACGCATCACCGATACTACCATGATCCGCCTCTGATCAATCGCTTCGATCTCCCTGTCGCCGCTCCACGTATGGATTTTCCTGACGCTCAAAGGGATGTCTTTAAGGGCTTCGTTGAGAAGTATTTTCGCGATCTCTTTGACCGTATGGCGGAATACAAATGGGGTGAGCGTCTCATCCCGCAGTGTGTTGACCAGTGTGAGCAATAGGGGAGATTGGGGAGTCGTACACATCGTGTCTCTTTTGGTGATTGATATGCACAATTATAATGAATTTGAAAGGGAAACGCATCTGCCTTCGGCAGAGTACGTTTATTTGTAGCGATACGTAATTCGCCCTTTGTCCAGACTGTAGGGGGTCAGCTCAATTTTGACCGTATCACCCGGCAAAATTTTGATATAGTGCATCCGCATTTTCCCTGCGATGTGACACAAAATTACGTGTCCGTTTGGCAGTTCCACACGAAACGTTGCGTTCGGTAGCGCCTCAATGATCTTTCCGTCTACTTCAATGACATCATCTTTTGCCATAGTTTTCCTTTACGCGATTGATAATATTTCAGCTCTACCGTTGATAACCGCAACCGTATGCTCATAATGAGAGCCTCTCAGCCCATCCGTACTCACCACATCCCAACCGTTCGCCAGTATTTTGGAGGTACCCTCTTTGTGGCAAATCATCGGTTCCAGACAAAAAACCATTCCGTTTTTGATCTTGGGACCCGCTTTTGGGTTGGGACCGTCAAGATAATTCGGAATTTCCGGTTCTTCATGCGGCTTTTTGCCGATGCCGTGTCCGCAGAAACCACGCAGCGGGACGAACCCCCTGCTGTGGATAAAGCGTTCGATTTCATACGACAGCTCTTTGAACCGCATACCCTCTCGGATGATGTCGATCGCAAAGTAGAGCGAATCTTTCGCACACGCTATCAGCGCTTCGTCTTCGGGGCTTATCGTGCCGACGCCGACGGAGATAGCCGCATCCCCATAATAACCGTTTTTCTGCGTCCCGACGTCAAAACCGACAATATCACCCTCCTGAAGAGCGTAATCGGTCGGAATCCCGTGGATAATAACCTCGTTGACAGAAACGCAGACAGCATTGGGGAAACCGTAGAGCCCTTTGAAAGAAGGGGTGGCACCCTGGCTTCGGATATACTCCTCCGCCATGGCATCCAGCTCTTTCATCGTAACTCCCGGCTTGGTGTGTTGAGCCAAAAGGTCCAAGGTCGCGCCGACGATTCGATTCGCCTCGCGCAGTTTGATTATTTCATCGTTTTTTCGTAGCGCAATCGCCATATTTACAGGCCAACCGCGCTAAGAGTTTGATATTTGCTCATGTATACCTGCGCTTCAATGCGGCGCATCGTATCCAGGGCTACCTGAACGACGATCAGAACCGCCGTCCCTCCGAAGAAGAACGGAACCCCTACCCCTTTGAGGATGACCCACGGCAATGTCGCCACGAGACCGAGATAAATCGCTCCGGTAAACGTAAGGCGGCTCGCCGTTTCGTTCAAAAACTCCTTGGTAGACTCACCCGGGCGTACACCCGGGATAAATCCGCCCTGACGTTTGAGGTTGTCGGAAATATCTTTCGCGTTGAATACGATAGACGCATAGAAAAAAGCAAAAAAGACAACAAACAAAAACGTCAAAAAGTTAAAGAAATAATGGTTCGGATTGAGCAGGTCAGCGATGGTCTGCACCGTCGGATTCGTGCTGCTTGAAAGAACCGTCATCGGGAACATCAGGATTGCCGAAGCAAAAATGACCGGAATCACCCCTGAGAGGTTCACTTTGACAGGGATATAGTTCATCACCCGTTTATTTTGGTTTTGCAACATCGTCTTCTTGGCATAGGTAACCGGAATACGGCGTTCCCCCAGCTCAACATAGATAATGACCAAAACCGTTGCGATGATCAGCGCAATGACGAGCAGGAGAGTCAGGAAGCTCATAGCCCCCGTATTCACCATAGTCACCGCCTGACCGATTCCGCTCGGGATCGCCGAAACGATACCCGCGAAAATGATCAACGACACGCCGTTACCGATTCCGCTTTGGGTAATCTGTTCACCGATCCACATCAACAGCATCGTACCCGCCAGCATAGAGACCGTAGCCAAAAGCATGAAGGTCGTATGGTCGACAAGCACAGCACTGCTGCCGTCTTTGCCCGTCATCCCCTGCAAACCGATACTGACGCCGATTGCCTGAACAATCGTAATCGCGATCGTCGCATAACGAATTATCTGCATGTATTTGACCATACCGTCGCGCTCTTTTTTCATTTGCCCAAGATTCGGGAAAGTAGCGGCCAAAAGTTCCATGATGATTGATGCGGTGATGTAGGGCATGATGCCAAGAGAGATGATGGAGAGACGTTCTACGGCATTACCGCTGAACATGTTAAACAGACCCAATGCGTCAGCTTGATGCTCATCGAAAAATGAAGCGATGACGGCAGTGTCAACACCCGGTACCGGCACATAGGCCAGTAATCGGAAAATAAAGAGAAAACCGATCGTTATTAAGATCTTGTTTACAAGTTGTTGGTTCATTACTTACCAGTTGTAGTAACGTTTTCGTCTTTGATTTTAGATGCTAGATCTTTAGCGCTTGCACCGACAAGTTTCACGCTCGTGACCGATTTTTTCATACGGTGTACGCCACGGATGGTTTCCATAGTGATTTCCGCCAGCGCAGCTACTTCTTTCACTTTTTCAACATTGATAACGTACGGTTTGATCACTTGTGACGTGAAACCGATTTTTGGCAAACGGCGCGCAAGTGGCTGTTGTCCACCCTCAAAGTTACGTTTTTCATTGTAACCTTTACGCGCTTTTTGACCTTTGTGCCCTTTACCGGCAGTTTTACCGGTTCCGCTGCCCTGGCCGCGGCCGATACGTTTTTTGCTGTGGGTAGAACCCTCAGCAGGTGTAAGATTTTCGAGTGCCATTACTTACCCTTTGATGCGTGAAAGCGCGTCGATTGTCGCGCGAACCACGGTGTTTGGATTGTTTGAACCCAAAGACTTCGTAAGAATGTCCTGGATTCCTGCAAGCTCGAGTACCGGACGGGTAGCGCCACCGGCGATAACCCCTGTACCTTCAGATGCCGGTTTCAGCAAAATGCGGCTTGCGTTGTATTTAACTTCGATGTCGTGAGCGATTGTGGTCCCTTTGATCTTCACTTCCGTGAGATTTTTGAACGCTTCGTCAACCGCTTTACGGATAGCATCGGGAACCTCTTTGGCTTTACCGACGCCGTAACCGACAGTCCCTTTTTTGTTACCTACGACCACAAGAGCAGTAAAACGGAAACGACGTCCACCTTTTACAACTTTTGTTACACGACCGATGTTTACGATCGATTCTTCAAATTCTTCTCTATTAATCGGATTCATCGATCAGCCCTTAAAACTTGATTTCATTTGCGCGAAGTGCTTCGGCAAACGCTTTTACGACACCGTGGTACAAAAATCCGTTACGATCAAACGTAACTTCATTGATACCGGCGTCTTTGAGGGTTTTAGCGAACACTGCGCCTGCTTTTTCTGCATCGGCTTTGTTCGCTTTGAGACCCAAAGTTTTTGAGTGTACGCTTGCAAGAGTTACCCCTTGCTCATCGTTGATCGCCTGCGCGCTGATGTAGCGGTTAGAGCGAAACACAGATACACGTGGAAGTGCTGCGCATCCTGAGATTTTAGAGCGGATACGGCGTTTACGCTGAAGGCGTTTTGCCGCTTTGATTTTAAGTGTTTTACCTGTCATTTCATCGCCCCTTATTTCTTAGATGTCTTACCGGCTTTACGCAGGATAGTTTCATCGCTATATTTAACACCTTTACCTTTGTACGGCTCAGGTGGACGGAATGACCGGATTTCAGCCGCAATTTGGCCCACTTGTTGTTTGTCCGCACCTTTGATGCTGATAACGTTTTTCTCAACAGCAATCGCGATTCCCGCAGGGATATCGTAGTTGATGTCGTGGCTGAAACCGAGTTGCAGTTTCAAAATAGCGCCTTCTACCGCTGCACGGTAACCGACCCCGTTGATCTCAAGTTTTTTCTCGAAACCAGTAGTGAGCCCGGTAACGATGTTCGCAGCCAGTGCGCGATAGGTTCCCCAAAACGCGCGGTCTTGGCGATGATCAGAGTTGGTGCTGAACGTCAAAGCGTTATCTTCGAATGCAACACCGCAGTTTCCGCGAGTATCAAGGACTTGAGTCGTATTACCTTTTGCAAAAGTAATGACAGTACCCTCGATGCTTACTTTAACATCATTTGGGATAGAAATAGGATTTTTACCAATACGTGACATCTTATCTCCTTACCAAATCGTACAAAGGACTTCGCCGCCAACGCCAAGCTCGAATGCTTTATCGTTGGGAAGTACCCCTTTTGAACTGCTGACGATGATCGTACCGTAACCGTTTTTGAAACGTTTCAGTTCGTCTTTGCCTTTGTAAATACGGCGTCCCGGTTTAGAGACACGTTTTACCTCATTGATAACCGTGCGACCTTTTTCGTCGTATTTCAATACAACGTTGATGGTCTTTTTAACGCCGTCTTGAACAACGTTAAAGCTCTCGATGTACCCTTTGTCTGCCAAAATGGCAACAACCGCTTCCACAACTTTAGAGTGAACCAATGTTGTAGAATCCAAACGGCGCATAGCCGCATTACGGATACGAGTCAACGAATCCGCGATCAAATCATTAATCATTTAATATTCCTTATCTTAGTCGTAAGTAGTATCAGGCAGGGATTACCAGCTTGACTTTCTAACGCCTGGGATCAACCCTTCGTTTGCCATTTTACGGAAGCAAACGCGACAAATTCCGAAATCGCTGATAACAGAGTGCGGACGACCGCAGATCTGGCAGCGTGTATATGCGCGAACCGCAAATTTTGGTGTGCGTTTCGCTTTAGCGATCATTGACTTCTTAGCCATTATTCTCTCCCTTTAGCAAACGGCATGCCGAGCATTTCAAGAAGCTTGAATGCGTCTTTGTCTGCTGTTGCCGATGTAACCACAGTGATGTTCATCCCGTGGATCTGCATGATTGAATCGTAATCGACTTCTGGGAAAATCAACTGCTCGGTCAGACCGAAGTTGTAGTTTCCGCGACCGTCAAAGCCGTTGCGTGGAATACCACGGAAGTCTTTAACACGGGGAAGAGATACGCTGATCAGCTTATCCATGAAATCGTACATTTGAGCACCGCGCAATGTTACTTTAACACCGACCGGCATCCCTTCACGTACTTTGAATC
>CAYXWQ010000022.1:0-28990 GCA_964468865.1 uncultured Sulfuricurvum sp. | reverse complement strand
TTCGACAACGTCGCCTACGGGATGCGGCTGCAGGGGATCAAGAACAAAACGGAACTGGAGGGGCGCGTCGAAAAAGCGCTCCAGGACGCCGCACTGTGGAAAGAGGTCCAGGACCGTCTCAAACACGACGCCAACGGCCTTTCCGGAGGGCAGCAGCAGCGTCTGTGCATCGCTAGAGCGATCGCGGTCGAGCCCGAAGTGCTCCTCTTCGACGAACCCACCTCCGCGCTCGACCCGATCTCGACGCAGGGGATCGAAAAACTCGTCATCGAACTCAAAGAGCGGGTCAGCATCATCATCGTCACCCACAACATGCAGCAGGCGGCACGGGTCAGCGATTATACAGGATTCATGTATCTTGGGGAATTGATCGAACTGGGGCATACCGAAGAGCTCTTCGTCACCCCCAAAGAGAAACTGACGCAGGAATACATCACGGGTAAATTCGGGTGATAAAGGGTAGCGCCCTTTATCCTTATATCCTCTTTCTGTCTCTTCTTACTTCTCTTTGACAAACTTTTCGCTGTCGATCTCTACGACTGTGTGGACATTTCCGCGGGGATAATAGTCGGCAACCACTTTCAAGCGCTTCGGAGCGATTTTCTGTTCAAAGACGCTGTAGATCTCGTTTGCGCTGTTTTCGTGCGAAATATGGCGGTTTCTGAACGAATTAATGTACAACTTGATCGCTTTGAGTTCGGCCACCCATTTATCTGGGGTGTATTCGACGTAAATCGTCGCAAAATCTGGATATCCGCTGCGGGGGCAGAGGCACGTAAATTCGGGGAGTGTCACTTTGATCACATAGTCGCGTTCGTGTTCGTTCGGCCAAATCTCGAAATCTTTCTCGATGTCAAAATCGGCGACAATCTGTTCTCCGTATTTCATAATGTCCCTTCGCTTTTTTCTTTTAATGGTGTAATTTTACCGATAAAATTCCCCTGACGGCAATTTATTCTCATCGCCTTCGCAATCTCATCCCCCTCTTCATCCTCGATCATCGGTATCCACGTCTGCGCACCGCACAGATGGGCGGTGATGTTCAGCCCCTGCAGGATGTGCTGATAGCGCTCCTCTTTGATGTGGCGCGCGTAGAGGGGGTCAAAACGGACAAAATCGACCTCCAGCTCTTTGAGGTACAACATCGTCGTGTGGTATCCTCCCAGCCGGTCCAAAGCGATTTTATACCCGACCGCCCTGTACTGGGCTATCTGCTCTTTGAAACGGCTGATCTGGGGGCAATACTCTTTTTCCTCGAGCATAAAGACGATTTTCCCTTTGGCTGCGGGATAGCGCTGCAGAAGCTCCATCGCAAACTGGAAAAAATAGCCGTTTCGCAAAATCACCGAAGAGACCGGAAAAACGAATTGTTCGTTCCGTGTGGAAATACGTTCGGTGATCTGTTCCAAAACATCGCTTTGGAGCTGTCTCATTTTCCCTTCACGGTTCAAATAAGGGACGAAACGGTTTTGGTGGATATAGTTTCCCGATTCGTCGACCAGCTTTACCGAGATTTCAGAGATCTCCTGGCCATCGCAGCATACCCTCTGCAGTGCGACCGAATAGCGCTTCGCATCCAGCGCCGAGAGAATCTCTTTTTCCAGCTTCCCCTGTTCGATCTCCTCATCTCTCCGGACGGTTCTATCCTCGCGCTGATAGTGCAAAAACTCATACAGACGATTGATAATCTCCTCAAGAGAAGTCTGTACGCGCGTATCGAGGATAACCGCTTCGTAGCGTACCTCGATCTCCTCCATCATAGCATCCTCGTATTTGGCCAAAAACAGCTCCAGCATGGGGGAAAACGTCTCTTTTTCCCCCTCCAGATAGATCAGAAAATCGCCGCCTTTGAACCGGCATATCGGAAGTTTGTCGTATTTTTTGGAGGCAAAGAAATCGTTGATATTGGCGACACTCTGTCTCAAAACGGCGTTGCCGTTTTTCATCCCGTAGCGCTCATTGATCCCCGTCAGGTTGTTGACCTTGATCATCATGATCGTGACAACCTTTTTGCGGCGCGCTCTGTCGAGATGTTTCAAAAAATAATCGGGGGTGAAGGTATGGGTCACCGGATCGGTGATGTTTTCTTTCGTACTCTGGTAGATCAGGTAAAAAATAAAATAGACGATGAATGCCAGCAGCGTTATCGACAGGAGGACAAACGATTCGAACATCGTCTCGGTCCACTGGTTCAGCAGGACAAACAGGGTAAGGGCACTGAGCAAAAAGATGGGCAGCCCCATCCGCAATGCGAGTGCAAAACGGTGGGAACGCTCTTTTGCTTCAGTGTAGGTCATCGGTTTTTATACGCCATCGGAATAAAATCCCGATTGGCTACGCTAACGCTGTGTTTTCTTCGGCAGAAGGCCCGAGCACGCGCGCGTGCTTTTCCACATCCTTCGGCCAAAAAATACTCTTTTGTCATTAAATATCCAGATGCTTGACGTCTTTGGCATGGGTTTCGATGTAGTTACGGCGCGGTTCGACGTCATCACCCATAAAGAGGTTGAACGCCTCGCTCGCCGATTCGGCGTCTTCGATCGTGATCCGCAGCAGTACACGGTTCTCCGGAGTCATCGTCGTCTCCCACAGCTGCTCGGGATTCATCTCCCCGAGACCTTTATAGCGCTGGATATACGATCCCTTTTTCGCATGATCGGTAATCTGGGTCAGCAATTCGAGCAAATCCCCCTCCAGCGGCAGGTTCCAATCCTGGATCTTTTGGTAGATGTAGTTCGCCTCGGCAAAGTGCGGTGAAGCGAACAGCTCGTCATTCACGTGCAGCTCTTCCAACCCCTCTTTGGTCTGGACGAACAGGTGCATGTCCTCATCGCTGACGCTTTTGCTGAGGATATTGTTCCCCTGGGCATTCAGGAACGCTTCGACGCGGGGATAAAGCTCGCTCAGCGGCAGGGCAATGAGGTCCGGATTTTCGATGAAATAACGGATCAGTTCGACCAGCGCGTAACGGCGTTCCAGCGCATCGAGAGTGCTGCGGTAATGGTCGACCATTTTGAAAAACGACACGAGATCGTTGGCTCCGATGTTCTCCACTTCCAGCACTTCGATCCCGTTTTCGATCAGGAAGGCGTTCATGACGCGGTCGTCTTTGAAGTAGATCTCTTTTTTCCCTTTTTTGTAGCGGTACAGCGGCGGCTGTGCCAGGTAGAGATAGCCGTTTGCGACAATTTTTGGCAAATAGCGGAAAAAGAAGGTCAAAAGAAGCGTCTGGATATGGCTACCGTCAACGTCGGCATCGGTCATGATGATGATCTTGTGGTAGCGGAGCTTCTCTTCGTTGAACTCTTCGCCGATGCCGCATCCCAGAGCCGTGATCATGTTGGTGATCTCTTCGGATTTGAGGATTTTGTCGAGACGCGCTTTTTCGACGTTGAGGATTTTACCCTTGAGCGGCAGAATCGCCTGGAAGACACGGTCACGTCCCTGTTTCGCCGAACCGCCCGCAGAGTCACCTTCGACGAGGTAGAGTTCGCTGATGCTGGGGTCTTTGCTCTGGCAGTCGGCCAGTTTACCCGGCAAGGTTCCGACGGTCATCGCGTCTTTGCGGCGGGTCAGTTCACGCGCTTTTTTCGCCGCTTCCCGTCCGCGCGCCGCCATGAGGGCTTTTTGGATAATCGCTTTGGCCTGGATCGGGTTCTCTTCGAAATATTTGGTCAGTTTTTCGTAAGTGACCTTCTGGACGAGGGGGCGCACATAGGTATTTCCCAGCTTCCCTTTCGTCTGCCCTTCGAACTGGGGTTCGGGGACACGGACAGAGACGACACAGATCAACCCCTCGGAGACATCCTCGCCGGTGAGGGGAACGTCTTTTTCTTTGGCATTCCCGTTTTGTTTGTTGTAGTTGGAAATAACGCGGGTCAGACCGGCACGGAAACCTGCTTCATGGGTACCGCCGTTAGGAGTGTTGATGTTATTGACAAACGTGTAGGTTTTTTCGTCATAGCTGTCGTTGTACATCACCGCGATGTCCATTTCGATGTCTTCGATCCGTTCGCTGAAGGCAAACGGGGTCGCCACAACCGCTTTTTTGTTCACATCGGAGACAAACTGGCTGATTCCCCCCTCGAAATGGTAGGTATTACTGGCGCCGTTGCGCTCGTCTTTGAAAATGATCGTAATGCGCGGATTGAGATAGGCCAGTTCGCGGAACCGTTTGGCCAGGTAGTCGTAGTCGAAAATGAGCGTTTCGGTAAAGATCGACGGATCGGGAGCAAATTCGATCGTTGTCCCTTTTTTACGGGTGGTTCCGGTAACGGCCAGCGGTTCCTGGGGGATACCGCATTTGAAATTTTGCTCATGGATCTGACCTTCACGGTAAATCGTCATTTTCAGATCGGAGGAAAGGGCGTTAACTACCGATACCCCTACCCCGTGCAGACCGCCCGAAACTTTGTAGGTGTCTTTGTCGAATTTTCCCCCGGCGTGCAGAACGGTCAAAACGACGGTTGCGGCAGAGATCCCTTCCGTGGGATGCAGATCGGTCGGAATACCCCGTCCGTTATCGCTGACGATGGCTGTACCGTTTTTGGTCAGCGTTACCGAAATCGTATCACAATGCCCCGCCATCGCTTCATCGATCGAGTTGTCAACAACTTCGTAAATGAGGTGGTGGAGTCCTCGGTGGCCGGTATCTCCGATGTACATACCGGGTCTTTTCCGGACTGCTTCAAGCCCTTTGAGGACTTTAATATTGCTGGCACCGTAGTTTTGTTCCATGTTTGCTCCCGCGATTAGCGTGTTAAATAGCTTTATTTTATCGCAGGTAAACTAAAAAGAAGGTTTTATGAGAGATTTCCCCGTAGAGGGGATGCAAAAGAGGCGTGAGCGATCAGATTACGATCGGCATGACAATGGTTTTGAAATTGTTTTCTCTCAAAACAAAAGGCTGATTGGATTCGTTGGCTTCCAGGATAAATTCAGGGGTATTTATCTGCCCGAGGAAGTCAAGGATGTATCGGCTGTTGATCGCCAGAATAAAGGGGGTATCAAATCCGTTATCAATCTCGACGGCCGTTTTCGCTTCGATGTTGTCGTCGCTCAGACTTTCAAACAAAATAGCGTCTTTCTGGAAAGTCAGTTTGAGATCGTTCGAGATGGTCGTGATCTGTTTGATCGCGGTTACAATCGCGCTTTTTGGCAGTGTGATCGAGCGCTGTGCTTCTTTGGGGATGATACGGGTATAGTCGGGGAATTTACCGTTGATCAGTTTCGTGTAGAACAGAGAGTCTGCGGATTTGATGATCAGATGGGTATTGTCGTAATAGATTTCGATGTTGTCGGAAAAAAGCTTCTGGATTTCGATGATCGCTTTTTTCGGAACGATGATCGAGAGTTCATGGTCGTTGTGGCTTTCGATGTGAACAAGGGCCAGACGTCTTGTATCGGTGGAGACGAAATTGATCTGATTGGTTTTGATGTCGATCAGTGCTCCGTTGAGTTCGAATTTCGGATTGTTGGTATCGGCTGCAGGGGTGATCTTTTTCAGCGATTCGACCAAAATCTGGGAATTGATGGCAATGTTGGGTTTTTCTTCGGTAGAAGGGAATGAAGGGAATTCAGAGCTTTTATAGGTGGGAAGTTTAAAATTGGATCGTTTTTGACGGATATGGAGAGTCTCTTTTTCCAAAGAGAGTTCAATCTCTTCGTCTTTGAGAATACGGATAATGTCCAGAAGCTTTTTACCGTTGGCGGTCACGGAACCCGGTTCTTCGACACTCAAAGCGTTGGTTTGGATGGAAAGCCCTATCTCATAATCGGTTGCTTTGGCAAAAAGGGTTCTTCCGTCTGTTGAAAGCAAAATATGGGAAGTGATCTGTGAGGTATCTTTTTTTTCGAGGAAAGGTTGCAGATGCAGCAGAATGTTTTCCAAAACCGACTTGTCAACGGTAATTTTCATGAAAGACTCCTTTTATTATTTATATCATCAATTGTAGTAGTTAGTAATAAGGGGGTGTGAATGTGTGAAAAAGACCCACAAACTCCTACTGTACGTGGTAAACCGATGTGATCAAAAGGCTTGCTTTCATTCACATCGATTCACATGTTGAATTATAGCTTTTTTAAAAGGGGTTGACAAACCCAAAATTTATTCAGCGGTCACCATGGATATTTTATTGGAGAGTTCTTCGATCTTTATTCGGAAATCTTCATCGTTTTTCATCAGTTCCTGAATCTTTTTCATCGTATGGCTGACGGCCGTATGGTCTTTCATCCCGAAATACTGTGCCAGCTGCGGCATGGAGTTGGGAGTAAGGGAACGGGAGAGATAGATGGCAATGCGTCTGGCGTAGACGATGTTGCTGTTACGGCTTTTTGAGCGGATTTCGCTCGGTTTGACGTTGAGTTCCTTGGCAACGGTATCCATGATCAGATCGATCGTGATGTTGCTCCGTTTTTCGGCCATCTGCTCTTTGAGGACGTTGCGGGCGAATTCGATCGTGATGTCGACCCCCATGAGCTGCGAATAAGCGTTGAGTTTGGAGAGGATCCCCTCGATCTCGCGGGTGTTGTTTTCGATGATCGTTGCGACGTAGTTGATGACGTCCCGGTCCAGCCTGACGCGATTGATCTCGCATTTTTTCTTGATGATTTCGATTTTGGTTTCCAGTTCGGGGGGCTGGATGTCGGCGACGAGGCCCCATTCGAAGCGGCTTTTGAGCCGTTCCTCGAGTCCTCCGATTTTTTTGGGATGCTTGTCAGAGGTGATGATGATCTGCTTGTTCTCGTTGCGAAGCGCTTCGAAGGTGTGGAAAAACTCCTCCTGAATCTGGTTCTTGCCGCTCAAAAACTGGATATCGTCGATGAGAAGGAGGTCGCATTTGCGGTATTTGTCCTTGAAACGGTCCATCGTCTTGTTGTTGAGGTGGCGCAGGAAGTCGTTCAGAAACTGCTCGACCGAGGTGTAGATGACGGTTTTGCCCTGGGAGAGCATGACATTTCCCACGGCCTGCATCAGGTGGGTTTTTCCCAGTCCCACCCCTCCGTAGATAAAGAGGGGGTTGTAGACGACCCCCGGTTTTTCGCTGACCGCTTTGGAGGAGATGTAGGCAAACTGGTTTGATCCCCCGACAACGAAGTTCTGGAACGTATAGGAAGGGTTGAGCAAAGAGCCTGTTGCCGGTCGCTCCACCGGAGCCGGGGCAGCCGGGGTTTGCGATGAGGTAACTTTGGCGGTTTTGAGGAGAATCGACACGGTCGGTTTGATTCCGGTCTTGATTTCGAACAGATGGGCAATCTTATCGGCATATTTGGTGCGGATCCAGTTGGCGATGAGGGGATTGGGGGCGTGGAAAACCGCCAGATTGCTTTTGGATTCGTTTTCGTCGAAACTGAGCTGTTTGATGTAACGGTTGTAATCGATCTCGCTGATTTCGTTTTTGAGCGCTGCCAATACCTGTTTGCCGATCGTGTTCATCTGTCTCCTTACCCTGTGAATAGAGATGTGAATAATATCTTTTTTTCCCTATAATTAGGCTCAAAGAAGGTGTGAATGAAATCTATTCACACCTGTGAATGAAATTTTCACGCCGAAGTGACCAACGCACCGGCATACGCAAAAGGGGTAAGGATGAATATACTGGGGATCGATCCGGGGACGCGCAACTGCGGTTATGCGATTGTTGCGATAGAGGGTCAAAAAATACGGCTGGTGGAAGCGGGACTCATCAAAATGAAAAGCGAGGCGCTCCAATACCAGATACCCCAGGTGTGCGAGGCGATCGAGCAGATTTTTGCCGCCCACACGATCGACGAGGTGGCGATGGAGGATATTTTTTACGCCCATAATCCCAAAACGGTCCTCAAACTGGCCCAGTTTCGCGGCGCGGTTACCCTCAAACTGCTGCAGGAATACGGCATGTTTTCCGAATATACGCCGCTGCAGGTCAAAAAAGCACTGACGGGAAAAGCCAAAGCGGCGAAGGAACAGGTCGCGTTTATGGTGAAGCAGATCCTCGGGATTACCAAGGAGATCAAACCGCTCGACATCACCGATGCGATGGCGGTGGCAATCACGCATGCACAGAGGGTAAAACTCGAAAAAAATAAACAAAAACAGGCGGGATAAAGTCAGTGAAGTAAAACTGCAGACACGGCCGACACACCAGGAAGGCCGCTTGGCAGAAGTTTATCCAAAGAGCCTTAGATATCCTTAATAATTTTGGATTGATGATTCTTTTAAACGTTTATATTTGTTGCCCTGCTGAGATATTTCTGAATCTTTCCAAAACAGCCTTTTTTTTTTCAAAATGTGTAATATTCACACTGTGACGTTGCTGTGAATAACTTTCTCTTTTTTTCGCTCGAAAAAACAAAAAAAGAGAAGACCATTCAGAAAAATTTTATCTAAATACCACCTGAAACCCTCTCACTTCGATCCGCAGTAAACTCCCTAAAACAGGGAGTTTATGGAAAAAATTTCATTTTAAAAAATGTTTAAGCGGCTGTTATTGAAAGTTATTCACATAGCCTCTCTTCGAACCTTTCCAAAACGGACGTAATTGTGGGGTAACCAAAACGTAATCACTCTGAAATGAACACAATCTAGCATTGATAAAATTGTTGCGTAACGAGGTGAAATCATGGTAAATACAGAATTGATATTGCGAAAAAGCTATCCGAAACTTTTTGAACAGCCGGGTATTGTGTACAAAAGTGTCGTAGAGATCATGCGGTGGGTGACGCATGAAAAATCGATCAACCGTTTTCTGATCCATCATGACCAAAAAAACGGTCTGGAATTCATCAATGCGGTTTTGGAACATTTGCACGTTTCGTACAAAACCGTTCACCGCCAGATCGAAAACATCCCCTCGATCGGAAAAGTGATTCTCGTCGCCAACCATCCGCTGGGTGCTCTGGACGCTTTGTGCCTGATTCATATGGTGTGTTCGGTCCGGCAGGATAAAAAAGTGAAAATCGTTGCGAACAAGATGCTCGGATCGATTCCTCAGCTCAAAGAGTTTTTGATCGGGGTGGACAACATCAACGACCGCCTCTCCAAACATTCGCTGCGCCAGATTGACAATGCGTTACGTGCCGAAGAGGTGGTGATTTTTTTCCCGTCGGGTGAAGTTTCCCGGGCCGGATTGTTCGGAATCCGTGAGGGAAGATGGAAAGGGGGATTCGTCAAATTCGCGAAACGCAATGCCGCCCCGATCCTTCCCGTCTACATCAAAGCTCGAAACAGCGCCTTTTTTTATGCCGCTTCCTCGATCTACAAGCCGCTTGGGGGATTGTTGCTCAGCCATGAGATGTTTGCCTCAAAAAACCGCGTTTTCGATTTTGTCATCGGCGAGTCGGTCAGTGACCGATCGCTCAGTACTCTCAACATGAGTGAAAAACAGCATGCTAGGCTGTTTCGAAAACATCTGTTCCGTTTGGCCAAAGGGAAAAAGGGGATCTATCCGACGGAGTGCTCGATCGCCCATCCCGTCTCGCGCCAGGACATCCGGACCGAACTGCGTAAAGGGGAGCTGCTGGGAATGACGAGCGACAACAAACACATTTATCTGATCGAACACGAAAACGCTCCGAACATTATCAATGAGATCGGCCGTTTGCGCGAATATTCGTTCCGGAAAGTGGGAGAAGGATCCGGACGTTCCCGCGACATAGATACCTATGACCGCTATTACTACCATTTGGTTCTGTGGGACGATGAGGCGCTGGAAATCGCCGGAGCCTATCGTATCGGCGAGTGCGGCTGGATCCTTTCCTGGTTGGGAAAAGAGGGGCTGTACATGAGCGATCTGTGTGATATCAGCGACGGATTTGACGATGTTCTGGAAAACGCGATCGAACTGGGGCGCAGTTTCGTCCAGCCAAAATACTGGGGTAGCCGCGCACTGGATTATCTCTGGCAGGGGATCGGAGCCTACCTGAGCCACAACCCCCATATCAAATACATGGTCGGCCCCGTGAGCATCTCGGGAAGTTATCCCAAACACGCACAGGAGGCGCTGATCTATTTTTATACGCATTACTTCGGTGCCGATCATGCGATGGTGCGTGCCAAATCCCCTTATCGCCTGTCAGATTACGTCCAGGCCGAGTTTGATGGGCTGTTTGCCGGAGATGACTACCATGAGGATTTTAGACGGCTCAAGGACTATCTCAAATCGGTGGACGTTTCGGTTCCGACCCTGTACAAACAGTACAGCGAACTGTGCGAGGATGGCGGGGTAGAATTTATGGATTTTGGGATTGATGCGGATTTCAACAATTGCATCGACGGCTATATCCTCGTCAACATCTCCAAAATCAAAGAGGCAAAGCGGCAGCGCTATATCCGATCGGCGGACAGTACGGCAGCGTGACAAGAGGTACAGGCACCGTAGCGGTGCCTCTTCAGCAGATGATTAGACAGGTCAATGAGTGATTTTCATCGCTTCGAAACAACGTGTTACGAAATCTTCCCGAGAGACGATGTGGTACGGATTGGCACCGTAGCGGAACTCGAGTGAATAGGCGTGCAGCAGCAGGCGCGTCGCCCCCGTATTTTCAAACCGCTCCTCCTCTGACATCTCCTTGTCCAAAAACCGTACGGCGTCATTCTCATCCTGCCCGTAGATCGGGTCACCGATAATCGGATGTTTCACGTGAAACAAATGGACCCGAATCTGGTGCTGTCTACCCGTATGGGGCGAAGCCTCTACGAGAGTCGCATCGAGTTCGGGAAAATATTCCATAGGGGTGATGAAGGTACGGGAGGATTTCCCTTCGGGATGGACCCGGACGATCATGCGGACAATGCTGCTCGCATCCTCACGGCGGAGCAAAGGTTCCTTGATATCGAGCGGATGTTTCAGATGTCCGCGAACCAGTGCCAGATAACGCTTGGTGACTTCACGCTCTTCAAACATCATTTTTAAAACACGTTCGGAGGTTTTGTTACGGGCAGCCAAAACGAGACCGCTCGTTTCCTGATCAATGCGGTGAGTGATGTTAGCATCGTGTCCAAACCGGTGTTTGATCTCATCGTTCAGTGAATAGGGGGTGTAGCGATTCTGGGGATGGACGATCAAACCGCTCGGTTTGTCGTAGATCGCAAAGTCGTTAGCGACGAACGTCGGCGTCAAACCTTTTGACAGCGGTTCAAAACAGACAAACTCGAAGTCCCCTTCGACAAACCCGGCCTGGTTGTCCATCACTTCTTTGTCGACGAAAAGCCTTCCTTTGGCGATCAGCCGCTGGGCCTCTTTTTGGGTGTAGCCGAGCTCTTTCATCAAAAACAGAAACGCTTTTTGTTTGGTGGGAGAGTGGAGTTTTTTTACAACGAAAGGCAAATTATATTCCTTTATAAGGGAGGGTTGGATAGACTAAAAATATCATTTAGCGCCGTTTTAATCTGCGCATTTTAACACATAAGGAACACTCATGGTAGAACGTTATGCCCGTGAAGAGATGAAAAACAAATGGACGATGCAGGCCAAATACCAGGCATGGCTCGATGTCGAAAAAGCGGTTGTCAAAGCATGGAACCGTCTGGGGCTGATTCCCGATGAAGATGCGGAGAAAATCGTCAAAAACGGCGGTTTCAGTGTCGAGCGGATCGACGAAATCGAAGCGGTGACGAAACACGACCTGATCGCGTTTACGACATCGGTTTCCGAAACCCTCGGAGACGAGAGCCGCTGGTTCCACTACGGGATGACGAGTTCCGATACCGTCGATACCGCCGTCGCTCTCCAGATGCGGGATTCTCTGACTCTGATCATCGACGATGTGAAAATGGTGATGGAGTCGATCAAGAAACGGGCCGAAGAGCACAAAATGACTCTGATGGTCGGACGCTCGCACGGTATCCACGGTGAGCCGATCACGTTTGGTTTGGTGTTAGCGGTTTGGTACGACGAAATGGCGCGCCATCTCAAAAACCTCGAAGAGACGATGGAGGTGATCTGCGTCGGTCAGGTATCGGGGGCGATGGGGAATTTTGCCCACGCACCGCTGGAGCTCGAAGAGTATGCGTGTGAAGAGCTGGGGCTTAAAGCGGCTCCCGCATCGAATCAGGTGATCCAGCGCGACCGTTATGCCCGTTTGGCGACGTCGCTCGCCCTGCTGGCAAGCTCGATCGAAAAATTTGCCGTGCAGGTGCGCCACTGGCAGCGGACGGAAGTGTACGAGTGCGAGGAGTTTTTCTCGAAAGGGCAGAAAGGATCCTCCGCGATGCCGCACAAACGCAATCCGATTCTGACGGAGAACATCACGGGGCTTGCGCGGATGATTCGTGCGTATGCGGTCCCGGCAATGGAAAACGTCGCGTTATGGCACGAGCGGGATATTTCCCACAGTTCGACGGAACGTTTCTGGCTTCCCGATTCGTTTATCACCTCCGATTTTATGCTGCACCGTTTTAACAGCGTTATTGCCAATCTTGTCGTCTATCCCGAGAACATGATGCGCAATCTCAACCTCACCGGCGGTTTGGTTTTCTCCCAGCGTGTTCTTCTCGAGCTCCCGCTCAAAGGGGTGAGCCGTGAAGATGCCTACCGCATTGTTCAGCGTAACGCGATGAAAGTATGGGAAGGATTGCAGCAGGGCAAAAGCGCGGTCAACGACAAAGGGGAGAGCCTCTACCTGCAGTATCTGCTGGAGGATGAGGAGCTGCGCCAAAGTCTGAGCGAGGAAGCGATCCGCGATTGTTTCGATTTCGGGTATTACACGAAAAACGTTGATAAAATTTTTAATCGGGTGTTCAAATAAACCACATAAAAAAACGTCAATACGGTATAAGAAATTATAAAATTTAGAGAGACTATAATACACCACTTAGAGAGTCCAAGGGAGAGAGATGCTAACCATTATCAAGCGAAACGGGCGACGAGAGCCGCTCGACATCACCAAAATACAAAAATATACTTCCGCCGCGGTCAAAGGGCTGATTAACGTATCCCAAAGCGAGCTCGAAGTTGATGCGCAGATCCAGTTCCGCGACGGGATCACGAGCAATGAGATCCAGCAGACTCTCATCAAAACGGCGGTGGACAAGATCGATATCGACTCTCCCAACTGGACGTTCGTCGCCGCACGGCTTTTTCTCTATGATCTGTATCACCGTGTCAACGGTTTCACCGGATACGGCAGCCTCAAGAGCTATTTTGAGCGGGGGGAAGCGGAAGGGCGCATTCTGCTAGGACTGAAAGAAAAATACGATCTTGCCGATCTGGACAGCTACATCGTCCCCGATCGCGATCTGGAGTTCAATTACCTCGGGATCAAGACCCTCTATGATCGTTATTTGATCAAAGACCGCAAAGGCGAGCCGATCGAGCTGCCGCAACACATGTTCATGGCAGTGGCGATGTTCCTGGCGCAGAACGAGTCTGACCGTCAGGGGTGGGCGAAGAAGTTTTACGACATGATGAGCAAATTCGAGGTGATGATGGCGACCCCTACCCTCTCGAATGCCCGTACGACCCGCCACCAGCTCAGCTCATGTTACATCGGCTCCTCTCCGGACAATATCGAGGGGATTTTTGACGCCTACAAAGAGATGGCGCTCCTCTCCAAATTCGGCGGCGGCATCGGCTGGGACTGGACGCAGGTCCGGGCGATGGGTTCTTTCATCGACGGCCACAAAAATGCGGCGGGGGGAACCGTCCCTTTTCTCAAAATCACCAACGACATCGCGATTGCCGTCGACCAGCTGGGGACCCGCAAAGGGGCGATCGCCGTCTATCTCGAACCGTGGCACATGGACGTCAAGGATTTCCTCGACGTGAAGAAAAACTCGGGCGAAGAGCGCCGCCGGGCGCACGATCTGTTCCCTGCCCTGTGGATCAACGACATGTTCATGAAACGGGTCGTCGAGGATGGTATCTGGACGATGTTCGACCCCTTCGATGTCAAGGAGCTGACCGAACTGCACGGTGCGGCATTCGAAAAACGCTACCTCGAGCTCGAACAGAACCCTGATGTGATCAAAGAGCACTGCAAAGCCAAAGAGCTGTGGAAAAAGATCCTGACCAGCTATTTCGAGACGGGAAGCCCGTTCCTGTGCTTCAAAGACAGCGCCAACCGCGCCAACCCGAACGACCATTACGGGATTATCCGCAGCTCGAACCTCTGTACGGAGATTTTCCAGAACACGCAGCCGAACCATTATCTTGTGAAAATCAAATTCGAAGACGGCTCGTTCGTCACCTTCGAAGAAGAGGAGATGGTCAAAGTCGACAGCGGGATCGAAAAACCGGCGAAAAAGATCACCGCCCTCGATTCTCTGGACGGCCGCCAGATTTACATCGTCGAAAAAGAAAAAGTGGACGGTGCGACGGCGGTGTGTAACCTCGCCAGCGTCAACCTTTCGCGCGTCAATACGAAAGAGGACATCGACCGCATCGTCCCCGTCGCGATCCGCGCTCTCGACAACGTGATCGATCTGAACTTCTACCCCCTCGAAAAAGTCAAACGGACCAATATGCGCAGCCGTGCGATCGGTCTGGGGGTTATGGGAGAAGCGCAGATGCTCGCCGAAAACAAAATCGTGTGGGGAAGCCAGGAACATTTCGACAAGATCGACGAAGTGATGGAAGCGGTCAGCTACAATGCGATCAAAGCCTCTTCCGATCTCGCCGTCGAAAAAGGGTCGTACGCCGAGTATCAAGGATCCAAATGGAGCCGCGGAATCCTCCCGATGGATCACGCTTCCGCCGAAGTTCAGAACCTCGTTGACCGCGGCGGATTGTTCGCCCCCAACTACGAGTGGGACGTTCTACGTGAAACGATCAAAAAACAGGGGATGCGTAACGGCTACCTGATGGCGATCGCCCCGACGAGCTCGATTTCGATCCTTACGGGGACGACCCAGACGATCGAGCCGATCTACAAGCGCAAATGGTTCGAGGAGAACCTCTCGGGGCTCATCCCCGTCGTCGCCCCCAAACTGAACCCCGATACGTGGGGATACTATACCCCGGCGTACGATCTGGATCAGACGATCCTCGTCAAAGCCGCCGCAATCCGCCAGAAATGGATCGACCAGGGGCAGAGCCTCAATATCTTTATCACCTTGGACCGCGCGAGCGGGAAATATCTGAACGATATCTACATGCTCGCGTGGAAACTGGGGCTCAAATCGACCTACTATCTCCGCTCCCAGTCGCCCGAAGCGAAACAGGACACGGCGGACCGATCGATGGAGTGCGAAGGGTGCCAGTAAAGCCCCTGAACCCCTCCTCGCTAAAAGCCCTTCTGGAACGGATCGAATACGCCCGCGACGGCGAGATCCGATCTCTCGCCACCCTCTCCCCTACTTCGATCGAAATCCGTTTCAGCGTGCAGGACAGTGCCAGAGATTATGACTGGATCGACGTCGCGTTTCGGATCGATGGAGTAAATGACGCCAAACTCGTAAGCGACAATGTTCTGCGTGGTTTGGATATGTCTGAGGGGATAACGGCGGAACTAACGGCTAACACGGCCGCGTTAGCGATCGGAAGTTATAGTGGGCGTGTGAATGAAGCGCCGTTTTACATGCTCGGTACCTCCATTGGGTATGAAGAGCTCCCTTTTAGCGGATGATTTTTTTAGCTAGATTCCCGCCTTCGCGGGAATGACGTCTTTCGTCATCCTCGGGCTTGACCCGGGGATCCAGCTTTAATATTTTCTAATTAAGTTATTCACGCACGATTCGATCATCGTATAGACGTGCTCAAACCCTTCAAATCCTTCGAAAAAGTACGGATCGGGGACATCGGCCCCCTTATGACCGTAATCCCCCAGTTTGACCAGATTCTGACACCCCATCGCTTTGAGATCGCGATAGTTGCTCGCATCGAGGGCGACAATCAGATCGAACGTTTTGAAATCGTCCTTCGTGACCTGGCGGGCGCGGAGGCGGGAGATGTCGATCCCGTGGTTTCGTGCGACGGTGACCGAGTGGGCGCACGGCGCCTCCCCGACGTGCCAGTGCCCTGTCCCCGCCGAATCGACGGTGATCCCATGCCCCCCCTGCTCTATCAGAGTGCGCGCCACCCCCTCGGCGAGCGGCGAGCGGCAGATGTTCCCCAGACAGACAAATAAAATAGAATTCACGGTAATTTTTCCAGCAGACAGATGAAAAATCCGTCAATCGTGTCGGTGGGGAGAATCCTTACGGCGTTCTGGATTCGCTCGTCGTAGACCTCTTTCCCCCAGCCTCTCAGAGGCTTTTGGACGTTGTCGAAGGGCAGAGTGAGGGGGATGGTCTTCAGATGCTCTCCGTGGCGCTCCAGGAGGTGCTGGAGGGGGCTTTCGTTCTCCTCGGGAGAAAACGAACAGGTGCTGTAGAGCAGTTTTCCTCCGGGCTTGAGGGCGTCGTAAGCCGAGAGGAGGAGGCGGCGCTGGAGCTTGGAGGTCTCCTTGACCTTGTGGATGCTCCAGAAACTCATCGATTTTGGCTCGTGGGTTTTGAAGCGCGCTTCGGACGAGCACGGGGCGTCGAGGAGGATGCGGTCGAACATCTCGGGGCATTTTTTCCCCACGCTTCGGCCGTCGGTCATGTAGGTGTGGGCGTTGGTGACCCCCTGCTGCTTCAGGTTGTCGCAGAGGCGGAAGAACCGCTCGCGGGAGGGTTCGACGGCGGAGAGCCATCCGGTGTTTTGCATCATCCCCGCGAGGATCAGGGTTTTTCCCCCCGGCGCGGCGGCGAGGTCGAGGACCGTCTCGTCGGGTTTGGGGTCCAGCAGCACGGGGGCGATCATCGAGGAGAGGTTCTGGATGTAGAGACGCCCGCCGTAGAACGCCTCGGTCTGGGTGAGGCGGAGTTTGTCGTCCGGAGAGATCCGGTAGACCCCCTCCAGCCACCCTACCCGTTCAAAAGCGATCCCCTCACGGGCGAGCTCCGATTCGAGTTCCTGAGCGCTGGATTTGAGGGTATTGACGCGAAAGGTGACTTGTTTGGGGGCATCGAACGTTTTGACGATCTCGTCGAACCGTTCGTGCGGGACGATCTTCTCAAGTCGTTCGGTAAATGCTTCGGGGAGGCTCATGGCTTTTTCACCGCCATCCGTACGACCGAGGCGATTCCGATATGCCCCCTCCCCTCGTTCAGCTCGGTGTCCAGCTCTTCGAGTTCGAGGATCTCGATGTGGGGATGGCGGTCGAGAAGGGAGCGCAATTGATCGGCGGTGTAGAGGAGGTTCTCGTCTTTGGGCCCTCCGGTGGTGCGGGGCATCTGGTGAATCGAGAAAAACTCCCCTGCAAAGAGCCCTCCGCTTTTCAGCGCGCCAAACACCTTGGCGTACACGTCGCCGCGCAGAGGCTCGGGGAGATGGAGAAACGAGCACAATACGGCGTCGTAGCGCTCACGTGGTTCCCAGAGTTCCAGATCGGCGTGGATGAGGGAGATTTCGTGCCCGAACGATCGGGCCAGCGCATGGGCCTTGGTGAGGCCGATTTCGCTCGCATCGAGCGCGGTGACGTTGTGGCCGCATCGGGCGGCATAGGCGGCGTTGCGCCCTTCCCCTTCCCCCAGAAAGAGAATATTGGCGGGTTCTGCGAAGGTGTCGATGTGCGAGGCGACATAGAGATTGGGTTCGGTGCCGTAAAAGTACCCTTCCCGCGCAAAGCGCTCGTTCCAGAATTCGCGCTGGTCACTCATTTGCGCACCACCCCGTTGAGTACCGGGACAAAATCGCACACTTCGAGGGGGTCTTCGTGGATCTTCCCCCCCTGCTTCGTGAAGCGGGTGATCACCTGTTCGTTCCCTTTGTCGATGGGGGCTATCAGTATCCCTCCCTCCCGGAGCTGATCGAAGAGTTTTTGGGGGACGGCGCGTGCCGATGCGGAAAAGAGAATCCGGTCGTATGGGGCATACTGCTCCCATCCGTTCTGGCCGTCATCGGTACGGGTGTGGATGTTCCCCAGATGGAGGTGACGGAACCGCTCCTTGGCTTCCAGCAGCAGCGATTCGATCCGCTCGATCGTAAAGACGCGGCGGAAAATTTTCGACAGAACGGCCGCCTGATAGCCGCTGCCGCATCCGACTTCGAGGACGCTGTCGCACCCTTCCGGGCTCAGGTACTGGGTCATTTTCGCCACCGTCAGGGGCGAGGAGATGTACTGCTGCGCGCCGATGGGGAGGGCATCGAGACGGTAGGCGTTGTGGCGCATCGCCAGAGGGACGAACGCCTCGCGGTTGGTGTGGATGATCGCATTTTTGATCATGGGACGCAGAGGGAATTTTTTGGCGATCTCTTCGGCCATACGGGTCGTTTTGATGGAGGTAATACGGTCGATGTTCATGCTATCCCTACGTTTAAATATCGGCGCATAGAGGCGACGGTGCGCTCTTCGTACCGTGATACGAGGAGTTCCGCCCCGTTGTTGCGGATTTCCCCCCCGAAAGGGGTGATGATGCCGCTCAGGCCGCTGGTCTCTTCGTTGGCCGCATCGGAGGCGATGACGTAACACTGGTTCATCACCGCAAGGGCATTGGTGAGGGTGGCGAAATGCTCTGCGCGCAGTTTTCCCCACTGGGCGGGGACGGCGATGATGTCGCATCCCTCCGTGAGCTGCCACAGGGCTTTGAACCGGAGTTCGAAGCAGATCAGAATACCGATCTTGATCCCCTCGAAATCAAAAGGGACGATCTCCCCCTCCTCTGCGGCGGTAAAATGGTCGTGTTCGCTCCCCAGCGCGAAAAGCTTGGCTTTGGCCTGGGTATGGAGGATTTTCCCCTGATGCAGGGCATAAGCGATGTTGTAAAAAAAACCCTGTTTTTTGGTGATCGCCGTAAAGATCACGAGGCGTTCCCCCGTGATCTCCAGCAGGTTTTCCAGCGCCGTTTCGGTAAACGCGGCGGCCTCATCGAAGCGTTCATACGCAAAGCCGCTCAGGGCGACTTCCGGGGCGACGACCACGGCATCCGGAGGTGTCTGGACGATCAGCGCCGCGAAGTGGTCGAGATTGGCCTGAAAATCGCGGTCGGTCGTGAAGCAGAGCGATACGATCGGACGGGAATTAGAAGTCGTCAAAACTGAGGCTTCCTTTGGAGTAGTTGGTGACCGTCCCCTCGAAGAAGTTGGTTTTCTGGTCGTTGAATTTGGAAAAATCGTCGACCCATTTGATCGGGTTGGAGACATTGTAGAGGGGTTTGAGCCCGACCGCCGTGAGACGGTTGTCGGCAAGGTGCTGGATATATTGTTCGACAATTTCGTTCGTCAGCCCCAGAATCTGCCCCTGGGTGATGTACTGGCCCCATGCGATCTCCAGCTCTACCGCTTTGCGGAACATGTCGTAGACCTCTTCGATCAGCTCTTCGGTAAAGAGGTCAGGGCGTTCGCGGCGCAGCGTGTTGATGATGTTCTGGAACAAGACGAGGTGGGTTACTTCGTCGCGCTGGATAAAGCGGATCATCTGGGCCGACCCCAGCATTTTTCCGGAACGGGCGAGGGTATAGATGTAGGTGAATCCGCTGTAGAAATAGATCCCCTCCAGGATCTGATTGGCGAAACACGCCTTGACGAAGGCGCTCTCGGAGGGGTCATCGGCCAGCTCTTCGTAGCGGGACGCGATCGAGTCGTTTTTGGTTTTGAGCATCATGTCTTTGCGCCAGAGATCGTAAATCTCCTCGCTGTTCTGGCTGATCGAGTCGACCATGACGGCGTAGCTTTGGGAATGGAGCGCCTCTTCGAAGCTCTGGCGCACTAGGATCAGGTTGATTTCGGGGGCCGTGACGTAGGGATTGACGTTGTCCATCAGATTGTTCGTCTGGAGGCTGTCCATGAAAATGAGCTGCGAGAGAGCCTTGTCGTAGGCCGTTTTTTCCATCTCGGTGAGGTATTTGTAGTCGACCGCGTCGCGGGTCATGTCGACTTCTTTGGGGAACCATGTGTTGTTGAGCATCATCTCCCAGAGGTTGTAGGCCCATTGGTACTTGATGCTGTTCAATTCGAAAATACCCGTCGGGTTACCGCCGAAAATACGCCGATCGTTGACGTGTTCGTTTGAGGTCGGATTGTAAATTTTCTTGCGGTTCATGAAGCCCATCCGTATATCTTGAGATTAAGTAGCTGATTATGTCCAAAAAGAGTTTTAACTATGATAAAATGAAAAGAGATTTCGGGGGTAAAAATGATGAAAAAAGGTTTGATTTTCCAATCACTGGGGGTGGGGCTGGCCCTGTATGCGGCAGCCGGATTCGTGGGGGTTCCCTATGTCCTAAAAAACATCCTTCCCGACACGATCGCCGAGGCGACAAGCGGGGGAAAATTTTCCGTCGGATCGGCGGCTTTCAACCCGTTCACGTTTCATCTAAAAGTAAACGATATCGCGTTTAAGACACCCTCCGACGGCGATCTGTTTGCGATGAAACACGTGGCGCTGAATATCGACCCTTTCGCCTATCTGTGGAGGGGGGAATGGCTGGTCAAAAACATCCTTCTCGCAGAGCCTTACATCGCGGTCAGGCGGGATGAAAAGGGGGCGTTCAATTTCGCATTTCTGAGCGAGCAGAAATCGGAGGAGGACACGGCACAAGAACCCTCCAAGCCCCTCAAACTGCTGGTCAAACGGTTCACGCTCAAAGAGGGAAGGATCGATTACCGCGACGTTGCCGATGGAAAAGCGTACGAGCTCGGGATCGGGCCGATCGGGTTCAGCCTGGACAATATCGATCTGCGCGATCTCTCGTCCGCCGAGGGAAAAATACGTCTTTATGCGATGATCAACGGGAGCGGTTTTGTCGATGTGAGGGGGAAAATAGAGGCCCTTTCCCCGCTTAAAATCGGCGGAAATGTGGCGTTTGAATCGGGAAAACTCTATACCCTCTGGAGCTATTTCAAGGAAAAATTTCCGATCGAAGTGGCGGACGGCAAAGCGGCCTTCGCGTTTGATTACCGGTTTGACAGCAGCGATATAAACGCCACGGAGCTCTCCAACCTGACGTTTGACATGGAGCGGGTACGGATTGTCCCCAAAGGGGAGGGGCGTAATATTTTCACGATGGGATCGCTCATCCTGCGGGAGGGGAATGTTTTTCCGATGCGCAAGACATTTTCGGCCGAATCGGTAGGGGTCAGCGGGATCAGCGCAAGCGCGGCCCGTTCAACGGACGGCACGATCGACTGGCTCCGCTATATCGAGGAGATCCAAAAAGCGTTTCCCGAGGATGAAAACGAAACGAAAGTGCCGTGGCAGTATCAGGTGGGGAGCGTATCGGCAGAAGGGGTCGGGGTCCAGTGGAGCGATCATGCCCCAGCAGTCCCGTATCGGGTGAATCTGGCCAATCTCCGTCTCCGCACGGGGGTGATCGAGAGCGATCCCAAATCGCTTCTTAGCCTCTCTGCCGCGACCGATGCGATCCGGATGGTCCGCCTGAGCGACGACGCCCAGGTGGCGGCCATCGGCGCCGTGGGGGTCGAGGGGGTTGTTCTGAACCGGGAAGGGCGGTTTGCGGAGGTTTCGAACGTGTCGATCGACTCTCCCGAAATAGCCTTCAAACGGCTCTCCGACGGTTCTTTGGACGTGGCGAAACACGGGTACACGTCACCCCAAAAAGCGGAAGCCGAGGAGACGCAGGCGTGGGGATACCGCATCGGCGAGATCGGGATAAAAGAGGGAAAAGCGGCGTTTCGCGATGAAGTCCCCCGCCGCGACGTCTCCCTCACCGTCGATTCGCTGAACGCCGCCCTGAAGGGTTTCGAGAGCGATCCAGGGGTGAAGAACGCATTTGCATTTTCGGGGCGGCTGAACGGCAAAAGCACCTTCAAGGCGCAGGGGGAGATTGTCCGCTCAGGCATGCACAGCCGCGGGACGTTCGACGTTTCCCATATCGATCCCGCCCTTGCCGATCCCTATATCGAACCCGCCACCTACGTCTCGCTCCGCCGCGGCGACCTTTCGGTGGGGGGAGAGTACGCGTATGCGCCGGACAAGGCGAGCGTGACGGGAAAACTCTCGCTGCGCGACTGGGTCATGAACGATTCGCGCGACGATTCGGTGCTGCTGGGGTGGCGCAGCATCGGGGTGACCCCGTTTACCTATGCCTATCCCGACAACCGGCTCAAGATCAACCAGCTGAGCATCGACGGACTCTACACGAACGCCCTGATCGACGAGCAGAAGGTGCTGAATTATTCGACCCTTGCCAAGAAAGCTCCCGGGAAACCCGATACGGCCAAAAAAGATTCGGAAAACCCATTCGGTCTCGATGTCGTGAAACTTCTCGTCCGGAACAGCAGCATGACCTTCAGCGATCTCTCCCTGCCGCTTCCGTTCAAGACCTACATCCATGATCTGGAAGGCTCCGTCATGGGGATTTCGACGACGAAGAACGTTACGACGTTCGTCAAGCTCCGAGGTGCCGTCGACCAATACGGTCTCGCCCGTATAGACGGATCGCTCAATACCGCCGCCCCGAAAAACTTTACCGATCTGAAGGTCGTCTTCGAGAATCTTGAACTTGCCCAGTACACCCCCTATTCGCTACAGTTTCTGGGATATTACATCGAGGGGGGGAAACTCTTTTTGAACCTCGGGTACAAGATCGATCAGGGGGCATTGAAGGGTGACAACCAGGTCATCATCCGCCAGATCGAGCTGGGCCGGGAGAAAGAGGGGGGCTCGCCCTGGCCGATGCGTCTCGTCGTGGCGCTTCTCGAAGACAGTGACGGGGTCATCGATGTGGCACTCCCCGTGCAGGGGGATGTGAACAACCCCGAATTCAAATACGGCAAGGTCGTCTGGCAGGTGATCACCAACCTCTTTACGAAGGCCGTTACGGCACCGTTTCGGCTGCTGGGCTCGTTGCTCGGGATCGAGGATAATTCGCTCGAGAGTGTCGATTTTGACGGGGGTTCTTCGATGCTGCTCCCGCCGCAGAAAGAAAAGCTGGACCAGATCGTCACGCTGCTCCACAAACGCCCCAAGCTGAGCCTCGAGATATACGGCGGATGGGATGAGACGCAAGACGTTTATGCCCTCAAAGGGGCGAAGCTGGCGGCGCAGGCGCAGAAGCGAAGCAAAAAGGAGGAGATCGATTCACCCAATGCCATCCCTCTGGATCTGCTGGAGGATATGGCCGAGGATGTTTTCAAAAGCAAAGAGCTCCGGGCGCTGCGCAACGAGCTGGAAGAAAAATACCCCGAAGAAGCGGCCTATACCCGCCATTACAGCGCCGAACTGATCGAGCGGCTGATCCCGCTGCAGCCGCTGGTCCCGGAGGAGCTTCAGGCATTGGCTTCCCGCCGTTCCGAAGCGATCCGGACCCATCTGATCCAGTCGCCGGAGCTCGAAAAACGGGTGATCGTCAAAGAATCCGAAAAGGGGAAAGCGAAAGATTCCAAAGAGGTGCCGGTACGGCTGAACGTCATTGTTCCGTAAAGATAGATTTCTGCCTCAACGAGGCAAGCTTCAGTGCCACAGCGGCTAGCGTAGGTATTGGGGCTTTGCTCCGATAGCGTTCAAGATAGATGAACAAAACGTTCAAGGGGGCTGATTTTTAAAATCGGGCGATTCTCCCTATAATTGCGTTATTGATCACAAGGAGTCTTTTATGCCGTTTTCACCTGCAAAGCGCAAAGATACCCTGAGCGGTATCCTCTTCGTCGCTATCTTCGCCGCGGCGGCGACGATGATCGCCGAAATGGGCGTCATCAAAAATCTGGGAATTTCACCCCTCGTCGTGGGGATCGTCATCGGGATCTTCTACGCCAATACCCTCCACAACCGTATCCCCTCGGCATGGGAAGGGGGAATCACTTTTTCCGGGAAAAAAATCCTCCGCTTCGCGATCGTTTTTTACGGTTTCCGGATCACGTTCCAGGAGATTGCCGCAGTAGGGATGGAGGGGTTCATGGTGTCGCTCATCATGCTTGCCTCGACGTTTATCCTGGGGACCTGGCTGGGGCAGAAAATATTCAAAATGGACCGTGACACCTCGATGCTGACCGCATCGGGGGCGTCGGTGTGCGGTGCGGCGGCGGTACTGGCGACCGAGCCGGTCCTCAAAGCCGAGGAGCACAAAGCGGCGATTGCCGTTTCGATGGTCGTACTGTTCGGAACGATTGCGATGTTTTTGTACCCGGCCCTCTACAGCGCCGGGGTGTTTGCGGGGATGGACGACCGCACGTTCGGTATTTTCGTCGGCGGGACGATCCACGAGGTGGCGCAGGTCGTCGCCGTCGGAGGAGCGTACGGCAAAGAGGCCTCCGACGCGGCCATCATCGTCAAAATGACCCGCGTCATCATGATCGCCCCCATGCTGATTCTGCTGGGGATCTACCTCTCCTACGCCGCCCGCAAAAGCGGTGCCGCCGGAGGAGGGGTCAAGCTGGTGATCCCCTGGTTCGCCGTCTATTTCATCGGGATGGCGGGGGTCAACTCGCTGCTCACGCAGTACAGCATCGCCCATGCGGGCGAATCGGTTTCGGCGATGATCCAAAGCGTTGTCGAGAACATCAACATCATCGATACGTTCCTGCTGACGATGGCGATGACGGCTCTGGGGATGGGGACCCGTTTCGCCAAATTCAAGGGGCTTGGGCTCGCCCCCCTCTACACCGCCGGAGCGATGTTCGCATGGCTCCTGATCGGCGGCTATTTCATCACGATGTGGGTTGTCGCCACATTTTAAATCATAGGGGATTTTCTTCCCCTATTCTTCCAGTTTGTAATTTTTCCGCACCATTTTTTCCACCGCTTCCGCCATTTTTTCGTATCCCGCGCCGTTGGGGTGTACCCGGTCACTTTTGTACCGGTTGTCGCCGAGGAGGTCCGAAAGGATATCGGTTTCGATCGGGAGGCCATGGGCGGATGCGATCTCTTCGTAGACCGGATGGGGGTCCAGGCCGATCAGGGAAAACTGCGGCACGGCGATCAGGATGACGTCGATGTTTTGTCCGCGTGCGAGACGAACCATGGTGTCGAGATTGGAGCGCAGCGACGTACCGGCTGTTTTTTGGAGGATGTCATTGCCTCCGTGGCACAGCACGAGGAGAGCGGGGCGGTGTGCCTGCAGGAGAGGGGCAAGCCGTGCCGCCCCCTCTGCGGAGAGCTCTCCGGGGATGCCGGCGTTGATCACCGTCCGCCCGAGCCGCTGCCGTAGATGTGAGGGATAGCTTTCGTGGATGCCGGCACCCGTTCCGTAGGTCAGGGAGTCTCCGAAGGCGAGGATAACGGCCTCTTTCGGGAGGGTCTTGGAGGGAATGTCGGGGGAGGAGAAATGTTTGATCCCCACTGCCGCCGCGAGGAGGAGCATAAAGAGGAGGAAAAGGGCGTTGGTGCGGCTCATGAGCGTCGTCGGTAGCTGAGCGCTTCGAGAAGGTGCGTTTTCTGAATCGCTGCGTCCCCTTCGATGTCGGCAATCGTCCGTGCGACTTTGAGAAGGCGGGTGACGGCGCGAAACGAGAGACTGAAGCGGCTGATCGCCTGATCCATCACCTGCTGTGTATCGGGATCCAGCGTGCAGTGGCGGTTGACCTCTTCGTCGCTGAGCGATCCGTTCAGGGATTTTTGCCCCCGCTGTTTTTGGCGCATGAAGGCCTGGCGCACTTTGGTATGGAGGGCCTGGGAGGTAACTCCGGGTTTGTCGTCGCTGCTGATGGGGTGCATCTGCACGTAGAGGTCGATCCGGTCCAAAAAAGGGTCGGAGAGGCGGGAACGGTATCGGCTGATTTCGACGTCCGAACAGCGGCACGGGATGGTGGTGCTGAAGAGGTTACCGCAGGGGCAGGGGTTCATCGCGGCGACAAACAAAAAATCGGCGTCGTAGGTGACTTTCGCGTTGACCCGCGATATCCGGATATGGCGGTCTTCGAGCGGCTCCCGGAGCGCCTCTAGGACGGTTTTGGAAAAATGGGGGAGCTCGTCAAAGAAGAGGATGCCGTTGTGGGCAAGCCCCACTTCGCCGATCTGCGCCCTGTGGGTTCCACCGCCGAAGATACTCGCCCCCGTACTGGAATGGTGGGGAGATCGAAACGGGCGCAGAGGGGAAAAAGAGGGCTCTTTACCTTCCAGGATATCCAGTTTGGCACAGTCAAGCATTTCGGCGTTGTGCAGCGGGGGGAGGATGTGGCGAAGCCGTTTGGCGATCATCGATTTTCCCGATCCGGGAGAGCCTTCAAGAAGGATGTTGTGCATTCCCGCCGCGGCGATCAGTGCGGCCCGCTTGGCGTGTTCCTGTCCTTTTATATCCCCGAAATCAAGAGGGTAATGTTCGTGGTAATAATAATGCGCCTCTTCGTGCTCCATCCGTTCGCAGTCGAATGCGCTCACACGAGACTGCGCGTCAGGGATCTCCTGCGCACCCAAGAGGGTTAGAGCGTCGGTGAGAGTGTTGACGCCGTAAAAGGCGATTCCGGGGATTTTGGAGAGCTTCGGCAGGCTTACGGAAGGGACAATGGCACGTTCAATCACCCCCTGATTCGCCAGCGACAGGACGATCGGGTAGAGAAGGGTGTTTTCGGTGACGCTGCCATCGAGCCCGAGCTCCCCGAATACATACCATCCCTCCAGTGTCGATTCGGTGTTGCCCAGCGCGATGAGCGAGGCGATGGCAAGGTCGAAATGGGATCCCTCTTTGCGCAGGTCGCTGGGGGCGAGGTTGACGGTGAGGCGCTTGGGAGGGAAGGTGAAATCGTTGCCCAGCAGAGCCGATTTGACCCGTTCTTTCGATTCGTTGATGGCGGCATTGGCCATGCCGACGATGCTAAAGGCGGGGAGCCCTTTTGTCGCTGTGAACTGGACCTCGACCGTTTTGGCATCGATCCCTTCAAAGGTTGCGCACAACAGCTGTTTCATGATTCTCTACCCTCTTTTCCCGTTCGACAGATGCCCATACGCGTCAGTTTTTCAGATCTGCCGTAGCGTTTTTGGAGACACATACCGTGTTCAGGGGATTGTTTTTGTTTAACTGCACCAGTTCACCGTTTTGTCTGTCGCACTTTTTCCGGGCTTCTTTGAGAGCCAGATCGGCGCTTGTTTTTCCGCCGCCGATGTTTTTCAAAACGGCCACCGTACTGACAACCATAAAAACAAAACAGGCGGCAATGATGCCTGAAACGAGATAGATACTGTAATACTTTCGGTCCAAAAGTATTTTCACGTGACACCTCCATACCTTGTTGTCATTTCATTGTAGTACGGCAACGATAAAGCAAATCAGCGGTTTTCTTGACGAACGGACATTTTAAGGTTGCTGTAACGCAACCTTTTTTAACTTTTACGGTGATTATTGGAGTTCTATTGTATCAAAAAAAGGGGAGGGAATGGCGAATATGGCAATATGAAAAGTTATTTTTTCTCTTTCAGCGCTCTTTTGTACTCTTTTTCAAATTTCTTACGGCGGTTGTAGGAGAGTTTTTCAATAAAAAGTTTTCCCTCCAGATGGTCGATCTCGTGCTGAATCGCAATGGAGAGGAGCTCGTCGGCTTCCAGAACGCACGGTTCGCCATGGCGGTTGTGGTAATGGAGCGTCAGGGTGTCGAAACGCTCGACGTCTTCGTAAAAGCCGGGGACACTCAGACACCCTTCCTGATACATCGCCGTCCCTTTCGGATTGTGGATGATCGGGTTGATGATCTCGAGCAGATTCTCTCTGGACTGGTTCCCCTCTTCGTCCGGGATGCAGATGATCAAAGCCCTGATCGGGTTTGCGACCTGTATCGCCGCGAGGCCGATCCCGTTGGAGTGGATCATCGTCTCATACATGTCGTCGAGAAAGCGGTGGAGCTCTTCGTTGAAGTCGGCTACTTCGCTGGAAAGTGCTTTGAGTTGTTTGTTCGGATAGGTGATAATAGGGAGAATCATGTTGACCTTATTGGTTGCAAACCATATAGCGGAGTTTGGGTTCGTGATCCGCCTCGTCCATGGCGTTCAGAGTGCAGATCAGGGTCTGTTCAACTCCGACAGAGGCGGAAATTTCGGCGACACCGATGGCGATACGCAGCTGTATCTCCTGTTCGGCGAGGAAAAAATTGCTGGAGGCGACGAGGTCGAAAAGGCGCTCAGACGCCCGTTTGGCGCTTTCGATATCGGTGTGTTTGAGGACCATGGCAAAAATACCATCTCCGTAGTGGGCGACGATATCGCTTCGGCGGGAGGTTTTGAGCAGCAGCCGCGCGACGGTGCGGACCATCAACTGCTGCGCTTTATCGCTTTGGATCAGGGTGGCGGTCGCCGTAGAGAGGCGGACGGTGATCAGGGAGCTTTTGTGTTTGAACTCGTCGATCAGGTTGCGCTCCTGCTCCAGTTTGGTCAGGAGGTAGCGTTTGTTGTAGACGCCGTACTGGTTGTCGAAGATCGTTTCGTTTTCGACCTGCCGAACGATCCCGGCCGTTTCGTCGTAGATGTTTTTCATGTGGGAGACCTGTTTTTTCAGGATCCCGCTGAGTTTGCCCACATCGGTGCTGAGGGAGGTGAGAATCTCATTCGCACCCGCAACGGTGGGGATGGCTTTCATCTCCTCTTTGCGCTTGTCGAGAATTTTCTCCATCAGGGCGATGTTTTTGTAGAGCGTCGCGCTCAGCTGAAGGATACTTTTGACCGACAAAAAACCCTGCTTGAGCGTTTTTTCAAGCTCGATGCTTTTTTCGTCCTGGTTGTCTTCTTCGAGTTCGAGGATGGAGCCGATCTGGCGGCGGAGGCTTTCGCTTTTGTCTTCGAGAATCCGGTCGAAATAGAGGGCAAAATTGTTCGGGGTAGGGGGGAGATTGTCCGAAATGAGCGCGCTTAAAACCTCTTTGGCAAAGATTTCAAGATCGCTGGTAGGGTCACTCAAGGAACCGGTATGGATGCTCATGAAGTTGTTACTCCCATTTGGACTTTTCTGGACAGCTAGCGCCGGAGTTTACCCGGACCTCCCATCTGTCAATACCTTATTTTTCGTCTTTTTCTTTTTGGACAAGTACTTCGTCAATAATACCATAAGTCACCGCTTCTGCTGCCGACATGAAGTTGTCGCGGTCGGTATCTTTTTCGAGTTTTTTGACACTCTGGCCGCAGTTTTTCGCCAGAATCTCGTTAAGCTCGGCTTTCATCCGCAAAATCT
>CAYXWQ010000021.1:0-33208 GCA_964468865.1 uncultured Sulfuricurvum sp. | reverse complement strand
AATGCCTGCCTGTCACGCAGGAGGTCGCGGGTTCGAGTCCCGTCCGCTGCGCCATGTTATTTCGATTTATTTTTTCAAAACTCTCGGGAGTTTAGCTCAGTTGGTAGAGCGCTACCCTTACAAGGTAGATGTCACAAGTTCGAGTCTTGTAATTCCCACCATTATTATTTGGCGCTGCAGCGGTAGTTCAGTTGGTTAGAATGCCTGCCTGTCACGCAGGAGGTCGCGGGTTCGAGTCCCGTCCGCTGCGCCATGTTATTTCGATTTATTTTTTCAAAACTCTCGGGAGTTTAGCTCAGTTGGTAGAGCGCTACCCTTACAAGGTAGATGTCACAAGTTCGAGTCTTGTAATTCCCACCATTATTATTTGGCGCTGCAGCGGTAGTTCAGTTGGTTAGAATGCCTGCCTGTCACGCAGGAGGTCGCGGGTTCGAGTCCCGTCCGCTGCGCCATTCCCCCTCCTCTTTTTTTATCTGTGTTATTATTCTCCTATGAACCAAAAAACAATCCTTTTTATCACCTATGTTACTGTCTGGTTACTTCTCGCCATCGATCCCTGGTATCGCGAGGACTGGCTTCTCGAAAACATCCTGGTCTTTGTTGCCCTCCCCGTTATCCTGTGGGGTGAACGCCGTTTCGGCTTCTCGGTTGCGGCGGCGTGGATGCTGTTTGTTTTCTTTGTGTTACACGCGATCGGCGCCCACTACACTTACAGCGAAATGCCGTGGTTTGACGCTGTTAGCCGCTTGTTCGGTTTTGAACGGAACCATTACGACCGCCTGGCCCATTTTCTCTTCGGGTTTTTGCTGTTTATCCCCTTTTTTGAACTCTTCAACTCCTTTGAAAAATCGGCACGGCACGCTTTTGCTTTTACCTTTGTTTTTTTGATTGCCGCCTCGGGAGTCTACGAAGTGCTCGAATGGCTCGCCACCGAAATGACCAACCCCGAACTCGGGATAGCATTTCTGGGGATACAGGGGGACCAATGGGATTCGCAGAAAGACATGCTTTTGTGCTATCTCGGGACCATCATTTCCGCTCTAGTGTGGCGTCTCCGTTTGAAAACATAACCTGATTTTACGGTTTCGAAGATACCAAAGATCAAGTTCCGCTGCAATAAGGTACAATTATCCCAAACAACCGAAAAGGAATTCCATGCAGATTCTTCTGATTCTCCTCGCCGTTCTCGCCCTGATTGCCGTTTTGATGTACAATTCCCTGATCGGCAAGAAAAACCAGGTCGAAAACATTTTCGCAGGGGTCGACGCCGTCCTGAAAAAAAGGTTCGACCTCATCCCCAATCTCGTCGCTTCCGTCGAACGCTATATGGAGCACGAAAAATCGACGCTGGAGAAAGTAACGCAACTGCGTGCAGAGGGGATGAAACCGAACCTCAGCGACGCACAGAAAATCGCCATCGACACGAAACTCACCGCCGCGCTCGGATCGATTACGGTGGCGATGGAAGCCTATCCCGATCTCAAAGCCAACGAAAACGTCATGCACCTGCAACGCAGCCTTCACGAAGTGGAAGAGCAGATTTCCGCCGCACGCCGCGCCTACAACCAGGCCGTTACCGACCTGAACAACGCGATCGAGATGTTCCCCACCAACCTGATGGCGGGATGGATGAAGCTCTCGCGCCGCGCCGTATTCGAAATCAGCGCAGCCGAGCGTCAGAACGTCGACGTCCAGAAGCTCTTCGGCCGCTGAGCAGGCACATATGAAATCGGTATCGGAACTCACCGACTTTTACTACCAGGAGCTCTACCCCTCCCTCAGCGGGCTCGAAGAGACCCGCAGAGAGATCGTCTCCCGTCTCAAGCTTTACGGCGGAATGGGAATCGTTGCTTTTAGCATTGCCGCGGTGTGGATGGGAAAGACATTCGGTCTCCTGCACCCCATCACGTTTGTCCTGCTCGTCGGGTTTGTCGCCGTAGGAGGGATGATCTACCGCGCGATGACGGACGGCTACGCCAAAGATTTCAAAGAGCACATCATCACCCCCCTCATCCATGCGATCGATCCCCATCTGCTTTACAATCCCCAGTTTATGGTCTCCCGCCACCTTTTTGAACGTTCCAACCTCTTCAAACACACGATCGACCGTTACAGCGGCAACGACTACGTCAAAGGATCGGTAGAGAGCGTCCCTCTGGAATTTTCCGACATCCATGCCGAGTACCAGACCCGCGATTCCAAAGGACGCACCCAGTGGCATACCCTCTTCCGCGGCCTCTTTCTCGTCGCCGAGTTCAATAAACACTTCCAGAGCAAAACGCTCGTCCTCCCCGACCACGCCGAAAAAACGTTCGGGAGCCTCATCGGCGGATGGCTCCAATCGAAAAACTTCTCCCAAGACAATCTGATCCGCCTCGACGACCCCGAATTCGAGAAACATTTCGTCGTCTACGGCAACGACCCGATCGAGGCCCGCTACATCCTGACCCATTCGATGATGAAACGGATTTTGGCGTTCCAGCAAAAGCTCTCCGCCCCCCTCTTCATCTCGTTTGCCCATAACCATATCCATGTCGCGGTCGCAACGGGCAAAGACCTCTTCGAACCCGCCGTCTTCACTTCCCTGCTCGATTACTCACAGGCTATGGAATACGTCAATACGCTGCGCAACACGATCGGCTTGGTGCATGAACTGAAACTGAATGAGAAGTTGTGGAGCAAACACTAAAAACCCCCGCCGTATCTGCCCGACTTTTAAATTTTTTTAACCTGATTTGAGTATCATAGTCCAAGAATCATCATAAAAATTTATATTATAGAAAATATATTTTATAATATTTTTAAAGGTTAACGTTGCTGTTTCGGATCGCTTTTTTTCTCCTGCTGTATCTGCCTGCCTCGTTTGCGTCCATCGTCGTTTCCGAGGGTACAGACACGCTCAGCGATTTTTCCCTCCATTGCTTATATGACGAAAAATCGGCATTGACCATAAACGAGGTAGCCGAACTGGATTTCACGCAGACCATCCCGTCGCGGTTTACACTGGGGTACAAAGAGGGGACGGTATGGTTTAAAGTTACGATCGAGAACCAAAGTGCCCTGAAGGATTTCATCCTCTACTTCACGGAACCGTTCTGGTCCACGTTAACCCTTTATGAAGCGACGGAGCATGGATGGCGAAAAGAGGCCAACGGACTGCTGACACCGCTCTCAGACCGACAAATTCAGGATGCCAACCCCGCTTTCGCGCTCAGCCTCGCTCCTGGTGCGACGAAAACCTACTATATCCAGGGTCAAACGACCAATGGCCAGATCGGGGCCTTCAAACTCTACACCGAAAAGGAATTTTTCCGGCCCAGCCGTTTAAATCTCTATACCTTTTACCCCTTTTATTCAGGGATCCTTTTTATCATAATGGTTCTGAACGTTTTTCTCCTGCTGGAGATACGGGAGCGCATTTACGCCTATTACATCGGCTACGTCTCCGCGTTCATCGTTTTCGTCAGCATGTTTAACGGCTCGTACCTCTATGCAGGCTTCGCACCGTGGAATGAGGGGCTGCATGTCGCCGGTACGGTCGTCATGGCCTTTATGGCACTCTTCTCCGGGGCGTTTCTCGAACTGGACACATACTTTCCCCGAATGGCCCGGCTTTTCAAACTCTTTACCGCCATTTTCCTCCTTTTTGGGGTGATGATCCAACTTGGGACTCCTCATGCCGCGCTGATGTTTAACCTTTTCTCCTCCGTATTTGTCACGATCCTCTTGATCCTGGCCGTCAGAACATGGCTGTTGGGCGAAATCAAAACGCCCTACTACCTTATCGCCCTAATCCTTTATATGCCGATGATGGGGCTCATGGTGCTGACGTTCAATGCCGTTGTGGAAAACACCGATTTCACGCGCTACGCTTTTTTATTCGGCGCTCTCGTCGAGATCATCGTTTTCTCTCTTCTCCTGGCCAAACGGTTTCATACGGCCAAGGACGAAAAAATCCAGCTGCAAAAAGAGCTGCTGAGCGAAAAAGAAAAAAATCAGGAGTACCTCGAGTGCGAAATAGGGCGGCAGCGCCAGGAAATCCAGGAGAAAAACGCCATCTTGTTCAACCAGTCCCGACATGCTGCCATGGGTGAAATGATCTCCATGATCGCCCACCAGTGGCGCCAACCGCTGAACACGTTGGCCCTCATCAACGAAAACCTCTATTTTCAGCATAAATTCGGGGGGTGGGACGAGGAGAGTTTTGAACGTTCGCACGATCAGTTCAACGAGCATCTGCAATACATGTCCAAAACCATCGACGATTTCCGGAACTACTACAGAAACGACAAGATCAAACGGAACGAGAACGTCCAGGAGATGGTCACATCGGCACTGCGGTTGTCCGATGTTTTTTTAAAATACGCCAAAATCAAAACCGAAACAGCCGTATCCACCGAAAAAAGAGGCTATTTTTCCAAAAACGAGATGATTCAGGTGTTGATGAATCTGATCAAAAACGCTCACGACGCGATTGTGGAACGGCGCATCCCGTCGGGAAAAATCACCATCCGCGTCGAGGAGCACGGAGCGTCGATCCGCATCTGTGTCTGCGACAATGCCGGCGGGGTTTCCGACGAGATCGCCTCCAAAATTTTCGAACCCTATTTTTCAACCAAATCCGACAACGGGACGGGGTTGGGCCTTTATATGTCGAAATCCATTATCGAAGAGCATTGCCACGGAAGCCTCACCCACCATAATACCGATGAGGGGGCATGTTTTACGATCCTGATTCCGATCTACGACGAGCATACCACGCCGGAAGCTTCTGAATAACCCTAGCTCCTCCCTAGATTAAAACGGACCGTATCGATGGGGATCTCTTTTCTCCCCACCATATCAAAAACTGCGTCAATCTCGTCTTGGGACACACCGTTGGGCTGTCCGACATACCCCGTTGTAAAGGTGGCCTCCGCAAAATAGTATTTTTTTCCATCGACGGTCAAATACGACAAAGGGTGCGGCATAGTAGCGTCGTCCTTCTCGAAATGGACAGCGATGAATCCGTGATCTGCCGTCGTCACAAAAACACACCGGTGCCCCTGTTGCAGCAGCAGCGTTGCGAGAAGATACGATTTTTCATCGCAATCGCCCCTCTGCTGATTGATCACTTCGGAGGGGTTGCGGTTGGTGCTGCTCTCTTGGTAGGGTATTTTGAGGACGTATTGATAGGCACGGTCGATTTCGCAGTACGCATCACCCTTGCATCCTCTCGACAACATATCCGCTATTGTTTTCATCTCTCCGTTCTCATAGACATCGTATTTGAAAAACCGGTCATCTATTTTGACCCTTCCCGTCCTTTCGCAATACTCCGTATCGGTCTCGACCGGTACATTGCCCCGGGCGTAGATGAAAAAAGCGGCAACCGCCGCTGTGCTGTACAGAGCGATCCTGGCAACCATCCGCTTGTTGATTTTGGCCATCATCCGATCCTTTTTCCTAGAGTTTTATTTCGATGCTCCGTCCCAAAACCGCGAAGAATGTTTCAAGATTCTCTTCCGTCCCCTCGATGGTAAACTCCGCCCCCTTCTCCCCGAAGGTTTTGCAAAGGCACCGGATCGCATTCTGTGCCATTTCGTATTCGACGATCGAGATGTTCTTGTAGTCGCACGCAATGGTATGGGCGAACAGCTTTTCGTACGGCAGCAGCTCGGCGATCGACACCGCCGCGTTCGCCGCATCGGCATAGGCCCGCACGAGACCGCCTGGCCCCAGCTTCGTCCCGCCGAAATAGCGGACCGTGATGATGGCGGCATTGATCAGCTCATGCCCCTGCACCACCGAGAGGGTCGGTTTCCCCGATGTCCCTTTGGGCTCGCCGTCATCCCCCGCATACTCAACAATCTGATCGAACTCGTTGAGATAACGATAGGCGCTCACCCAGTGAACCGCCTTGGGATGTTCTTCGCGCAGCCGCTTCATCTCTTCTTCGTACATCGGCATCGGCATCAGATGAGCGATAAATTTCGATCCTTTGATTTCGATCGAATCAATAAAGAGGTTATCAACGGTTTTCATGATGTGATTATAGCATTTGCTATAATGGCGCATTTTATTTTCGGAGTCTTTATGATCGATTTTTTGATGAGCGGGTACGGGCTCGGTTCCATCGGGCTGATCGGGATCATCCTTTTTCTCGTCTATCTCAAACTGATGAAATGGGTTTTCAAGGTTGCCATCTTCGGTATTATTGCCCTCGGTGCATTCTGGTATTTCAATCCCCCCTCAGTTGGCTGGTAATCCCCACATCTCGGCAATCGCTTCTAGAATGGTATGAAAAAAACGGCCGCCACGACCTCCCCTGGCGCACAACCGACGATCCATACAAAATCTACGTCAGCGAGATCATGCTCCAGCAGACGCAGGTCAAAACCGTCCTCGAACGGTTCTATTTTCCCTTCCTCCAAGCCTTTCCGACGCTGAAAGACGTCGCCGCTTCCGATCTCGACGGTGTCCTGAAACGGTGGGAGGGGTTGGGCTACTACAACCTATCAAAATCACATAAAAAGTCCTATTTATAGGGTTTAAATTAGATTTTTTGCCACTTTTTTACCACTTTACTATTTTTACCACCTTATTTAGAACATCTTTGATTTCGCTCAATATAGGTTTAATTGAATGTTTTTGACTATAATTAACCCAAGAATCATAAGGATGAAATATTCAAAGAGAAGTAATGCGAATGACCAAACAAGATATTTTGCAAAAATTGACTCAAGAGAAAGAACACATCCAAAAGACTTATGAAGTCGATAAAATCGGTCTATTTGGAAGCTATGCCAAAGATCAGCAAACTCCCAATAGCGATATCGATATCTATGTCGAATTTAAACACAAAACCTTTGATAATTTGACAGGTTTGTGGAATTATTTGGAAGATATGTACCAGACTAAAATCGATTTATTGCATAAACACAAATATAGTAAAGGTGCAATTTTTGAAAGTATTCAAAAAGAAGTTATTTATGGATAAAAAACCAATATCAAAAAACAACTTCATTAAATAAAATCCGAATCCGCTCCATCTCTTCGGATGAAAGTTCCCCCAACTTTTGAAGCAAACGCTCTTTATCTACCGCTCTCGCATGAGCGACCAATACATCGGAATCCGATTCAAGCCCTACCCTCTTCTTTACCCGAAACCGTAACGGCTCTGCATCATCAATCAACACGGTTGTCATAGGCAGAATAATCACCGTTGCATAATCACTGTGGTTAAGCAAATCGTTTTGGATCACAACGGCAGGGCGAGTTTTTCCAATCTCATTGGATTTCTTTTGCGGATTGAGATTGACAAGCCAAATCTCCCCCTTACAGACCGTCATCAAGAGTTCCTTCAAATGCAGCATTTTCAGCTTTATCAGCCTCTTTGGTTTTGGCTACCGCTTTTAGAATACGGTTTTTTTGACTGTTTTGAATGCTGTCCGCATAAAATGAAATAGCATCACGGATAATATCGCTCTTTTTTTTATGGAGTGATTGAGCAATAAAGTCAAGCTTTTCTTCTAACACTTTATCGAGTCGAACGGTTGCTGTCATCACAATTCTCCTAATGTGAATTTTGTAATACAGTATTATACACTACAATATGAAATCAATCTAATTTACCATGAATATGTTATCATTAGATGATAATAAAATGAGTACCATTGCGTGCAGATCAGTTTTAAAAGACGACTTCATTGAACAAAATGAGTATTTGGGGTGAAAATCACCCCTTCAAGAAAAATTATTTGACCACATTCAATAAAGCAGGTTGTCCAAATTCTATCAATCTTGCATTAGATTTTTTAAAGTACATTTTCCAAAATTCTTGTAGCGCATTCATTGTTTTAGGGTCTCTATAAGAATCGGCTGCTACTTTACTCGTGGCAGGAACCAAACCAGCACCTAAAATATACACATTCGCTCCGCCGAAATCAGCAAGCATTTTATTTGCTTCGACTATTTTCATTTCAGCGATAGGGTCGATTTTCTTAACACCATTTTTTAAATAGAAACTTGTGATAGAGGAATTCTCCAACATATCAGAAACAATAAAGACCGTTTTTTGTTTAGCTTTTGAGACTTTAACTGTATTTTTTGCAAGTTCTTGAAGGCTTTTAAGGATGTCAGAACGAACAATCGTATTCGTTGAAGCTCCAAAGGTTTGGCTTGTGGAATTGTCCAGCATATTTTTGGCATACCCTGCTTGCGATTTCATACACTTATCAAAACCTTGCAGCAACTTTTTCGGTGTGTCATTTCTAGCATCTTGACTTAAAGGCCAGTCAAGCTGCCCTGAATTTACAACTCCCGTATAATTTCCTTGTACGAATGCAGAAAATTTGGCGACTGTGAAACCATTACCATAATTGATATTGGAAACACTGTTCTGAATAACAGATTGTTTTAATTCGTCATCCAAAGCAGTCGTTTGATCAATAAAGAGAAAAAGTTCTTTATTGATTGACGTATTTTTTCCATCAACTTTCGCCAAATCGTAACAACTCTTAATTGAGTTGTGTGTCACGGCAAATGCGCTCAATGCCGTACACAAAAGAATATTCATCCCACAAATCATTTTATTCATCTTCATTATTCTCCGATAAATCCAACTTTAACTTCTCCTCCATCTTCTGCACAAAATTTAGTCCCCTCCGGATAAACCTTCCCACATTTAACACATGTAGGTTTTAATGTATCCGCGCTAACTAACAAAGCAGCATCTTCTGCACAAAATTTAGTCCCTTGTGGATAGTGGCGTCCGCAAGTCGGACATGTAGGGTCCACAACAAGCAATGCTTCGAGATTAGTCGCACAATGTGGACAAAATTTAGCCCCCTTTTGAACGTCATTTCCACATGTAGGACATTTAATGTTATCTTCCGTATTAACAGTTGGTTGAGCTACTATTTTGTGTTCTGCAGTAGACAAATGTGATGTAGATGCTACGTGTGAAGCATGCTCATGCTTCGCATCAGAAACATAATCAAGAAAAGTTTTGGTATTGGTGTTAAAATCACGTACATCAACGCCACCACCCATCGCCGCTTGCTGAAGTTTTTTGTGTAAATCAGTCAAACGCCCTTGAGCAATTTTGGCGATATTGTTACTTTTACGCTGAAAGAAGGTAACAAAGGATTCTCGTGTAGTAAAATCATGTGAATCTTTCCAAGCCAATTTACTCTCTTTTCCTCCAAATCCCCACTTGAAACCAAATAAGATTCCGAGAAATTGGAGAAAGATAAAGATAAATGCCAAAACAATAAATGTTCCCCATGCACCTTTTTTATCAGCAGATTGCTCATCAGTTAAGGCTTGTTTATCAGCATTCGATTGCGTTTCTGATACCGCAGAGGGCATATCACCATAATAACTGTCACTTTGTCCTCGGACTTCTTCAGTTTGGGTTTTTTCTAAAACCTGACCGCGAACATAAGTGGCGCCAACAGCAACAACAACAATTATAATAGCTGTAATGGTCGTAATAATCCAACGTTTTGTCACAGAAGCATTGGCATCAATACGATTAAGCATCTGTATATAATTTGGCTGGTCATCATCAAGATGATTATCTTCAAGGGATACTCGATTACTGCTTGGAACCAAAGTTGTCGGTTTAGTTGAAGAAGAATCTTTTAACCACCATGTACGAACTTTATCAATTAAAGAGTTTTGATACAGCTCATGTCCAGCCCAGTGTGTAAAAAGGACAAGGATGACAGAAATCAAAAATGCAATACCTACAGCACCATACTGCTGAGTGCTTTCACTAGCACCAGGAATTGTCCAACCCGCTAAAACATAACTGAACCCCATTGCTTCAACAAAGACAAGAGCGACTGTTAAAATAGCAACATACCATGGCAAAGGACTGCGATTTCTCTCATCCACCTTTCCGAGATACGATTTACAGTTATTATAATAATCAGCATTTTTGCTCGCAAAACGGTCGTAATGAACCATATAATCCTGAGAGAGCTGTTTTTCACTCAAACGGCAGTTATTCTTATCCTTTGACTCATAGTCTTTAGCCAATTTTGGCAATTCACCAACCACAGGAAGTCCATAAGCAAAGTTAAAGTACCAAAATCGGAGGTCATCACGATTTTTCCAAATCAAATACACTGCAATCAGCAGTGAAACGATACTTCCAAGAAGAAGGCGATTTGCAGCCATAAATGCCCAGTATGCATCCATTTTAATTTAATCCTTTATTGTTGAGTTACTTTTTTGGTTTGCGTTTCACGTACATAAATCTTTCCATCTTTGCGATAATAGATTTGCTGTACACCTGTTTTTCCATCGGCCGAAACAAACATATCCGAACAAATGATCGAGTCATGCTTGCGTGCCGGATAAAGTCTTAATAGGAGTCCTTTATCGCCCATGTATGTATTCACATTATTGGCTAATGACATATCAGGCTGATCTTTTTTATTGGAAGCATAATCTTTCCATACTTTGAGTTCTGGAACGGAAACTGGCTTAGCACCTTCTTTTAAAACGGCCATTGGCATCATTGAAACAAAGTTTCCATTAACGTCATCTGCGATCCAGGCTGTGTTGTAAAGTCCGTTGTAGTAATTCCCTGTTGTGTATTTAAGACCTTTACCGTCTTTGAGTTTTTTTATGGAAGAAGCACTATATTCCGGCTTGGTAAAATCATCTTTGCAGGATTTTCGATAATTCCAATTTTCTTCCGAAGCGTGTACCGTAGTTGACAACGAAAAGGAATCGAGCCAACTAACCGCTTTTTTAGGAGAACCTATTCTGGCCCCAAGTGTCTGAGTTTTTGAACTATTGCCCCCGAAATCGATAATTGAAGAGTATGCTACACGAGTAGATTGTACTGATTTATTCGATGTATGATTTGAAGCAACATTTTGAGCGGAAGTAGTAGATTTGGTTTGTTTTTTGACAGTTTTGCTAGCCACAACTTTCTTCCCGGATACCTTTTTTTCAGGCTTTGCATTATCTGCTTGATTTTCGTAAGATGGTTTTTTACTGAAAAACTCTGGGTTTGGAGTACGATTTTGAACGGCTTGAACCAATCGGTCTTCCGATTTGAAAACAGCAATTTCTACACGGCGGTTCAGTTCTCTTCCCTCTTTGATTTCATTTGATGCAATCGGCATTGCCGCTCCAGCACCTTGATAATATAAATTATCATCACTAATTCCCTGAGATTTGAAAACATTGGCAATCGTTTTAGCTCTCGCTTCAGAAAGAACCTGGTTTTTTTCTTCATTACCCGTATCATCCGTATTACCAACAATGAGGATTTTGCCATTCTTGTCCGTTTTTGCATAAACTTGTGCAAATTTTTTCAATGTGGCAGTTTGCTCATTCGTCAGTTCGGAAGATCCTGATTTGAATTTGATATCAGGCAAAGCAACTACATCTGCTTCAACACCAAAAGACATTCCTCCATCAATGTCTTCTGCTTTAATGTCTCCAAGCAGCATGGTAGTTTTTGTTTCTTTTGCAAGTTTACATAATTCTCTGCGTCGTTCATCAACGGCACTACCCAGCAGATATCCACCACCTGCCCCAATCGCAGCACCTAAATAGGCTCCTTTTTTACCACCTAAATAATAACCGGCCAATGCGCCAGCACCAGCACCAACTCCTGCTCCTAATACCTTTCCAGCTATGTAATCATCACATGATGATTTATCTGAAATGGTTTGATTAGAGTCTTTTGCTGTTAGTTTATTAACGCCGTGAGCCAAAGTGTCAATAGTGCTGTTAGCCGCAGTATTTAACTGAGCGCATCCTGAAAGCATTAAAACAGAAGATAACGAAAGCGCAATCGTTGATGTTGTTGTATAAAAACGCACGTCTTAAAACTCCATGTTATTCAAAATAATTAGAATACGTTTGTAATAATTTTAGAGAGTATACACACTCTATTCTGCACAATTTCTTAAATCAATGTTAAAATTTCTATTTGAATCAATAAAATAGAAATTATTAAAACCCTAAATCACCGCTTTGATTTCGCTACAATTCCAAAATGAACCTAATCCCACAAGCATCCCTTCTGCGCTGGTATAAATCTTATGGCCGCCACGACCTCCCCTGGCGCACGACCGACGACCCGTACAAAATCTACGTCAGCGAGATCATGCTCCAGCAGACGCAGGTCAAGACGGTGCTGGAACAGTTTTATTTCCCCTTTTTGGAGCGCTTTCCCACCTTGACCGACGTTGCCGAAGCCGACCTCGATGATGTCCTGAAACGGTGGGAGGGGTTGGGCTATTATACGCGGGCCAAAAACCTCCATAATGCCGCGAGAGAGTGCGACGGCACCCTTCCGGACAATGCCCATGATCTGATGCGGCTCAGCGGTATCGGACGCTCCACTGCCCACGCGGTGGCATCCTTCGCCTATAAAGAACCTCTCCCGATCCTCGATGCGAACGTCAAACGGATACTCCACCGCTATTATGCCCTCGTTGAACGGGATGAGAAAAAGCTGTGGGAGTACGCCTACCGCCTGTTCGATCCGGCCCACCCGTTCGAATACAATCAGGCGATGATGGATCTGGGGTCCATGGTCTGTCTGAGCAAAAACCCGCTGTGCGGCTCGTGCCCGCTGCAAACGGCGTGCGAGGGGAAAATCTCCCCTCTCTCCTACCCCGAAGCGAAAATCAAAAAAACCAAGCCGGTACGCCGCAGAACCATCATCCTCCACCGCCGCGCCGGCCGCTACGCCCTGTATCAGCGCACAAGCCGCTTTCTCCACAGGCTGTGGGGGTTTTATGAGACCCAATCCCCTCCGGGAGGGAACGGAACCTTGCTGGGGAACATCACGCAGCACTATTCCCATTTCACCCTCGAAGCGGATGTTTATCTCTGCGAAGAGGCGTTTGAAGAGGAAGGGTATGAATGGTTCGGTCCGGATGAGTTTTCAGCCCTGTCGATGAGCCGTGCGGACCATAAAGCGGTTGCGTTATTACGGTATAATTTGGAAAAAAAGGAGTAGTGGATGCGCGTCATGCTAAAAACGCTCCGCGATCACTTTTTCAGCGCGTTTCGGGAGATATTCGTCTATCACCACACCGCGCTGGAATTTCGGGCCAAAACCTATGCCGTGATCATCGCAAGTTCGGACGAAGCGGCCCACCATTACTATCCGGTGCTCAAAGAGCTCGCAGGCGAAGTCTACGCTGAATCCGATCGTGCGACAGCGCTTGTGATGACCGTCAAAGAGTATGTCTCTGCCGTCCAGAGCAAAAAAACGATCACCGAACAGAGCCTACTGAACGAAATCATCCAGGAACTGCGGCTGATGCCCCGTTACGCCCAGAAGATCGAGCCGGAGCACCTGCGAAAACTGCAAGCATGCACCCATGAGCGCGACTCAAAAATCTATCAGGACCGGATTATCGATTTTTTAAGCCTGAAACGGCTCGATTTCGAAAAGCTTAAACGTTAAAACGTTCAGGGTCAAAAAAGGCATCGTCGCTGATATGGCCGAATGCCGAATTGATCGAGACGAAAAGATCGGGGTATTTCCCCTCCATCTCATGGAGCATACTCTTCATCGAAGCTCTAGCATGAGGCATTTTGACGTCGAAACGCATCGAAGGGCACGCTTCATCGCCGATGGTGGGCATTCCGTTCTCCAGCGCGCAGGCGGCGAGTTGGCGTTCGCGCAGCTGTATCAACGGACGGATGACGATCAGGCCATTGCCGGCCTTGTATTTGGGTGCCAGCGAGCGAAGATGGCCGTTATAGATCAGGTTCATGAAAAAGCTCTCAGCGGCGTCATCGAGATGGTGTCCCAGCGCGACCTTGTTGCACCCGAACTCTTTCGCGGCGCTGTAGAGCGCACCTCGCCGCATCCGGGAAAAGAAGCTGCAAAACGACGAGTTCTGCCGTATCTTTTCCCCTGCGATCTCGTAGGTATTCGTCTCATACACCCGGTGGGGGACAGCGTGCTCTTCACAATGCGCGATCAGCGCCGAGAGGTCTTCCCCCATCCCGTAGGTGACCGTCACAGCCAGAATCTCGAAACGAAACGGGGCGCGCCGCTGCTGTTCCATCAGGGCGTGTACCATTGTCAGGGAGTCTTTCCCGCCGCTGAGCCCCACGAGAATCTTGTCCCCCTCCTCGATCAGCCCGAAGTGCGCATTGGTGCGCCCGATCTGGCGCATGATTTTTTTGCTGAGCTTAACGGCCAAGACGCTGTACCATCTCTAGAATGAATTTGGCGCTCACCTGTGCGGAGCTCGCCAGGAACGTGTCGAAATCGATCCCCGCATCCCCATCAGCACTGTCGCTGATGGCCCGAAGAACGAAAAAGGGGATCCCGAAATTCCGGCATACGCAGGCGACGCTTCCCCCTTCCATCTCCAGCGCATCGGCATGGAACGTTTCTTCGATCCATCCTTTGCGTTCCGCCGATGCGACGAACTGATCGCCCGTCGCGATGATCCCCTCGAACAGATCGATCCCCATGTCCACCGCCACTTCGGCCGCGAGCGATCGGAGCTGCGCATCCGATTCCACCATGACCGAACCTTCCGGAATAAATCCGAAGGGGTGGCCGAACGCCGTGATGTCGACATCATGCTGGCACAGAGCGCTCGCCATGACGAGATCACCGATTTTGAGATCTTTGCTGATGGCTCCGGCAACGCCGCTGAAAAGGAGCACCTCTGCCCCGAAACGCTCACACATCACCGATGCGGTAATGGCTGAAAAGACTTTTCCGATTTTGGAATAGGCAATGACGAGTTCATGATTGCCATAACGGCATTCGTAAAATGTATTTCCGGCATGTTCGGTGAATGTGTGGCTTCCGACCGCTTCGAGAATCGGGTCGATCTCTTCGCGCATTGCTCCCATGATTGCTATTTTCATACTTTTCCTGACCTGATTAAAAATTTTTTGCTAGGTAGCGCCCGAGTTTCTGGAGCTGATGGTTCAATTCGACCGATGCCGTTTCACACTCGAAAAGGTTCAGCTTGTGCTCGATTTCGCCTGCCGGCGTCACCGTCCGGCTTCCCCCCCAGAATCCCAGGCCGTCTTCGAATCCGACGCGGTTGGCGAAAACAACGTAATTGTGGCTCAGCAGGGCGGTCGTTTTGAGAAGCGCGTCCCATTGCGATTCGATTTCAATCCCCTCTTCGTTGAATCCGCGCGCGGGCGATGCGGCCAGCACATAGACGATATCGGCCTCGCTCCGGGCAATCGCGACAATCGTTTCGGCGCGCCACAGATCCTCGCAAATCACCATGACGGCACTCCCGCTGGGGGTGTTGAAAGCGTATATCCCCTCTCCGGCAGCAAAATAGCGCCCCTCTTCAAACATCCCGTAGTTCGGGAGGTGATTTTTGTGATGGATATGGAGGAGTTTACCTTGCGAGAAATACAGAGCGCTGTTGTACACTTTCCCCTCATCCCACAACGCGGCCCCGACGACGACGTCACAGTATTCGCTGGCTCTGGCCACCGGCTCCAGTTCGCCGATCTGCCACGCATCCTCGAAGAGTTTGTCCTGAAGAAGATAACCGCTCAAAGCGAGTTCGGGGAAGACCACGACATCGGAATCGCGGTGTTGTTCAATCTGCGCCACCACCTCTGCGAGGTTTGAACGGTTCAGCTTCGGTGCCGACTGTATCAGAGATACTTTCATGCGAGGGCTTCGCACACCTTTACAAGCGTTTCCATGTCGGAAATGCCGAATGTCTCGACGTCGGGAGCGTTGCGCTTGTTGAGCCCCTTGAGGACCGCGCCGTTTCCGAATTCGATCATCGCATCGATCTCGCCCGCGATCGCTTCGATCGACTGTTTGTATTTGACCGGCTTGATCAGCTGCTCTTTGAGAAGGGCAACCGCTTCGCCTTTTGTCGCGTACTTGGCGGTGGTCACGTTGGAGACGACCGGCGCGGTGAAAGTATCGCTCACCATCTTTTCCATCACTTCGGCAAGCGGCTCCTGTGCGCTCGAGAGAAGCGGACAGTGGCTGGCGATCGACATGTTGAGCAGGAGGGCCCGTTTGGCCCCTGCTTCCTTGAATACGCTTTCCATCGATTGCAGATCGGCTTTGAGCCCCGCGACGACAAGCTGCCCGGCCTGATTGTAGTTGGCCGGCCATACTTTTTTGCCTTCGTTATTGGCTTTTTCACACAGCTCTTCGACCACTGCATCGTCCAGCCCAAGAATCGCCATCATCCCCGCTTCAATCGTTTCGCACGCGCTTTGCATCAGCGCACCGCGTTTGTGTACGAGCTCCACCGCATCGACGTAATCGATTGCACCGGCTGCGCACAATGCGCTGAATTCTCCCAGTGAATGCCCCAGGAACATCACGGCATCGCTCGGACGTGCTTCCTGGAAAAGGCGGTAGGCGATCATCGATACCAGCAAAATGGCCGGCTGGGTATAGGCGGTCTGATCCAACTGATCGTTCGGTTCAAACAGGAGTTTGGAAAAATCCACCCCGATCCGTTCCCCCGCTTTTTCAAACATCTCGCGCGCGAGCGCGCTGTTCTCGTAAAAAGCTTTCCCCATACCGATGCTTTGACTCCCCTGACCGGGAAAAATCATCGCGATTCTTTTTGACATTAATGCTCCTTGGTTTCAAGTTGATATTCTGAATGTTCCGCAATTTTTTTGCGCAACGTGTTGCGGTTGAGCCCCAGCCGCTCAGCCAGTTGGAGCTGCGATTTGAACTGTTTGATCCCTGCCCGGATCAGGGGGACTTCGTACAGATACAAAAATTTGCGGTAGTCGTTGTTGCTTCCCAGCCTATCGACCAGATAGTGCTCCATTATCCCCAGAAGGTCATTCTCGCCGATGCTGTCAAACAGATAGTGCAGATACACCTGGCGGCGGAGCGAAACGGCGTTTTCGCTCAAATCGGGGACAAATCCCTCAAAGTCAAACGGTTCGCTTTTCCCCAGTGTTTGGCGCGCCTCCTTGACGAATACGTCGGTTAACACCTCTACGTCTTCTTTTCGCTCCCTCAGCGGCGGCAGCGCAAGCCGGATCGTAAAGACTTCGTCAAGCTGCTCCTGAGGATACTTTCCCCCCGAGGTCGCTATGACGCGGGTACGCGTTTTTTGAAGCGCTTCGATCAATCGCTTTAGATTGGCGACGTTCTCCAGCCGGTGAATAATCACTTCGCTGTGAGACTCGATGGCATCCAGCAATTCATCGAAACGGTTGGCATCAATAACCGGTGCGTGCGGAAGAATATAGCGGGCAAGGGTCCGTTTTCCCGTCCCCTTTTCCCCGAAAATGACGGCATTAACTTCCAACCCCTTGAGGAGGTTGGCCGTCTTGAAGGCTTCGACCGAAGCGGAAGAAGCCGTTAAGAAATTAGTGACATCCACAGCCGTGGTTTCCGCCGCTTCCGCAGCATCCGCTGCTCTCTACTTTGTTTTCCGCCGGAACGCCGGTCATCGCTTCTTCGGCAGACGCGTCACGGACGTTATGGATCGTCACCGTGAACATCAGGTCTTTCCCTGCGAGAGGATGGTTGAAATCGATGATAACGGAATCATCTGTGATCTCTTTGACGATGACCTGAACGGTACCGCCGTCTTCGCCCTGACCGTACAGAGTCATACCGACGTTCAGATCGATCCCTGCGAATTGTTCGCGCGGAAGTTCCTGCTGAGCTTCCGGGTTGTAATCACCGTACGCATCTGCCGCTTTGACTAGGACATCCCCTTTTTCACCGATCCCCATGTTAGCGATACCCATTTCGAGGCCCGGGATGATCTGCCCTTTGCCGAACATGAAAACGAGCGGGTGGCCGCCGACGTTACTGTCTACGACTGTACCACCGTCCCGTACTTCGTATTCCAACGATACGATTTGATTGGTTTCAATTGCCATTATATTAGCCTTCTTTTAAGATTTTGCGATTTTAGCACATTTACCTATAGTGACGCTGAAAACACCCATATAGCTACTTCAGCTTAGACAACCGTTCTGCAGCTTCTTTGGCCGCTCCGCTGCCCGCATATTTGGAAACCGTCGCCTGGTAGAATCCTTTTGCCATGGCAATGTCCCCCGTTTTTTCCATCGAGATTCCCGAATGGAGCAGCAGTGTCGGCATGTAGAGCGCTTTTTCGTTTCGCGATGCGCTCTCTTTGTAGTTGGTGACCGCCGCCTTGTACGACTTGCGTTCAAAATGGATCTCGCCGATCATGAAATACCCTTCGGCCACTTTGTATTTGTTCTGCACCATCTGTTCGAAATTGCCAAGCGCTTCGAAGTATTTCTTTTCGCCGAAGAGACGTTTCCCCTCTTTTTCAAGAGTTGCGTTATCCATCTTCGCCGGGATGGATTGACTTACGGCTGCCGGCGGAGGGGTGACTTTGAGCTGTTTGATCAGAGCAGAAAACTGCTCTTTGGTCACATAGTTGCTGTTGATCGTATCGACGACGTGGGACAGCTCTTCAAGGAGCCCTTTGAACTGCGCTATGTTTTCGGTGTTTGCGTCAACCTGTTTTTTGATCTCGCCGATGCTTTGGGTTGAATTCTCATCCTCGCTCGTCTCGGAGAGGCGCTTAAGCGCCATGTTCTGTTCGTTACTTGTTTGTACCAGCCCTTCGATAATCGTCTGCAGACCGTCCAGTCTTTCCGCCACAGTCTCTACTTTGCTACTTTGGGCATTATGCTTTTGCATGACGCTTTGAATCTCTTTTTTATTTTCGAGAATCAGTTTTTCTTCGTTGGTAAGACCGTAAGGGGAAGGATTGTTGAGATCGCCCGCTCCGAAAACCGAAGGTTCCGAAGCAAACGCGCAGAGAGATAAAAAGGCCAGAGATGCGACTGACGTACGCATTTAGGGGAGTTTAAATTCAACACGACGATTTTGCTGCCAGCACTCGGGAGTTTTCTCCAGACAAACCGGATTGCTTTCTCCATAACTGACCATCGTGATAGATTCAGGGCTCATCCCGTCATTGACAAGAGCTGTTTTGACCGTGTTGGCACGTTTAAGGCCCAACGCATAGTTGTACTCATCGCTTCCGAATTCGTCACAGTTCCCTTCGAGTTTGACGTTTTTGCCTTTGAGTAATGCAGAGTTGTTTTTCATAGGCTCTTGCATGTCTTCGCGGATGTCAAATTTGTCGTAATTGAAAAGGATATTTGCCAATCCCCCCTCAGAGCCGTTGGCTCCCGCTGACGCAGACGCGTCCGCAGCACTCGCATCGGTAATGGAGCCGATCACTGCACCTGAATCTTTACCGGCTGTGTCGGTTGTAGACGATGTTCCGGTCGTAGCCGAAGCGGACGAAGCCGTTGCGTCAATAGCAGGTTCTTTGCTGCTACATCCGCTCAATACCAACAGTGCTACCGTTGCACTGATCAACGCTGCATTTTTCATCATGCGATCACCTCATAAAATCAAAATATAGGTATGGTATCGAAAAAACGGTTAACATTACCAGTCAATCGACTGAATCCGTCCTATTTTCAGGGGAAACGCAAAGCTTTTGTTTACCCCTGTCCGGATCACCCCCACCGAACTGCGTGACCCTTCCTGTTTGATATGTAAGATGGCTTCTCCGTCGGGAGAAAAACGGGGAAAATCGTTCTCGCCGCTGGCAGTCAGCCGCTTCACCCTGCCCGAGTTGATCGAGAGGAGATGAAGATTAAAACTATTGCCTGCGTATGTGGCGGTTTTTTCGCGCGCTTTGTAGACAAGAAAATTTTTATACGAACTGAGCGATGAGTTGTTCTTTCCCTGATACACCAGCTGTGTCACGCCGCTGCTGTTGAATTTTTTGGCAAAAACATTCGGATATCCCAGGCGATTCGAGACAAAAGCGATCCCATCGCTGCCCAGAAACTGGCCGTTGACATCAATCCCGGAGTAATCGGTCAGGCGGGTTTTCCCCCGCGTCGCCGTGTCGTAGAGATAGATGTCCGGCTGACCGCCTGGTGCGAGGGTCAGCAGCAGCCTTTGTCCGTCTTCGCTGACGTCCGAACATACGGCCATCCCGTCCGAGCTTATGATTTTCTGCCGCTCGCCGCTCATCAGATTCATTTTGTAAATTGTCGGCGTGAAATCACCCAAAGAGGTGTAATACAGATCTGTCTGCTCACGGTTGGCCCATTTGGCAAAACCGTACAGCCCGCCGCTGAGGATAACTTTTTGGTATGAAAGGGTGTAGTCGGCCGCAACGATGTCCGACCTGCGGGGGGCCGTAAGACGGACTAAGAGGACTTTTCGCTTTATCCACTCCATCGGAGCTCCGCCCAGTTTCGCGTTGATGTCATAGGCAATCGAATGGGCCAGAAACACCATCATTTCCGACTGCTTGAGCATGTAGGTTTTTGAAAAAAGGTCGCTTCCGTTTTGAAGCAGTTTGATATCGGCCCTCATCCCACCTGCGCCATCATCACTCAGCCGATAGCGCAGAATGTACTGCGCTTCTTTATGGCTTGGGGCAGGCGTAATGGCATCAAAGGGAGCCGTCGCATAGCTTTCGTCGACATTGAAAAGCGAAACGACCTGCATGTCGGCAACGAGCATTTTGGCCATATTTCGGCTCTTATCGCTGCTTTTAAACGATCCGTCCTCAACGGCGAGCCTGGGCAGCGCTTCGACCCCTTTGACCACTTCGATAGTAGCGTCTGCGCTCCACAGAATGTGAAAACAGGTGACTAAAACCAGTAAAAATTTCAAAATACTACTCCTTGGCCGTCAGTATACATTCGAGCAGCGCCTCTTTGCGCTCCGGGTGAGAGGGAAACTGGAGCGAACCGAGTCTCTCTTTGAGCCAGTCAACCTCGCCGTTGAGCGCCGAACTGCCTGAATAGGCTATCACTTTATACGAAACCATTCTGCCGTCCGCACTGATTTTGATCCGCACACGGGCAGCCTGCCCCTCAGATCCGGCAGGTGGATGGAAATGGGTGTAAATGAGTCCTTGAATCTTAGCATGGTATTCGTTAACGATCGGCCCGGATGATCCCCCCTGAACGGTCATTTTCATCCCCGGCTTGAGGAGTTGGACATTTTTGACTTTATCAGAAATACGCTGTTTTTCACTGGGAGCCATGATCTCTTTTTCAAGCGCACTCAGCTCTTCGTTTTGTTTCGTCTTCTCGTTTTTCTTTTTGGGTTCGCTCTGGGGTTTTACCTGCGAAAAAAGATCCGAAATGTCCGGTACCGGCTCCACTTTTTTTTCTTCGACCGGAGCGGGTTTTTCCTCCACCGGCTCCGCCTCGGGTTCCGCCACAGGTTCAGGTTCCTGGGAAACGGGTTGAGAGGGGGCAGGAGCTTCGCTGATATCCACCGATACCGAAACGAATTCGCTTTTAAACATCGCGAACTGCTCGATTTTTGGTGAGGAGAGAAGCGTATACCCAATCATTGCGACCAAAAGGGCAAAAAAAGAAAAGGAGATTAAGCCGCTGAGAAAAAAATAGCGTTCGTTGTGTGAATCCATTTTACAGCATCCGTATCAGAAACTCTAAAATAGTCTCAACCGGCGGTTGCCAGCGAAACTTCGCGGAACCCGGCCCGTTTGACAGAAGAAAGAACCGACATAACCTCACCGTACCCCAGACTTTGGTCGGCGCTGATCATGACCGTGGCTTCGGTATCGAGCGTTTGGGCGTACCGGTAAAAATTGTCGGCGAAGGAATCGGCCTGGAATATCTCTTTGTTCACGATTATCTGTCCCTCTTTGGAGATGGTGATGTGGACAGGAGGAATTTTTGAAAGTTCTTTCTGCGCCGACCCTTTCGGTAGACGGATTAGCTCTTCATAGACGATGTTGGGGGAAATCACCATCAAAATCGCCAACAAGACAAGCATCACATCCACAAGGGGAGTGATGTTCAACTCCGGCTTTTCCTCCCAGTCAAACACGCTCATCCTTCTTTGGAAAGCAATGCGTCACTCTGCATCCGGATAAGGCCGGAAAGCTCATACGCTTTGCGCTTCAGTACCTGATGGTACGTATAGGCAAAAATGGCGACAAAAATTCCCGATGCCGTCGCTATCAGCGCATCCGAAACCCCGGCGGCGATGATACTCATCGTCCCGCTCGCCTGCCCGATATGATCGAAGGTGTCCAAAATAGAGACCACCGTACCGAAAAGTCCGATAAACGGAGTGGTCGATGCCACGACAGACAAGAACATGAGCCCTTTGGTCGCTTCTTTGGCCGAGGCATAGGATGCGAGATCAAAAAGCGCTTTGGAAAGAACGGATGTCGATTTCATGAAGTGGCTGAGATAAGCATAATCGGGAATAGTGCGGTGACCCATAAACAGGGACTCAAGTGATTTGTTTTCGTTCGAAATCCACTGATTGAGAGAAAAGAGGCGGTAGAAAAAAACCCAGTTGATGGCAATGAAATAGACAGAGAGGACCAGCAACACAAAGAGTGTTACCGGATGACTTTTGTCGTAAAAATCGGCAAATGTCTGAAACATGGTTTAGACGAGATTATGGGCAGCAGATTCGATACGTGCCGACACGGAAGCGATCATCGTACTTGAATCGGCAACGCTGTTGATCAGTGATTTTGCCTCGTCAAGAGCTTTGGCGATATCGCCTTCGCTTTCGCCACGGATAGCAACGGCACCGTCTACCAAAACGACCACTTTATTGTGGGTAATCTGCACTACCCCCCAATTAACGACGATCGACTCGGTTTTACCGCTCTCGTTTTGGATATCGACAACACCCGCTTGCAGCAAAGTTGTCAGAGAAACGTGTTCAGGGAGAACGCCAAATTCCCCTTCTTCACCCGGAAGGGTGACGCTTTTAGCCGGACCGTTATAAATCGGTCCGCTCGGCGTAAGCACTTCTAATTGGAGTGTTTCCATAGTGTTTCCTTTAAGGCGAGAAGCAATTACTTGCTTTTCATTTTAGCCGCTTTTTCAATCGCCTCGTTCATATTACCGACCATGTAGAAAGCACCTTCTGGCATGTGGTCGAATTCACCCTCAAGGATCCCTTTGAACCCTTTGATAGTATCTTCAAGTTTAACATATTTACCAGGAGCACCGGTGAATACTTCCGCAACGTGGAAAGGCTGAGAAAGGAATTTCTCGATTTTGCGTGCGCGTTCAACTGTCGCTTTGTCATCTTCCGAGAGCTCATCCATACCGAGAATCGCAATGATGTCTTGCAAATCTTTGTATTTTTGAAGTGTTTTTTGAACACCGCGAGCAACACCGTAGTGCTCTTCACCGATGATTTGCGGATCAAGCAGGCGTGAAGTTGAATCCAATGGGTCAACCGCAGGATAGATCCCTTTTTCAGCGATTTTACGGTTAAGAACCGTTGTCGCGTCCAAGTGAGCGAAAACCGAAGCAGGAGCCGGGTCAGTCAAGTCATCCGCAGGTACGTATACCGCTTGAACCGATGTGATCGATCCTTTTTTGGTTGATGTGATACGGTCCTGGAGAGCACCCATCTCACGCGCCAATGTCGGCTGGTAACCAACGGCTGATGGGATACGTCCCAGAAGTGCTGACATCTCAGAACCGGATTGCGCGAAACGGAAGATGTTATCGATGAACATCAATACGTCAAGACCTTTTTCATCACGGAAATATTCCGCCATGGTAAGACCGGTCAACGCGATACGGTTACGTGCTCCCGGTGGCTCTGACATTTGTCCGTAGCACAGGGCAACTTTGTCCAAAACGCTCGATTCTTTCATCTCGTGATACAGGTCGTTCCCCTCACGAGTACGCTCACCGACACCGGCGAAAACAGAAAGACCGCTGTGTCCTTGAGCAACGTTGTTGATCAATTCCATGATGATAACGGTTTTACCGACACCGGCACCACCGAACAGACCGACTTTACCACCTTTGCCGTACGGAGCCAAGAGGTCAACAACTTTGATACCCGTTTCGAACATCTCAGTTTTCGTGCTTTGATCAACCAGCGCTGGGGGATCACGGTGAATAGACCATGTGTCACAATCTGTGATTTGGTCTCCGCCGTCGATGGTTTCGCCGATAACGTTGAAGATACGTCCGAGAACTTTTTCACCGACCGGAACTTTGATCGGTGCGCCGGTTGCGCGAGCGTCCATACCGCGGACAAGCCCTTCTGACATATCCATAGCAATCGTTCTGACACGACCGTTACCGAGGTGAGATGCTACTTCAAGAATAAGACGAGTCGTATTCCCTTCAACACTTACATTTACTTCGATCGCTTCGTTGATTGTAGGCAGGTAGCCTTCGAAATCAACGTCAACAACCGGACCAATTACTTGAGCAATTTTACCAATCATTCTTTCCTCCATAATTATTTCATCGACTCGACGCCGCTGATAATCTCGATAAGTTCAGTTGTGATAGCCTCTTGACGTGCTTTGTTGAACTTGACTTTCAGCCCGTTAACCATCTCTTTTGCATTATTCGTTGCCGCATCCATCGCCTGCATACGGGCGCTGTGTTCGGCTGCCAATGAATCGATCAATGCATAGTACATGTTATACTCGGCGTATTTGCTGACAAGTGAATCGAGCATTTTCTCTTCATCCTGAGCTTCAAGATCAAGCATCGTGTCTTTTCCAACTTCGCATTGATACGCAGAGATATCGACCGGCAATACGCGGTTGACATGCAACTGTTGGGTGATAACGTTCAAATATCCATTATAGATAATGTAAACGGCATCAATTTTTCCCTCTTTGAAATCGTTGATCGAGCGTGTCATGAATTCGCTGGAACGCTGCATATCAGGCGCAGAGCTCAGATTTTTCACTTCATCAAGCATTTCTACTTCGTTGTAGTTGAAAAATTCGATCCCTTTTTTCCCGATACCGCGAAGGCGGATTTTGACTTTTTTATTTTTGTATTCTGCCATGACGCGTTTGACCGCTTTGATGGTTTGCATGTTGAAGCCGCCGCACAGACCTTTGTCGGCAGTAACAAAAATAATGTCGATCATTTCGGGCGCATCGTTTTCCAAAAAGCAGCGGTTTTCAATCCCCCCCACTTTATTGCATTGGATGCGTGCCGCGATTTCAGCTATTACTTGATTCGTTTTTTGTGCAAACAGACGTGAGCGTTTCGCAAGCTCTTCGGCACGGCGAAGTTTCGCCGTCGAAACGAGCTTCATGGCACGCGTAGTTTTTTGCGTGTTGGAAACACTCTTGATCTGTCTTTGAATCTCTTTCAAGTTAGCCATAAAGATCCTTATTCAGCAACGAAAGTAGATTTAAACTCTTCGAGCGCTTTTTTCATCAGAGCCATAGTCTCGTCGTCGATTTTGGAAGAGCTACGGATGTTTTCAAGAATTTGAGGGTATGACGCCTCTACGAACGGATAAAGATCTGCTTCAAATTTTACAACTGATGATGCAGAAATGTCATCCAGATACCCTTCGTTACCCGCAAAAATGATAAGCGCTTGTTTCTCAGCACCAAGTGGTGAGAATGGTGGTTGTTTAAGAACTTCTACCATTCTTTGTCCACGTTCGAGCTGTTTGCGGCTTACTTCGTCAAGATCGGAAGCAAACTGTGCGAACGCCTGAAGCTCACGGTACTGAGCAAGGTCAAGACGCAATGTTCCCGCAACCTGCTTGGTAGCTTTGATCTGTGCTGCACCGCCGACGCGTGATACGGAGAGACCGACGTTGATCGCAGGGCGGATACCTGAGTTGAACAGATCCGTTTCCAAGAAAATCTGACCGTCAGTGATCGAAATAACGTTGGTTGGGATGTACGCTGCAACGTCACCCGCCTGAGTTTCGATGATCGGAAGAGCTGTCAAAGAACCTGCACCCATTTCATCGTTCAGTTTCGCTGCACGCTCGAGCAAACGGGAGTGTAGATAGAAAACGTCACCCGGATACGCTTCACGGCCCGGAGGACGGCGAAGGATCAATGACATTTCACGGTACGCTACCGCGTGTTTTGAGAGGTCATCATAAATGATAAGACCGTGGCGTGCATTGTCACGGAAGTATTCACCCATCGTCACACCGGTATAGGGTGCAAGGAACTGCAAAGCCGCCGCTTCTGAAGCGGTAGCCGATACAATGATGGTGTATTCAAGGGCACCGTGCTCTTCAAGACGGCGGATAACCTGAGCAACAGTTGATTCTTTTTGACCTACCGCAACGTAGATACAAACGACACCGTTCCCTTTTTGATTGATGATGGCATCCAAAGCTACGGTTGTTTTACCCGTCTGGCGGTCACCGATGATCAGCTCACGCTGACCGCGGCCGATCGGAACGAGGGCATCGATCGCTTTGATACCGGTTGCCATCGGTTCGTGGACCGATTTACGCGCCATGATCCCTGGAGCTTTCTCTTCTACGAAACGAACTTCAGTTGTTTCAATCGGCCCTTTGCCATCGATCGGCTCACCAAGTGCATTGACGACACGTCCGAGGAGTGCATCACCGACAGGAACACGCAACAAACGTCCGAGACGTTTAGCTGACATCCCTTCACGAAGTTCTTTCCCTTTTCCGAGAATAACAATCCCGACGCTGCTTTCTTCGAGGTTCATCGCCAAACCGCGGGTACCGTCCTCGAATTCGACCATCTCACCGGCCATAACATTGTTCAGACCGTATACTTGGGCGATTCCATCTCCGTATGAGACGATTTTTCCGGTTTCATTGATATCTACATTAAGTTCGAAATTCTCAATCCGCTCTTTAATAATCGAACTGATTTCGTCTGCTTGTACTTTTGCTACCACTAGTTTCTCCTTTCGCGAGGGTTAAATTGCTTTTAAAATGTGCTCAACCAATTGAGCATTTAGGCGGGTTTTTGAAAAATTGATCTCGATGTTCAGCTCATTCACTTCGACACGAATGCCGTCATATTTTGCAGGAACATATTCCAAAACGATGGTTGCATCGTATTTGTTTCCAAGATCACGCGCAATGACGTCAACCGAACTTTGCTCGATTGCGCTGTCACTGTAGATGCACCCTGTGTACGTCCGTTTTAGACGGGACACTTCCCTCTTCAGTTCGTAGGCGAGCTCCGGGATCAATGTCAAACGGCCGTTTTCAGCCAGCAGTTTTATGAAGTTGTTGACAACGGCACTGTTTGCCGGAGCAACCATCTCCAATACCAACTGTGTTTTCGCATCACCCTTGACTTCACTGCTGTGCATGATATGAAGGAATTTTTCGTTTTTGAAAGCCTCAGCAACAGCGCCGAGAAGATCTGAAAGATTTTCCAATGCAGTGATATCGCACATTTCTTTCAATGGCTTGATGTAACGTTTAGCGATTACTTCGTGCTGCATTTAGGCCACCTTCTTTTTCAAGATTTCGGTCATAGCTTCTTTTCCAAGAGCTTCGCCGCTGCCGTTCATGACATCATTCATCACATCGCTGACAACTTCACGAACCATTTTGCGTTTTTCAAGTTCCATCAATGCTTCGTTTTGCTTTTGAATCATCTCAAGCTCTTGTTCGCATTGAACCAAAACTTTTTCGCTCAAAAGTTTGTTCTCTTTTTTAGCTGTTTCGCCCAGTTCGTTTGCAAATCGCTCTGCATCCTCTACTTTTTGCTCTGCAGCTTCTTTAAGACGTTTGGATTCGCGCAGGCGCTCTTGAACTTTATCAAGTTCATCCGCAATACCTGCACTACGACCGGTAAAATAATTTTTGACCGGTTCTGCCAATACGTAAACCAAAATCCCCGCGAAAATCAGGAAGTTTACTGTTCGTTGAACAATATCCGTCGATCCTTCCGCACCAGCATCTGATCCAAATAGATAAGCGCCGAGTGTTAATACCGTTACGATGATTTTACCCATGGCGACCCTCAAATCTGGTTTAGTTTTGCTGATACAGCAGATTGGAATACAGGAACTTCTTTCAAAAGTGTTTCCTTCAACCCTGCACGCTCGTGCGAAAGTAGATCTTCGAACTTCGTGTACTCAAGTGCCAGTTCAGCACGCTTTGCCTCAATTTTGCTATTCGCCAACGCTTTGGCCTCAGCAATAACTTTTTCTCTTACGGCCGCAGCTTCCAGTTTTGCATCACTCATAATCTTTTCGGCTTTGGCGTTAAGGGCGGCGATTTCGGCATCGTTGTTTCCAACCTGCTCCATATCGTGTTTAATATCCGCATCCCGTTTTTCCATGTAACCAAAAAGAGGATTGTAAAGCAAACTGTTTAGAACGGCAATAAGGACAAGGAAGACAATCAGTGTGCTGCCAAGCAGCATCGGACTTATATCTAACATACCACCTCCTAAAAGTTGCGTGATTATACAACTCCTAAATTGAAGGGACAGTTAAATGGGAGGGGATATTAGGAAAGTGCGGCTAAAAATGATTCAATTTGTTCATTATCAGAAAATTCGATGGTCAATTTGTCACCTTTGGTGCCACATTTATAACCAAGGTCTTGCAACCTCTTTTTCAACAGGACGAACTCCAACCTGTCTGATTCCGCAAACGAAACAGCCGGCGACGCAGGGACCTTGATTTTTTTGACCATGCTTTCGACATCACGGACGCTCAGTTTCTGACCGATGATCGAATCGATCATCAGCGATTGTTCGGACGGCTCAAGTCCGACGATAACTTTCGCGTGGCCTGCTGTGATTTTCCCTTCGGCAAGGGCTTTTCGCCCCTTTTCTCCCAGCTGAAGCAACCGGAGGGTATTGGTGATCTGCGCGCGGCTTTTATGGACAGTATGGGAAAGCTGGTCATGCGTCAGCTGATGGATTTCAATCAGCTCCTGATAGGCCTGTGCCAAATCGATCGGGTTGAGTTCGTCGCGCTGGATGTTCTCAATCAATGCGTGCTGGCGCATCTGCTCATCGCTGACGGAGACGACGATCGCCTTGATCGTTTTTGTTTTGGCCAGCTTGCTGGCTCTCAAACGGCGTTCACCGGCGATCAGGACATAACCGTCCATATCCTCTTTGACCACGATCGGCTGCAAAAGCCCATGGGTTTTGATCGATTCGCTGAGTTCAGCAAGCGATTCGGCGTCAAAATGTTTGCGGGGCTGATAGGGATTCGGGCGGATTTTGGTGAGAGAGATCTCCTCGACCCCCCCTTTTTTCGGAAGTTCGTTGTCGTAGGCCTCTTCGATTTCGCTGAGCAGTGCGCCCAGCCCTCTTCCTAAAGCAGATGTCTTCGCCATAACTCTCCTTTAGGCAATAATAGCGTGTGCCAGATCCTGGTACGCTACCGAACCGGTCGATTTCACATCATAAAGAATAGCCGGTTTCCCGAAACTGGGGGATTCGGCCAGCTTGACGTTCCGGGGAATAACGATAAAGTCATCCTGCGGCGATTTGAACAGCTTTTCCTGAAAATGTTGTCGAAGATCGGCAAAAACCTGACGTGACAGGTTGTTTTGCGCACTGTACATCGTCGGCAGGAACCCTTTGATTGTCAGTTTCGGATTGATCGTTTTGCGGACGAGTTTAACAGTGTTCAGGAGCTGAGCGAGCCCCTCAAGGGCAAAAAATTCGCACTGAATCGGGATAATCACCGAATTCGAAGCCGAGAGGGCATTGATCGTCATGGGCCCAAGAGCGGGGGGAGAATCGATGATGATGTAATCGTATTCCTCTTTGACCTGAGCGATGGCTCTTTTGAGGATCAGCTCACGCCCTTTGGCGTTGCCGGCATCATAATACTCTTTTTCGACTCCGACAAGCCCGATGTTGGAAGGGGCGAGGAAGAGTTTCGGCAAAGATGTTTTCAGAATAATTTCTCTGAGTTTTTTCGCACCGATCAAGACATGATAGATATTAAATTCATAATTGTTCCGATGATATCCCAACGATGTGGTTGCATTCGCCTGCGGATCGGCATCGATAAGAAGGACTTTTTTCTCCGCGACGGCTAAAGAAGCAGCCAAGTTGACGGCGGTCGTGGTTTTCCCCACCCCCCCTTTTTGATTGGCAATAACTATAACTTCACTCATCGTATGCTAAATATCCTTTGGCCATCGCACACCAAAGAGCCGTCTTCTAGCAAGACGGCCTCTTTCAGTGCAATTTTTTCATGATTATGGTGGGTAAAAAAAACTCTACTATATTCAAATTCTAACTGGTATTTACTAAAAATCTGCTTCCACGACGGCAAATTTTCAAACAACCGGCAATACGATTCTGTTATTTCGTATGGGGAGAGGGCGACATCGACGGTACCGAAGGTTTCGGGGGCCGAAGCGAGGTTGAGTCCGATGCCGCATACGAGGGTTTCTTGGACGATATTGGTGATCACCCCGCCGATTTTTTTTTCTTCCAAATAAAAATCATTCGGCCATTTCAACCACACCCGAGAACCTCTCTCTGCCAAAAACTCTTTCATCAAAAAAGCCATGTAGATCGATGAGGATTCGAGTTTCAAATCCTTGGGAAAGATCGAGAGAGGAAGAGCCAAAGAGATAAAGAGGTTCCCCTCTTCGCCGATCCAGCTGTTGCCTCGGGAGCCTTTTCCCATTGTCTGGACTCTTGCGCCGATACAAACCGGTGCGGCAAGCTCGCGCGATTTTAGTGCCTCGATCAAATACGACTGCGTCGAGGGGAGCGATTCACACCAGTGTATGTCCACACCCGATCCGTTTCCCGTTCAGATAATCGACGGATGAGCTTTCCTGCTTGGAGGGGGCCTGTACCTTGAAGAGGCGGAGTGAGCCTTTTGTACACTGAACCACAACGCTCTCTTTGTCGATGCGGACGATCTCTCCGGCGGCGCCTTGGGAGTTTTGCTCTTCAAGTGCCATCTCTTTGATCTTCAGTCCCGATTCGAGATAGATCCCCGGCCAGGGGGTGAAGGCTCGGTATCGGTTGTAAATTTCGCGTGCGTCGGTAAAATCAACCAGCCCTTCGGCTTTGGTGATTTTGCGGCAATGGGTCGCTTCGGCATCGTTCTGGGGAGTCGCGCTGCTGCGGTCCCAGTGACGGACGACGTCGAGGGTCAAATCGGCCGCCGTATCGGTCAGTCGGCTATAGAGCGATCCGACCATCTCATCCGCTCCGATAGCAATCTCCCGTATCTGGATGATCGCACCCGTGTCGAGCCCTTCGTCCATCCACATCGCCGACACCCCAGTCGTCTCGTCATTGTTTAGGAGGGACTGCTGAATCGGACTCGCCCCTCGGTAATGCGGGAGAATCGAAGCGTGAAGGTTGATGCAGGGGGCATGCTCAAGAACCGCTTTGGGCAAAATCTGACCGTACGCAGCCACGATAATCAGATCACAGGAGATCGTTCGAAGTTCCTCCACCGCCGCATCGTCCCGAAGACGCGCGGGCTGGATCACCCGAATCCCCGCCTCTTGCGCCAGCACCTTCACCGCCGGGGGCGTCATGATCGCTTTACGCCCTACCGGCTTGTCCGGCTGCGTATAGACTGCGGCGATCTCGATATCCTCCGCCTCGATCAGCGCTTGGAGAATCGATGCGGCATAATCCGGAGTCCCCATAAAAATGATGCGGATCATACCTCTGCCTCGTAGCCTTTGAACAGACTGCCTCCGACGTGTTCTCCCGCCATCAGGAAGCTCCGTGCATCACTCAGATCAAAGCCGCTGGCCAAAAGCATGGCGCCGCCCCGCTTGAGGAGAAATTCGGCCGCTTTGAGTTTCGTAACGATCCCTCCTGTTGCAAAATTATGGTTCGGATTCACTTCCATCGCCAATTCATGCGGAGTGATAAACTCAATCCGCGAACGGACTTTGGCATCGGGATTGGCGCGGGGGTCCTTGTCGTAGTAGGCGTCGATATCGGAAAGGATCACAAGCAGATCGGCTCCGAAATGGAATGTCGCATAGGCTGAGAGCTGGTCATTGTCGCCCAAAATCAGTTCCTCTGTCGCCGTCGCGTCGTTTTCATTGATAATCGGGACGACATTGTGTTTGAGCAATGTCTCAATCGTATCTTTTGCTTTTTGCGATTCGCCCTGCGTATTGAAATTGGCAGCGGTTACCAGAACCTGCGAGGGGAGGATGTTGTGCTGCTCGAACATTTTTTTGTATTTGTTCATCAGGATCGGCTGACCGATCGATGCAAGTGCCTGCTTGTTGGCCAAAACTTTTTTGTCGAGTTTGAGCTCGGTATAGCCGGCGGCAACCGCGCCGGAAGAGACCAGAATCACTTCATATCGGCTTTTGAGCTCGGCGATGAAGTCTACCAGATTTTGCATCCGGTCTTTGGCGATACGGTTTTGTTCGCTGAGTACGGCACTCCCGACTTTGACGACGATCCGTTTCATGCGCGCTCCGTCACGACCATATGGTAAAGTGCGTACGTCAACGGTTTGATGTTCAGATTGATGGCAGACGAAATAGGGGCGACGAACGCCGGTCTGGTGACGTCGTAGAACTCTTTTTCAAAATGTTCCTGCTCGTATACGGGATACGCATCGCTGAATCCAAAACGGCTTTTCGCGACAGCATCGAGACCCAGCATTTGCAGGAAGGTGTTTGTCTTTTCTACGGCTTCTTCCGGAGTCATCGCATCAGCACGGGTCAATGCGATCGCGAAGTTACGCTCTGCAAGCAGCGGCGAAAACGCTTCGAGTTCGGCTTTTAGGGTATTGTACTGGTAGTCGAGTTCGAGGTACGAAGCCAGATCGATCATGAACAGCAGGGTCTTTGTCCGCTCGATATGGCGGAGGAATTTGAGTCCCAGCCCTTTCCCCTCGGACGCGCCGCCGATAATTCCGGGAATGTCAGCCATGATGTACGAATCAAATTCTCCGATATTGATCTGACCGAGTTTCGGGGTCAGTGTCGTAAACTCGTAGTTGGCCACTTCGGGACGGGCATTGGAAACGGTGGAAATAAGGGTCGATTTTCCGACGTTCGGAAATCCGACCAGCCCGACATCGGCGATCAGTTTCAAATCAAGTCTGACAACGCGGGTGGTCGCAGGTTCACCCGGCTGCGCGTACATCGGTTTTTGGTTCGTTGAGGATTTGAAATGGACGTTTCCAAGACCCCCGCGTCCCCCTTTTAAAAAGAGAACTTCCTGACCGTCTTCCAACAAATCAAGGACCACTTCTCCCGTCTCTACATCCACCACCTGTGTCCCCGGAGGAACGGTAATGACCAGTTTTTGGCCCGATTTTCCGGCCATATTCGATCCCGATCCCTGCTGACCGTTTTGCGCTTTCAGGTTTTTGTTCCCCTGAAAATGGGCCAATGTATGGGTATTGTTATCGACTCTGAAATAAACATCGCCGCCGCGTCCGCCGTCACCGCCGTTGGGGCCGCCCTGAAGCACAAATTTTTCCCGGCGGAAAGCAACACACC
>CAYXWQ010000020.1:0-33406 GCA_964468865.1 uncultured Sulfuricurvum sp. | reverse complement strand
TTCAGAGGTTCGAATGCGACGATCGAGGATGAGGAGATGCACCTGTTTCTTAAAAGGGTAGCCGAAATCATCAAGGCCCTTCCCCCGACGGTCGATATTTCCGTTCGCGGGTATACGGACAACCTCCCAGTCCCCAAAGGGGCTGCCCACCGTGACAACCTGGAACTTTCCAGCCGAAGAGCCGATACCGTCGTGCGAGAGCTGATTCGGTATGGTGTCGCTCCCGAACGGCTCTCTACGGCGGGTTTCGGCCCCGCAAAACCGCTTGCCGAAAATACCACAGAAGCGAACCGGGCGAAAAACCGGCGGGTTGAGCTTTACATGTTCGTTTCGAACAACACGCCTCTCGATCCTGCAAAGCAGCAAAACATCCTCGACGCCCTCGGAAAACTCCAAAAATAATATCTTTTTACCGTGCAAGATCTCTCTTTGAGAGAGATTTTTCTCTGAACGATCTGCCTCTTTTCTAATCATGGAACCGTCCGCTCTGTCATATGGGCCATAAGCTGTTAGCAGTGATGATCACTGCGACGATATCAAGAAGGCAAGGGAGTAAAATTCTATTAACAATCATGATACGGTGCTCGAAGGAGTGCGTGAAGAGAAATGCCGTAAGAGCGTTGTGCCTGGCTTAATAGCCAAACACGATTTTGAGGAGGAAGAAGAAGAGGGCCGCCATGGCTGCGGCTGCAGGGAGGGTGATTACCCATGCGAGGGCGATCGGCTTCATCAGCGCCCAGTTGGCGTTGCGGTTGAGCATTCCGATCCCGATAATCGCACCGACGAGGATGTGGGTAGAAGAGACGGGAATCCCCAGAACGGTCGCAAGCATGATGACGAAAGTCGCACCCAGTTCGGCCGCGAAGCCGGTAACGGGGAATATCTCGGTGATACGGCTTCCGACGGTGTCGATGACCTCTTTTCCGATGAACCAGAGCCCGGCAACGAGGGCGATCCCGAAGGTTACCATAGCAGCGACCGGAACGGCGGATTCGGCATTGATCTCACCGGTTGCGAGGATATCGATGATCGCGGCGAACGGCCCGATGGCATTCGCGATGTCGTTCGCCCCGTGGCTGAAGGCAAATGCCGATGCGGTGAGGACCTGCAGCATGCTGAAAAGGCGCATCGTCGCTTTGTGGGGGGTGTCTTTGTGCATGACTTTGACAATCGCGAAAACGATACCGTAGGTCAGCGTCGAGAATGTCGCAATTATCAGGAATATCTGCGTTTCGTTGAAGCCGAGATTCGCATGCTTGAGCCCTTTGAACAACAGCATGCTGGAGATCAGCGCGACCCCGAATGCAGCAACAAGAGGAGCGTGGGTGCGAAGGGCGTAAAACGCATTCGATTTCTTCTTGAGGCGGTTGAGTTCATGCACCTGCTCTTCATAGCGGGCTATTTCCTCAGTTGTCGCCGTTTCTTCGTTGTGTGCCGCTTTCAGTGCCGAGAGTTGTGCTTTGATTTCGTTGATGTGGGCCTCGACTTTGTCATTGTAATCGAGGATGTATTTTTTAAGATACCAGTAGATGGCATATGATGCCATCCCCCCAAGGACCGGAGAGACGACCCAGCTGATAGCGATTTTCGTGATCTGATCCCAGTGAACAAGGCCGAACACGCTTTCGCCTACTTCCATAGTAACGTATCCCAGAGCGATTGATCCCCCCAGTATCCCTCCGATGATAGCATGGGTCGTAGATACAGGATACCCTTTGGCGCTTGCAAACAGGAGCCATGTCCCTGCTGCGAGGAGCGATCCCATCATGACGAATACGAGAAGCATCGGATCGAAATTCATCGCAGAAATATCCACAATCCCTTTGCGGATCGTATTTGTGACTTCCGCTCCGGCGAGCATCGCGCCGCTGAGTTCGAAGATGGCAGCAATGATCAGCGCTTGTTTGACGGTTAGAGTTTTTGCCCCGACACTCGTTCCGAAAGAGTTGGCGACATCGTTTCCTCCGATGTTGAATGCCATGAAAACCCCGAATAGGGTAGCAAGGACGAAGAGGGTGTAATGGCTTTCGAGGTAGTTGAAACCCCATACCATAAAGAGTGCGGTGGCTGCGATGAAGATACCGCCGAAAAAGAGGTTGTCGCGAGAGAACATTAACGCTCCATTGGATGTTGGATTGAAGATAGAAAGCGTAATTATATTACATACAGGATACAAAAAGGTTACAAATAGGTTACAAACTGCTTTTCCACCGCGTGCACGGCGGAAAAGCAAAGGGAGTATTAGGGTAGAAGTGTCGCTTTGATGATTTTCTGGCTCTGGAGAGGACGGTCACCGCCGCGCTGGCCGTTTGTCGCTACGTTGTTGAGTTTGGCAAGGGTATCCATCCCCGAAACAACCCGTCCGAAGATCGTGTGATATCCGTTGAGCCATGGGGTGGGGGCCGTGGTGATAAAAAACTGGCTTCCATTGGTCCGGGGACCGGAATTGGCCATAGCCAATATTCCCGGTTTGTTGAATACGACGCCTGAGCGGAATTCGTCTTTGAACGGTTTTTTCCAGATCGATTCGCCGCCTGCTCCGGTTCCGGTCGGATCGCCACCCTGGATCATGAAATTTTTGATGATACGGTGGAAAGTGAGGCCGTTGTAATAGCCATTTTTGACATGGGTCGTAAAGTTTTCGACCGCCAGAGGAGCAACATCTTCATAGAGTTCGAGGGTGATTTCCCCCTGCGTGGTCTGAAGCAGTACTTTGGGGTGGGATGCCCCGAAAGAGAGGATAGAGATGAACATCAAGGCAAGTAGGGTACGCAATTAAGACTCCTTTTCGTGTGGGTTTAATGATTCGCTGTTTTCTTCGCTACCGTTTCGGTAGGTGATGACGGTAGCGCTCTCTGACGCCCTGCTCAGAGCAAACGTGTAATCGTCTGCGTTGTCGGGTACGATCAGAACCAAATGGGGAATCCTCAGACCGCTGATGGAATCGGCGGTAGCGAGGATCAGGTCGTCGAGATTCTGGTACTGCAGACTGAAGCCGGGGATCAGCATCCGGCTGTTGAGATGGAAATACTCGTCTATCGCATATTTGAATTGCAGTAACATCGTTTGTTCGGGCAACACAACCATGAGATCATGGCTGGGGGTGTCACTCAGCCGTTTACGCAGTTCCATCATCAGGGTGAACATCAGATCCTCTCTGCTACATTCGAGTGTAGCGTGGACTTTGGCATCGCGGTAATGGTTGAGGAGAACCCATAGATTCTCAATTGAATTGGGTTCTATGGCGGTGGCGATCACCAGCCACCGTTTTCCTCGGTGCTCTTTGAGCATCTCGACAAGGGTACTATCCAGGCGGTAGGCATCATCGCAAAAAATAATCGAGGCTTCTTCAAAGACGGCCAGTCCTTTGAGCGGTTCGGAGAGTTGGGGGGTGTAAAACGAAATGGCGTCCAACGGCACGTTGAACGCACCGTAATCAATCAGGGAGACGAGTTTGTTGCGCAGGAGTTCTCCCGCCAAAAGGGTAGGGGTGATGATGAGGACTCTGTGTTTGGGGTTCTCCAATATCGATTTGATCGCCTTGCGCAGGAGCAGGGTGCTTTTTCCGCTTCCGGACGCTCCGTAAAGGGTTGTCACCGTATCGGCAAATTCGGCGTCCAGAAAGCGACGCTGTTCCTCGGAGAGAAACGCCCCAAACGGAGTATCGGGTGTCGGCAACAGAAGCGTATGAGCATTCAACGAACCGATAACTTTGAGGGTGGAATAAGGATCGCTCTGGAAGGGGGCAAGTTTTTCCAACTTTTCGAGGGCGGATGATGGGGAGTCGCCGGAAAAAACAAGGCGTGATTTGGGCAGCAATTCGTGAAACGAGGGGTCAAGCGCATCGAACTCTTCTTCGCTGAGATGTTCCATCCATGCGAAGCGTTCGCAGGGGGTCGAGTCAAAAGACAATACATTTTTTAATTTCCGGTGTATGGCCGATTCGACGGTGTCGAATCGGGTCGTTCTCTTTTTTTTCCCTCCGGGTGTGGAACGTTCGACGGTGGCGTCTTGGAGCTCGTCCGCCCGCCACGGGATTTTTTCCCCGACGTAGAGGCCGCGGTTCGGGATAAAAAGCAACAGATCGACCGTGATAACACTGTCGTAGAGGTAGAGCTTGAAATCGGAGAAAAAAACGCTTTCGGGTTGGCGGGCGATCTCATGAAAAACCGTTTGGTCGCTTTGGGCAGTGGCCGGGGGTGATTTGCGAGGAACAAAACGGTCGAAAAAAGAAAAAAGCACTCTGAACCTCTTTTTTATAATGGCTTCTATATGAAGCAGAATATCGTGGGAACAACAAAAAATAAAAATATGGAGAATTATAACGAAGGAATGTTAATATAAAGCCGAGGAAAAGAGCCTTCCTCAGCCATTAAGGGGTGATTATTTGCCGGCAGCTACGCTGTCTTTGAGACTTTTGCCCGGTTTGAATTTTGGAACCATTTTATCAGCAGTGCTGTAAGTTTTGGTCGTTCCCGGTACTTTACCGCTTTTACCTTTTTGGAGAGAAGCAGCAAAGCTTCCGAAACCAACAAGTGCTACTTCTTCTTTTGCAACCAATGCTGCAGTTACCGCGTCAGTAAAAGCTTTGATAGCGTTTTCCGCTTCCACTTTTGTTTTGTAGCCGCCGTTTTTTTGAACCAATTCTACGAATTGCGCTTTATTCATTTAGTACCCTTAATCATAGATATGTGAATGACACTCAAACTCCCCTGTTTGGGAATAAACAAGGGTCAAAGTGTTTCAGCCGCGAATACTTTAATATCTCTTGGCTTAAAATTTTCTTCTTTTTTGTATTTTATTGAAAAGTTTTGTGAATTTGTGCTTGCCGAGGGGGGTTTTTGCCCCTAAAACAGAGCTCCCGGCTAATAATACAGGAAAAAAGAGCTGCTTGCGTTTCATAAGCTTTGATAAATCATGTCTCCACGACGACCACTTTTGGAAGACGTTTCGCGTCGGGGAAATGGATAAAAAAACCTCTTCCAGGCCAATCCGTTCCTGTTCCGTCAAACTGCTCATGTTTACCCCTTAAGTTTATTGATTTTTCGAACTACCCGGATTATCTCGTCATCATCGAGCAGCCCCAGCATATCGATCACCGCTTTGGCTGCTTGAGGTTTGGCATTGCCCAGCCTCCAGTCCTGATAGGTCCGCATGGAAATACCGAGCTCCTGTGCCATCTCTTTTTGGGAAATCTTCTTGCCGTTGCGCTGTGCCTCGACGGCATTGTGTAGAAGATTAAAAAGATCACTCATTTCCATTGCTCCATTGTAATATCCTTTTCTTAAAAAAACATAAAAACGTATAAAATATGTTAATAAATGTCAATAAAATCTGTTTATATGTGGATAAAAAGAATTTAAACGAATATAGCATTTACTATTCCACTTTATAAGAGTATTTATATGTATATAACATACGATGAACCGTATATTATTAAAATGGTTTTACTGATGCAAAGCAGGGATATGGAGTTTGGGTACGACGATAGATCGGAAAAGGTATGTCAAGAGGGATTAGTGAGAAATAATAAACGCCGGTTCAGCCCCAAAGGGCTTCGGAAAAAATCAGATGGAACGAAAGAAGGGGGAAGATCAGGAGAGAAAATCTGTGTAATCGTATTTGGAGAGATCGACGAAAAACTCCCCCTCTTTCTGGATGATTCGGGCATCGCTGCCATAAGCTGCTTCGAAACGGCGTCGGACCTGTTTGCGTTCTTCGGAATTCATGCCGATAAATTTTAGGTAGCGCTTGAGCTCAATCATCCCGTTGGCGAGCGGAGCGGGTTCGGGTGTGCGGGCGGTGACGTCGACATCCTGTACATCATGGTCGTGGGAGAGGAGCAGTTTGGTGTTGATCACTTCGAGGATGTTTTTGAGCTGCTCGTCTTTGGCGGTGTAGATATCTTCTATCCGCTGGCGTTCGGCAATCAGCATCTGCTCTTTGTCGTTTACGAGGCGGTCTATTTTGGCTTCGAGCTCTTTTATTTTGAGCTTCAGCTGCTGATTCTCTTTTTGGTAGAGAGAGATGATCATTCCGACCGTTGTTTTCGGCGGCTGCGGCGACGGTGCAGCCGCCGGTGTCTCGTTTTGGCGGGCGATTTCAAGCCGTTTTTCCTCCTCCAGCGAACTGCGGGGGACGATAATGTAGGTGACACCACCTTCTATAATATAATTAAGACGCTTTGTCCGCAGTTTGTTGTGGATCATCTCTTTGGACATTTTAAAGGTCTTGGCATATTCATCGACGGTAAAACGCACGCACCCTCCTTTGGTTAATCGTATGACGTTATCTTAGCAAAACTTTCTTTTCTATTGAGACGGCACGAGAATCATCTCTCTTTAGAAGAGGGGGCTGTCAAGCCGGATTTGGGCGGAGGGATGATGGCCCCTTTTCGCATCCAGATGAGGTAGCCGTGGCGTTCTATCTTGTGTTTGTCGGCAAAAGTATGCAGCGAACTGTGGCGGAATTCACATTTTTTCAGCAGCGTATGAAAATCGGGATGGAGATACAAGAAGTCGTTGAGGGATTCATACGCTTTGTCGGAGATGATGACGGTACTGATGATCAGATTTTTGATTTCGATGTAGCGGGCGCATTCGTTCAACCCGTCGCCTACGTAATTGTCATTTCCCAGAATGTCTTCGAAACGGTGGACTTTTCCTGTGTGGACCGCAACACGGATGCCACGGAAATATGGGTATTCCTTGGCAATGTAGTCCGAAAAATGGATGAAAGAGAGTCCAAGAATCGGACCGAATCCCCGCAGATCCGGATGGAGGATGCAGTAAAATCCGTCTCCGGTGGGAATGATTTTCTGGACCATTTTCTCCATTGGCATTCCGGAGCTTTTGAGCATTTTGCGGATCATTTTTTTGTACGTCAGGGAAAGGTACGAGATGATTTCCAGCTGTTCGTCCATCGAAAGGCGCGAAAAATCGATGATATCGATCAGGACGATGTCGGTCTCGATGGCATTTTGGTTCATGGCTGGTCCGTCTTTAATCGCGTGAAATTACCTTATTGTAGTCTAAAATAGCTGAGATGTTTAAAACTTCATCGGCGGCTCTCCGGGAATCATTTTAAAATGTGTTACCATTTCTGTAAAATTCATCAGGATCAGCCAGTATGCAAAAAAGAACCAAAATTTTAGCTACCGTCGGGCCGTCGTCGGACAAAGTCGAAACGCTCGCCGCATTGATTCGTGCGGGGGTAAACGTCTTTCGGCTCAATTTTTCGCACGGGAGCCACGAATACCATCTAGGCGTTTTGAACAATATCCGTATCGCGATGCGAGAGACGGGATTGATCGTCGGGGTCCTGCAGGATATCTGCGGTCCGAAAATCCGTGTCGGAAAGCTGCGGGAGGATTTTTATCTCGAAAGCGGCGACCGGCTTGATTTTTTCTACAGCACGGTTGAAGGGGAAAAAATCGCAGAGAAACATTACCGCCTCTCCATCAATCAGCCCGAGATTTTGAAAATGCTCAAAGGCGGAGATGCCATTTACCTCTACGATGGCAACATCCGTGCGAAAATCGTCGAATGTACTGAAAATTTTGTGCATGCGGTCGTAGAAAACAAAGGGAAGCTCTCCTCGAACAAAGGGGTCAATTTTCCCAACACGACGCTCGGGATCGATATTCTGACCGAAAAAGACAAAGCCGACATGGCGTGGGGGGTGGCTAACGGCGTCGATTTTATGGCGATTTCGTTTGTCCAGAACGCCCGGGATATGATTCAGGCCCGCGAGGTGGTTCACTCGCTCGGCGGCGAGGTTCAGCTGTTCGCCAAAATAGAGAAATTCGATGCGGTCGAGAATATCGATGAGATTCTCCGGTATTCAGACGGCATCATGGTCGCACGGGGAGACCTTGGGATTGAAGTCCCCTATTACCGGGTACCTACGATTCAGAAAATGTTGATCCAAAAAGCCAATGAACACTCCAAGCCGGTCATCACGGCCACGCAGATGCTTCTCTCCATGACCGAAAAAGAGTCGGCAACCCGAGCCGAAATCAGCGATGTCGCCAATGCCGTTCTGGATGGAACCGACGCCGTGATGCTCTCTGAAGAGAGCGCGATCGGGCACAATCCGGTTCTGGTTGTCGAGACGATGGTCAATACGATACAGGCGATCGAGGCGATCTATCCGTTCGGAAAATTCGATTACGGGTATGACGATGCGATGGATGTCGTCAACGAATCGGCGGTCCGCCTGGGCGATTCGCTGAACGCCGAGGGGATCATCGCAATGACGACGTCGGGACAGTCGGCGAAAAAACTCTCCCGTTATCGTCCGAAAATGACGATTTATGCGGCGACCCACGAAGAGAGGGTCGCACGGCTGCTGACGATGGTGTGGGGTGTTGTTCCGGCGTATCTGACGAAAAAAGGGCGTCTGGAGGAGATGCTCAGTGAGATCATCCACAGCGGATTGAGCCGGAATATCATCGATAGAAAAAACACCTATGTGTTTACGGCGGGGTATCCTATCGGTACACCGGGAACGACGAATGTGATCCGCATCCTGCGGGAAAACGAGATCACTTTTTTCGGCGAAACGAAGCCGCTGCCGGCGAAAAGCAAAAAAAGCGAAGAGAACAATATCCCGACGTTGTTCTAAAAACTGGATCGGAAATTGCTACAACAAAGTTCGAGGGGCCGAAAAGTTTTGTTTCGTCGTTTCCGTCAGTTGCCCCTCGAAACCGCTTCGCATTACGCTACAATTTCAGTATGAATACCGATACCCTTTTTACCAAACCGATTTCAAAGCAGTTCGAATTTGACGCCGAAGTGGCGGCGGTTTTCGACGACATGCTGCTCCGTTCCGTTCCGTTTTACAAAGAGTCGCAGGCGCTGACGCGCCGTTTTGCGGTCAACGCGCTCCAAGGGGGAGGGACGGTATATGATCTGGGGTGTTCGACGGCATCCATGCTGCTAGAGATCGAACGTTCTCTGGAAAAAAACGGGACGGTCAAGCTGGTCGGAATCGATAATTCCCGTGCGATGATCGAGCATGCCCGCAAAAAGATCGAAGCATACGGTTCGGGGATAGAGCTGGCAGAGGGGGACATACTTGCGTTTCCGTATGAAAAAGCGCGGGTCATCATCAGCAACTACACGTTGCAGTTTATCCGCCCCCTTCAGCGCGAAGGGCTGATCCGTACGATTGCGGATGCGCTGGAAGAGGGAGGTGTTTTCATTTTCAGCGAAAAAGTGGTCAGTGACGATCCGAAAATGAACAAAGAGCTGATCGACTGCTATTACGATTTTAAAAAAAGCCAGGGGTACAGCGAATACGAGATCATGCATAAACGCGAAGCGCTTGAAAACGTCCTCATCCCCTACACGATGAACGAAAACATCCACATGGCAAAAAACAACGGATTCAAAACGTGCGACATTTTGTTCCGATGGGCCAATTTCGCCACCTTCATTGCGGTGAAATAGCCTTTAGCGGACATTCCCCCCTTCAGGGTTTTCTGCCGTCATCAATGCCTCTTTGATATCCGAATACTCGATGAGATTCTGATCGCACTTTTTGTGATAATACCCTTGCATATCATAATACTCTTTACAGTCGTTGTAATAGCGCAAACTGACCCCACGCTCATTGAAGCAGCCGGCGAACAGGATCGGAAAAAGGAGCAAAAAAGAGGTTTTTTTCATGGGATTATTGTATCTCATCGCGGTTTAAATCCCTCCGTACTTTTGCAATACTCTTTCAAAAAACATTCGGTGCCGCATTTTGGGTTTTTGGCGGTGCAGATGTAGCGCCCGAAAAGAACCAGCCCCTGATGGAGCTGATGGAGATTGGTTTTGAATTTTTTCACGAGCGTCTCCTCGGTAGCGACGGCGGTGGCATCTTCGCTGAGCCCCAGACGGTGGCTGACGCGGAAAACGTGGGTGTCGACCGCCATCAGGTTGGCCTGAGTGTATTCGATCAATACGACGTGGGCCGTTTTCTGCCCGACTCCTGCGAGGGTGGTAAGCTCCTTCTCGTCCAGCGGTATCTCACCTCCGTAAACGTCGACGACCCTTTGGGCCATTTTGACCAGGTTGATGGCTTTGTTGTTAAAAAACGAACAGCTCTGGATGAAGCGTTTGACCTCCTCGACATCGGCTTGTGCCAGTGCGGAAGGGGTAGGGTAGGCATCAAAGAGGGGAGGGGTGATGAGGTTGACCCGTTTGTCGGTACACTGGGCCGAGAGGGCGACAGCGACCACCAACTCATAGGCATTGGTATAGGCAAGCTCTGTTACCGCTTCGCTATAGCGTTCCAAAAGAGCTGTTTTGATCGCCTCGATCTCTTTTTTTGTCGCTTTTTTCATCCCGAAGTTCCGTTTTTGGAGCGTATTGTAGCATGATCGAAAAAAAAACATCTTCAGCCGGATTTTGTGTTACAATGGCTTTTTTTCATATCAAATGATCGTTATGGCGGACAAAAAGGGGGATGGTTTTGGGATTGATGACGTGGTTTCAAAAAGTATTTGGTAATTATGAGAGCCGTTTTTCGCAGGAGAATGAAGAGATTATCAACAAAACCCTCTTTTATAAAGTGCTGGATACCGATCCGTCCGCATTGCTGTTTTTCACCAAAGAGAGCGGATGGATCGGAGCGAACAAGACGTTCTTCGATCTGGTCCCGCTACAAAACATTGAGCAGCTGCGTTCGAACCATGACAGCATCCGGGAACTTTTTGACCATGAAGACGAAGAGGTGTTTACCGAATACGACAAAAGCTGGCTCGATTATATCCGGACCCACTGTCCGAACGGATACGGGCTCGGGATTGTCGATCCCTCAGGAAAACTGCGGTCGATGTCGGCGACGTGTACCCTGATCGAAGAAAAAGGGATGGAACTGTATCTGCTGCGGATGGAAGATCGGAGCAAGCTGGTTGAACTCCAGGCCGAAGTGCTCAAAGTCGAGCAGCTCAAAAGCAAATTCCTGGCCAACATCGGGCACGAATTCCGAACGCCGATGAACGGGATTCTGGGATTCGTCGAGCTCCTTGCAAAAACTTCTCCGACCGATGTGCAGATGGAATATATCCGTTCGGTGCAAGGATCTGCACGCAATCTTATGTCCAACATCGAAAACCTTCTCGATCTGGCCCAAATGCAAAACGGCCGTTTGAGCATCAGCAAAAGCGAGTTCAACATGGTCGCCGAGATAGAGGAACTGGGCCGCAACTGTGTCTCGATCGGGAATGACAAAGGGGTTGGGGTTATGTATTTCATCGATCCCAAGCTTCCCACATACATCACGGGCGATGTCCGTAAAATAAAACAGGTGCTTAACAACCTTTGCAGCAACGCTCTGAAATTCACGAATGCCGGCGGGCGGATATCGGTGGAAGTGAAGCTTCTCAAACGCAACACTTCCGGGACCTGCAACATCGGTTTTACGGTGAAAGACACCGGAAAAGGGATCAGCAAATCCGAACTGGGCAACATCACCCGTCCGTTCGTGGCGGGAGACCATGCCGACAACCGTTTGGGAGTCGGGCTGAGCCTGTCGCATGGTCTGATTTCGTTAATGGGGGGGGAACTCAAGATTGTCAGCGATGAGGGGAAAGGCTCTTCCTTCAGTTTCGCCCTAACGCTGGAAGGATCATCAGACCATGCGATGACGATGATCAATGGCCATAGCGTCAAAGTGGTTCTGATCGATGAGACTCGGCTGGATGATGCCAACCACCTTACGAACTATCTGCGCAGTTTCGGAGTGAGTGTTACCAAGGTGCAGACGATTGACGAGACGATTTTCAACGATGCCGAAGTAGTCTATTTCGTTGCTTCGCAGGAGAAGGACGGCTGGACGACGAAACTCGCCGGGACGAAGCGGACGTGTCAAACGGTTCTTTTGCTGGAACAGTATGACCGGTTGCAGGCAAAAATGCTTCACGTGGTGGATATGGCCCTTCACAAGCCCCTGTTCCCCACATCCCTGTACGCCCACCTTTCGCAGGTGCTGAAGCTTCCGCAAAAGAGCCAGGCCCCCGCTCCGCAATTTCAGCGTGGCATGAATGCCCTCGTGGTGGAAGACAATCTTATCAATCAGCGGTTGATCAAACTGCTGCTCAGAGAATACGGGATTTCCGTCAGTGCCGTCTCCAACGGGGATGAAGCGGTTGAGATGTGCCGCGAACACCAATACGATATCATTTTTATGGATATCGATATGCCGATCAAAGACGGTATTCTCGCTACTCAGGAGATCAAAGCCGAAGAATCTCCGATGCGTAGGATGCCGATCATCGCTTTGACGGCGCTGGCAATGGAGGGAGACCGTGAGTACATTCTGGATAAAGGGCTGGACGACTATCTCTCCAAACCGCTGACGCGTGAGAAACTGGAGTATGTCCTTCAAAAATATCTGCACGTCACGCTGTAAAGGTCAATGATGGTTTACGTAGAGAGTTTCAAGAACAGGTACCCCCATATCATCGAGTTTCTCACATTGTGCAGTAAACTGCACAACGACCCCATGATTTATGCCGATATGTCGGGAAGTCTGTTGGGATGCAACCAGCAGCTCCTCGAACTTCTGGAAGTGGAAGAGTTTGAAAAAATTCCGCCGCTCTCGACGTGGTTTGAACCGGTAGGGGTCGATCTGCCGTTTCTTTTTTCACAGCCGGGCAGTTACCGGGGGAAAATCCGTGTCGGGGAGGCCGAATACACCATAGCGGCTAAAGCCGAAGTGATGTTGATCGACGACACCCCTTTTGTCGGAATGGTTTTTCATGATACGACGATACTCGAACGGGCCAAGGCGGCCGAGCGTTATTTTGAAGATTTCAAAAAGAAATTTCTGACCAATATTTCGCACGAATTTCGTACTCCGATGAACGCTATCATAGGATTTACGGATTTGCTCAAGGGGACACCGCTGACGTCATGGCAGCAGGAGTATGTGCAGATGACGAGCCAGAGCGCGTTTTCCATGATGCGCAACATCGAAAATCTTCTTGAACTGATGCAGGTTGAAAGCGGCAGTATCCACCCGCGCCCCGCCCCGTTTAATCCGCTTGAGACATTTGAAAGTTTCTCGATGCAGTTTACCGATTTTGCCCTCTCCAAAGAGATTCAGCTGATGTTTTTGATTGATCCGCGACTGCCCAAAACGATGATCGGCGATCAGGACAAGATCCTTACGGTGATGCGCAACCTTATCCAAAACGGTATCAAATTTACTGAGGAGGGGGGGCAGGTCCTCGTTGAAATCCTGGTTGTAAAAAAAGAAGAAGGCTCGGTCGAAATCGAATATGCCGTCAGTGACACGGGGATCGGGATTGAAAAAGAGAAAACCAAAACGCTGCTTCGTCCGTTCGGATCGGCCTGGGAAAACCAGCGGCAGGGGAAAAACGGACTGGGGATAGGGCTGAGCCTCAGCCACAAATACGTCGACATGATGGATTCGCATCTGATGCTCGCATCGGAGCCGGGCATAGGGTCGCGGTTTTCATTCCGTATCCTCCATCAGGTCAGCGAAGAGGGGACGTTTGATTTTACGGAAGGGACCCGTGCCGCGATCTATACGCAGGAGAATCAGCTGACCGTCCAGGGGGCACTGCTGTACAAATACCTGGAACTTTTCAACGTCCAGACCAAGGGGATACACGATCTCATCAACGGCACTCTGCACGAGAGCGATGTCCTCTTTCTGGATGTTCCGCACCTCTCCAAATCGCAGGTTGATGCGATCAAATCGGCCTACCCGGCTCTTCAGGTCGTTCCGGTCCTGAAAAGGGATTACGGTGAAAAGGCGGATGCTCTCATCGATGCGGTCGAATCGATCGTGACGTTGCCGATTTTGCCAAGCTCACTCAATAAAACGTTGGCGGTTGTCCGGAATAAAATACCCAGAGAGGAAATTTCGCGGATTCAGGAAGTCCAAAACATACCGGGTCATGAAAACATCAAAATTTTGGTGGCCGAAGACAATCTTATCAATCTCAAACTGCTGGAAACTATTTTGCTGCAGGAGCATTTTCAGGTGGTGGCGGTTGACAACGGCCAAAAAGCGGTCGATGCCTATCTGAAAGAGCACTTTGACCTTGTTCTGATGGACATTGATATGCCGGTCATGGACGGTTTGACGGCCAACCGCCTCATCAAAGAAATCGATAAACGCGATTCGCGCGGTTTTGTCCCTGTCATCGCATTGACGGCGCACGCCCTGATCGGTGATCGCGAACGGATTGTGGCCGGGGGTCTGGATGCCCATCTGGCCAAACCGATCGATAAACATATCCTGTTGCAGACGATGGAGCGCTATCTGAAAACCGCGCAGCAAAAACGGCAAAACGCTACTGTTTAATTTCGGTTATTTTTTGCGTACTATACTGACAAATGTATTATAATGCCGAAATCAAATTCCCCTAAAAAGGGGAGAAAAACAAGGATAACAATGAAGCGATATTACACCGCTTGGATTTTGGGTTTATTATTGAGTGCTCCAATGGCATCAGCGGCTGTTTTGGCGACGGTGAACGGGGATCAGATTACGTCCGAAGAGGTAAACAAAGTCTTGATGGAAGGGACTCAGGGACGCTTTGATTCGCTCCCTGCCGATAAACAAAACGAATTGCGCCAGCGCATCATCGAAGGGATGATCGCCCAGGAGCTTGTATACGATGACGCCAAGCGTACCGGGGTTCTTGAATCCAAAGTCTACAAGCAGGAGTTGGAAGCACTGGTGGAGCGGCTGAAGATTCAGCTCGCCGCCAAAATCTGGGAACAGCAGCAGTTTGAAGCGATTACGATCGATTCCAAAGAGGTCAAAGCCTATTACGATGCGAATGCTGACGAGTTTGTTGACAAAGAGAAAATCCGCGCCCGCCATATTCTGGTAAAAACGAAAGCCGAAGCCGAAGCGGTGATTAAAAGCATGAAAGGGCTCAGCGGAGACAAACTCAAAAACGAGTTCATCGCCCAGGCCAAATCCAAATCGACCGGGCCGAGTGCCGCCAAGGGGGGAGACCTTGGGTATTTTCCCCGCGGACAGATGGTACCGTCGTTCAACGACGCCGCGTTCGCAATGAGAGAGGGGAGTATGTCCACTACACCGGTTCAAAGCCAGTTCGGGTATCACGTTATTTACGTCGAAGATAAAAAAGCGGCGAAAAAACTGGCATTCAGCGAAGTGGAAAATTTCATCGAGCAGCGTCTGAAAATGGACACGTTCAAAGCGCACATGGAGAAAAAAATGGCAGCGCTTCGCGAAAAAGCGAAAATCACCTACAGCAAGTAATCTTCCGCCTCCCGCACCTGCGGGAATCTCTTCCTGCTTTTAAAATTTTAGAATTACATCATTGTTGTGTTGAAAGTCATAATACGGCTGACGGGGAAACATTCCCCGTTTGATCAGTTGCGGTCGATCGCGTTGAGGTCGCTGAAAGCGGTTTTGACCCGTGCTACGAGCGTTTTCTGCCCGTCACGGAGCCATTTGCGGGGATCGTAGTATTTTTTGTTCGGTTTGTCTTCCCCTTCGGGATTGCCGATTTGCCCCTGCAGGTAGTCTTTGTATTTCTCGTAATAATCTTTTACCCCTTCCCAGGTTGCCCATTGGGTATCGGTATCGATGTTCATTTTGATGACACCGTAGCTGATGGCTTCGCGGATCTCTTCGAGGGTGGAACCCGAACCGCCGTGGAAGACGAAATCGACCGGTTTGTCCGATGCGGTGTGAAATTTTTCCTTGATGTATTTCTGGGAGTTGTCCAGGATGATGGGGGTGAGGACGACATTGCCCGGTTTGTAGACGCCGTGGACGTTTCCGAACGAGGCGGCTATCGTGAAGCGTTTGCTCACAGCACTCAGTTTTTCGTAGGCGTAGGCAACGTCTTCGGGCTGGGTGTAGAGGAGGGCATTGTCGATGCTGCTGTTGTCGACGCCGTCCTCTTCGCCGCCGGTGACTCCCAGTTCGATCTCGAGGGTCATTCCGATTTTGTCCATCCGCTTCATGTATTCCACACAGGTGGCGACGTTCTCTTCAAGAGACTCTTCGGAGAGGTCGAGCATGTGGGAACTGAAAAGCGGTTTGCCGTACTGGGCGAAGTGTTTTTCCCCTGCATCGAGGAGGGCATCGATCCAGGGAAGGAGCTTGCGCGCGGCATGGTCGGTATGCAAAATGACGGGGATGCCGTAGGCTTCGGCCATCATGTGCACGTGCAGCGCGCCGCTGATGGCACCTGCAATGGCCGCTTTTTCGTTTTCGTTGCTCAGACCTTTGCCCGCGTAATAGCTTGCGCCGCCGTTAGAGAACTGGATGACGACGGGAGAATTGACCAATTTGGCCGCTTCGAGGACGCCGTTGATCGAATCGGTTCCCACCACATTGACGGCGGGAAGGGCAAACCCCTCTTCTTTGGCGATTTCAAAAAGTTTTTGAATATCGTCGCCGAAGAGTACTCCTGGCTTCATCACATCTAAAATACGTTTGGACATACCTTGACCTCATAATTGAAATTAACGATATTATAGCCTCAGAGCAATAATGATAGAATTAAACAAAAGTTTGAAAAAGGGGAAAAGTTGATACGGATCATTATATGGCTGATGATCGGTTTCCTGGCGCTTCAGGGAAGATCCGATTCCCCCCCCTTTTATACCCTTGTCGAACCTCTCGAAAAAAGTGTCGTTCCGATTGAAATACTGAGCCACAAAACGGTGATGGAACCGCATCGGAACATGATCGGAAATTTTTTGCAAAAGATGGAAGCCACTCTTGCGGCAGGCAAAGAGCTTTCCGGGGAGAAAAAAGCCGATCCTGATGTACTGAAAAGATACTTGAAAGATTTGCGGGAATTGTCAAAAACAAAAGAACAGATTGATCTGCTTTACCGCAAATCGCTCAATGCCGCGATGGCCGAATCGGACAAACACAGTTTCGAAGAGCTGGTTTCCGTTTCCCTGGAACCGCTGCATCATCCGCGAACCCGATCGGAAGTGATTGCTTTTTACCAAAAACACTATCCCCGCCGTTCGATCAAAAGTATCGACGCGCTATGCGAGGAGGAGAAGCTTGAAGCCAAGAGTCTTCAAATTGCGATTGAGCAGGAACTGGCGTATGAAGAGCATTTGCGGATTTTAAAACGCTCCGAAGTGGCAAACGTTAAAAAAACGGCAGAGATCGGTTCGCGCAACAGCGTCATCGTGAGCGCCGAGATGAATGCTCAGGGAGGGGTGGAATTTGAAGCCGAAAACCTCAATCCCTATACCGTCACCATGAGCCTCGACTTTGAATCGATAAACAATCTCAAAGCGCCCGTCAAACTTCCCCTTTTCGTCGAAATTCCCGGAAAAACTAAAAAAAAGGTATTGGAGCTGGCCCGGATATCAGCGCAGCAGGGGATTTTCTACCGATCCTCATACGGATGGGTAAGGGGATCGGCATTTGCCGTCCATAACGACAGCTATATTTACGCTCTCCCATTTCCTCGCGGGGCGAACGTGTTCGTCTCGCAGGGATATCACGGCGGAATGACCCACAAGGGCCTCTCGGCCTATGCGATCGATTTCCCCGTTCCGATAGGGACTCCGATACACGCAGCAAGAGAGGGGATTGTTGTCGGGGCAAAAGGATCCGGCACTGTTGGCGGGATGAGCCCCGAATACCGTCAATACGCCAATTATGTCATTGTCGAGCACAGTGACGGGACGATGGGGAACTATTACCATTTGAAGCAGGGGGGTGCCGCCGTGCGGATCGGACAGAAAGTCTCCAAAGGGGAGCTGGTCGGGTATTCCGGGAATACGGGCTACAGCAGCGGACCGCATCTCCATTTCAGCGTCAGCAAGGTTGACCCCCTATCGATGCGCCGCCCTATGAACCTGCCGGTCAGGATTCAGGCAAGGGAGGGAATCGTGACATTGCCGCGTAAAGGGGATAGATATACGGTACAATAACCCCGAGAATTTATAACAGAGGTTTCCATGCTCAAGACCGTCAAGTCCAAAATCATTTTTTCGACACTCCTCTTCAGTTTTATGGGGTTGGGTGCTATTTACTGGTATCTGACTACAACGTTTCATGATTTTTCCAACGATACGGCCAAACGTTCGCTGAACATGCTGAGCCAGTCGATTTTTCAAACGCTTACAGGGAGCATGCTCGCGGGGGATCCGAAAGTGGTTGCCGAAGCGATCGCGGGTGCCCAAACGATTGAAGGGATTGAAAAACTGAAAGTGGAAAAATCCCAGGCGGTGATCGACTTGTTCGGGATTGACGCGACTTTTACGGACGAACCGATGATCAAAGAGGTCTTCAAGACAAAAAAACCCAGTGTGACAGAGAACACAAACGGTACCCACACGATCCGGCTGCTGCAGCCTCTGATTGCCGAAGAGCGCTGTCTTGCATGTCATGCCAACGTCCAAAGCGGCGATGTGCTGGGGGTGATGGATCTGGTGGTGTCGCTGGAGAAAAACGATGAGGAAATCAACAAGACCGAAACGGTGCTGCTGATTGCGCTGGGGATTGTCGTCATTACGTTTGTAACGGTTCTCAACCTTTTCTTCGGAAGAGAAGTGCTCACCCCGCTGGAAGGGCTTCGAAACCGGATCGGCGCACTCGTCAGCGGGGACAAAGATTTGACCAAACGGCTCGAAGTGACGAAAAAAGACGAATTTTCCGAAGCAGCGCTGGCCGTGAACCGTTTTGTCGAAATGGTGCAGGAGACGGTCAACGAAGTCAAAGCACTCGGAAAGCAAAATTCGACGATTGCGACGACTATCACCGATGCGACGCGGACGATTTCAGGCGGTGTGGAACAGGAACGCCAGATCGTAGAGGCGACGACCGAAAAAAGCCATTCGATCAAAGAGATTTTATCCGGAGCGATCGCCATCAGCGAACAGACGCAAAAAAATGTCGCCAATGCCAACGAAGAGCTTGTGACGGCCAAAGCCGCCCTCTACCGGCTGGTCGAAGAAGTGGATGGCTACATCGAAACCGAGCACGACATGGCGTCCCAGCTGGTCTCCTTGCGTCAGGATGCCGACCAGGTCAAAAATGTCCTTGGGGTTATCAAAGACATCGCCGATCAGACCAATCTTCTGGCGCTCAACGCCGCCATCGAAGCAGCTCGTGCCGGAGAGCATGGGCGCGGATTTGCGGTTGTCGCCGACGAGGTGCGCAAGCTGGCGGAACGGACCCAGAAAAGTCTGACCGAAATCGAGATCAGCGTCGGTACGATTGTCCAGGCGATCAACGATGTCAGTGACAAGATGGGTGAAAACGCCAAAAATATGAATGAGTTGACGGCGATTTCCCATGAAGTCGAAGATAAAATTTCGGCAACCTCGGCAGAAATGGAACGTTCGGTATCCGTAGCGCAGCGCTCCTACAACGATTCGATCGAAGTCGTCGGACACATCGAATGGATCATCGAGAAGATTTCGCAGATCAATGTCGTTTCCGAAAGCAACCGAAACAGCGTCGAACAGATCGAAAACGATTCGAAGCAGCTTTTGGAAGTGGCTCAGTCGCTCTCGGCGCGGATCAACGAATTCAAGAGCTGAACACCCCTATCCAATAGGTGTTCTCCGCCGTAGAGAGAACACGGTGGCGGGTGTGTTTCGGGATAAGCAGATGGTCCCCTTTCGCCAAATGCAGAACTTTTCCGTCGATTTCGAGTCGGGCTTCTCCTTCGCACAGCAATACCCATTCATCTTCCTTCTGGTCATACCATTCTCCCGGAGTTTTAAGAAATGAACGGATCGATTCGATTCGTACCGTACCGCTCTCGTAGAGGGTCGAAAAAATTTCACGGTTCGGTTTGGGAACTATTCCGTCGTAAAGATTAGATTTTCGGATCATGAAACACTCCTAAGTTAATGCGTGATATGATTTCGCTATTATAAGCAAAGAGTAAAGACAAATGAAAAATATTGTACTAATCGGTTTTATGGGAGTCGGAAAAGGCTCTGTTGCGCGGGAAATCGTCAAGCAGGCTGATATCGTTGCATTGGATACGGACGACATCATCGAAAGCATGGAGAACCGTAAAATCAAGAAAATTTTTGCCGAAGATGGGGAGGAATACTTCCGCGCACTTGAACGCAAAGTGGCCCATTGGCTTCAAAAAGAGGTGGAAGGGACCCTGATCTCGACCGGCGGCGGTTTTTTTAAAGTCCCCAACCTCTCCAAGATCGGGATGGTGGTTTATCTGTATGCGCCGTTCGAGACGATTTACAACCGTATTCTGGCCCATCCGAATGCCGAAAGCAAACTCCGCAAACGACCGCTGTTCCAGGACATTGAAAAAGCGAAAAAACTGTACGATGAGCGTGCGCCGCTTTACAAGAAAGCGGCCGATGTCGTGATCGACGTCAGCGATAAAAGTGTCGCACAAATTGCGAAAGAAATTTTAAAAAAGGTGAAGAAAGATGATTAAAATCGCCATAGGGATTTTGTTGAGTGCCGTTGCCCTTTTTGGAGCTGATGTCAAATGGGAAAAAGACCTTTCCTCCGCTATCGATCGGTCCGCAAAAGAGAAAAAGCCGCTGATGGTTGTCGTCACGAAACACGGGTGCAAATGGTGTGACGTATTGAAAAAAGAGACGCTGCAAACCCCCAAAGTAGCCGCTGTGCTGAACCGTGATTTCGTCGCCTACGAGGCAGTCATGGAAGAGGGGACCGTGCCGAAGTCGCTGATGACCCCGGGAACGCCGGCAACATGGTTTATCAAAGGGAAATCGCCGATGTTTGAACCGGTTATGGGAGCCATCGGCGTCGATGATTTTCTATACGCCCTCGAGACCGTCAAACAAGAGTACGCCGCACCGGCATCGAAAAAATAAAGGATATCAATGACCATCATACACGCCAACGATTCAACGTTTCCCGCGGTATTCGAAGAACTGCTCGGACGCGGAAAAATGGATATGGAGCATGTATCGTCGATTGTTAAAACGATCATCGATGAAATACGTTCCGATCGCGATGAAGCTCTGATTCGCCATATTTCTAAATTCGATCGCTGGACACCCCAAAACGGGGCCGAGCTGCGGATCGACTCTGCCGACATGAAAAAAGCGTATGAAGCGCTCGAGCCGGCGCTCAAAGCCTCTTTGCATCTTGCGTACGACCGGATCCGTGCTTATCACGAAAAACAGCTTCCCAAGAGTTGGTTCGATACCGAAGCCAACGGAACGATTCTGGGGCAGAAAGTGACCCCCGTGGATCGGGCAGGGCTGTACATTCCCGGCGGAAAAGCGGCTTATCCGAGTTCGCTTCTGATGAATGTCATCCCGGCACAGGTGGCGGGGGTGGAACATATCGTGGTAACGACACCGACGCCCGATAACGAGCCCAACGAATTGTTGCTGGCGGCATGCCATCTTTGCGGTGTCACGGAAGTCTTCAAAGTCGGGGGAGCCAGCGCGATTGCGGCGATGGCCTACGGGACCCAGACAATCCCGAAAGTGGATGTGATCACGGGGCCGGGAAACATCTTCGTCGCGACGGCCAAAAAAATGGTTTTCGGGGAAGTGAACATTGATATGATCGCCGGCCCCAGCGAAATCGGTGTATTGGCCGATGATTCTGCCAATCCGAACCATATCGCCATTGATCTGCTCTCACAGGCAGAACACGACGAGATGGCGAGTTCGATTCTGATTACTCCGTCGCGCGCATTTGCCGATGCATGCGCCGTCGAGATCGAGACCTGGCTGAAAAAGCTGCCGCGCGAAGAGATCGCCCGTAAATCGATTGACGAGCGTGCCGCCATCATCGTCACCGAGACGATGGGAGAGGCGGTGAGACTGATGAACGAGATTGCCCCGGAACACCTCGAAGTGGCGACAGACAATCCGTTTGCATTGCTCCCTTCCATCAAACATGCGGGTGCGATCTTTCTGGGGCATTACACTCCCGAAGCGATCGGCGATTACGTAGCCGGTCCCAACCATACTCTTCCGACCGGAGGAACCGCCAAATTCTATTCGCCGCTCGGAGTTGAAAATTTTATGAAAAAATCCTCCATTATCGCCTTTTCACGTGCCGCGATCAACGAAATCGGCGAAGCGTGCGCCCTGATCGCCCATACAGAGGGACTGGGTGCGCATGAAGCGTCGGTAAGATGCCGCCTCGACAGCTGAGCCTTTCAGACTGATTTGTTTTTTTTATTCTTCTTTTCCCCATTCGGGGAAATTTCCAAACGGTTACATATCAAAAAGTTATAGCAAAATCTCTGACCCATTTAGTTTCAGTTAAACCAACTTTGGCTACCATCAACCCAGCAGAAATGCCGTCAAATGCCTGTAATCACGGCATCAAATAAATGTTATTAGTGTCACTTATGACATTAAACAGCAGCGTGAATCAGGAATAAGGAGAATATATGCAATTGGGTTTCTTGGTAGACCTTCGCCTCTGTATGGGTTGTAAGGGCTGTGAGATCGCGTGTAAAGTGGAAAACGAAGTTCCCCTCTCTACATGGCGTCTTCGTGTTAAATACGTCGATGTGGGAAGTTTCCCGGAGACAAAGCGGACTTTTACGCCGCTTCGCTGTAACCATTGTGCGAACGCACCGTGCGAACGCATCTGTCCCGTCAGCGCATTGCACTATCTCGAGAACGGCATTGTCAATATCGACAAAGAGCGCTGTATCGGGTGTGCCGGGTGTGTCATGGCGTGTCCGTACGGAGCGATCTACATCGATCCGCAAACACAGACAGCCGATAAATGTACCTACTGTGCCCACCGTATCGCGAGTGCGATGATGCCATCATGTGTCGTTGCGTGCCCGGTAGAGGCGAATATTTTCGGGGATTTGGATGATCCGACCTCGAATATCAGCAAGTACATCCAGTCGCACCAGGGGAACGTTCAGGTACGTAAACCGGAAAAAGGGACATTCCCGCACCACTATTATGTAGGCGGAGGGAATGTAACGCTCAATCCGCTGGCATCGGTACGCAACGAGGGACACAACCTCTTCAACAACATCACACATCTTCCCATCGGAGGGCATTAATGGTACATGAAACAATTGCAGCGACGAATGCCGTCGTAACACTTGACGTGGCCCTCCCCGGTATCGTATGGGGCTGGATCATCACGATGAACATGTGGGCGAAAAGTATCGGAACCGGTATCATTTTCCTCGCATTCTATCTGTTGAAAAAACATCCGGTACAGACCGGATTTATCCGTTTTCCGGTAGTCGTGATTTCCATCGTATTCATTCACATTTTTCTGTTGTTTACCGTCATCGATTTGCACCAGATGTTCCGTTTCTGGCATATCTTTTTTCACCCGCATTTCAATTCGGCGATTACGATCGGCGCATGGATGGCAACCGCGTTCGTAGGTCTGCTGTTCGCGATGGCGTACTTCATCTACCTGAAAAAAGATGAAGCGATGTATGACAAGCTGCTGGGATGGACAACGCTTCTTGCGGTTCCTGTGACCCTTTATACGGCAGGTCTTATGGCACAGTCGACTGCACGTGAACTCTGGCAGATGCCTACCGAGTCGGCACAGATGATTCTGGCAGCGTTGCTGGCAGGTTCGGCTACGATGCTGGTTCTGGGCGGGAACAAATTTTCTGACGCGGTCAAAAAAGATCTCGGGATTGTATTGGGGCTGAGCGCTGCCGCTGCCTTTATCCTTTACATGGCTGAATTGATCCTTGGACCAATGAAAGCAGAAGAAGTGGCTGCGGTTTTGTCGTATGTCAAAGGGGGCGAATATACCGTGATGTTCTGGATCGGTCAGGTTATGGCGTTTATCGTTCCGATGATTCTTGTCTGTATGAGCCTGAAAAACCAGTCGTACTATTTGTTAAAAATCGCTGCCGTATCGGCATTGATCGGATTGTGGGTCAGCAAACACGTTTGGCTCGTTATTCCACAATTGTTACCAATGAGCTAAAGAGGTAGAAATTATGATGTATTTGGAAAGCAGAAGAACATTTTTAAAGGGGGCTGCGCTCACCGTAACCGGTGCCGCGATCGCAAAGGGAGTATTCTCTACCGATGCGGTTGCCGAGTCGGTGGCTGCCAGCAAATTTACCAATACCCCTGATTCGCTCTCGTTTTACCCTCCATTGGATCAGTGGGAAGGGTTTCAGGAGCTTGACGGGACAGACTGGAAACGGGGCGGTATCGACCGCCACGGCGTCCAAAGTGAAGAGAATCCGGACGGTATCCGCGTCAACGATTATATGATCGTTCCTACGGCGTGTTCGAACTGTGAAGCATCCTGCGGTCTGACGGCATGGGTTGACAAAAAGACCTTCACCGTCAAAAAATACATGGGTAACCCGCTCCACCCGGGTTCACGCGGCCGCAACTGTGCAAAAGGGTATGCTGCACAGTCGCAGATGTACGATCCGGATCGAATCCCGTTCCCGCTCAAACGGGCTCCCGGTTCAAAACGCGGTGAAGGTAAATGGATCCGTACGACATGGGATGAGGCGATGAGCACCATCGGTAAAAAGATGGGTGATACGATCCGCAAGGGGGACGAACTTTCCCGCAAATCGGTCATGTACCATGTCGGCCGCCCGAATGAAAACGGTTTTGTACCGCAGGTTTGGGAAACACTGGGTCTGGATTCGTACAACTCCCACACGAACATCTGTTCGTCCAACGGACGTACGCCGACGATCTGGACGGCGAATGATGACCGTACCAGCCCTGACTGGGCAAATGCCAAGCTGATTTTCCTGAACTCGTCGCACGCGGCGGACGCGGGACACTATTTCGCACAATCGGCGGCATTTATCGCCGATGCCCGTAAAAAAGGGGCGAAAATGGTCGTTATGGACCCGCGTCTGTCGAACTCGGCGGGTATGTCCGACCTTTGGATCGCGGCATGGCCGGGAACAGAAGCGGTTGTCTACCTCTATCTTGCCAACCGTATTCTGAATGAAAATATGGTGGACAAAAAATTCGTCAAGAAATGGTTCAACTGGGAAACGTTGATGAACGATTCCGAACATTTGAATTTCATGGTTGAAAAGGGGCAGATTTCTAAGCTTCCGGCCGGGCGCGATTTCGAGAGCTATCTTGAATTGTTGAAAGAGATGTATGCGCCGTATACGCTCGAATACGCGGTGAAAGAGACCCATGTCCCTGCGTATAAACTTGAGCAGCTTTACGACATGTTCATCTGGGCGGGAGACGCGATCTCCACCTACATCTGGCGTGCAACGGCTGCGGGTAACCGCGGCGGATGGATGAGCGGACGCGCGGCGTATTTCGCGATCGGCCTTCGCGGTGCTATCGGAACAGAGGGGGGAACGTTCTTCCACCACTGGCACGTTATCTCAGTATCCGGCAAGGGGGGCAGCGCTACCGTAGGTCAGGGAATTTCCGGTGCCGATGTACCGAAAGTTCAGGCATGGAATGAGCTTACGTGGCCGCCGGAATGGCCTCTGTCGACATACGAGCTTTCGTATCTTTTGCCGCACCTTTTGAGCGATAAAGAGTGGCAGAAAAAATGGAATGATCGCGGATTGAACGTACCGAGTAAGCTTGCAGTTTACATTCCGCGTATGTACAACCCGGTATGGATCAATCCGGATGGCTTCCGCTGGATAGAAGTGCTTAAAAACGAAGAGATCATGGAACTGACGATGAACCTTTCCCCGGTCTGGTCCGAATCCAACTGGTATATGGACTATGTCCTGCCGGTAGGGCTTGCGGGCGAGCGTCACGACCAGCACTCCGAGGCGACTTTCCCGGCACGCTGGACAACGTTCCGTCAGCCGGTATTGCGCGTGGCGCTGGAAAAATCGGGCTGGAAACCAAAAAATCCTGCCCGTGCAACCCTCGAAGCACATATCAAAGCTGGGTTAGGCGAAGTGTGGGAAGAGAACGAGTTCTGGTTCCAGCTTTGTACCGATTTCATTGATCCCGACGGCAGCCTCGGCATCAAGAAAATGTGGGAATCCAAGCGCAATCCGGGCAAACCGGTTACGATCGCCGAGTGGTACGATGCGGCGTTCGGGGACAACCTCCCGAAACTCAAAGAGACGGCGACCAATGACCCGCGTTATATGAACGACGAGTTCCCGGTCTATTCGTACCTTCGCGATCACGGTGTATGGATGGAAGAGGATAAAATCTACCATGCCATGGAACGCGAGTTGAAAGTCGAAGACGGCGAAGTCTCCGCGCATGGTCATAAATTTGCTGCTTCGACAATGAGCGTTGGTGCCGGCGGCATTGTCAGTGCAACCGATCACCATGGGAAAACATCGGCGATCGGTATCGAGATCGACGGCAAAAAAATGGAAGGTTTTGCGACACTCACCAAAAAACTGGAATTCTATACCCAGTGGGCCGTAGATTGGAAGTGGAGAGAGTACGCCATGCCGTTCTATCCGCGTAACGACAAAGAAAAAACCGAGATGGTACACATCGTATCGCATGTCAACCACATGTATATGAAAGAGGGGAACTCGTTCGCCCTCAACACCGTGTTCCGTCTGCCGTATAACATTCACACCCGTTCGGCGAACTCCAAACATCTGATGGAGATCAGCCAGAACCACGACCCGATCTGGATCAATACGGTCGATGCGAAACGTCTCGGATTCAAACGCGGTGACGCGATCCGTGTCAAAATCGTCGATACGGTTTCCGGACTGGAGAGCGGGCATTTCGTAGCCATGGCAGTCCCTACAGAGGGTGTCCTTCCGGGAACACTTGCATGTTCGCACCACGGCGGACGCTGGAAACTGACCAATGCCGTGACGATTCCTAACGGAGTCAGCGACGGTAAAGTAGCTACCGGTGCGGCACCGCGCGATTTGACGAACAAAGAGTTCCTCAAAGAATCGCCTGCCAATGTCGGTAAAGAGGGGGCGCAGACGATCATCGACAATTACGAGGGGACGACGGGCCTTAACAGCTTCGGGGTTCCGGTAGCAGAAGTCCAGATGGACGGAAAAGTCGGTAAACTCAAATACGTCGAGGGGATCAAACCGTTCCATACGGAGCGTTTTGCCGATTACAACCGTGACTCCGGCAACATCTGGTGGGACGGCTTGAGCGGTTCATGGCAAAATGCCGTGGCGGCTGCGCATCCGGACCCGGTTTCGGGAATGCACTGCTGGCACCATAAAGTTCTTCTGGAACCGGCACAGGCGGGAGACAAAATCGGGGACATTTTCGTTAACTACGACAATAACCTCAAAGTTTACCAGGCATGGCGTGATCAGCTCAGCCGCGGTTTGGATGCGAATTCAACGCTCCGCCGTCCGCGCCACATCAAACGTCCGTGGGTTCGTCTTGACTCAAGTGCTTACGACGTAACTATCAAAGCTTAATACGGCATTGGCTTCCGGGAAGTGCTTCCCGGAAGTTTAACCGTCTCTTCTTATGAACTTTTCAGTCCTATAAGCTAAAATCCCACCATAATATTCAAAGGTATAACAAGAATGGATGAAATCATTGCACGAAGCAATCTGTATGCGCTCTTATCCCGGATACTTCTCCAAGAGTTGGACACCGAAACGCTACACACCGTTAAAACCGATGGTACGGTTTTAGAATTTTTTCCCCATTGGAATGAATGGGAAAAACGTTCAACAACGCCGGACCAGCAGCTTTTGGAAGAGTATCTCAATCCTGACTTTGCCAACCTTTCCATTTTGCATCTCGTACCGTATGAGACGTTTTACACGCGGCCGGATCAGATGATCGAAACGGGGGGAGCCAATCCCGTTACCGACATGTACAGCGCCTACGATTTCGTCGTCGATTATGAAATCGCACGGGTTGTATCGTCGGATCATATCGGTATCGAGCTGGAGTTCATGCACCACCTTTGCGAAGCCCAGAAAAAAGCGATGGAAGAGAACGATGAAGACGCGGTCAATGAGCTTATGACGATCCAGCACCGTTTTCTCAATACTCATCTGCTCAAATGGGCGCCGATGTATCTGATTAACATGAAGTACGAATCGCGTACGCCGCTTTATTACGATGCGGCAGAGACGGCTCTTGAATTTATCCTCTCAGACAATGAAATGTTGAGCGGTGCACTCCAGCTGTGAGCCTGTTGAACTTTTCTCCTGCTCGGTGCGTCCGTGCGTTGAGCGTCCATTCGATCTGCAGCGATTGTAGCGATAGCTGCCCTACCATGGCTATCAGCCTCTCCGGGCGGCTTCCATCGATCAATCAGGCATTATGTGTCGGCTGCGGAGGATGCGTGGCCTCCTGCCCCACCGAAGCGCTGAACCTGGATAATTTTAGCGGTACGGAATTCTTCTTTTCGTTTGCATCGGAAGAGGGGAACCTCGTGTCGTGTCAGAAAAACGTGCCGTGTCTGGCGGCATTGTCGCCGGAGCACATGATCGCGCTGTGCGGTTTGAAAAAAGGGATCGTGTTGGATACCGGACACTGCGCAGGATGCGAGATAGGGGACAAAGTTCTCGCATCGCTCAGGAGCAGTGTCGAGAATGTCAATTATCTCCTGGAGGCGACTGAATCCGAACACCGTGTTGAATGCAGCGATATAGCCTTCCGCGATCCGCAGGAACAGGAGTACAAAGAACGGCGCGATTTTTTCAAAACGTTTCACCTTCGCGGGATCGCGAAAGTGCGCAACGATTTTGAAAAAGAGGTCCTCAGTACGACCGATGAGTTCGTCGACTACACGATTGATACGGCACATACGCAGGATTTGCGGATGAAAAAGATCACAGACCGGCGCAAGCTTTTTTATACGGCGATGAAACGTCTGGAACAACCATCCATCTACCATGTCGTGGATGCCGATAGGATCACGTTTACTTCTCAGAAACTGATGGAGGAGGATAAATGCACGGCATGCGAAATGTGCTACCGTGTCTGCCCTACAGGGGCACTCAGTTCGGATATGCGCAACAGCAAGATCGATTTTGACCCGTTTTTGTGCGTCAAATGCCATTTGTGCCATGACGTATGTGAAACGGATGCGATCACCCTCTCAACGTCGTATAATCTCAAAGAGTGGTATGAACCGGCAGTGCAGAATCTGGTGACTTATTCCGTTCGCCGGTGTAATGAATGCGACGCTCTTTTCAGTTCGGTCGCCGGAGAGAAAATCTGCCGCCGCTGCCGCCTCGAAGAGGAAGAAGCGATGGAATTATGGGGGCTAAAGGAGAGCAAATGATGAACAACGACAATACGATCACCGCAGAGACAGCACTGTACGGTTATATCGCCGAAAACGCCCAAAGCCACCGTTTTGCGGTGACGGTGAACAAGCTGTTTAAAGAGACGGCCGTCAATGCGATGGTCATCCCGATGAATATCCGTCCTGATGATGTGGCGTTTACCGTTTCGCAGATGCGCAGCTCGAAATTGAACGGGGCGGTGATCGCCAACGAGTATCAGGCCGAAGCGTTCGATCTGCTGGATGATGCGAGTGAAGCCGTAAAGTCACACGGGTATTGTGATTTTATCCGTATAGAGGATGGGCGTTTGATCGGGGATCTGATCACTCCGGCCGCGCTGGAAAAATACGCGGAGAGTGGTGATTTCGTCGACGATATCGCCCTGATGGCGACGAGCCGATATTTTTATGAACTTGTAACAGGAGAGAAAAAATGAATACCCATGATTTGAGTGATTTGCGGGCTGAATTCGACCAGTTTATCCGGGGAAAATGCGATACTGAAAGCTGCGAAACGACTGCCGAAAACGAAGAGGTGGAAGAGGCCGTCCCTGTGTTCGTCGATGAGCTTGCCGACAAACTGCTTGCTCCCTACCACAGCGGTGCCTACTTTTCACGTCTTGACATCAAGCGGGTGGCGGAAGCGATCGACGAGTCGCTTCCGATCAAAGAACGGAAAAAGATGATTAAAGCCCTTTTCCGCCATACGACATCCAAAGAGTATCTGCGCCGTGCGTTTGATGAGTTCAATCGCCATTTCGGGGGACGCATTCTGATTTATCAGGAACTCTCGAGCGCCTTTCCCGCATCCAAGGCGATTTTCGATGAAAATATCGCTAAAATACATAAAACCCAAAAGATGTTGGACCAGATCGTCGAGGATTTTGAAGAGATCGAACCGACAGATGAGCCGATGATGGTGTAGAACCTTCATAAAAGGGGAAGGATGAGAAGTCTCAAGAGACGCGCACAGGTAGTCATAGCCCTGGTCGTCATTGCAGTAGCGGGCGCATTGACCTTCTACCACATGGCACAGGAAAAACGCTACATTTCCGAACGGACAGAGCGCTCATCCGAGGGGATCAAGCTGACGTTTGAATCGATCGTTGCGGATACCGAGCGGCTCTACCTATTCCGTAGCCGCGCTACGCTGAATACTCCTGGGGTTATGGAAGCAATCCAGCGGCGCGACGGCGAAGAGCTCTACCGCTTGATTCTCCCCCGCTACAAAGCACTTCAGGAAGAGAACGCGCATCTGATGATCATGCAGTTTCATGCTGCCGATGGGAGATCGATTCTGCGCGTCCACCTCAAAGAGCAACGGGGCGACGATATTGCCTCCCGGCGCCCGATGCTTCGGGAAATCCATGCCGACCATAGAATGATCAGCGGATTCGAAGGGGGGCTCGGGGGAATCGCGTTTCGCGTCATTGTTCCCATATTCGGTGATGTCGGAGAATACATCGGGGCACTCGAGTACGGCATCGATACCGGATACTTCGCCGAGCAGATCAGGCATTTTACCGGTTCGGACAGTGTCCTGCTGATCCACAAAGAGTGGCTCGGAGCTGCCGACCGCAAACTCTATTCGCAGGGGATAGGGAATTACTACTACAGTTCGATTCTTGAAAAGCGAAAGGGGCTGATAGAAGCGTTTGCCCGGCAAAATCCGACACTGAAACCGCGCCATCTTCAGTATGAGGGGAAAGCCTATGAGGTGAATCCCCTCTTTTTAAAAGATACAAAAAACCGCAATCTCGGTGTCATCGTCTCTGTTGGCGACGTGACAGGGAACAGCCAAAATATCACCGAAACACTGATCGGCAGCTTGATCGTTACGGTTTTGATGGTCGCTTTGTTGTGGGGAATCTTCGAATATGCCTTCCGTACCCTGATCGGGAAAGTGCTTCTGCAGGAGCGCTATATCGACACGATCCTCGACTCGCAGAAAAATATCGTCATTGTGACCGACGGGCGCGATATCATTTACGCCAACCGCGCTTTTTATGACTATTTCCATACCGATTCGCTCGAGAGTTTCAAGCAGAAGCACCAGTGCATCTGCACCTATTTTGAATCATCGGTAGCGCAGCAGTATCTCCAGCCGCATATGGACGGAAGCATATGGACCGATTATCTGATCCAGAATGACGGGAAAGAGAACCAGGTCAAAATGACCGTAGACGCTCACACCTCTATCTTCGCGGTCCACTCCAAAAAAATGGACTATCAAGGAGAGATACGCCATGTGGTCGTTTTCACCGACATCACCCGGCTCAATGAGCTGGCAACACAGGATATCCTTACCGGTCTTTCGAACCGCTTCCAGTTTGACAATGTGCTGGAACATTCGATCAATATGGCGGCCCGCTACGGCCATTCCCTGTCGATGCTGCTGATCGATATCGACCATTTCAAGGGAGTGAATGACCGTTACGGTCATCTCGTCGGGGACGAGGTTCTCAAAACACTGGCCAGAATCGTGGCGGAGAATGTGCGTAAAAGTGATGTCGTCGCCAGGTGGGGAGGAGAAGAGATCGCAGTCCTTCTTCCCGAAAGCGGGCTTTCCTCGGCTGCGAAGCTCGCTGAGATGCTACGGAAACGGATCGAGGAGTATCTATTTGAAAAGGTCGGGTCCGTGACCTGCTCTATCGGTGCGGTAGAGTGGCGATCGGGAGAAAACACGGACGATCTCTTCCGCAGGGTGGACGAAAAGCTTTATGCCGCGAAAGAGGGGGGGAGAAATCGGGTCGTTAGCTGAAAAGCCCCGATTGAAGGATGATCTGCCATACAAGGGCGGAAGAGATCCCTGCCGCAAAACCGGCGATAATATCATCACCCATTACTCCAAGCCCCCCCTTGGCTTCGCGGTCGATTCGGCCGATGATCGAGGGCTTTTTGATGTCGTAGAAGCGGAAAAAGAGAAAGCTCATACCAATCTGCAGAGCGAGGCCGTTTTCCCATGATGCCAGATCGCCGAAAGCGAACATCGTACCCGGTGCGATCGAGAGGGCCAGCCACATTCCGGCCAGTTCGTCGATGACGATCCGTTTGTCGTCATGGATGCCGCTGTGGGCTTCGTAGCGGTCTATGCTTTTGATCGCGATCAGCGTGATCAGCAACGTGGCCAGAAAAAGGGTCTGAGGCCCAAGATAGATCAAAATAGCTATTCCCAGCGGCAAAGCGGCGAGAGTACCCGCCGTTCCCGGAGCTTTCGGAGAAAGGCCGCTGTAGGCTACGGTAATGAAAAACCAACGAATATCCATAAATCCCCTTCTTTAATTGAGCGACGTTGTCTGATAGAGCCGCATCAGTTCGACATAGAAATCTTTTTCGGTGTGCTCTTCGAGCAGCCCGTTGACGGGCATAATGTCGTAGTAGAGTTTCGCGAGATTTTTGAAACGGTTCGGGAAGAGGGATGCAACGATCATCGACGAAATCTCTTTGCGCACGAGGACGGCCGGGGGAAGAAGCCCCTGCTGCATCAGCTCCAGAATCGATTCGGAGTGGTATGAGATATGGTGGTGGTGGCCGTGGGGGCATGTCTGGACGCTCACCAGCGTCTTGCACTGGTTGCAGTAGACGTATTCGCTCGAAATACCCACGTCGATGTCGATTCCCACCAGCCGGTCGACGACCGATTTGTTGGCGTTGTGGTCGTAATACATCCCGATACCTGCATGGTTCTGCCCGATCATGAGGCGGTCACACCCGTAGTTTTTGGCGACGATCGCATCTAGGATCACCTCGTTGGACCCGGCGAAGATGTAACTGCTCTCCAGCGGCACGATGACGGCACGGCCGCGGGGGAGATAGTGGTCGACGAAAAATTTGAGCGCTTCGTAGCGCAGGTTGTAGGTAAGGTTGGCGTTGTTGTAGGGCTTGAGGAGGAAAATGACGATCAGATCGGTCCCCTCCAGCGTCTGGCGGATCAGCCGTTCATGAGCCCGGTGCAGGGGATTTGCCGCCATGAACATCGCGGTCGTATGGTGCGCCCCGAGCCCGCTTTTGGCGTCATTTATCATCGACTGGAGCATTTTTACCGGTGCCAGATCGATCTCGTAATCGCCGCATATGGCGTATTTTCCGAGCCGTCTGTGGGTGGCGCTAACCCCGGGATGGGAGGGGTCTTCGGTCCCGTAAATCTGGCGCAGCCGCTCTTTGGGATCGATCTGGAACACTTCGTCCACGCACAGCTCCCCAACGATGGCACCGTCGCATACGAGATCGAGGGTCTCCCCTTTTTTGGCGCTGGTCAGGATGGTTTCGTTCACCT